>NZ_CP119567.1:0-600000 GCF_029277445.1 Pararhizobium qamdonense | reverse complement strand
GGACATAAACCTTCTGCGACATCGGCAGCGAACTGCCGACCGAAATACCCGGCTCGCCGGAAAAGACATCGGCAATGCTGGCCGGGTTCGTCCGCTCCAGATCCTTTGCAGAGATCTGGATTTCACCGGCGCCAAGAGTGCCGCTCTCGCCGAAGACGGAGATCGGTTCAAGCGCGGTCGCGCCAGCCGCCCTCGCCGCTGCCGTTCCATCGCCGGAGGACGCGGCCTGGCCGATCACGGCCGTGCCGCCGGTGATCTGGTAGGAAATGCCAGTGCCGGACAAAAGCTGTGCCAGCGCCTGCTGCGGCTCTAGCGTGCCGCTGACCGCGTTTGACCGAACGCCGCGCGACGTGGCGGCGGCAAGCGTCACCTGAAGGCCCGATTGCCGCCCGAAGGCATTTAATGCCCCGGGAAGCGGCTGGGAGGGGATGTTGAAACTTTGGGTGCCGTTCAGCCGGGACGTCTTGTCCTGCGCCGAGGCGGGAGAGAGCGATGCCGGGTCAAGCGGCGTCAGTGCGATGACCGCCGACGTGGCAAGCAGGCGCAGGCCGTGGGCGCGGCTATGCCTTGCTGTCAAAAATCTGTTGCCGTTGCGGCCTGTCTGCGAACGCATTTAACTCAGTCTCGGTTTCCCGCGCAACGTCCCAGGCATGCGCTTCAAACCAAAGACGACCGGCTTCCGATTTTTTTTCATCCAATCGGAATTTTTCTTGATTGTTTTTGTCAGCTTAAAATCGGCTGAGCACACGGCCGTAGGGTGTCACCTCGCGAACCCTGCCGCCAAACGGTTTGACGATCGCCTCAAGGGCTGCGTCCGGGTTCTTCAGATCGTAGAGACCGGTCACGCGGCGGGAGGCAAGCGCCGGGTCGGGTATGCTGATCCAGGCCGGATGGTAACGCTGCAACCGCTCGGTAGCAGCGCCGACGGTGATGTCATTGACAAACATCCGCCCGCTTCTCCAGGCGGCGATATCCTCCGGCGCAATCGCATCGCGCATCACCGCCCCGGTTTTATGATCGACTGCCGCCATCTGCCCGGGCGCAAGTTCGAAATTTTGCTTGTGGTCCGGACCGTCATAGGAAATGGCAACAGTCCCGCGCGCAAGTTCCACCGTCGTTGCGTTATCCGACAGCTGGACGTCGAACGCCGTGCCGAGAACCGCAACCGCGACGCCACCGGCATTGACCGTGAACGGACGCGAGGCGTCATGCGCGACGTCGAAGAACGCCTCGCCGGAAAGGAGCGTGACCCGGCGGGCGGACGGCGTGATCTCGGTGGCAAGCGCACTGTCTGCGCCCATCTCGATGACGGTTCCATCCTCCAGCGTGAGGGTTCGGGTTTCGGCCGTGCTGGTGACATGATCCGCCTGCCAGCGGATCAGAAGCGACGGTCCGGCAAGCAAGAGGAAAGTGCTGGCGGCAAGCGCCACGCCGATCCCGGCCGTCCACCGCTTCCAGCGGCGGCGTTGCGGTCGTGGGGTGGCCGCAGGGGACGGGGCAGGCCGCCAGAGATGCTCGTAGACCGGCGGCACTTCGCCCAGCAATTTCCAGGTTTTCAGCGCCTGTTCCCAGGCGCGCGCATGCACAAGCGAGCGGGATCGCCACGCCTGAAACTCTTCTTCCGTCTGCCGACAGTCCGGACGCGCCTTCAGGGTGAGAAACCAGTCCATGGCTTCTTCCAGGATCGCGGGCGGTATGGTGTTAATCTCAGTCAAAATCGTACCTGCAGCGATCGGCTGATGTCACGTCGGACATGTCTCGCCGAACCATCCTCTCCTGGATAAAGACGAACTGCGATAGAATTTTTTTCATACGGATGACAGTATTTCACGACGCATTTGCAACCAGCATCGTCGCCACCCGCACCATGGCTGTGCGGACATGACGATGGGCGGTCGCAACCGAGATCCCCAGATGGGCCGCAATCTCTTCCAGATTGTATCCGCCGAACCGGTGCATCTCAAGCGCTGTGCGCACATCGGCAGGAAGATCATCCAGAATCCGAGATATCTGCCGCACCTCATCCGTCACGACAACAAAATCTTCCGGCGTCGGCAATTCGTTCGGGATCGACCAGAAGGGTGGTTCGTTCTGCTTTTCCCGCATCTCGACTTTCTGGCGCTTCAGAAAATCGAAGGAAAGGTTGCGCACGATCTTATAGAGATAGGCAAGTGTCTGCGCCGATGTGCCGGTATTTGCATTGGCCGGTGAGAACCGCAGGAAGGCATCCTGCACGATGTCTTCAGCCACTTCCCGCGAGCCAAGAATCCGCGTGGCATAGGCAATCAACGCCTTGCGGTTGGCGATGTAGACTTCGTGCCGTGCATCGACATCGATCATAGGCCAAGACCATCTGCAGCAGAGGTCCCGCCCGCACGCCACCGGTTTTCTTCGCTGCCTTCTATGCGCATCATCCCGTTCATGTCCGCCAAGCCTAAATCATGCGAGCGGCTGCCTATAACACGAGGAATTAAACTTGTCTGCGATGCTCATATTTTATTTTTGACCTCTCGGCACGAAATCCCGTTGCAAAGTCCGAACACGGGCGAAGCGGATATCATCAATCGCCGAAGGCTTTTGATGCACACTGCAAGCCTCATTCAAAATCAAGTGGCAGACGATCGAAGCCAATAGCAGTCATCAACAAGGATGGAGAACCAAGCCTACCTCCGCCGCAAGACCATGCCGCCGTGATGCAGGGTATCTGCATCCACGAAGTCGCCATCGGCGGTGAAGCCGGTGTCGTCCCAGTATTCGATATGCTGGCCGGAGACTTCATAGCGGCCCTCATAGGCGCGTTCGCGTGTGCCGCGTGCCTCGACATAGCGTCCCGATGGCAGGAGTTCGTGGCGGACGTGACCATCGTCGGTCACCCAGAGGCCGGTATAGGGATGGTGCGGTTGCATGGTGGTGTCCTCAGCTTGAGCGGTTTGAGCAAAAAGAGTGGCGGTTATCAGGAAAGCAAACACATGCCGCATGGCTGGTCTCCCAGGATGATTGGCTGCCCCGTTGTGGGGTGGGTTTTGTGAGCGTGTGGCTGGCTCCGGCATAGGGCGGGGTGGCCGCGCTATGCCGGAGGGGTCGCGGGTGCCTATCGGGCGCGGGGCTCATTGTTATCGACCACGCGCTGGTAGGCGGCCAGATCCAGAAAGGCCTCGGCCTCGGTGACGGAACCGTCCTTCATCTTGAAGATCCAGACGAACTGGTTGCGGTAAGGCGCGCCCGAGGTTGTCGTTGCCGAGCCGTCAAAGCGGATGATGACCGTGTCTCCATCGGCAACGACAGCGTGGACCTCTGGCAAGATAGGGGTGCTGAGACGGCTGGTCAGGGGGCTGGAGCCGCGTTCGGTGAAATCCTTCAGACCCCGGTAGGTGCCCGCGACCGGGCCGGAGCCATGGATCGTCCAGACGACGTCGGGCGAGAGAAGCTCTGCAAAGATGTTGCCGCCTGTCCGCCAGGTTTCAAAAGCCGAACGAACGATCGCCTTGTTCTGCGTCTCAAGGCCGGTGCCCTGGATTTCCGGCCGGACAGCCGCCACGGTGCCTTCGGCATGTGCCGATCCGGTGATGGCCAGGAACACCAATGTGGCCATCACGTTGCGGCTTGCCGCGACCACGTTGCGGCTTGCAGCAAGCGGGAAATATATCCGGGACATGGGGGTCATTGTCTCAGTCCTTTGTTGGGATGTTGGAGAGGGAAAAGGCTGCCGGTGCATGAACCGGGTTGAAAAGGGTTGTTCAGCGCGGAGAGCGAGCCAATGGGGGGCGACGGATCACGACTGCGGTGATGCCGCGGTCCTTGCGTTCTTCCACAGATCGAGTGGACCAAGCCGGTCGGCACCTTGCGTGTCCACCATCCAGCCGGGATATTCGGGCGGCAGTTGGCTCACCGCATCGAGTTTAGCCAGGTCGTCGTCGCTGAGCTTCAGATCTGCTGCAGCCAGATTGTCCTCAAGCTGGTCGAGCCGTTTTGCTCCGACGATGACCGAGGTCACCGCCTGGCGTGACAGCAACCAGGCTAAAGCCACCCGTGCTATGCTGGTCTCATGGGCCTGCGCGACCGGCCGCAGCGCGTCGATGATATTCCAGGCGCGTTCCTTGTCCACGATCGGGAAATCGAAGCCCGAGCGCCGGGCACCCTGCGGCGTCTGGTTATTCCGGTCATACTTGCCCGACAGCAAGCCGCCGGCCAAAGGGCTCCAGACCAGCAGGCCGCCGCGCTGATGATCAAGAAGCGGGATCATCTCCCGTTCGACGTCGCGGCCGGCCAGCGAATAATAGGCCTGGACGGTTTCGAAACGCGCAAGGTGCAAACGCTCGGACGCGCCGAACGCCGTCGCAATTTTCCAGACCGGCCAGTTGGAGCATCCGGTATAACGCACCTTGCCGTGACGAACGAGGTCATCAAGTGCGCGCAGCGTTTCCTCGATCGGCGTGATGCTGTCGCTCTGATGGATTTGGTAGAGATCGATATAGTCGGTACCAAGCCTTTTCAGGCTCGCTTCGACAGCCTCCACGATGTGTTTGCGTGAGGCACCGATGGAGTTGCGGCCAGGTCCGGTTCGCATATATCCCTTGGTCGCGAGCACCACGTCGCCACGGGCAAGGTCAAGGTTGCGGAACGACTGCCCGAGGGTCTGCTCGCTCTGGCCGTCGGAGTAGATGTCGGCGGTATCGAAGAAATTGATGCCGGCGTTGATGGCAGCGTTCACCAGTTCGTCGGCGCCCGCCTGACCGACATTGCCAATATGGGCATAAATGCCGCCGCCATCGCTGAATGTCATCGTTCCCAGGCATAGGCGGGATACGAGCAGGCCCGTATTGCCGAGTTGCTTATACTCCATCTTTTCAATCCTTGTTCTGCCGGCGGATTGCCGCCGTGTTTCCTGAACAAGAACCTAGCCGATCTGCATCTGGTGCGGCAGCTAACCATTTCTGAATGGGTTGGTTAGATTAAGTCACCAATGCTGCCTGGTGATCTATCGCAGCGCCGTTTGACGCCAGCGTCTGACATGATCCAAGAACGCCCGCAGTTTGGGCGGAACGTTCCGTCGGCTGGGGTAGAAGAGATAGAAGCCGGCAAAGGGCTGGCAATAGTCCTGCAGCACAGCCACCAGTTCGCCGCTGACGATATAGGGTTGGAACAGCTCTTCCATTCCGCAGGTAATTCCACCGCCGCAGAGAGCAGTGTTGACCATGACCCGCATTTCGTTCGTCGTAACGGCAGGCTGAACGGCGACGGCGAAGTCGCGTCCCTGTTCGGTAAACTCCCATCGGTAGGGCGCGACGTCGCGGGACGGACGCCAGCCAATACAGCGATGTCCGACCAGGTCGCGCGGATGCGTGGGCGCTGGATTGAGTTTGAGGTAGCCCGGGCTGGCGACGGCGATCTGCCGCTGCTCGCCTGACACCGGCAATGCCACCATATCCTGTTCCAGCACCTCTCCCAATCGCACGCCCGCGTCGAAACCTTCAAAGACGATATCGATCGTTTCGTCGGTGATGGTCACATCCAGCGTGACATCCGGACAGGCGGACACAAACTCTGTAAACAGCGATCCATCCAGGAAGCGCTCGGCAATGGACGAGACCGCCAGCCGCAACGTTCCCGATGGCCGTGCCTCGCCCCCGGCATCCTCGATCGCCTGGCCGACATCGCTCATCGCCGGCGCAACACGATCGTAGAGTTTGCGGCCTGCCTCGGTCAGGATGAGGCTGCGGGTGGTTCTCTGGATCAGCGCAACGCCAAGCCGGTCTTCGATCCGGCGGATAGACTGGCTCACCGCCGACCGCGTGACGCCGAGCCGTTCGGACGCCAGGCGAAAGCTGCCGGCTTCAGCAACCGCAATGAAGATCGAAATACCGGTGAAATCCGTTGCCATAAGATGAGGGCCGCCATTGACTGCTGTGATTGCTGGACGAAACCAGGCAATGTGCCGACTCTGACCGGCACGTCAACATCCGGCGGCCCGGCACTGCTTGTTCCAGTCAATGGCTCGTGCAGGTTCCCGCCGTCAAAACAGGAATGGCTTGCCCTTCATGCTCGCCGGGATCGGGACGCCAAGCCTGGACAGGACGGTGGGTGCGAGATCGAGCTGGTCGAGCAGGGTTTCGGCAGGGGGGCCTTCGCCGCTTCCGAACCAGTAGAAGGCAAAGTCCTGCATCTCATCGTCATGGCCGCCGTGATGTCCGCGGTCGGTCTGGCCATGATCGGCCGTGACGATGACCTCGTAGCCATTCTTGCGCCAGCGCGGCAGGAAGGCTGCCAGTTGCGCGTCGATTGTGAAGCAGGCCGCGTCCATCTGCGTGCAATCATGGCCATAGCGGTGACCCATGCTGTCGAGGGTGCAGGTATGCAAGATACCGTAGTCGATGGCATGGCGCTCGGTCAGCATGGTGAGCGTTGCGAACAGATCGAGATCGCTGGGGGTCATCTGGTTTTGATGATTATAGCCCGCCATCGTGTGAAACCGGCCATGATGGATGGGTCCTTCCGCTTCATCATATTCGATGTCGCGCACCATGTCGAAGGGCGCACGTTGAAAGAAGGTCGACCAGAAGGAATGCGTCACGGCGCCGGTCTTGCCGCCGACTTTTGAAACTTCGGAGAAGATGTCGGGCTGCTCGACGCGAAACAGCGTCTCGTTGGACAGGACGCCGTGGACCTGGGGCGGCACGCCGGTATGGATCGAGGCATAGCAGGATGCCGAGGTGGATGGCAGCACGGAGCGCATCTTCCACACCTGCGCCTCGCCGGCCTGGACCCAACCCTCGAGATTGCCCATGAGCCGCCGCGCGGTGCGCCAGGGCTGGCCGTCGAGAATGATAAGCAGAAGTTTGTTGCGAAGAGGCATGGTGTTGTCCGGTTACCTGTGCTGGCCGGATACGCCGCACTTTCTCAAAGGCGGCGCGGCGGGTCGTGTTGCTGACAATGTTTCAGGCGTTGAGCCAGCAGCGCAGCGGCGCGTCTCCATTCATCAGTTCCCCGGCCGGATTGTCCACCCAGCCCGCGACGTTTTCGCTGATGCCGTCGATGAAGTCGTTGAACATCGGCACGATCAATCCGCCTTCGTCCCGCATCATGACCGCCATGTCCTGGTACATTCCCCGCCGCTTGGCCTCGTCCAGTTCTCCGCGCGCTGTGATCAACATCGTGTCGAAGCTCACATTCTTGAAACGGGTATCGTTCCAGTCGGCTGTCGAGAGGTAGCCTGTCGAATACATCTGATCCTGGGTCGGCCGCCCGCCCCAATAGGAGGTCGCAAAGGGCTGGGTATTCCAGACGTTCGACCAATATCCGTCACCCGGCTCGCGTTTGACCTCGATGTCGATGCCGCCTTTCTTGGCGCTTTCCTGGTAGAGGACGGCTGCATCCACGGCACCGGGGAAGGCAACCTCGGACGTGCGCAGCAGAATGCTGCCTGTGTGGCCGGATTTCTTGAAGTGGAAGGCGGCCTTGTCGGGGTCGTAGTTGCGCTGTTCGATGTCTTCGAAAAGCGGATAGGTCTTGTTGATCGGCGTATCGTTGCCGATCGAGCCATAGCCAAAGAGAATGCGCTTGAGCATCGTTTCGCGATCCATCGCGAATTTCAGGGCGAGACGCAGGTCCTTGTTGTCGAAAGGGGCGGTGTCGCAGAACATGTTGAAGGGATAGAAGCCGCGGCCTGCAACGTTCTTGATGGTGACCTTGCGCATGTTCTTGAGCAGGGGGACGGTCTTTGGCTCGATGCGGTTGATCATGTGAACCTGGCCGCTCTGAAGGGCCGCGATGCGTGCGGTAGCGTCGTTGATAACGACGATTTCCACCTGTTCTGCAAAGCCGACCTTGCCGGTTTCCCAGTAATTTTCGAAACGGGTCGCGTTGTAGCGCACTCCAGCTTCGCTGCTGGCAAGCTTGTAGGGCCCCGTGCCAATCGCCGCTTCCGGTGCGCCGGCTCCGCCATCTGGCTGAATGACCAGATGATAATCGGTCATCAGGAACGGCATGTCGGCATTGCTTTCCTTGAGCGTAAAGACAACCGTATCGCCATCCACCTTGATGGTGTCGATGTCCTTGAGGATGCCGAGCGCGCCGGATTTCGACTTTGCATCCGTATGCCGTTCGATCGTCGCGGCGACGTCTTGCGGGGTCAATGTCCTGCCGTCGTGGAACTGCACGCCCTTGCGAATCTTGAAGGTCCATGTCTTGGCGTCGGGGGCGGCAACCCATTCTTCGGCCAGCACTGGAATGGGCGAACCGTCCGGCGCCAGCCAGACCAGCGTTTCGCCCCAGAGATGGTTGACCATCGCGGAGACCTGGTTGGTGGCGAGACCCGGATCGAGACTGTCGGTCGATGCGCCGCCCTGCATGCCGACCTTGAACGTGCCTCCGCGTACAGGTCCTTCGGCGCGCACAGCCGTGGACAAGAGGGACCCGGCCATCGCAACACTCACGCCCAAGGCGGCACTGCGCCCGAGAAAATCCCGGCGCGACAGCCGGCTCTTTGCAACGAGGTTTGAAAGGTAGGTCAATTCATCCATCGATAGTCCCCCGTTGCGGACAAAATCTGCCGGGCCACGGCCCGTTCAGCGATGCCCTTTTGAAAATCGTGTGTGGATATTGACCGGAAAGAATGCTGGATACATATCCAGAAAACGGAAAAACGACCAGTCCACTTGTCATGGCCTTGAAACACCCGATGGAGATGACTTATCGCGCGCGTGATCGACGGGTCCAGTTTGGACGGGCTGATACTCGATGCAAAGAGTGCGCTGCCGCTCTACCTGCAACTTTATGATGGGCTGCGGCAGATGATCCTGTCCGGGGCCATTCCGGGCGGCACCCGCATACCCTCGTCCCGCGTTTTATCGGAGAGCCTGGGAATTTCCCGTTTCACTGCCGTGACGGCGCTCGATCAGCTGATCGCGGAAGGATATCTGAATTCCGCGCGGGGCAGCGGCACCTATGTCGAAACCGTCCCCAAGCGCAGCCCCATCACGTCCAGTGTGGCCATCCAGCGGGACGAGCCGGTCACTGACCAGTTCGACGCGTTGATTTCGCGCCGCGCAAAGACGCTGTCATGGCGCAGCTCGCTCACCCTCAATGACGGATCGCAATATCTTCACATGGCAACGCCCGATCACCGGCTGTTTCCCGTGCAAATATGGTCAAAACTGACGAAGGAGGTTTTTACCAAGTGCGATTTTCGTATCGTCAATTATCGGGAAATCCTCACGCCGTCGCTGCTGGAACAGCAGATCGCCCAACATATTGCCATCAGCCGCGGCATCCGGTGCGATCCCGAGGACGTGGTGACCACGCTCGGTGCCCATCACGCCGTCAATCTTCTTGCCGAGCTGCTCCTTGATCCGGGAGATACGATCGCCTTCGAGGAGCCGGGCATGGCGGCGATCCGATCGATTTTCCAGTCCTATGGCTGCCGGATCGAGCCGATGCATGTCGACGCCTCCGGTCCTAATCCGCAGACGATCGATCGCCGCGACGTCAAGCTGGCCTTTGTGACGGCCGCAAAGCAGCAGCCGATGACGATTGCCATGCCGATGAAACGGAAGCTGGAAATGCTGCATTGGGCTGCCGACCGTGGCACGTTGATCATCGAGGACGATCTGGGCAGCGAGTTCCGCTATCAAGGTGGGCCCATCCCACCGCTGAAGGCTCTGGATCAGGCCGGCCAGGTCATTTATGTCGGTGCCTTCAGCATGTCCTTGCTGCAATCCTTGCGGGTCGGCTACATGATCATGCCAAGGGCGCTTGCCGCCAAATGCCGCCGTTTGATCCAGGTCCGTTACCGGGCATTGCCGCAGTTTACCGAGCAGATCGTTGCCCGCCTCATCGAAGATGGGCACTATAGCCGTCATCTTCATCGCATGCGCCGGATTTACGCGAAACGTCAGACCCGGCTCTTGCAGATCATCCGTACCGCTTTCGCCGATATTTTCGAACCGCCCGATTTTACAGCTGGGTTCTATATTCTTTGCTACTACAGGGATCAGTCGATCGACGAGGACGCGGTGCTGATCCGATGCCGGGAGCATAATCTCGGCGTCGAACAGCTGTCTTACTACTATGCCAACCGGTCATCGCCCCGAAAGGCCCTTCTCATCGGTTTTGCCGCGTCAAACGAAGACGAGATTGAGCTCGGAACACAATTGCTGAGGCGCTGTATCGATCAGAGGTGATATCCGCTAAATCGTCACCTGCTCGCCGATCTCGACGACACGGTTTGCCGGAAGCTTGAAATAGGCTGACGGATCGATCCCGAGCCCGGCGAGCGAGATGTAGAGACTGTCCTGCCAGCGGGGCAGGCCGGAATTCGGGTCGCCAATCAGCGTGCGCCGGCCGAGATAGAACGAGGTCTGCATGATCTCGAACTTGAAGCCCGCCTTCTTCTTGCAAACGGCGAGCGCCTTGGAGACATTCGGCTCGTCCATGAACCCGAAACAGAGTTCCAGCCGTGCAAACCTGTCGTTGATGGGGGTTATGACCGCGCGTTCATCGTCTGAGACATAGGGCTTTTCGGAGGTCCGGACTGTCAGGATGACGTTCTTTTCATGCAGGACGTGGTTGTGCTTGATGTTGTGCAGAAGGACTGCCGGTGTCTTGTCGCCAACGCTGGTGAGGAAAACGGCGGTTCCTGGAACCGTAGCCGGAGCATGTTTCGACGTTGTTATCGACTGGATGAATTTTTCCAGCGGGATATCGTGATGGGCGGTCTTTTCGCGCAGCAGGCGCGAGCCCTTGGTCCAGGTCCACATGACAACCATGATCCCGAGCGCAAGCGCCACGGGAACCCAGCCGCCATCATGAATCTTCAGAAGGTTCGCGCCAAGGAAGATCGTTTCAAGCAGGAGAAGCGGCACGAGGATGGCTGCGGCGGAAAGCGCAGACCAGCCCCAGACGGAACGCAGGAACTGGAAGGACATCAGGGTCGTCACCACCATCGCGCCGGTGACGGAGATACCATAGGCAGTCGCCAGCGATTCGGAATCGCCGAAGGCGAAGATCAAAACGATAACGCCGACAAACAGCAGCATGTTCACGGCCGGAACGTAGATCTGGCCCGTATTCGTCTCGGAGGTAAAGGTGATCTGCAGGCGCGGCAGGAAGCCGAGGTGAACCGCCTGGCGAGCAAGGGAAAAGGCTCCGGTGATGACAGCCTGGCTGGCAATGATGGTGGCCATGGTCGCCAGGATGACAACGGGCAGCAGCGCCCATTCGGGATACATCAGATAGAACGGATTATCGGCGGCCGCCGGGTTGGCAAGGACGAATGCGCCCTGTCCAAGATAGTTGAGCGCGAGTGCTGGAAAGACCAGGATGAACCATGCAGTCTGGATCGGCTTGCGGCCGAAATGGCCGAGATCGGCATAGAGCGCCTCGGCGCCCGTCACAGTCAAAAACACGGCGCCGAGCACGATGAGGCCGACAAAACCTGCATGGGTGATGAACCAGACCGCATTGACCGGATTGAGCGCCTGCAGGATCGTCGCATCATCGCCGATATGAAGCAAGCCGCCCCAGGCCATGACGAGAAACCAGACCACCGTGATCGGGCCGAAAAAATTCGATACGGCTGCCGTTCCCTTCGACTGGACCAGGAACAGCCCGGCCATGATCGCTGCCGACATCGGCAGGACGTAGCCGGAGAGGGCTGGTGTCACCAGTTTCAGTCCCTCAAGCGCCGACATGACCGAAAGGGCGGGCGTGATCATGGCGTCACCGATGAAGAGTGCGGCGCCGATGATGCCGGCAAAGAACAGTACAGGCATGTAGCTGCCGGTCTTCTTCATCAACAAAGCCAATAGCGACAGCGTGCCGCCTTCGCCGTCATTGTCCGCTCGAAGCAGGAACAGGACATATTTGAAGGTGACGATGATCGTCAGTGTCCAGACCATCAGCGAGATCAGGCCGACGACTTCCTGTTCGCTCACGCCATCGTGGGAAAAAGGACGAAGCGCCTCGCGAAACGCGTAGAGAGGGCTCGTGCCAATATCGCCGTAGACGACGCCGATCGAGCCCAGAAGAAGGACGAGAAACTTGCGGGTATCGGGCTTCTGGGAAGGCTCGGCGGCGATGGGCGCTGTCATAAAGTGCTCCGGCGCCTCAGGGCGCTGTGAATTGCTCGCCCCTATATGGTGCAATGCAGCGCCGGCGGCAATTGCCTTGTCACGACAGAGTTCAGGTTGTCTTCACATCAGCGGCCGCTTGGAGAACCGGAGAGCCCAAAGCCGCCTGTGTCACAGCGTGCACAAAGGCAGCAGTGAGGAGCGAACTGCGCCGCTCCCCACTGCCTCCGCCTTGCATTTCGGGCCAACAAGGCGGCTTGAACCCTTTACGCTCAGCGCTTGTGGTGGACAGGCTGAAGCGCGTAGACCGGGACGGGCAGCCCTTCCATCCGTGCCTTCAGCTGCAGTGCCAGATATTGCGAATAGTGGCGCGACTGGTGCAGGTTTCCACCATGGAACCACAATGCCTCCTGCTGCGTCGGTTTCCACATGTTGCGCTGCTCGCCCTCCCAGGGTCCCGGATCTTTTGGCGTGTCCGAACCGAGGCCCCAGACCTTGCCCACTTTGTCTGCGGTCTCCTGATCGATCAGATCGGCCACCCAGCCATTCATCGACCCGTAGCCGGTGGCATAGACGATGACATCGGCAGGAATTTCCGTGCCATCCGAAAGCTTGATGGAATTCTCCGTGATCTCCTCCACCTGGCCGGCCGCAAGCTTGACCTTGCCGTCGATAATGAGCTGCGAGGCGCCGATGTCGATATAATAGCCGGAGCCGCGGCGCAGATATTTCATGAAGAGACCGGAGCCGTCCGTACCCCAGTCCAGCTGGAAGCCTGCCTTTTCCAGAGCTGCATAGAAGTCCGCATCGCGCTCGCGCATCTTGTCATAGAGCGGGATCTGGAATTCGTGCATGATCCGGTAGGGTAGCGAAGCAAAGATCAGATCGGCCTTGGCTGTCGTTACGCCGTTTGCCAGCGCCTGTTCGGAATAGAGCGAGCCCAGGCCGATATCCATCAGCGTGTCGGACTTGACGATATGGGTCGTCGAGCGCTGGATCATGGTGACATCGACGCCTGCCTCGTAGAGGGCGGCGCAGATGTCATGGGCCGAATTGTTTGAGCCGATGACAACGACTTTTTTGCCTGTGTAGCCATCTGGTCCCGGATGTTGTGAGGAATGATGCTGCTCGCCCAGAAAGCGGTCCCGGCCGTTAAAGTCGGGAATATTCGCCTTGCCGGACATGCCCGTTGCAAATACCAGCTGCTTGGGCCGGAGCACGACCTCCTCGCCATCGCGATCGACGACGATCGTCCATTCCTTCGCCGCTTCATCCCATTTTGCCGATTTGGCGGTGGAGCGGGTCCAGTAGTTCAGCTCCATGACCTTGGTGTAGAATTCCAGCCAGTCGCCGATCTTGTCTTTCGGCGCAAAGACCGGCCAGTTCTTCGGGAAATCGATATAGGGCAGGTGGTCGTACCAGACGGGGTCATGCAGGCAGAGTGACTTGTAGCGCTTGCGCCAGCTGTCTCCAGCACGATCGTTCTTTTCCAGAATGATCGTCGGCACGCCGAGCTGGCGCAGCCGCGCACCGAGCGCGATGCCGCCCTGGCCGCCGCCGATGATGACGGTATAGGGCTGCTTTTCGTAGCCGAGCGTGCTGGCTTCCTCTTCGCGCTCCTCCTTCCAGGTCTTGGCGCCGAGCTCCTTGCCATGCTTTGCCCCAAGCGGCCGGGTAAAGCCGGATTTTTCCTCATGGCCCTTCAGCTCGGACAGCGCCGTCAGCAGCGTCCAGATCTGGCCGTTCTTGAAGCGCACGAGGCCATAGCCGCGTCCGGTTGCCGTTTCAAACGTGATCCAGCTTTCGAGCACGCCGTCGGCTTCCGTGGCCTGCTCGCCAGCGGCGACGCGCCAGTTCGAAGGTTTGGCCGTTGCAAGCTGCGCCTGCAGCATGTCGCGCACCTGGTCGCGGCCTTCGACAGTTTTCAAATTCCAGGTGAAGGCGACGAGATCGCGCCAGTAGCAGTCTTCTGCAAACAGGCTGACGGCGTCGTCGATCCGCCCGGATTCCAACGCTGTCCCGAAGGTGTCGAGAAGCGCCTGAAGGCGGGTGGTGGGGGTCTTGTCGAGCATTCTTGTATCTCCTCCTGCTGAATTTAAAAACGGGACGGCTCCTCAACCATCCCGAAGGATGGATCGGCCTATCGCGACAGGTCGATCAGGATTTTCAGGTGTTTGCCGGCGGGATCGAGCAACTGGTCGAAACCTTCCGTGACCGCCTCGCTCAGCGAGACATATTTGGTGACGATCCGGCTTGCCGGGATCTGGCCGCTGGCGATCAGCCGCGCCACGCGGGGCCAGTAGTGGGTGGGATAGGCCCAGGAGCCACGGATATCGATGTCCTTGAAGGTGACATCGAACCAGTTCAGCGGGTTCTCGCCAGGATGAAGCCCGGTCTGGACGACGACGCCTTGCTTGCGCACGGCATCCGCGCAGTTTTTCAGCGCATGTTCGTTGCCGACACATTCGATGGCGACATCGCAACCGGCATTGCCTTCGGTCTCGGCGCGGATGACATTTCCCACTATCTCGCTCTTCGGATTGATCGTGCGGATCTCGCCAAGTGCTTCCCGCGCCAGCGACAATCGCGTGTCGTTGAGATCGGACAGGAAGATCTGCGACGCACCGGCGGCCCGTGCGGCCATGGCAACCAGAATGCCGATCGGTCCGGCACCGGTAACAAGCACGCTGTTGCCGGCCGTCACCCCGCCACGGTCGCAGGCATAGACCGCAACGGCGGTCGGTTCGATGAGGGCTGCTTCCTGGTCCGAGAGCGCATCGGGAATGGGCTGGACATTGTAGCCGTTGAGAAGGGCAGCCTGCGCCATCCCTCCGGAATGCCAGGAGAGACCCGCGAGTGCCAGATTTGCACTCAGATGAAAGAGGCCGCGATCGGCATAATAATCGCCCTGGCGGGGCATGATGAGCGGCTGGATGGACACCCGGTCGCCGGGCTTCACATGATCGACGCCCTCGCCGACAGCCTTGACGATGCCGCCGAATTCATGGCCGAGAATTTGCGGCCCATGCGCCCCGGTAAACGGATGCGGTTCCTTTGGCACGAAGATGGGGCCATAGGCATATTCGTGCAGATCCGTTCCGCAGATGCCGCAGAATTTGTTGTCGACGAGCACCTCGCCCGGGCCGGGCTCGGGGGGATCGGTCACGTCTTCGATACGCAGATCCTTGGCGGCGTGAAAGCGCAGTGCCTTCATTGCATGTCCTCCTGTTGTTCTTGAACAGGAAGGTCAGCAAGCGGCGTGCCAGATCGGATTCCAAGGAGTTTCTAAAGGTATTTCAGATGGTTATGATAACTCCACCCTGACTAAATCCGAGAGGATGCAACAGGCCAGCGCAACAGGCGTTGCGCCGGACGCAACAGGTGTTGCAGCCGTTGCATCAGTTCAGCCGGTTGAGGCGCCGGTGGATGGTGGAGCGGTTGACACCGAGTTTTCGTGCCAGCGCCGAGACGTTATCGCCGCAATCGCGCAGCGCCTGGCGCAGGTCATCGTCTAAGCCGGACGCCACCGTCGCATCCCCGGCAAAGAGATGGTCGGGCAGGCAAGCGAGATCGAGAACGCCATCCTCCGAGAGCGCGGCTGCCACGCGCAGCACGTTGGAGAGCTCGCGCAGGTTTCCCGGCCAGTCATGCGCAAGCAAGGCCGCCCGCGCTGCCGTGTCGATCCGGTAGGACGCGCCGTTTTCCTTCTCGATGCGCCTAAGCATTTGGTCGATCAGCCAGCCGAGATCCTCGCGTTCGCGCAATGCCGGCAGGGATACGGTGGCTGCGTTCAGGCGGTAGTAGAGGTCCTGGCGGAAGCGGCCGTCCTTGACCAGATCGGTGAGATCGCGGTGGGAGGCCGACAGGACCCGAAGGCGGACCGGCTTTGACTTCAAGGCGCCAATTGCCTGTATTTCGTTTTCCGACAGGACGCGCAACAGCCGGCTCTGCAGGCCAAGCGGCATGTCGCCGATCTCGTCGAGAAACAGCGTGCCGCCGCTCGCCTCTTCGATGAGGCCACGTTTGCCTTTCTGGCTGGCCCCGGTGAAAGCGCCGGATGCATAGCCGAACAGCTCCGACTCGATCAGGTGCTCGGGAATTGCCGCGCAGTTGACGGCGACGAAATTGCCGTTGCCGCCACAGCTGTCGTGGATGGCCCGCGCCAGATATTCCTTGCCGCTGCCTGTCTCGCCCTGGATGAGAATGGGGATGTCGCGCGCTGCCAGCTTGGCGGCACGGATCTGCAGCCGTTCCATGGCGGCGTCACCATTGCTGAGGTCCCGCAACGCCCGCGGCAGGCGCGGCTCCGGCACTTTCGGCGCGCGGATGTTAACGGCAGGGGCAATCGCGCTGGCAAACAGGACGAGCCCGTTGCGCGCCCGCAGCAGCCGTTCGCCATTCGGCCGGCCGCGCATGAACCTCGGCAGATCGTCGATATCGATATCGAAGATCTCCGAAATTGGCTGGCCGAGGAAATCGCGTGTTGCAAGGCCGCGCATGTTCATGGAGCGGGCGAGCGCCCCGAAGCCGCCATGCGTCAGGCCGGTGATGCGGCCGCTACCGTCGAGCGCGATCGCCGCATCAGGATCGACATCGAGGAATTCCGGCGAGCGGGCAAGGCGCAGAACCCAGTCATTGCGCGTGCGGGTCATCAGGTTGGCAAGCTCGATGCGCCGCGCCGTCGAGGCGACCAGATGCAGCGCCAGTTGCTGGCTGGCCTTCGCCGTCGGCGAGCGCAACTGCGAAATATCGAGCACGGCGGTCAAGTCCCCCAGTGTATCGTAGACGGGGGCGGCCGTGCAGGTGAGCCCGATATGGCTGGTATCGAAATGGTCGTCCTGATGAATGATGACGGGCTCTCCGGAGACGATACAGGCGCCAACCGCACATGTACCGGCGCGGTTCTCCGACCATTCCGAGCCGAGATAGAGGCCTGCCTTGCGCAACTGATTGTCAAAGGTCGGGTCGCCCATGAAATCGACGGTGACGCCGCGCCCATCCGACAAAAGCAACACGTAATTCTGCCCGGCGATCTGCGTGAACAGGGCTTCAAGGCCGGAACGGCCGATGCGGATCAGCTCTTCGGCCTGCTCGCGATGTTCGCGCAGCTTGAACTCCGGAACGATATAGGCTTCCTGCGCGATCGTCGGATCCAGCTTGTAATCGTTGAGGCAGCGCAGCCAGGACTGGATGACCGGCGTATCGCGTGGGCTGACGGCGCCCATGCCGACGCGCTCGATCTCTCGTATGTGCGACAGCGTCGATACCATCAAGCCATCCTCCCGGCCGGATGGTCGCATATTCAGGCCCGGCTCACAATCGTGATGATCGGCCTATCACCCGAAGTGATCGCTGCAGCGGTGATGCTGGGTATATGAAGGCGGCGGATGACTTTCGCTCCACGCGATCAGGAACGGTTGCGCAGGGCCTCCGCAATCTCGCTGCGCGCAACGCCGATCAGCTTTTCCATGGCGTGGCGCGCCACGTCCGGCTGACGCATCCGGATGGCTTCCAGGACTTCCTGATGTTTCAGGATTGCCTGCTCGTGCGACTGGCTGGCGCGGTTGGTCAGCCGGAAACTGGCAAGCAATGCGGCCCGGATCGCGGTGGCGAACTGGCGGTAGACCCAATTGCCGCTGGCATTGATGATGGCGGTGTGAAATTCGAGATCCGCGCGGCTCCAGGCTTCGGTGTCGCGCGCATTGGCCTCGACCATGTCCTCAAAGGACTTGGAAATCTGGAACAGCTGCCGTGCGGTTGCATTGGAGGCTGCCTGTGCGGCGGCGGCCGGCTCCAGGAGCAGGCGGGCATCGATCAGCGATGTATAAAAGCGATCATCCGTGCCGAATTTCAAGGTGGCATCGAGCACCAGCGGGTCGAGATAGTTCCAATTCTCCCGCGGCAGGATGGTCGTGCCGGCCCGCGTGCGCGAGCGGATCATCCCCAGTGCCGAAAGATGTTGCATGGCTTCGCGCAGTGTCGTGCGGCTGACGCCGAACCGGTCCGTCAGCTCGGCCTCATTGGGAAGAGTCGATCCCTCGGCCATTTCGCCGGAGATGATTTTATCGATCAGCTGCTGGAGAAGCGCTTCGCGAACGCTGCGCTTGCCGCTTTCGGCGATCGGGAGACCTTCGGCGGTCGTCATTCCCCTCGTTCTGCCAACAGTCAATCTCTATCCTCCCTGCATTGCCCTTGCGGTCACGAAGATGGTGATCCGCCAGCTTCGAACGGTCGGATACGCATCGCGATTCATCCCGATTGCCAACCAGCATAGAATAAATACTATTTATATCAAGAAGGCTGACATATCCACCAACGATAAAATCCATGCGCTATTTTGCGGTCAAGCCACTGATATATCTAGGATTGCGAAAATGACGATGCGTCGAGGCAATGATCGTATCCCAAAAGCTGTAACGATCCTTCAAAAATAAATCCTATTTATATTGACAATGATATGATGAACATTATTTTGGAACCGTTCCGCCGGAGGTGCGGGATCGCAGCCGGTCGGTCGCGCATCACGAAATTCGATTTCATTTGGGAGGAGCAACATGAAGCTCATGAGAATAGCCGCTTTGACGGCGATGACGATGCTGGCCGTTGGTGCTGCCGCCGGTCCATCTTCGGCGCAGGACAAGGATTTGAAGGTCGGCGCGATCTATATGGATGCGCAGGGCTTTTATGCCGGTGTCCGCAAGGGTATCCAGACCGGAGCCGCCGATGCCGGCCGCAAACTCGACATCATCGAAACCAACGCGCAGGGCGATGTCAGCAAGGAATCGTCCTTCATCGATTCGCTGATCTCGGCCGGTGTCCAGGCGATCATCGTTTCGCCCGTGTCTGCCGATGGGTCCTACCGCGCCATCCAGCGCGCGCATGATGCCGGCATTCCGGTTGTCTGCTACAACACCTGCCTCGGCGAAAAGGACATGAAAGAGTTCGTATCCGCCTATGCCATCGGCGATCCCCATGATTTCGGCTTTAAGCTGGGGGATGCTGCGGCCGACTATTTCATCGCCGAAAAGAAGGATGCGCCGAAGATCGCCGTTCTCAATTGTGAATTCGTCGAAGTCTGCGTCACGCGCCGCAAGGGTTTTGAAGAAGCGCTTTTGGCCAAGGTGCCGGGTGCCCAGATCGTTGCCAACCAGGAAGGTGCCACGCTCGACAAGGCTGTTTCCGTCGCTGCGACCATGCTGTCCTCCAATCCGGATCTCGACGCCTTCTTCGGTGAAGCGGGTGGTGCGACGCTCGGGGCTGCCCGTGCCGTCAAAAGCCAGGGCCGTGTCGGGAAGACCGTGGTGTTCGGCGGCGACATGACCACGGAAATCGCCCAGGAACTGGTCGATTTCACTGTCATCAAGGCCGTTGTCGATATTTCCGGTCAGGGCCTGGGCAAGCTGGCCCTGGCGCAGGCGATCAAGTCGATCGATGGTCAGGCACCTGCAGACATCAAGGTGCCCTACGATATCGACCTGTATAACTCGACGGAATCGGCCAAGGCCTGGCTCGAAGCCCATTCCGACGGCATTCCGTGATCTCTTAAGGCTGCGCCAGTCCTTGGGTGGCGCACTTGACCCGACCGGGAGGGCGAACATTCTCCGTTTGCCCTGCCGGACCACGCCATGATGGCGCATCAACTCCGAAACAGGCTTCGTCATGATCCATTCTGCCCCGAGCCCGAGCCCTGACCGGACTGTCATCGCCTCGATTGAAGGTTGTACCAAACGCTATCCCGGCGTTTTGGCACTCGACAACGCTACATTCGATGTTGCTGCGGGCGAAGTGCGCGCGCTGCTTGGCAAGAATGGCGCTGGAAAATCCACGCTGATCCGCATGCTGACCGGCGCTGAAGTGCCTGACACCGGAACGGTGCGTATCGATGGCGAGGAATTGACCCAATCCGGCTCGGCCCGGGCGCAGGAATCCTTCGCCAAGGGCGTGCGCGTCGTTTATCAGGAACTCTCGCTCGTACCCGGCATGACGCTGGCGGAAAATCTCTTTCTCGGCCGCTGGCCGCGCAAGGCCGGCATTCTCAGCTATTCCGACATGGAAGCGCAAGCGCAGGAGGCGATGGCACGCCTTGGCCTCGACCTGCCGCCGTCCCGGCTGGTGACTGGTCTGAGCCCCGCCGAGCGCCAGCTGCTTGAAATCGCCCGGGTGCTGCTCGGCAAGCCGAAACTGGTGATCCTCGACGAGCCGACCAGCTCGCTTGCCGCAGCGGAGGCCGAAAAGGTGATGACCGCCGTCAAGCGCATCGCCAGCGAAGGTATTGCCGTCATCTATGTCAGCCACCGGATGAACGAGATCCGCCGGATTTCGCAATCGGCAACCGTCATGCGCGATGGCAGGATCATTGACACGGTTGACGTGGCCGGCGCCGATACGCGCGACATCGTCCGGTTGATGCTCGGCTCGGAGGCGGCGCAGGCCGCCGTGCTCGAAACGAAATCGCGCGAAAAGGTCGTTTTGGAAGTGACCGGTCTGGCGCTGGAGCCGAAACTCTCCTCGATATCCTTCAAGCTGCGCCAGGGCGAGGTGCTTGGCATTGCCGGCCTTCTGGGCTCCGGCCGCACGGAGTTGCTGCAATCGATCATGGGTGTGCGTGCCTTTGATCGCGGCACGGTCTCGGTGGATGGAAAAACCGCCGGCCGGCCAAAATACCGGCGCATGCTGGACGCCGGTTTCGGCTACACGCCGGAAAGCCGCAAGGAAGAAGGCATCGTGCCGCTTCTCGGTGTCGATGAAAATACGGTCTCGACCGATTTTGCGAGCGTCAGTTCCTACGGTGTCCTGTCGGCGCGCCGGATGGCGCAGGCGACGCGCAGGGTCATCGAGCGGCTTCATGTCAAAACTGCTGAGACCGATACGCCGATCGGAACCTTATCGGGCGGCAACCAGCAAAAGGTCGTCATCGGCCGCTGGGTGCATGCCGATAGCCGCATCCTTCTGCTTGACGAGCCGACGCGCGGCGTCGATGTCGAGGCGAAGGCCCAGATCTATGCCATCATCCGCCAGCTTGCCGCCGAAGGCCGCAGCATCATCTTCGTCTCCAGCGAGATCGAGGAGCTGCCGCTTGTCTGCGACCGCGTCGTGGTCCTGCGCGAAGGCACGCTGAAGGAAGAATTCACATCCCCCGATATCGATCAGGATGCCGTCATGGCAGCCTGCATCGCCGGTCACTGACGGAGAATACGCAATGTCCCTGGAACAGGCAGCCAAGACGCCCGCATCCGCTGAGCGCCGGCGCGGTGGGTTCTCGCAGCACATGAACGAAATCAGCCTCTTCGTTGCGATCGCCGTGCTTTACATCGTCTTTACCGCCACTGCTGGCGGCTTCATGACGTTCAACAACCAGATCAACATCCTGCGCGATGCGGCAACGATCGGCATTGCCGCCTGGGCGGCGACGCTGATCATCATTTCCGGTGAAATCGACGTCAGCGTCGGCCCGATGGTAGCCTTCATTTCCGTGGCGCTGGCCTATCTCCTGCAATGGGGCGTTCCCACACCGGTCGCCTTCGTGTTCGCGATCGCCATTGGCGCCGCACTTGCATCCATCGCCGGCATCTTGCGTGCCTATTTCGATGTGCCGTCCTTTGTCGGCACGCTTGGCCTGTGGAGCGCGTTGCGCGGTACGGCACTGTTCGTCACCGATGCGTTGCCGGTCTCGATCGGACGCAACGATATCGTCGATATGCTCGACCGTCCGGTTCTGGGCGTTCCTCCCGCTGCCATCATCATGCTGGTGCTGTTTGCCGTCTTTGCCTTCGTCAGCCGCAAGACGGCCTTCGGACGCTCCGTCTTTGCCATTGGCGGCAACCCGCACGCGGCCTTTCTCTCTGGCATCAATGTTTCGCGCATTCGCGTCGCCCTGTTTGCCATCGCCGGTGCCATGGCGGCCGTGTCCGGCATCCTTCTTCTCTCGCGGCTGGGCTCCGGCAATGCGACGGCTGCAAGCGGCCTGGAATTTGACGTCATCGCTGCGGTCGTTGTTGGTGGTACGGCCCTTTCGGGTGGGCGCGGTTCCATGCTCGGCACCTTGCTCGGCGTGCTGGTCATCACCCTCATCGGCAACGGCCTCGTGCTTCTCGGGATCAATCCGTTCTTCCAGCAGGTGGTGCGCGGCCTGATCATCGTCATCGCGGTTCTTGCCAATATTCAGGCGATCAAGCGCGGCGCGGCCCGCAACAAGGGGTAGGCCGTGACTGCCGTTCATCTCAGCAATGGAAATCTTTCGGCCCGCATATCCACCAAGGGTGGCATCGTGCTCGGCTTCTGGTGGGAGCGCGATGAAGTCCGGTTGCCGCTTTTGCGCGAAGCGCCCGGTGACGACGCCGATGCCTTGGCGTCCGGCTGCTATCCGCTGGTGCCGTTTGGCAATCGTGTCCGGGACAACCGGTTCAGCTTTCGCGGCCGCGACTATCGTTTCCAGGCCAATACCGATTGGGACAGGCATTATCTGCATGGCGAAGGCTGGCAGGCGGAGTGGACTGTCGCGCAAGAGACGGCCGGGTCGCTCGATCTTTCGTTTCATCATGCGGCCGGCGAGATAACACCCTATAGCTATGCGGCATCCCAGCGTTTCGTGCTGCAGGAGGACGGCTTCAAGCTGACCCTATCGGTCACCAATACGGGGGAAAACGCGCTTCCTTTTGGGCTTGGCTGGCATCCTTATTTTCCAATGACGCCAAAGACGACGCTGCTTGCGCCGGCGCGAAAATACTGGACGGAAGTGGACGGCTGGCTGCCGGGCGAGGCGACGGACATTCCGCTGGATGTCGATTTCAGCGATCCGCGCAGTCTGCCCCATCGCTGGGTCAACAATGGCTTTGAGGATTGGTGCGGCGAGGCGCAGATTGTCTGGCCGGAGCGGCAGGCGCGGCTTTCCCTGACGGCGGATCCGTTGTTTCGCCACGCTTTCGTCTTCGTGTCCGACACCAGCTTCGATCCGGCTTTCCAGCGGGACTATTTCTGTTTCGAACCGATGTCGCATCTGGCAGACGGCCACAACATGACGGGTCTCGGCGATCTGAAGGTGCTTGAACCCGGAGAAACGCTTGCGGGCAGCATCCACATGAAGCCGTCTGCCTGGGCAGAACAGTAGCATTTACCGCCAGCGCGGTTGGAGAGCAGGACATGTCCCAGGGGACGGCATACGACTATATCATCGTGGGCGGCGGCAGTTCGGCCTGCGTCGTTGCCGCGCGTCTCGTGCGCGATGGCAAGGCGCGTGTTCTGATGCTGGAGCGGGGCCCCCGCAAGGCCAATCCGATCATGCATTTTCCGGCGGGCTACATGAAGTTTCTCGCCAAGGACACCTATCTGTCCATGCATCAGACCAAGCCGCAGGAACAGCTGAACGGCCGGGGTCCGATCGTGCCGCAGGGCAAGGTCCTGGGCGGCGGCAGCACGGTCAATGCCATGGTCTACATGCGCGGACAGGCGGCCGATTATGGTCGCTGGAACGAGGCGGTGACCGAGCCGGGGACAAACAATGATGGCGCCTGGTCGTACCGGGATATCCTGCCCTATTTCAAGGCGCAGGAAGACAACGATCATCTCGGCGGCGAATTCCACGGCGTTGGCGGACCGCTGAAGATTTCCGATCTTGGCCATACCAGCCCGATGACGCGCACCTATGTCAAAACCCTGCAGGGCATGGGCATTCCGTATAATCCGGATTTCAACGGCGCCGGACAGTTCGGCGTCGGCTTCATGCAGCATACGATCGACTGGCAGACCCGCCGCCGCTGCAGCGCGGTCGATGCGTTTCTCGCTCCCGTGATGAACGATCCGCTGCTGACGATCGAAACCGGGGCGACCGTCACGCGCCTCGTTCTGGAAAATGGCAGAGCTGCCGGCGTCGATTACATGCAGAATGGCTCGAAGAAGACCGCTACCGCCGGCGTCGAAGTCATTCTGGCGGCAGGAGCCTATCAGACGCCGAAAATCCTCATGCTCGCCGGCATCGGCCCGGAAGATGAGCTTTCCCGTCACGGCATTCAGACGGCGGTTTCGCTCTCCGGCGTCGGCCGCAACCTGCAGGATCACTACGAGTGCCCGGTGGTCGCGACGACCAAGGGTTCGTTCGGCTACTATGGGGCGGATCGCGGCTGGCCGATGATCAAGGCCGGGCTTCAATATCTGCTGTTCAAATCCGGCCCTGCGACCACCACCGGCGTGGAAACATGCGCCTTCTATGATCCCGACGGCAACAATGCGGAACCGACGATCCAGATGTTCTGCGTGCCGACCGTCTATCTCGACCGGGATGTGATGGGCACCGATCCCGGGGATGGCGTTACCATCAATTCGCTGCTCTTGAGACCCAAGGCGCGCGGAAGCGTCACGCTTGCCTCGACTGACCCGTTTGCCAATCCCATCGTCGATACGCAAATCTTCACGCATCCGGACGATCTGCGTCTGACGATCGCCAGCTTCCGCTTTGCCCGCACGGTTCTTGCGGCGTCGCCGATGCGGGAACTGATCGACAAGGAAATCTTCCCCGGCATCGACGTGACGAGTGACGAGGCGATCGCCGATCATTGCCGCCGCACGGTCAAGACCGGTTACCATCCCGTCGGCACCTGCAGAATGGGGCACGACCGGGATCCGCAAGCCGTTTTGACACCGGACCTGAAAGTTCGCGGCGTCGATCGGCTGCGTGTCATCGATGCCTCGATTATGCCCACCATCGTCAGCGGCAACACCAATGCTGCCGTTCTCGGCGCTGCCGCAAAGGCCGCCGATCTCATTCTTGCGTAGGCCTCCTGAATGTCCGGTCCCCGCTTCATCTCAATCCCGTTTGCGTTCAGCAAGAAGGCATGACCCGATGAAAATCACCAAGCTCACCACCTACATCGTTCCGCCACGCTGGTTGTTCCTGAAGATCGAGACGGATGAAGGTGTTTCCGGCTGGGGCGAACCGGTGGTCGAGGGCAGGGCGCTGACGGTGCAGGCTGCCGTCCACGAACTGGAAGATTACCTGATCGGAAAAGATCCGTTCCTGATCGAGGATCACTGGAACGTCCTGTATCGCGGCGGGTTCTATCGCGGCGGCGCCATCCATATGAGCGCCATTTCCGGCATCGACCAGGCGCTCTGGGACATCAAGGGCAAGGCGCTCGGGGCACCCATCCATTCGTTGCTGGGCGGGCAGGTACGCGACAGGATCAAGGTCTATTCCTGGATCGGCGGCGATCGTCCCGCTGACGTCGCCAACAATGCCCGCGATGTCGTCGCTCGCGGTTTCAAGGCGATCAAGCTCAACGGCTGCGAGGAAATGCAGATCGTCGATAGCTGGGAGAAGGTCGATAAGGCAGTCCAGACTATCGCCACCATCCGCGAGGCGGTCGGTCCCTACATTGGCATAGGCGTCGATTTTCACGGCCGTGTGCACAAGCCGATGGCCAAGGTGCTCGCCAAGGAACTCGATCCCTACAAGCTGATGTTCATCGAAGAGCCGGTTCTGTCGGAAAACAAGGAAGCGCTTCGCGACATCGTCAATCATACGGGAACACCGATCGCGCTCGGTGAGCGGCTCTATTCGCGCTGGGATTTCAAGCAGGTCCTTTCCGACGGCTTTGTCGATATCATCCAGCCCGATCTTTCCCATGCCGGCGGCATTACCGAATGCCGCAAGATCGCGGCCATGGCGGAAGCCTATGACGTGGCGCTCGCCCCTCATTGCCCCCTGGGGCCGATCGCCCTTGCCGCCTGCCTGCAGATCGATGCCGTCAGCTACAACGCCTTCATTCAGGAGCAGAGCCTCGGCATCCACTACAACAAGAGCAACGATATCCTCGATTACATCTCCAACAAGGACGTCTTCCAGTACGCCGACGGTTTCGTCAGTATCCCGCAGGGGCCAGGGCTTGGCATCGAGGTCGATGAGGCCTACGTGATCGAGCGCGCCAAGGAAGGCCATCGCTGGCGCAACCCGATCTGGCGTCATGAAGACGGCAGTTTTGCAGAGTGGTGAAACAGGAGACTTGACCATGACGGACCGTCTCAAGGGCAAGCGGATCATGATCACCGGTGCTGCGCAGGGCATCGGCCTTGCCATCGCCAAGGCGTGCGCGGCCGAAGGGGCGCGCCTGTTCCTGATTGATATGGATGAAGACCTCCTCGGGAAGGAAGCGTCCGCCCTGAAGTTCACTGGTGCCGTGCTCGGTTTTTTAGGCGCAAGCATTACCGATGCCGCCGCGATCGGCAATGCCGTCGAGCGTGCAGCCACAGACATCGGCCCGGTCAACGCGCTGATCAACAATGCGGGCGTCAATGTCTTTCATGAGCCGCTGGAAACCAGCGACGCGGAATGGCAGCGCTGTTTCGACATCAACCTTAAGGGCGCCTGGAATTGTACCAAGGCGGTGCTGCCCGGTATCATTGCGGCCGGCGGCGGGGTGGTGCTCAACATCGCGTCCACCCATGCCTTCACCATCATCCCGCACACGTTCCCCTATCCGCTTGCCAAGCACGCGCTGCTCGGCATGACCCGGTCGCTCGGTCTCGAATATGCCGATAAGGGCGTGCGCGTGAACGCGCTGGCACCGGGCTATGTTTCCACACAGAAGGTCATCGATTACTGGAACAGCTTTCCTGACCCGGTCGCGGCGAAGGCGCAGACGATGAAACTGCACCCCGGCGGCCGTATCGCGTCACCGGAGGAAATTGCGCTTGCCGCCGTTTTCATGATTTCCGACGAGTGCCCGTTCATGAATGCGACCTGCCTGACCATCGATGGCGGCCTGAGCGTCCAGCAGCACGGAGCCTGAGACCGGTGAAATTGGCGCGGGCCTATAATCGCTGATTGCGCCCGGCTGCACCGGACTAAGTGCCCGCTTACGCGGCATTACCGTCCGCCGTCATGCCGTCCTTCCGATTCCAGCAGAGTTCGCGCTATTTCCGCTGCCTCGGAAATATGCGCGCGGCAGGCGGCATCGGCGGCGTTGGGATCATTTCGTTCAATTGCATTAAAGATTTCCCGCATGCGCGCAGGACCCGATACGGTGCGGTTGGTTGTGGCCAGCGTCATCACGCGCAGACGGGAAATCCGGCTGTTGAGGCGCTTGACGATATCCCATGCGATTTCGTGGCCGCCCGACAGGAAGATCGTCTCATAGAATTGCGTGGTTGCAGCGAGGATCGTCAAAGGGTCGTTCTTGCGGGAGTTGCGGTCGAGATCTTTCAGCACCGCTTTCAGCTTTTCCTTGGTGGCGGATGTCGCGTTGCGGGCGCAGTCGGCAACGGCGGTCGTTTCCAGTGCAATGCGGACATCATAGATCTGCCGGGCCTGATGCCAATCGATGAGGGCGACAATGGGTCCCTGTTTCGGCGCCGTTTCGATAAGGCCCTCGGTTTCCAGATGGCGCAGCACTTCCCGGATGACCGAGCGCGATACGCCGAGCTGATCGCACAGGGTGCGCTCGACCAGGCGCTGCCCCGGGCTGAAAAGCCCGGCGATGATGGCGTTGCGCAACCGCTCAAGCGCCATTTCCCGCAGGGTGACCGGCGGCGTGTCGATCCGTAACGATTCCAGGTTTGGGGCAGGGGCGGCGGCTTGGGCAAACAGGTTCTGGCTCATGCTTTCCTTCATAGCCGCTGAAATGATTCAGAACAAGACTTGACACGTCGTCTTATGGTATACCATCATATGATATATCGACGCTTTGAAGGAAAATGGCCTTGACCATCGAAATTCGCAAGACCCTGTTACAGGTTGAAACCGTGCTGATCGAGGGAGGCAAGGTCGCCGCAACGCCACTTAAGCTATATACGGCCATCGCCGTGGTGAAGAACCCCTGGGCGGGCAAAGGCTTTGTGGAGGACCTGAAGCCGGAGATTCATAGAACGGCGCCGGTGCTCGGCGAACTCCTGACGCGGATGATCATCGATGCTGTCGGCTCGGGCGATGACGTCGAAGCCTATGGCAAGGCTGCGGTCGTCGGGCTCGATGGCGAGCTCGAACATGCCTCCGCCCTCATCCATACCCTGCGTTTCGGCAATCACTACCGCAGTGCCGTCGGCGCGAAATCCTATCTTGCCTTCTGCAACACGCGCGGCCCTGCCAATGCGCCGGTCATGATCCCGCTGATGGACAAGAACGACGAAGGGCGGCGCTCGCATTATCTCACCATCCAGACGTCGGTCGGCGATGCGCCGGCAGCCAATGAAATTCTCGTGGCCCTTGGCGCGTCGGTCGGTGGCCGCCCGCATCATCGTATCGGCGACCGCTACCAGGATCTGAAGGATCTCGGCAACGACGCCACCAATCCGGCAGCTGTCTGATATGGACACGGCCCGGCGATCCCATACGAAAAACGGCACGGCCTACGTGGAGCAGGGTTCCGGCGAGCCGCTGGTGCTGATCCATGGGGTCGGCATGCGGCTGGAAGCCTGGGCGCCGCAAATGGCTACGCTCAGGAGATCGCACCGGGTGATTTCAGTCGATATGCCGGGCCATGGCGAAAGCCGGGCCTTGCCGGAAGGGTCGGGCCTCCAAGCGTTTGTTGACTGGCTTGGCCTTTTCCTCGACGACCTCGCGCTTGATCGTGCCAATGTCGCAGGACATTCGATGGGCGCGCTGATTGCCGGCGGTGCTGCGGCGACATTCGGAAACAGGATCTCCCGTGTCGCTCTTTTGAACGCGGTCTATCGCCGGGATCCGCTAGCGCGCACCGCAGTCATGGAAAGAGCCGGCAAAATCCATGATGGAGAGGTTGATATCGATGGACCATTGCTGCGCTGGTTCGGTGCAGACGCTCAAGGGAGCGAGGTCTACCGGTTGACCCGCCGCTGGCTGTCCTCCGTCGATCGCGCCGCCTATGCCACGGCCTATGCAGCCTTTGCCGGTGGAGATGCCACCTATGCGGATGGCTGGCAAAAGGTGCGTTGCCCGGCGCTGTTTCTGACGGGCGCAGACGACCCCAACTCGACGCCGGCGATGGCGCAGGCAATGGCGGATGCAGCGCCTCATGGTTACGCTGTGCTGATTGCGGGCCACAGGCATATGGTCAATCTGACCGCACCCGATGAGGTCAACACGATCCTTGCGAACTGGCTGGCGAAACCGGAGGAAACACGATGAGCGAGACGAGTTTCGATGCACGCGCGTTGCGTGACGCGTTCGGCGCTTTTCCAACCGGCGTGACGGTGGTGACCACGCATGATGCGTCGGGCCTTCCGGTCGGCTTTACCGCCAATTCCTTTACCTCCGTTTCTCTCGATCCGCCGCTGCTGCTTGTCTGTCTGGCAAAAACGTCGCGGAATTTCGAGACGATGACGAAGGCGGGAAAATTTGCCGTGAACATCCTGTCGGAAACCCAGAAGGACGTTTCCAACACATTTGCACGTCCGGTCGAAGATCGCTTCGCTGCCGTCGAATGGAAACCCGGGCCAGAGGGATCGCCGATCTTTGCCGATGTCGCGGCCTGGTTCGATTGTTTAACGGAGCAGGTTCTGGACGCGGGCGATCACGTCATCATGACCGGCCGGGTTGGGGCCTTCGACAACAGCGGTAAAAACGGTCTTGGCTATGTTCGCGGCAGTTATTTCACCCCCGCATTGGCCGGCAAGGCCGTATCCGCAGCAGCGGAGGGGGAGGCACAGCTGAGCGCGGTGATCGAACGCGACGGTGATCTTCTTTTCCTTGGCAACGGCACGCTCAGCCTCCCGGCCTGCGCGATGGAAAGCGGCGAGCCTGTCCAGACCTTGCGCGCCCATCTTGAACGGCTGACGGGGCTGAACATTTCGATCGGATTTCTCTACTCCGTCTACGAGAGCCGCACCGACAACCGCCAGCACATTGTCTACCGTGCAACGGCAAGCGCCGGCGAACCTGCTACCGGCCAATTCATGGCGCCCGCCGCTGCGCTGCAGGGAAAATTCGACAGCGCCGCGACAGCGGATATCGTCCGGCGGTTTGATCTCGAAAACTCGATCGGGAACTTCGGCGTTTATTTCGGCAATGAGATAGCCGGCAAAGTTCACCCGGTTTCAAGGAAGGCCTGAGCGCGATGAAATTCTCCCTCTTCGTTCATATGGAACGGCTTGACGCTGAGCAGTATCACAAAACCCTCTATGAGGAATTCGTGGCGCTTTGCGAGATCGCCGACAAGGGCGGCATGCATGCGATCTGGACGGGCGAGCATCATGGGATGGATTTCACCATAGCGCCCAACCCTTTCATCACGATCGCCGATCTGGCGCGCCGCACCACCAATGTCAGGCTCGGCACGGGCACGGTGATCGCGCCGTTCTGGCACCCGATCAAGCTCGCCGGCGAAGCGGCGATGACCGATCTCATTTGCGATGGGCGGCTGGATATCGGCATCGCACGCGGCGCCTACTCTTTCGAATATGAGCGCCTGCTGCCGGGGCTCGACGCCTGGGGTGCCGGCCAGCGGATGCGCGAACTCATTCCCGCCGTCAAGAAACTGTGGGAGGGTGACTATGCCCATGATGGCGAGTTCTATCAGTTTCCATCCACCACATCGGCGCCGAAGCCGGTTCAGCAACACCCGCCGATCTGGGTCGCGGCGCGTGATCCGAATTCGCACGAATTCGCGGTTGCCAACGGCTGCAACGTGCAGGTGACGCCGCTCTGGCAGGGAGATGATGAAGTCGAAACGCTGATGGCGCGCTTCAACGAAGCGTGCGGCAAGAACGCTTCCGTCGAACGGCCGAAAATCATGCTGCTGCGGCACACCTATGTGGGGTCGGATGAGCCCGATATCGCGCAGGCCGCTCATGAAATGAGCGTTTATTACAATTATTTCTTTGCCTGGTTCAAGAATGAGAAGCCGATCCATCAGGGCCTGATCGAGCGTATTTCGGCCGAGGACATCGCCGCAAATGCCATGCTTTCGGGCGACGTCATGCGGCGCAACAATGTGGTCGGCAATGCCGATCATGTCATTGCGAGGCTGAAGGCCTATGAGGCACTGGGCTATGACGAATATTCCTTCTGGATTGACACGGGCATGAGCTTCGAGCGCAAGAAGGCGTCGCTCGAGCGTTTCATCGCCGATGTCATGCCGGCATTTGCGGAGTAGGATGATGCAGCAGTTCCAATGCTACATAGATGGCCGGTTCGGCAATGGCGAGGCGCGCTTTGAAAGCATCGATCCGGCAACGGGCGCTGCCTGGGCAGAAATGCCCGAAAGCAGGCAGGCAGATGTCGATCAGGCCGTCGAGGCGGCGCATCAGGCTCTTTATGGCGGCGGACGCTGGGCACGCATGACGGCGACACAGCGCGGCAAGCTCCTCTACCGGCTTGCCGATCTGATTGCCGCGAGCGTGCCGAGACTGGCGGAGCTTGAAACCCGCGACACCGGCAAGATCATCCGCGAAACCTCCTCGCAGATTGCCTATGTCGCAGACTATTACCGCTATTATGCCGGGCTTGCCGACAAGATCGAAGGTTCCTCGCTGCCGATCGACAAGGCCGACATGGATGTCTGGCTGCGGCGAGAGCCGGTTGGGGTCGTGGCTGCCATCGTCCCGTGGAACAGCCAGCTGTTTCTGGCTGCGGTCAAGATCGGTCCGGCCCTTGCAGCGGGATGCACGATCGTCGTCAAGGCATCCGAAGATGGCCCGGCGCCGCTGCTGGAATTTGCCCGCCTCGTGGACGAAGCAGGGTTCCCGCCCGGTGTCGTCAACGTGATCACCGGTTTTGGCGCCACCTGCGGCGCGGCGCTGACAGCGCATCCGAAAGTCGCCCATATTGCCTTTACCGGTGGCGCCGAGACCGCGCGCCATATTGTGCGCAGTTCTGCAGACAACCTTGCATCGACATCCCTGGAATTGGGCGGCAAGTCTCCGCTGCTGGTTTTCGCTGATGCCGATCTGGACAGTGCTGCGAATGCGCAGGTCGCGGGTATTTTCGCGGCAACCGGTCAAAGCTGCGTTGCGGCTTCCCGGCTGATTGTCGAGCGCAGTGTCAAGGACAGGTTTCTCGACATCTTGAAGACGAAAGCGGAAGCCATCCGCATCGGTTCGCCGCTGTCGATGGAGACCGAGGTCGGCCCACTTGCCACCGCGCGGCAGCGCCGCCACATCGAAACGCTGGTCGCAGCTTCGCTCGACAGCGGAGCAAGGCTCGTCACCGGCGGATCGGCGCCTGAAGGGGACGGCTATTTCTACCTGCCGACCATTCTCGATTGCGACGGAACGCGCTCGCCGTCCCTGGAACAGGAATTCTTTGGTCCGGTCCTCTCGGTCATGTCCTTTGAGACGGAGGCCGAGGCGGTCGCGTTGGCCAACAGCACGCCCTACGGATTGGCGTCCGGCATTTTTACGCAAAATCTGACGCGGGCGCATCGGCTGATGAAGTCGATCCGTGCCGGCATCGTCTGGGTCAACACCTATCGCGCGGTATCGCCGATCGCCCCGTTCGGCGGTTCCGGTCTTTCCGGCGACGGACGCGAAGGCGGAATGGCGGCGGCACTCGGTTACACCCGCACCAAGACCATATGGTTGCGCACGTCCGATGATCCGATCCCCGACCCCTTTGTGATGCGGTGATGGCCATGGTCTATGAGATGCGAACCTACCGGTTGAAGAATGGAGCCATCCCCGACTATCTCAAGGTGGTGGAGGACGAGGGTATCGCCATCCAGAAGCGGCACCTGGGCGACCTCGTCGGCTATTTCTTCTCGGAAATCGGCGTCATCAACGAGATCGTCCACATCTGGGGTTTCTCCAGCCTGGATGACCGGGAAACCCGACGCACTTCGCTGATGGCGGATCCGGCCTGGCAGGCATTCTTGCCGAAAATCCGTGACCTGATCGAAGTCGCTGAAAACAAGATTTTGAAACCTGCAGCCTTTTCACCGGTGGGAGGAACACGGCCGGTCTGACCTCCGGCGGAGAGCCACGGGCTCGATCTACACGAATTTCGGGATTTGCCACCTTCCAGGAGAACCCCGGACGGGCAGGTGCCGGCTGTCCAGAAGCCAAGAAAAACAGTCCAAACAAACGGAGCAAGGGAACATGAAAAACAGACTGACCATCGCGGCGATCGCTGCAACACTGAGCCTTTCCACGCAGGTGCGGGCCGAAGATATGGTCTTCACCAGCTGGGGCGGCACCACGCAGGACGTGCAGAAGGCCGCCTGGGCCGACAAGTTCACGGAAACATCCGGCGTCACCGTCCTGCAGGACGGCCCCACCGATTACGGCAAGATCAAAGCCATGGTCGAGGCGGCCGGCGTGACCTGGGACGTCGTCGATGTCGAAGGTGACTATGCCGTACAGGCCGGCAAGGCCGGGCTGTTGGAAAAGCTCGATTTTTCCGTCATCGATAAAAGCAAGCTCGATCCGCGCTTCGTTACCGATTACTCGGTCGGCAGCTTCTATTATTCCTTCGTGATCGGCTGCAACAAGGACGCTGTCTCGGCTTGCCCGAAAAGCTGGGCCGATGTGTTCGACACCGCGAAATTCCCCGGTAAGCGCGCCTTCTACAAATGGTCGGCACCGGGTGTCGTCGAGGCAGCCCTTCTGGCCGATGGCGTGGCACCGGATAAGCTCTATCCGCTCGACCTCGACCGCGCCTTCAAGAAGCTCGACACGATCAAGGCCGATATCATCTGGTGGACGGGTGGCGCGCAGTCGCAACAGCTTCTCGCATCTGCCGAGGCACCTTTCGGCTCGTTCTGGAACGGCCGTCTGACGGCGCTGGCTGCGACCGGTGTGACCGTTGAAACGTCCTGGGACCAGAACATCACGGCGGCCGACGCCCTCGTGGTTCCCAAAGGCGCCAAGAACAAGGATGCGGCGATGAAATTCATCGCGCTCGCGACCTCTGCGCAAGCACAGGCTGACATGGCAAAAGGCACCGGTTACGCGCCCGTCAATCTGGATTCGCCCAAGCTGATGGATCCGGAAGTCGCCAAGACCCTGCCCGACCAGCAGACGGCAGGACAGGTCAATGCCGACATGAACTACTGGGCCGAAAATCGCGATGCGATCGGCGAGCGCTGGTACGCCTGGCAGGCAAAATAACATCGTCGCGGGTACGGCATCGCCGTGCCCGCATGTCTCAACGGAACGGCGGAAGGGTTTTCGGCATGGCCTTGCTGACTGCGCAAGACAATCCACCATTGGCGGCAAAGCCACGGGGTCTGCGGCCTATGAACTTTGCCCTGACCCTGCCGGCGCTGTTGTTGCTGGTAGTCTTTTTCATTCTACCGGTGCTGTCGCTGTTGCTGCGCAGCGTGCTGGAACCGGAGCCGGGGCTTGGCAACTACGCGGCTCTGCTCGGTTCCACGACCTATCTGAAGATCTTCCTCAACACGTTCGTCGTGTCGGCGCTGGTCACGGCGGTGACGCTGGCGATCGGTTTTCCCGTCGCCTGGGCGCTGGCCATCATGCCGTCGCGCCTGTCGTCGATCGTCTTTGCGATCCTGCTTCTGTCGATGTGGACCAATCTGTTGACGCGGACCTATGCGTGGATGGTGCTGTTGCAGCGCACCGGCGTGATCAACAAGACCCTGATGGGAATGGGATTGATCAGCGAACCTTTGCCGCTGGTCAACAACCTGACCGGCGTGACGATCGGCATGACCTATATCATGCTGCCCTTCATCATCCTGCCGCTCTACGGCGTCATCCGTAAGATCGACCCCGCTATCCTCCAGGCCGCAGCCCTATGCGGCGCGACGCGCTGGCAGGCCCTGACCCGCGTTCTCATTCCGCTTGCCACGCCCGGCATGGTGTCGGGCGCCTTGATGGTGTTCGTGATGTCGCTCGGCTATTTCGTCACGCCGTCGCTGCTGGGCGGCACGGCCAACATGATGCTCGCCGAGTTGATCGCGCAGTTCGTGCAGTCGCTGGTAAACTGGGGCATGGGCGGCGCGGCGGCGCTGGTTCTCCTGGTCGTCACGCTGACGCTCTATGCCGTGCAGCTCCGGCTGTTCGGCACGGCCCGGATGGAGGGACGCTGAGATGCTGTTGAATTTCGATCGTCTTGGCGGCTGGAAATGGGTGCTTCTCGGCATCACGGCGCTGACGTCAGCCTTTCTCATCCTGCCGATCTTCTTCATCGCGGCCCTGTCGTTCGGCTCGTCGCAATGGCTGATCTTCCCGCCGCCGGGCTGGACGCTGAAATGGTATGCGATGTTCTTTGCCGATCCACGCTGGCTGGAGGCTGCCGGCACCAGCTTTTACATCGCGGTTATCGTCACCGTACTGTCGGTCCTGATCGGCCTTGTCGCCTCCTTCGGGCTGGTGCGCGGCCGCTTCATTGGCAAAGAGGGACTGCGCGCACTGTTTTTGACGCCGATGATCCTGCCGGTGGTGGTGCTGGCCGTGGCGCTCTACGCCTTCTTCCTGCGCGTCGGGCTGAACGGCACGGTGACCGGCTTCGTCGTCGCCCATCTGGTCGTGGCGCTGCCATTCTCGATCCTGTCGATCACCAATGCGCTGGAAGGGTTTGACAAATCGATCGAGGATGCGGCGGTGCTGTGTGGCGCCTCGCCGCTCGAAGCCAAGATCCGCGTCACCTTGCCGTCGATCAGCCACGGGCTTTTTTCGGCGGCGGTCTTTTCGTTCCTGACGTCCTGGGACGAGGTTGTCCTTGCCATTTTCATGGCCAGCCCGACGCTGCAGACGCTGCCGGTCAAGATCTGGGCGACGCTGCGCCAGGACCTGACACCTGTTATCGCCGCTGCCTCCACCCTTCTCATCGTCGTCACCATCGCCCTGATGCTGCTGGTTGCATTGCTGCGCAAAGGACTGAAATCATGAGCCAACCCTTCCTGCAGATCCAGGCCTTGCGAAAGGACTATGGCATCGTCACCGCCGTTCAGGAGGTCAATCTGACCGTCGAGCGCGGCGAGTTCATGACGTTCCTTGGACCGTCCGGGTCCGGCAAGAGCACGACGCTTTACATTCTTGCAGGCTTCGAAAACCCGACGGCCGGGGATATCCTGCTCGACGGCCAAAGCCTGATCTCGACCCCCTCGCACAAGCGCAATATCGGCATGGTCTTCCAGCGCTACACGCTGTTTCCGCATCTGTCGGTCGGTGAAAATATCGCGTTTCCGCTGAAGGTCCGCCGGCTTGGCAAGGCGGAAATCGATGCGAAGGTCGCAAGAATGCTGAAGCTCGTGCGGCTGGAAGGGTTCGAGGATCGCAAGCCCGCACAAATGTCGGGTGGTCAGCAGCAACGCGTGGCGCTTGCCAGGGCGCTGGCCTACGATCCGCCGGTGCTTTTGATGGACGAGCCTTTGTCGGCGCTGGACAAGAAGCTGCGCGAGGAGATCCAGCACGAGATCCGCCGCATCCACCAGGAAACCGAGGTCACCATCCTTTATGTCACGCACGACCAGGAGGAGGCGCTCAGGCTGTCCGACCGGATCGCGGTTTTCTCCAAGGGCGTCATCGATCAGATCGGAACGGGGCCGGAACTCTATGCAAATCCGGCCACACGTTTCGTTGCCGAATTTGTCGGCGACAGCGATTTCGTCAAATGCCGGATTCTTGAGGCAGCGGGTGGGCGCGCCGATATTGCCATCGGCTCCAGCGCCATCCAAGGCGTGCCGATGCATGGGCCGGGCAAGGCTGGGGGAGCTGCGGCGCTGATGCTGCGGCCGGAACGCCTTTCCCTGACGCGCGGACAAGGTGGTCTAGGCGGCGCCAATCTCGCCGCCACCGTCACCGATATCACCTTCCTTGGCAGCAACATCCATATAGCCGCTGCTGCAGAGACCGGCGAAGCGCTCTCTGTGCGCCTGCCGTTCGGCCACGAGGCCGCTTCCCGCATCAGCCGCGGCGATGCGGTCACGCTTGGCTTCGATCCCGCCAGCGCGCATGTTTTCGTTGCGGCGTAATCCCCGGCGCGGAAAAGGGCCTTGCCGAGGCGGGCAGATGCAGTTGAAGCTTCACAGACCCACGTAATTGACTATTTTATGCGGTGAACTGACCAAGGTTTGCTGGAGGCTGACGTGCGCAACGGCGTGACCGAATGGCTGCTGGATTCCGACCCCGCCATCCGCTGGCAGGTAATGCGGGATCTTTTAAACGCTCCTGACGCCGAGTGGCAAAAGGAACGGGCGAAGATAGAGGCTGAAGGGTGGGGCGCAAAGCTGTTTTCCGTCCAGGATGAGGACGGGCAATGGGCAGGCGGCGCATTCGTGCCTGCGGATTTTACCGAGCAGAAGTGGCGCGAGGAGGGGCAGGCCTGGACATCCACCTGCTGGACGCTTGCCCAATTGCGCCAGTTCGGCCTTCCCCCGGAATGCGCCTGCGCCCGGCGAACCGTCCGGCTGATCGGGGACAATTCGCGCTGGGATCATGCCGGCCAACGCTACTGGGACGGCGAGGTCGAAGAATGCATCAATGGCCGCACGGTCGCCGATGGTGCCTACTTCGGGGTCGATGTATCCCCCATCGTCGAGCGGCTCCTTGGCGAACGTCAGGAAGACGGCGGCTGGAACTGCGAGCGGGCCAATGGGTCCGAGGTTTCCTCCTTCCATACGACGATCAATGTTCTCGAAGGACTTTTGGAATATGAGCGGCATGGTGGCGCAACCCCGCAAACACAGGACGCACGCCGCAGCGGCGAGGATTATCTGCTGCGCCGCAATCTGTTTCGCCGCCTGAGCACGGGGGAGGTGGCGGACGAGGCGTTTCTGAAGCTGTCCTATCCCAACCGCTGGCGCTACGACGTCCTGCGTGCGCTCGATTATTTCCGGAATGCCTCGGCGTTTGACGGGACAAGCCCGGACCCACGTCTTGCCGAAGCCATCGGCTATGTGCGCAGCCGGCAATTGCCCGACGGCCGCTGGGTGCAGGATTGGTCCCCGCGCGGACGGATCTGGTTCGAGATCGGTGACGGCGATGGCCAGCCGTCGCGCTGGATTACCCTGCAGGCGCTTCGCGTGCTGGATTGGTGGGACAAGGCTCGCCCATAGCCCGCCTGTGCACCGCGCAGCGTTGAAAATTGCGCGAGTTTCCCAATAAATACCCTCACGAATCCGCCACCGCCCACTATATGCTACGGTTGCAGAGACTGCCGCGTTGGAGCAAAACTCCTGCGGCGGGCAGGCGAGGACATGATATGGTTTATGACGTCGCAGTCGTTGGGTCCGGGTTTTCGGCGATTGCCGAAACCGCCAATCTTTTGCGGCTCCTGCCGCCTTCGGCATCGATCGCTGTCGTTGGCGATGATCCGGGATTTGGACGGGGCACGGCCTACCGGACTGAACTCCACGTCCATCGTCTCAATGTTCCGGCCGGCCGCATGAGCATATTCGCCGATGAGCCCGATAATTTCGTCGACTGGCTGCGCGACCAGAAGCGCGGCGTGCCGCAGGACGGCTTTGCATCCCGCGATGATTTCGGCCGCTATCTCCGCGACCGGCTCGCATCGCTTCTGCGCAATCGCGACAACCGGCCGGCTTTGCATTTCATCAAGGCTAAGGCCACGGCCTGCGACCAGTGCAGTCCGGGCAGCGTTGTCTTCCAGCTGGACAATGGGTCGATCCTTCAGGCCAGCAACGTCGTGCTGTGCCTTGGCGTTGGCAATGCCAATGTGCCGGCCGATCTGTCCGGCGTGAAAGGGTCGATGCGGGAGCGTATCGTTGCCAATCCCTGGCGGCTCGGCTGGCTGTCGCATGTTGAGCCCTCCCAGACGGTGTGCATTTTAGGGTCGGGCCTCACCATGGTCGATCAGGTGCTGGCACTTCGGGCGCACGGGCATCGCGGCCCGATCCATGTTCTATCGCGCCGCGGGCGTGTTTCGCATGCCCATGCGACAGAGAAGGTTTCGCCGGTTGCGCCTGAGCTTCCTGCCGCGCGCGATATCAGCATTCTTCTGCGCTCGCTGCGCAAACAGGTGAGTGTCGGCGCGCCATGGCGTGGCGTCATGGATGGATTGCGCCCGATGACGCAGGGCCTCTGGCAGGACCTGTCGAAGGCGCAGCGAAGCCGCTTTCTGCGCCACGCTCTTGCCTGGTGGAACATCCATCGCCATCGCCTGGCGCCGGATGTCGCCAGCCAGCTTGGTACACTCATTGGTGATGGCACCGTGACCGTCCACAAAGGCTATTTGCAGACTGTCACGGAGACTGAAAACCGTCTGCATCTCTCCTTTCAGCCGCGCGATGGAAAAGGAATAAATCGGATTGAGGCCGATTGGGTGGTCAACTGCACCGGCATGGAACGGGCAGGGATCGCCCATTCGCCACTGCTTCGGCAGATGCGCAGGGACGGTCTCATCGCCGCAGACGAATTGGGACTGGGTATCAACGTTGACGGAAAATCACAGGTCGTCGATTGCAACGGCAATGTACAGGTTGGGCTTTATGCGGTGGGAGCGCTGACGGCCGGACGGTTCTGGGAGATCACGGCGGTCCCCGATATCCGTGTGCAGGCACGCGACGTGGCGTCATTGATCTCGGCGCATCTAAAGGGCTGATTACCCTTAAGCCGTGTCCGCATTTCGCGGCGTTCGTCCGCTCAGATGATATATTCCGGTTCCGGCAGGGCCTGATCCATTGTAACACCGGGGAGTACCGAGTGACGATGCCCGATCGGGCGGGCGGGTACGCCGACGACGGACGTATAGGGCAGGACCGGGGAGACGACGACGCTGCCGGCCCCGACCTTGGCGCCGATGCCGATCTCGATATTGCCAAGGATATTCGCCCCGGCCCCGATCAGCGCGCCGCGCCGGATCTTCGGGTGGCGGTCTCCGGTTTCCTTGCCGGTTCCGCCCAGCGTCACGTTCTGGAGGATGGAAACATCGTCTTCGACCACCGCCGTTTCACCAATCACCAGTCCGTTCCCGTGGTCGAGCATGATGCCCTTGCCCATCCTGGCGGCGGGATGAATATCGATGCCAAAAACTTCCGAGATGCGGCTTTGCATATGGCGGGCGAGATGCGGCCGGTCTCCCAGCCAAAGCCCGTGGGCGACGCGATGCGCCTGCAAAGCCAGAAATCCCTTGAAATAGAGAAACGGCGTCAGGATCTCGGTATTGCTGGGATCGCGATCCTTCACGGCCTCAAGATCAGCCGCAGCCGCGTTCAAAAGCTCCGGATCGGACAGGAAGGACTGATTGATCAACGCCAGCAGCTCTTCCTGGTCGAGATCGTGATTGGCAAGCTTGAGCGCCAGGCGGTGGGCCAATGCATAGGCAAAGCTCGAATGATAAAGAATGGCGGAGTTCATCGGCCGCACCAGCGCCGGATCCTTCTTTGCCGCCGCCGTTGCTTCCTCGCAGAGGGCCTCCCACAACCGGTGGACGGCCGGCCAGGGCGCAGTATCGGTTTTCAGCACCGTCAGATTGGTTGGCTGCTTGGCCATCTGTAAAAGGTCCTTCCCTGAGGGCGCGTGCGCCTATCCGATCGGTTGGTTGGCGGAAACTTAAGTCCTGCGCTGCGCGGCACTGCTCTCATCGAAAAAACGGTTTGCCGGCCGGGGCAGTCCGAGATGGTCGCGCAACGTCGTGCCCTCATAGTCGCGTCTGAACAGGCCACGCCGCTGCAGTTCCGGCACCAGCTTTTCGGCGACGTCGGTCAGTCCCTGTGGAAGGAACGGGAACGCGATGTTGAAGCCATCAGAACCATATTCAAAAAGCCAGGTCTCCATTTCGTCAGCGATCGTGGCGGGCGTGCCGACGAAGGACAGGCCCGAATAGCCGCCGTAGCGCTGCGCGAGTTGCCGCACCGTCAGGCCTTCCTGCTCCGCCAGCCGCAAAACCTGCGCGCGTCCGGTCTTACTGGCATTGGTATCGGGAATATCGCGCGGCAAAGGGGCGTCGGGATCGAACCCGGACGCATCGTGCCCGAGCGCTATGGACAGCGAAGCGATGGCGCTCTCGTAATAGACCAGACTGTCGAGATGGGCGCGTTTCGCCTTGGCCTCGTCAACGCTATCGCCGACGACAACGAAGGCGCCCGGCAGCACTTTCAGATGATCGCGGTTGCGCCCGATCTTTTCCATGCGGCTTTTGACATCGGCATAGAAACTCTTGCCGGATTCGAGATCCGGAGATGAGCCGAAGATCACCTCCGCCGTCTCGGCCGCCAGCTGGCGCCCCGGCTCGGATGCTCCGGCCTGGACGATGACGGGCCACCCCTGCGGCGGCCGCGCGATGTTGAGCGGACCCCGCACTGACAGATAATCGCCCTTGTGATCGAGGACATGCAGTTTTGCGGGGTCGAAATAAAGACCGGAAGCCGCATCGCGGATGAAGGCGTCATCGGCAAAACTGTCCCACAGGCCGGTGACGACATCGTAGAATTCGCGGGCGCGGCGGTAGCGTTCCGCATGATCGACATGGTCTTCCAGCCCGAAATTCAAGGCGGCATCCGGGTTTGACGTCGTGACGATGTTCCAGCCGGCACGGCCCTCGCTGATATGGTCGAGCGAAGCAAAGCGGCGCGCGATATGATAGGGCTCGTCGAATGTCGTGGAGGCCGTCGCCACGAGCCCGATGCGGCTGGTTGCGGTCGCCAAGGCCGATAACAGGGTGAAGGGCTCGAAAGACGTGACCGTATGGCTGCGCCGCAGCGCCTCGATCGGCATATTGAGCACGGCCAGGTGATCGGCCATGAAAAAGGCGTCGAACTTGGCCCGTTCAAGCGTTTCGGCAAAGGTCTTCAGATGTCGGAAATTGAAGTTTGCGTCCGGATAGGCGCCGTGATAGCGCCAGGCCGCTGTATGAAGACTGACCGGCCGCATGAAAGCACCGAGATGAAGCTGGCGGGTTGGCATGGACCTTATCTTTCGAATGAAAGTCTGTGCTTGGAGCACAAGGCTGAGGAGGCGAAGCTTTCATGGGAGTTCCGGCCCTGCTGGCGATCCAGCGGTGAGCTTGGGAACACAGACCGTTCGCGTCGCCGGGACAGGGGCAATACAAGCGCGGCGGGGGTGGCTGCCTTCACATCTTTGATCCGTCCAAGTATCGATTGCGTGCCGCCAGTTTGATGGTGTCCACAAACTTTGTAGAGTAATTTCGTTTCATAGATGCCGCATTCGGGAAACAATTATACCCGTGTGGAAGGGTGAGAGACGCAAAGTGCGGAATCGTGTACGTCACAATCGCCTGCAATCCGATTTAAAAAAGAAGGTTTTGATCGCGCCATCGGGCGGTATTGAATATTCTATAAAAATCATAGACATTCAAATCCGTTCCTCGAACTGATGAGACTGAGAGATGTCCTTATCCGCGCACCCGGCCCGCCTTCCCACTCTCGATTTTTCCCGTTTTCACGGCTCGCAATCCGAGCGGGATGCCTTCACCGGCGATCTGCGCCAGACATTGCATGACCATGGTTTCTTTTATCTCACGGGGCATGGGGTCGATCCCAAGCTGATCGCCGATGTCGTCGTGGTGGCAAAGCGCTTCTTTGCGCTTCCGCTAGAGCAGAAGATCGAGATCGAAATGGTGAAGTCGCCGCATTTTCGCGGTTACAACCGGGCAGGGCTTGAGCGGACCCGTGGAGAACAGGACTGGCGCGAGCAGCTCGACGTCAATACCGAGGGCAAGGCCGTGGTCATCGGCCCGGAAACACCGGCCTGGCATCGCCTTTTCGGCCCGAACCAGTGGCCCACGGCCCTTCCCGAATTAAAGCCGTTGCTGCTTGCCTATCAGGCGGAGGTCACGCGCATCGGCATCGACGTTCTAAAGGCCATCGCGATCGCACTTGGCCAACCGGCGGATGTCTTCGCGCCGATCTACGAGCCGCAGCCATCGCAGCTTTTGAAAATCATCCGCTATCCCGGCCGCGACGTGGCGGAGACCGATCAGGGGGTTGGCGCGCACAAGGATGGCGGCTTCGTCACGGTCCTGCTGCAGGATGTAACGCCAGGGCTACGGGTTCGAACCGAGGATGGCGTATGGATCGAGGCGCCGCCTGTCCCCGGCACGTTCATCATCAATACCGGCGAGCTGCTTGAGCTGGCCACAAACGGGTTCGTGCGGGCCGACGTCCATGATGTGGTTGCCCCTCCGGCCGGTACCGAGCGTTTCTCGGTCGCCTTCTTCCTCGGCGCCCGTTACGATGCCACCATCCCGGTCATTGATTTGCCGGAAGACCTGCGTGGATCGGAGCGTGGCATCACCGTCGATCCCCTCAACCCGATCTTCCGCGAAGTCGGTCAAAACCACCTGAAAAGCCGTCTGCGCTCCCATCCCGACGTTGCCCGCGCCCATCATACGGATCTGCTGCCGCCGGAGCAGCGCGAAGGCTAGACAGTTCGATGCAGTGGACTGAGGACGCGTTGCCGCTCGTCAGTCCGTGGCCCGGCGTTGCGAGATGATCATGCCAGCGATGATCAGCACGACGCCGAGGCTTGCCATCCAGAACGTCGATTCCGCCGATTTCAGCAGATTGATCGCCACGCTGCCGGTCATCTGCCCGCCGATGATCATGAGCGCGGTGTTCATGGCGCCAATCCGGGTGATCACCCAGCTGCCGGCGGCAACGAAGACAACGCCCACCGGGCCGCCAAGATAAGCGTACCAGGGGGCGTCCAATGCACCGGCGGGGATAAGCCCGCCGATGGCAAGCCCGACGGCCGTCAGCAGCCCGAAGCCGACCAAGTGGTTCCAGAAGGACGCAATCAGCGGCGATGTTGCAAAGCTCAAGCGGCCGTTGAGCTGACGGCTGAGGGACACCAGAATTCCGGCCAGACAGGCGGAAAGCACGAATATCGTCATTGTGAACCCGAAAGAATGATGAGGGTGCTGCCCGTGAGCACAAGCGCGAGCGCCACGAAATCCCGCGCGGTCAGGCTGCGTTTTTGCAAGCCGAACAACCCCCATTTATCCGCAGAGGCGCTGAAGGCCAGCTGTCCGGCAAGCCCGAGCGCCATGGTGCCGGGAAGACCGACCGGGGAGTTGACGGCAAACGAGGACAGAATAACCGTCGCAGCTCCCGATATGCCGCCCAGATAAGCCCAGAAGGGCGCCGGAGCCTTCCTCCCGGTTTTGCCTGCAAACCGGTAAAACAGGGCAAGAAGAACAAGCGCCGCAACGGTTCCGGTCCCATGCGCGGCCCAGGAGGCAAAAAGCGGCGTTCCGGCGCGGGCAAGCTCGCCGTTCAAATGCACCATCAGGCTCAAAAGGCCACCGGTCCCCAGCGCAATCGCAAAGATCAGCGGATTGGCCTGAACAGGCCGCGTCTCTTGGGTACTCATAGGCTTCCCGGGTTCTGGTCCGATATCTCTCTGTACTGCGATCTTTTCAGGCAGGCTTCAAGCCGCAGATCGATGCAGACCTGCGGGGAAAGTCCGTAAACCACAGATCCTGTGTAATGGATGGCCGGCTCAACGCTCGCCATCGGCCCGCCGTCCCTGCACGACGCGGTCGAGAACGATAGCGCAGAGAAGGATGGCGACGCAAAATAGGTCGATGACCTGGATCCGATACACGAAGCCGGCGTGGTCTACATGAAATTCCGCTACCGCATTTTAGGGGGTAAAATATGGGCAGTTGATGAATTATGGGCATCCGGCAAACAAGCGCTTGCATTCGGGAATCTATTTTCTATTCTTTTTGTAGAGTATGATGCGGTCGCCGATCCGATGGTGGCGGGCGGGCGCTCAGTGGCTGGATAAGGCCAGATGACATGCAGGAAGGAAGCGACCCATGACATTGCAGACTGCACCGTTCCCCAAGTCTTCGAATGCTACCGGCTCTCTTGCCCGTATCGCCATCATTGGCCGTGGATTTACCGGCATCATGAACGCCATTGCGTTGCTCAAGGGCTTTGACCGGCCGTTTCATCTGGTGATGTTTGATCCCAATCCCAGGATCAACGGCGGGGAGGGCGTCAGCCGTTCGGCCAAGACGGTGCTCAACAGCCGCGTCCGTGATCTTTCGGTCGATCCCACCATCCGCATGGATTTCAGGCATTGGCTTGAAGCGGATGAAGAATGGCGGCAGGAGGCGAGCCGCGAGGGCGTCGATCATTCCTTCGTGTCGGGCGAGACGTTCAGCGCCTATGTCTATCAGCGATTTTCCGAAGCGCTTCGGGACCGCACCGATGTCGTCGTCCGTATCCAGCCGGAGGCGGTCAGTGCCGTGCACCGCGCCTCGCATGGCGGGCTTCTGGTCGTTTCCGACGAGGGGCAGCAAACGCATTTCGATGCGGTATTTTTAGCCAGCGGTTATGGCGTCAGTGAAAGCGCCGAGGAGGCACCGGCCGTCGGGCAGCCACAAAACGTGATCGTCATCGGCGGCGGTGTCTATGCGGTCGATCGGGCGCTAAAACTGCTGGCCTCAAGCGCCGCATCGCATATCACCTTGATCTCCGCTTCGGGTTTCCTGCCGCAATCGCACACCAACGCCGCCGTCGGCCCTGTGACATCCAACCAGCCATTGCCCAGCACGCTGCGCGGCGCATTCCGCTCCTTGCGCGAGGCGGCAAACACGGCCGATCTGGAAGGCTCCGGCTGGCAGGGCATCATGAACGGGTTTCGCCTGCGCGCGGGCGAGCTTTGGAAGGGGCTGACCGCCGAGGAGCGCCGCCGGTTCAAGCGCCATGTGAAGCCGATCTATGACAGCCATCGCAACCGCCTGCCACCGGCGCATTACCAGCGCCTGCATCAGGCCATCGCCAGCGGCGCCATCACGATGACGAAGGGCAAGGTCGAGCGGATCGCCACCAATGGAATATTGCTCTCGACATCCGCGGGGCTGCAGGTGCTTGCGGCAGACCGGACGGTCGATTGCCGCATCCGGCCGATCGATATCGACGCGCCGCTGTTCCGGTCGGTGATTTCTGCGGGTCTTGCAAAACGCGATGAACTGGAACTCGGCATTCTCGTCGATCGGTGCGGCCGGGCTGTCACAGCGCCGGAGACGTTTGAGGGGCTGTTCGTGATGGGGCCGCTCGGGCTCGGCAGTCTTCCCGATATAGACCAGGTGCCCGAGATCGTGCTGCAGGCCTATGCCGCCACCGTTGCGGCGCGCCAATGGCTGCATGATGTGGGTGCAGCGGCCGATATCGAGCGTGTTGGCTAATCCGGGATGGCCGGAATGCATGTGGATGGCGGGCCGTAAACGGAGCTAGAGCTTAGGTACCACGTGTCTTGCGAATGAACCGTCAGGCGGCCAGCCATTTGCCGAGGAAATAGGACATTTGCTTGCGCCACCAGGGCCAGTCATGGCTGACATCACCGCCCCAATAATCGATGAGGGCGGGGATGGATTTGTGGCGGAGCACGCCTTCCAGCGCCCGGGTTTCCTCCAGCATTTCGTCTTCCCAGGCCCCTTGCCCGCAGCAGATGATCAGGCGCAGCCGGCGGATGTCGCGCAGCAGGTGTTCATCCTCGATGCCAGGGAGATAATCGATCGGTGAGTTGAAGTAGATGGCGCCGTCAAGCGCGGGGCCGAAGAAGTGCCTGGTCGAATAGACGCCACTGAGCGCGATCAGGCCGTCGCCCATCCAGGGAAAGCGGAACAGGAAATTGGCGGCGTGAAACGCGCCCATTGAACATCCCGTCAACAGCGGGCGGATTTCCGTTCCCACATTTGCCGCGCGGTTTGCCCGGAAAACCTCCGGCAGGAACTCCTCGCTTATATAGCGGAAATAGGCCTCGTGGCGTGAAATGCGGTGGTTGAAATCACCGTCCTTGCTGAAGAATGTCTCCCAGTCGATCCCGTCAACGGTGAAGATCTGCACCTGTCCGCTTTCGATGAAGCCCTGCAGTTCCTCGATCATGCCCGAATCTTCGTACTGGTAAAACCGGCCGTTCGATGTCGGGAAAACCACGACGGGTCGGCCACGATCGCCATAGACCTTGTATTCCATGGCGCGGCCAAGGTGCCGGCTCTCCCAGGCGTGATAGGAAACGTGCATGTATCAGACTCTCAATTCGTGAATGAAGGCCACGATTTCGCGTACCCGATCGAGGCTACCGGCGCGGAACTGATAGGCGAAGTCACCCATAGCACGCCGGAATACGGTTTCCACCTCCTGGTATTTGACGAGGTCGGCATGCCATGTCCCGACAATGTCCTGATGGCTGTACCGGTAGTCGAGACGGTGTTTGCGGCTGGCATAACCGGTGAAATATTTGCCCGGAAACGGCCCGCCGGTGCGATGATGGGCGACCATGTTCGCCCATTCCTCATAGATATCCATGTCATGCGTGTAATTGATCGCATCGGTCATCCAGGCGCCGGGCGGGCGCATATTGACCTCGAGCGCGATGATCTTGTTATCCCGGCGGCGTTGAAACAATTCGATGTGGAAGAAGCGCTCGCGGATATCCATTGCCTTGAGAATATTGCGCCCGGCCTCCTCGATCTCCGGATCAATCGCTGGCAGACAGAAATAGTAGAGATGGGAATCGGTATTCACGACCTCCATGATGCTTTGCTCGAAACGGTGGCTGGTGGCAAAGACCACATGGCCGTAACGATCAATCAGCCCATCATAGGTCAGGATGATGCCGTCGATATATTCTTCCAGGATGAACGGGATATCGGCCGGTTTGTTGCTGAAGAAACTGTCGAATTCGCGCGGTGTCGAGATCTTGTAGGTCATGCTGGCGCCGGAGCCGAGATCCGGCTTGACCACGATGGGGAATCCCACCTGGTCGATAAATTGAAGCGCGCTGGTCTTGTCGGAACTTTTCAGGTGGGCAACGGTGCTGACGCCGCTGCGGACGAAGTAATCCTTCATCTTCGATTTCTGCTTCAGATTGTCGATGAAATCCAGCTTGGTGCCATAGATATTGAAATCCGTCCGGATGCGGGCCTCAAGCTCCAGCCAGTGCTCATTGAGGGATTCGAAACGGTCGATCTTGCCGTAGCGGTGAATGAAATAGCCGACAGCCCGAATGACCTCGTCGTCATTCTCCATGTCGGCAATGCGATAATATTCGGTCAGAGACGCTTGGAGCTTGCCCGATAGCTCATCAAAGGGAGCATCGCCAATCCCAAGGACGCGCACGCCGTTCCGGTTCAGATGGTGGCAAAACTCTTGGCCATAGGCGGGAAAATGCGGCGAAAAGAAAATGAAATTCAAGGGTTCCACCTTCACTATATAGACTGGACGCATCATGCGTCACGCCTAGCGAAAGTCCAGCGCACCTTTTTCGCAATACCGGCCCAGACGTGTACCGCCTTCTAAAACCGCAGCCTTTTGCAGAAACAAACAGCCGTTACGCCGGGCAGAGCGGCCGTTTCAGCGCGCAGCCATGTTTGCGACGAGATCGCTGAACCGTTCGCCCTGGATGCCGACATGTCCGCGCAGGAGACGGCGGGCCTCGTCTCCGTCTCCGGCAAAGATCGCTTCGACGATGGCGCAATGTTCCAGGAAGGATGTCGAGAGGCGGTTGCGGACGCGCAGTTGCAGGCGGCGGTAGGGGCGCAGGCGGCGGTGCAGTTGGGCGCATTGCTCCTGAAGGAAGTCGCTTCGGCTTGCGGCGTAGATCGCCTTATGGAATTCCTCATTGTCGTAATAATAGGCATCGCTGTCCCCGGCGCCCGCCGATTGTTCGCAGCGGCCATGGGTGGCCGTGATCGCTGCACGCGATCCCTCGTCCAGCCGCCGTGCGGCAAGCGAACCGGCAAGGCCCTCCAACTCGGCCATGACCTCGAACATCTCATAGACGCGGTGCGGCCCCGGATCGATGACGACGGCGCCCCGGCGTGGCCGGATTTCGATGAGGCCGATAGCGTCGAGCTGCATCAGGGCTTCGCGCACCGGGGTGCGCGAAACACCGAAACGGGTGGCCAGCACCGTTTCGTCGAGCCTTTCCCCCGGCAGGAACTCGTTGGAAAGAATGGAATTTTCAATCTCGTCCCGCAGCCATCGGCCGGCATTTTCCGACATTTTTTGCTTTCCACATACACAAATTTAAATCTTGTATACACGATAGTTGACCTCGTGTACGAAGCGTGACATTCTTAATACTATCGGTGAAGGCCCGCGATGGAAAGTGGCGCGACCGCCCACACCGGGCGGAAGGGAGGAAATGGTATGTCCGAGACGTCATTCTTTACCGACATGCTGCAGAGCATCACGGATCGTGGCCGCCAACTTCTGTTTTCCGGCTCCCGCACCCAGCAGATCGCCACGGAGGCGGACCTCCAGACGCTCTGCGAAATGCTCCTGTCGAGCCGCGGCGAAGCCTCGGGCATGGCGCTTGCGGCGGAAATATTCGATCGCTGGGATGCGCTCAAGGGTGATGGCGCGCAGGACTTCCTGAATATGCTTCATGAGAAATTCGGTCCGGATACAGAAAGGCTCGATCAGGCGATTGAACATTATCGCAGCGACAAACGCTCCGCTGCCGTTATCGCTCTCCATCAGGCAGCCGAGCCGCGGCGCCAGGAGTTGCTGCGCCGGCTGAACCACGCGCCGAACGGCACCGCCAAGCTGGTCCAGATGCGTCAGCATCTGCTTGCGTCCAGCGACCGGTCGGAGGGATATCATGCGCTCGACGCCGATTTCACGCATCTGTTCGGCTCCTGGTTCAATCGCGGCTTCCTGACGTTGCGCCCCATCGACTGGTCGACACCGGCCTATATTCTGGAAAAGATCATCAAATATGAAGCCGTGCACGAGATCGCCGGCTGGGACGAGCTTCGCCGCCGCCTGGCGCCGGCCGACCGGCGGTGTTTTGCGTTTTTCCATCCGCGCCTTGCCGACGAGCCGCTTGTCTTTGTCGAAGTGGCATTGACGCGGTCGGTACCCAGCGCCATCGCCGATGTGCTTGACGAGGGCAGGGAGCAGATCAATCCCGATGAGGCGACCACCGCCGTCTTTTATTCGATCTCCAATTGTCAGGACGGGTTGCGGGGCATTTCGTTCGGCAATTTCCTGATCAAGCAGGTCGTGGACGATCTTCGCAAGGATCTGCCCGGACTGAAGAATTTCGTCACGCTGTCGCCCGTTCCAGGCTTTGCCCGCTGGCTTGCCAAAGCGCGCATGTCTGCCTCCGACGGGCTTATGACGGACACGGCCATTGAAACACTTGCCCTGCTCGACGACCCCAATTGGGCCGACGATGCGGGTACGGTCGCGGACGTGGAGCGCGTGCTTTTGCCTCTTGCGGCACGCTATTTCCTGACCGAGCGGACACCGGAGGGCCGCCCGATCGATCCGGTCGCCCGCTTCCATCTCGGCAATGGCGCGCGGCTGGAAAGATTGAATTTTCTGGGCGACCGTTCGGCCAAGGCGATGCAGCAGGCGCACGGATTGATGGTCAACTATCTCTACAAGCTCGACGACATCGTTGCCAATCACGAGGCGATGGCGCAGCGCGGCGAAGTGATCGCCTCGGCGGCTGTCAAAGCCAGTCTCAATCAGAACGATGAAAGCCGCCGCAGCGGTCATGGCCAGCAAGGCACGGGTCCGTTCGCGCAGATCATGAATTCGACGCTTGGAGGAGGGCGAAAGTGAGCAACTATCTATTCGACGCCATCAGGGCCGCCGCGCCCGCAGATGCGCCGTTCATCCTGACCGGTGGCGCGCGCGTATGGACCTATGATGAGGCGCTTGCTCTGTCCGGCCGCATGGCCAGTGCCATGGACACGCTCGGCATCCGTCCCGGCGACCGGGTTGCGGTGCAGGTGGAAAAAAGTGCCGAGGCATTGATCCTCTATCTCGCCTGTCTTCGAAGCGGCGCGGTCTACCTGCCGCTCAATACCGCCTATACGCTGGCAGAACTCGACTACTTTATCGGCGATGCCGAGCCGCGTCTGGTGGTCGTTGCATCATCCGCCAGGGCGGGCATCGAGACCATCGCCAGGCCGCACGGCGCCATTGTCGAAACGCTTGACGCCGATGGCAGCGGTTCGCTGCTGGATCTGGCCCGCGATGAACCGGCAGACTTCGTCGATGCCTCGCGCTCCGCCGATGATCTGGCTGCCATCCTCTATACATCGGGCACCACCGGACGCTCCAAGGGAGCGATGCTCACGCATGGAAATCTGCTTTCAAACGCCATGACCCTACGCGACTACTGGCGCGTCACCGCTGCCGACCGGCTGATCCATGCCTTGCCGATTTTCCACACGCATGGCCTCTTCGTTGCCACCAATGTCACATTGCTTGCCGGCGCCTCGATGTTCCTCCTGTCGAAATTCGACGCCGACGAGGTGATCTCATTGATGCCGCAGGCAACGATGCTGATGGGTGTTCCCACATTTTACGTTCGCCTCTTGCAAAGCGCGCGTCTCGATCGCGACGCTGTCTCCAATATCCGCCTGTTCATTTCGGGCTCGGCTCCGCTGCTTGCCGAAACCCATGCCGGATTTGAGGCGCGCACCGGTCACGCAATCCTTGAGCGCTACGGCATGACCGAAACCAACATGAACACCTCGAACCCCTATGACGGCAAACGGGTCGCCGGAACGGTGGGTTTTCCGCTGCCGGGCGTGACGGTGCGCGTGACCGATCCTGCGACCGGCGATCAACTCGGTCCGGACGAAACCGGGATGATCGAGATCAAGGGGCCGAACGTCTTCAAGGGCTATTGGCGCATGCCGGAAAAGACCGCAGCCGAATTCACCGCCGACGGGTTTTTCATCAGCGGCGATCTCGGCAAGATCGACGGCGACGGTTACGTGCACATTGTCGGCCGCGGAAAAGACCTGGTGATCTCCGGTGGTTACAACATCTATCCGAAGGAAGTCGAAGGCGAGATCGATCTGATCGAGGGTGTGTTCGAGAGTGCGGTGATTGGTGTTCCGCACCCTGATTTCGGCGAAGGCGTGACCGCCGTCGTCGTGCGCAAGCCGGGCGCTGATGTCGATGAAAAGGCCATTGTTGGCGCACTTCAGGATCGTCTCGCCCGCTACAAACAACCCAAATGCATCATCTTTGCCGAGGACCTGCCGCGCAACACGATGGGCAAGGTGCAAAAGAACATCCTGCGGCAGCAATACGCCGATCTTTACAGACGAACGTAAGACCACCGCACCTTCTGGGAGGAGGGTGCGCGCTATCCGCCCATTATCTTGACTGCAACAACTACGGCGCTGGAGGCGCCGGAGGGAGGGGAATCATGAGTATTGAACTTCTGTCCATAGGGCTGCTCGTTGCGATGTTCGTCGTCGCAACGATCCAGCCGATCAATATGGGGGCCTTGGCATTTGCCGGCGCCTTCGTGCTCGGCTCCCTGATCATAGGGATGAAAACCAGCGATATTTTCGTGGGCTTTCCAAGCGATCTGTTCCTGACGCTTGTTGCCGTCACCTATCTTTTTGCCATCGCGCAGATCAACGGCACGATCGACTGGCTCGTCGAATGCGCCGTCCGGATGGTGCGCGGACGCATCGGCTTGATACCCTGGGTGATGTTTCTCGTCGCCGCCATCATTACCGGTTTCGGTGCGCTTGGGCCGGCGGCGGTCGCCATCCTTGCGCCCGTCGCATTGAGCTTTGCCGTGCAGTACCGCATTCACCCCGTCATGATGGGTCTGATGGTAATCCATGGCGCGCAGGCGGGCGGCTTTTCGCCGATCAGCGTCTATGGCGGGATCACCAACCAGATCGTGGAAAAGGCAGGGCTGCCCTTCGCGCCGACCTCGCTCTTCCTCTCCAGCTTCTTCTTCAATCTGGCGATTGCCGTGCTGGTCTTTTTCGTGTTCGGCGGCGCGAAGGTGATGAAGCAGGGTGCCGCAGCCGCTGGCCCGCTGCCAGACTTGCATCCGAAGGGCGTGTCGGAGACGATCAGAGGCCATGGCGGCACGCCGGCAAAGCCGATCAGGGAGCATGCTTATGGCACGGCTGCCGATACCGCTTCGACATTGCGTCTGAACAACGAGCGGATCGTCACCCTGATCGGCCTGACGGCGCTCGGCATCGGCGCCCTGGTGTTCAAGTTCAATGTCGGTCTCGTCGCCATGACCGTGGCTGTGGTGCTCGCATTGCTGTCACCATCGACGCAGAAGGCCGCGATCGACAAGGTCAGCTGGTCCACCGTGTTGCTGATCGCCGGTATCATCACCTATGTCGGCGTCATGGAGAAAGCGGGCACTGTCGACTATGTGGCGAACGCCATTTCCAGCCTGGGCATGCCGCTTCTCGTAGCGCTTCTTCTTTGCTTCACCGGTGCGATCGTCTCCGCCTTTGCATCCTCGACAGCGCTGCTGGGTGCCATTATTCCGCTTGCCGTACCCTTCCTGCTGCAGGGACAGGTCAGCGCCATCGGCGTGGTGGCTGCAATCGCCATCTCGACGACGATCGTCGATACCAGCCCCTTCTCCACCAATGGCGCCCTTGTCGTTGCCAATGCGCCGGATGACCGGCGCGAGCAAGTGTTGCGGCAGTTGCTGATTTATAGCGCCCTGATCGCCATCATCGGACCGATCGTAGCCTGGCTGGTCTTCGTGGTGCCGGGTATCATCTGAGCGGAGAAAACAACCAATTTACAGCGTGCCGATCGATCTTCGGCACGCTTGCGATCGGTCCAAGTCAATCGATCCAACGGGTATGGTGCTCCTCTCGAATTCGGTCTCACTGCGTATTCACTTGCCAGCTTGCTAATAATATGACAAATCGTGTCAACTTAATGCGGCGCGCAAGCGATCGTCACGATGCGTTGAACTGCCGGCCTGATGAAGGACCGGCAGCTTCGAAGGGCGGGCAATCTACCAATGAGCTTCTGGCATTCAATGTCCTGGAAGACTGAAGGAATTCAGGTCGCGGCTCCGGTTCAGTGGCGCCAGTTGGATGGCCTGGTCAGCGTCCTGTGGGAAGCGGAAAGTCAGGCGGGTGCCAGCGGCTATTATCTGGCCGACGACCCGCGGATCATGTTTTTCTTCAATGACGTGTCGTCAAATGTCCGTATTTCCAACCGGAATGACGATTTCACCCGCAATTCACGCTCAATGGCGCGGGCCGTCTATGTGCCGGCCGGGGTTCCGATGTGGACCAGCAGCAAGAGCGCGCATCGCTTCAGCCACCTCAATCTGCATCTGCACAAGGACCGGGCGCTCCGTTACCTTATGCCCTCGGTCGGCAGTTCGGCAGCGCAGACAGCGATACGCCGCCCTGTGGAACTGCAGGATGTTTCGGCGATCGAAGCGCTGGCAAAACTGCTCGCCGACGAAATCAGAAACCCTTCGAAACATGCCGTCTATGCCGAAAGCCTTGTGGGCAGCATTGTTGCCGGCCTTCTGGATATTCCCGCAGAGACCAGCGAGAAAGCCGCCGGCAGGTTGACGCAGGCGCAGATGAACAAGCTGCAATCCCATATCGAGAAGCGTGGCGACTACCGGATGACCATTGCCGACATGGCTGCAACGGTTGATCTCTCCGAAAGCTGGTTTGCCAGTGTGTTCAAGCAAACGACCGGAAAATCGCCGCTGCAATGGCAGCTTTCCAAGCGCATCGATCAGGCAAAACAACTGCTCGCAGAAGGCGATCTTCCGGTGGCGACCATTGCAGCACAGCTAGGCTTTTCCGATCAGGCGCATCTGACACGGGTGTTCCGGCAGATTGCCGGCGAAACACCCGCCGCTTGGCGCAAGCTGCAACAGGGCTGAAAATCTCCCGCCAGCGCTGTTTGCGGGCGGGAGAGAGGTCTCACCAGGTCTGGCGAAGCGTGGCCAGAACCGAGCGGCCGGGATTGTAGTAAACCGCGCCGCTGTCTTTGCTTGCCACATGCTTTTCGTCGAACGCATTGTTGACGTTCAGCTGAAATGTGGTGTTTTCCTGGATCTTGTAGGTGAAGGCCGCATCGAAGACGACGGCGCTCTGCGACGATGTCGTGTTGCTGATATTCGTGAAGTAGGAGTCCGTATAGCGGGCCCCGACCCCGAATGTCATGTCGCCGCGTGCGCCCTGGCCTTCCAATGTGTAGGTGCCCCAGACCGATGCCAGATGCTTGGGCACGCGCATGAGGCGGTTGCCGTCATTGTCGCCGCCGGGCTCATCGATTTTGGAGTCGATATAGCTATAGGCTGCGATGACATTGATATTGTTGGTCACTTCCGCCTTGGCTTCGAGTTCGAAACCGCGATGCCTGACCTTATCGACCGTCTGCGGCAGGTATGTCACCTGATCGAAGACGGTAATATTGCCCTTGGTCAGATCGTAGATAGAAGCGGTGATCAGTGCTGGAAAACCCTCCGGCCGGTATTTGATCCCGGCTTCGTACTGCTTTCCGGTCGTCGGGTCGGCGCCTGAGGCGGGCGGCGCCGCAGATTCGGCGTAGCTGATATAGGGAACCAGTTCCTCGGTCAGCTTGTAGCTGACACCGAACCGCTTCGTGAACTCGCTGTGGGTACCGGCAACCGTCGAGCCCGCGATAAGATTTGTTTCGCTAAGATCGAGCCAATCGTTGCGCAGCCCGACGCTGACTGTAAGCTTGTCGAAGAAGGTCAAGTCCTGCTGCAGATAAAGCCCGTTGGTCTTCTGGTCGTTGTTCGTGCTGGCATAAGGCACCAGAGAACCGGGGCCACCGGAATAGATCGGGTTTTCCCAGTCGATCGGCGGTGCTGATGTATAGAAGTTGTCGCTGTCGGACTCGTATTTGTTGTAGTCGGCTCCGAAAAGGGTGCGGCTCTCCACATCGTTGAAATTCGTCTCGTAGACTAGATGCGCGTCAATGATGAACTGCTCGGTCGATTTATCATTGCCGAAGAAATAACGGCCAGCTTCGGTTGAGCCGTCTGTCGGCGTGCTGCCGATATAGGCACTGCCGAATCCGTCATTCAGATTGCTGTAGCGGGCATTGGAATGGAAGCTGAGACCATTGCCGAAATCGTGGTCGAGCAGGACGCTATACGTGTTGCGGTTCGTCTCGCTGAAATAATAATCCGGTTCGCCGAAGAATTTGTCCCGGTCGAAATCTGTGCCGAGCGGATGTCCACCGCTGCCGGGAACCCCGTCCTTGTCGAGATGATCGAAGACGAATGTCAGGCTTGTCGCGTCGGTCGGGCGCCAGGTCAGGCCGCCCATGATGAAGTTCTCATCATCCTGCGAATTATCGTACTCGGCGTCCGACCGCTGGAACTTGCCGGTCAAACGGTAGGACAAAGTATCGTCCTCGGTAAAATTGTCGCCGAAATCGAAGCCCAGCTCTTTGTGCGCAAACGAGCCGCCGGTGCCATAGACTTCACCGAAACGCTCCTTCTTCGGTGTTTTCGTCACATAGTTTACCGATCCGCCCGGTTCGGCTGCGCCGAAACCTGCGGAACTGGCGCCCTTCAGGACCTCGATACGTTCGAAAGCGTAGGGTTCTTCGCGGACACCCGCAAAGGTCCGGCCGATCGCCAGACCGTCGCGATAGGTGTAGGGCGTGAAGCCGCGAATGTCGAAATAGTCATAGCGGTCGTCCGAGCCGTAGAAATCGGTGGTCACGCCAGCCGTATATTGCACGACCTGCTCAACGGTATCGGCGGCGCGTTCCTGGATTTCCTTGGAGGTGATGACGGAGACCGAGGCGGGTGCCGTCAGGATATCCGTCGGCATCTTGCCGGCACCGGTCGTTTCCGTGGCAACGATCGAGCGCGAGTCGTCATCCGTGTTCAGGACGCCTGCGCCAGACCCCGCCTGCACAGTGAGCGTCTCCAGCGCCGTGGCGCTGCTAGTGGCGTCCTGGGCAATCGAATAGCATGGTATCAGCGTGACAAGTGCCGTGCAGGCGAAAAGCAGCGCGTTGCGATGGCGGATCGGGGCCTGCCGTAACCGGGCGCCTGTTCTGTCGATGTCCATTTTCTTAAATCCAAACTGACGTAACTGCTGGTGATCGGCGGGGCCGACACGGTTTTCGGGCGCCGATAACCATCGCATCCGGCTGTCGCGAGCGAATCAAGCCGCCGGCGTCGTGTCCGCTCAATGTCATCATCCCCGATGCATCTATTAACTGGAGTGACTTTATCCAGTATTGTACAATTCCCCGGTTTTGTAGGATCCCACGGAAATCTATGCGCGGTTTCCACATCGTTGCTGCTTTGTCGTTGACGCCGCGCATTGAAGCTGAGAGTTCAGGTCAACTTATAGTGTCGAATGGAGTATGGCGATGAGACTGTTCCGTCTCTGCGCACAGGTATTGGTCGCCTGTGTCTGGATTGTCACGCAGGGATCCGCGCTGGCCGCAGAAAGCGTGTCCTATCCGATCAGCATCAAGCATGCTTTCGGCACGACGGTCATTCAGAAGAAACCGGAGCGGGTCGCAACCGTTGCCTGGGCGAACCATGAGGTGCCCTTGGCGCTCGGTATCATTCCTGTCGGCATGGCGCGCGCCAATTTTGGCGACGATGGCGCAGATGGCATCCTGCCATGGGTGGCGGAGCGGCTGGAGGAACTCAAGGGTGAGAGGCCGGTGCTGTTCGACGAGGGCGATGGCATCGATTTCGAGGCTGTGGCGGCGACCCGTCCGGACGTGATCCTTGCGTCCTATTCCGGCCTCAGCCAGGCGGATTACGACACGCTGAGCCAGATCGCCCCGGTCATTGCCTATCCACAGGCACCATGGTCGACCGACTGGCGCGAGATGATCCGGTTCAACAGCGCCGGACTGGGCATGCAGGCGGAGGGCGATGCGCTGATCGCCGGTATCGAAGCCGACATCAAGAACACGCTGGACGGCCATCCCGAGCTGAAGGGCAAGTCGGCCATGTTCATCACCCATCTGAGCGCATCGGATCTCAGCATCATCAATTTCTACACCACCAACGACACGCGGGTGAAGTTCTTCGCCGATCTGGGGCTGACGTCTCCAAAGAGCGTCCTTGCGGCATCGCAAGCCGGAAAATTCGCGGGCTCGGTCAGTGCCGAACAGATCGATGCGTTCGACGATGTCGATATTCTGGTGACATACGGCGACCAGACGCTGTTTGAGTCCTTGAGAACCAACCCGTTGACCGCGCATATGCCGGCGGTCGCGCATCAGTCTCTCGTCATGCTCGGCAACAATCCGGTCGGAAACGCGGCAAATCCGACGCCACTTTCGATCAGATGGGTGCTGAAGGACTATGTGGCGCTTCTCAGCGAGGCGGCCAAGAAGGCGAAATGACCACCGGCATCCTCAAGACATCGGACCGCCGTTGGGTGTCCGCGACCCGGTCGAACCGGGTGAGAAGCCTTTGGCTGACGGGGCTCATCGCGGTGCTGGCGCTCCTGCTCGCCCTATCGGTCACGATCGGCACCCGCAACGTCGAATGGAGCGATATCGTTGCAGCACTTGGCGGTACGCAGGACAATATCGGGCAAGCGGCGGTTGCGCTGCGCATCCCGCGCACCATCCTCGCCTTACTCGCGGGTGCTGCGCTGGGGCTCGCAGGCGCGATCATGCAGGGTGTCACCCGCAATCCGCTTGCCGATCCCGGCATTCTCGGCGTCAATATGGGCGCTTCGCTCGCTGTCGTCATCGGCGTCGCCTGGTTCGGAATGTCCTCGGCTCATGCCTATATCTGGACGGCGATTGCAGGCGCCGGGTGCACTTCTGTCTTCGTCTATACGATCGGATCGCTCGGAAGAGGCGGCGCAACGCCGCTCAAGCTGGCCCTGGCAGGTGCCGCCACCTCGATTGCCTTTGCGTCCCTTACCATCGCCGTCGTGCTGCCACGGGGCGATATTGCTGGTGGTATCCAGTCCTGGCAGATCGGCGGCGTCGGCGGCGCGACATACGGGCGGATTGTTCCGGTGCTGCCGTTTCTTGCGGTTGGGTTCGCGATCAGCCTTTTGTCTGCACGAAAGTTGAATTCCCTGGCTCTGGGCGACGAACTGGCCGCCGGTCTCGGTGAGCGGGTTGCCGTAGCGCGCGCGGTCGCCGCGCTCGGCGCCATCCTTCTGTGCGGCGCAACGACCGCCGTGTGCGGGCCGATCGGCTTTCTGGGACTGGTGGTGCCGCATCTTTGCCGGACGCTGATCGGCGTCGATCATCGCTGGCTGCTGCCGTTTTCCACTTTGGGCGGTGCTTGCCTGCTGCTCGGCGCCGACGTCCTCGGGCGGATCGCCGCCCGGCCCGGCGAGATCGATGTCGGGATCGTCACAGCGCTGATCGGTGCTCCGTTCTTCATCTGGATCGTCCGGCGCCAGCGGGTGAGGGAACTGTGACCGTATTCTCACCGACAATCGACGTCCTTATCGCCAACCGCCGCCGCCGCGCGGGCAGGCACGCCGTCCAGCTCGCCGTGCTGTTTGCCCTCGTCCTCGCCGTGTTCGGGATCACCCTGTCGCTTGGGCAAACGTTCACGCCGCCCCTGGACGTCATCCGCGTGCTGCTCGGAGAGGACGTGCCCGGCACATCTTTTACCGTCGGCCAGTTGCGCTTGCCGCGCGCTATCCTGTCGATCCTTGCCGGCATGTGTTTCGGGTTGGGCGGTGTTGCATTCCAGATCATGCTGCGCAATCCGCTGGCCAGCCCCGACATTATCGGCATCACCTCGGGCGCCGGGGCCGCCGCCGTATTCGCCATCGTTGTCCTGTCGATGACCGGGCCGATGGTCTCCATCCTCGCCGTTGCCGCAGGCCTCTTCGTCGCCGTGCTTGTCTACGGGCTGTCGTTCCGCAACGGTATTGCCGGCACGCGCCTCATCCTCGTCGGGATCGGCGTGTCGGCCATGCTGCAGAGCGTAATCGCCTACATCCTGTCGTCTGCGCCCGCATGGAGCCTGCAGGAGGCGATGCGCTGGCTGACAGGCAGCGTCAACGGCGCGCAGCTTTCGCAGGCGCTGCCGCTTCTTCTCGCTCTCGCTGTGTTCGGCGGGCTTCTGCTCAGCCGCACCCGCGATCTCGAAACATTGCAACTGGGTGACGATACCGCCGCCGCTCTCGGGGTCCGGGTCGCCAGAACCCGCATGCTGGTCATCGTCTCGGCCGTCGGCATGATCGCGACTGCAACGGCAGTCACCGGACCGATCGCCTTCGTGGCTTTCCTCTCCGGGCCGATTGCGGCGCGCATCGTGCGCAACAATGGATCCCTGCTTCTGCCATCGGCGCTGGTCGGCGCCATTCTCGTGCTTGCCGGCGATTATGCCGGTCAGCTTCTCTTGCCGAGCCGCTATCCGGTCGGCGTGGTGACCGGCGCGCTGGGTGCGCCCTACCTGATTTTCCTGATCGTCCGCGTCAACCGGACAGGAGGCTCGTTGTGACTGTTCATTCCCTCGCCGCCAGCGGGCTTTCGGCTGGCTATGACGACCGGGAAATCCTGTGGGATCTCGACCTGACGATCCCTCCGGGAAAGATCACCGTGATCGTCGGCGCCAATGCCTGCGGCAAGTCCACGCTGCTGCGCACCATGTCGCGTCTCATTTCGCCCAAACAGGGACAGGTGCTGCTGGATGGCAAGTCCATCCACCACACGCCCTCGCGGGAACTTGCCCGGACATTGGGTCTTTTGCCGCAGTCACCGGTGGCGCCGGAAGGGATTGCCGTTGCCGATCTCGTCAGCCGCGGGCGGCACCCGCACCAGAGCCTGTTTTCCCGCTGGACGCGGCAGGACGATGAAGCCGTGGACAGCGCGCTTGCAGCCACCAAAACCTTCGATCTTGCCGAGCGGCCGGTCGATGAGCTTTCCGGAGGCCAGCGCCAGCGCGTCTGGATCGCCATGGCGCTCGCCCAGGACACCGACATCCTGCTGCTCGACGAGCCCACGACCTTCCTCGACATCAATCACCAGATCGAGGTGCTCGATCTCCTGACGGATTTGAACCAGGCGCGCGGCACGACGGTGGTCATGGTTCTGCATGATCTCAATCTGGCGGCACGCTATGCGGACTATCTCGTCGCCATGGCGGACGGGCGCGTTCACGCCTTCGGCACGCCGGAAGATGTGCTGACGCAGGAGATGGTCCGGCAGGTCTTCGGATTGGAAAGCCGCATCATGATCGATCCCATTTCCGCCCGGCCGATCATGTTGCCGATCGGCCGCCACCGGATGGCCAGCAATGCGCCCGCGATGGCGCAAAAGGAGACGCGCCTATGAATGCCATTCCATCATTCAAGCTTTCGGGCATCGCCATCCCCGCGAGTACCGATCATATGCTGGACGAGATCTGCGAGCATTTCATCGAGCATGCCGACGTCGAGCGGAACAGAGATCGGGCGATTTTGCGAAGCAAGACCAGCATCGTCAGAATTCGTGCAGACAAGGGGACATTGCTGATCGAGCTGGATTGTCCGACGCTGGAAGCGCTTCAGGCGGCCCGTACCGATATCGCGGAACATCTTTTCTACTTTGCCGGCGAAGAGCCGTTGGAGCTGACCTGGACGCCGCTATCATCCTTGCCGGCCCTGCCGAATCTCCACGAAATAACAGTGGTTTCCGCTGAAGATGTAACCCCGCACATGCGCCGGGTCATCTTTTCCTGCGCTGACATCACGCCTTTCGCCGGTGGCGATATGCATGTTCGCCTGCTGGTTCCGCCCAAGGGCAGGCCACCGGTCTGGCCGGGCTTTCGCGAGGATGGGCGTATCGCATGGCCGGAAGGAGACGACGAACTCCTCGTTCGGGTCTACACGATCCGCACCGTCGATATCGAGCGCGGGGAAATCTGGATCGACTTCCTGCAGCATCCGATGCCGGGCATATCCACGCCAGGTGCCGATTTCGCGCGCGACGCCCAAATTGGAGACAGGGCGGCCCTTCTGGGCCCAGGCGGCGGCGGTCTGCCATCCGCACAGTCCATCCTTCTGATCGGCGACGAAAGTGCGCTGCCGGCCATCGCCCGTATCGCCGCCGAAATCCCTGCGGGCACGCAGATGCGCGCGATCATCGAAGTCGAGAATGCGGCGGAAGAGCAGCCGCTTCCAACCGATGGAACGCTGGAGGTCAGCTGGCTGCACCGGTACGATTATCCGGATCGCCGCGATCGCGCTCTGTTGTCACAAGCCACAGATGCAATCGCGTTGAGCGATGCGGAAACGTTCATCTGGGCGGCCTGCGAAAAGACGGACATCCGTGCCATTCGCTCGATCCTCAAAGGGCGCAAGCACGATCACCGGAAAATGTACGTCGCCTGGTATTGGGAGCGCATTGAAAACTAGAGCCCCACATCGTCTGGCTTGCCAGATCTCCGGCAACGTATCGTGCCGGAGATGATGTTGCCGATAGGCCGGTCAGCCAGCGACGTGGCGCAGCCAGCCTGGCATCTTGCCGTGCGGCGGGCCGCCGGCCGGGCCGAGCGCCTCGATCTTTCCATCTGCGCGCGTCAGGTATGTCGCATGGATGAAGCCGTTTTCGAAACGGCCCTGAACGCTGACGGTCTCGTCCTTGGCGACCAGTTTCCCGCCTTCGCCGGATGGTCCGGTTTCGACCAGCGCCCGTCCGCTCTGATCCTCGACGACGAACTTGTTGCCAAAAATCTCGACAACCTTGCCTTTGACCGTGACCAGGCCCCAGTCCGGCATCGTTGAGATCGCCACCGGCGTCATCGGCGCCATTTCGGCGTTTGGGCGTACCATCGCAATGGCGCCAGCCCCGGCGACGGCGCCGAAACCAAGCAGGGCGATGCCGGCAATCGCGGTGGCTGCAAAGTGACGGCCACGCGGTGGTGCCTTGTGCGTCTTTGTGTGTGGAGCAGAGCCGTCCTGCGGCAGCGGCGTGGCGGCTGTTTCATTGGTATGTTCGATAGGCATGTTAAAACTCCTTCTGTTTGACCCTTGCAGTTTTAACATCGCGGCCGAAACTCAACCTGAACCACGCGGTTCAGGTTGAGTTAAGCTGAAACGGGATATTGAGCAGCGGTTCCAGCCGCCTGAAGGAAAATGTATCGATGCGGATATTGCTGGTCGAGGACGACAGGGATTTGGCCGAGCGGATTGGAAAAGCCCTTCGCGCCGAAAACTTTGCCGTCGATGTGGCTGTCAATGGCGAGGACGGCGCGCATCTCGGATCGACAGAGGCCTTTGACGCCGCGGTGCTTGACCTCGGCCTGCCCAAACTGGATGGCGTTTCGGTGCTCAAACTCTGGCGCGACGCGGGACGCAATATTCCGGTTCTGGTTTTAACCGCCCGCGACGGCTGGTCGGACAAGGTGGAAAGTTTCAAGGCGGGCGCCGACGATTACCTGACCAAGCCGTTCAAGGTCGAGGAACTGGTGATGCGGCTGCGCGCACTTGTGCGGCGCGCGGCCGGCCATGGCAGCGCAAGGATTTCCTGCAACGGTCTCGCATTCGACGCCCAGCTTGGCACGTTCGAGCTCGATGGCCTGCCGTTGAAACTGACCGCGTTGGAATGGCGGGTCCTGTCCTGCCTGATCCTGCGCAAAAACATCGTCGTCGATCGCCGCGAACTGATGGAGCGCATTTATGAAGGGGATGTCGAGGTCGAGTCCAATTCGATGGAGGTGATCATCACCCGGCTTCGCCGCAAGATCGGTGCAGCCATGATCGAGACGGTGAGGGGCCGGGGATACCTGTTGCGGGGCGACCCATGAGACTTGCACCGACCACCATTGCTGGCCGCCTGCTGTTGTCCGCCGTCCTGTTTGTGACGGCAGCACTTGTGGTCGCGGGCGTGGTCCTGACCTTTATCCTGCATCAGGTCGTTTCCGATCAGGTCGATCAGCGGCTGCAAGCGCAGGCGTCATCCCTGGTTGCGGCACTGTCCATCGACGCCGGTGGCCAGATGTCGATTGTGCCCGGCCTTGACGGGCCGCCCTTTGATCGCCGTGGGTCGGGATGGTACTGGCAGATCGACGGGGCAGACCAGACGCTGCAATCCCGCTCATTGGCAGGCGGCAGCCTCAAGGTTCCGCCGCCGCCGTTCGACTGGCGGCATCTTTTTTCCAACAGGCCCACCGCGACTGACACCAGTGATTCCAACGGGCGTTCCCTCCATGTCATCACCGTGACATCGCAACTGCAGGGAAGGCCGGTCACCGTTAATGTATCGGCGCCTGCCGCCGCGATCTCCGGACCCCTGACGCGGGCACTGGTCTGGCTTTTGCCATCGATCGGCATTCTCGGCCTGGGATTGATCTTTGCCACGCTTCTGCAGATCCGCGTCGGTCTTAGCCCACTTCGGAAACTGCGCCTGTCGCTTCAGGACGTCCGGTCCGGCGCCAGCGCGCGCGTGCCAACAGCGCAACCGGCGGAACTGATGCCCGTCGTTGCCGAATTGAATGCGCTGATTAGCGAAAACGAAGAGCGCCTGGCAAGCGCGCGCCTGTCGCTTGCAAATATGGCCCATAGCCTGAAGACGCCACTGGCCAGCCTTTCCTTGGCGCTGAGCGAAGCCGGGCGGGATCCGACGGGTGCGCTGCAAAATCTGACCGGCCAGATCGACACCCGCATTCGCCATCATCTCGGCCGCGCCCGCGCTGATGCCGGCGCGGGACACGGCCGGTCGCGCACCGATGTCGGGTCGCACCTCAGCGATCTCACCGGCATCATGGACAAGATCTACCGCGAACGCCGCATCAGCCTGTCATTTTCCGTGGAGCCGGATCTGGTGGCGGCATGTGAGGAGCAGGATTTCGACGAACTGGCGGGAAATCTGATCGACAACGCGTTCAAATGGGCGTCCACCAGTGTCGCCGTCACAGCAGTCAAAAACAATGGAAAAGCCGTGATCACCATTACCGACGATGGCGAAGGAATTCCGCAACACGCCATGAGCAGGGTCCTGCAGCCCGGTCAGCGCCTGGATGAAACCGTCCCCGGACATGGTTTCGGCCTTTCCGTCAGCCAGGACCTCGTCAGCCTCTATGGCGGCTCGTTGCGTCTTGAGGGCGCGCAAGGCCAGGGACTTAAAGTGACGATCGAACTCCAAGCCGCCTGACGGGCCTGTCGGGTTCGGAAGGGGGATCATCGCGATGGCGGCCGCCATTATCGCGTTGCTATGACCCCGCATAGCTGGCCCTTGGGCGAATGAGCTGGCCGCTCTCCACCTGTTCCATGGCATGGGCCAGCCAGCCGACCGTGCGCGACAGGGCAAAGATCACCAGCGGAGCTTCCTGCGGAAGATCGAAGGTTGCCGCCAGTGCGGCGAGAGCAAAATCGATATTGGGTGGTTCGCCGAGAAGGTCTTCGCCTGCCTTGGCGAGCAGGCCATAGAGTGCCGGGACCTCGAAACTTTCCAGGATGATTTTGGCGCGCGGATCGCCATGCGGATAGAGCTGGTGGCCAAAGGCCCTGACGGCCCCTTCCGAGGAGAGCATGGCCCGGATCGCCTCACGCACCCCGATCGAGCCGGCCTGCCCGGCAAGCCGCGTGACACTCAGCCAGGCGCCGCCATGCCGGGGGCCGGTAAGCGTTGCAAGCCCTGAAAGCGCCGCAGCTGAAAGCGCGGCTCCCGAAGACGCCGTGACGCGTGCGGCAAAGGCAGACACGTTCAACTCATGTTCTGCGGCAAGCACCAGGGATTTGCGGATGGGCTCTGCCGCGTCCGGCCGCTGCCATCCCAAGGCCAGGCGTTCATGCAGCGGTATGGGGTCCGGCCATGGCGCCAGTCCCGCTGCCACGGTTGACAGCACGTCCGCAGCCTCGGTCCGCAAAACCGCCGGATTGCGGCCCAGTGCTGGCAAATCGTCTGCAACGCGCGCGGCGAGATCTCCAAGAGCCGCAGCCAGCCTCGATTTTCCCGTCATCTCGCAACCGAAAGCCTTGACCACCACGCCAGGCGTTTCCCAGAGCAATATCGCGATATCCTCCAATGCCGCCGCGCTGGAGAGGTCGGCCGCGTCGCGGCCGCGATACAGCAGCCTGCCGCCGGCGATGCTCGATATCGTCGTCGGCAGAACCGGATCACCCCATCGGATCGCCTGCGCCGCCACCGCAGCCGTATGCCGCCGTCCCGAATGGCGCTCAGCCAAGCGCTGGACATCATCGGCATGATAAAGGCTGCGGCGGGGATCGGTAGGGTCGGGCTTGGCGCGGATGCGCCCGCGGCTGACATTGGCGTAGAGCGTCTGCGGCTTGGTGCCGAGCCTTGCGAGAGCGTCGTCTGTCGTGATCCAGAGTGTCTTCATATTGATCGATTTCATCAAGATTGACGTCAATGACGCTAGGCCGGATCATCGCTGGCGTAAAGGAGACATAGAGATGAAAAATGGACTTGAAGACGTCGTCGCCGCCGAAACGCAGCTGTCCGATGTCAATGGCGAGGCCGGGCAGCTGGTTATTCGCGGCGTTTCGCTTGACCGCCTTGTCGAATATGCACGCTACGAGGATGTTGCTCTTCTCCTGCTCGACGGTTTGCTGGAGGAGAGGCTGGACAGGGACAGCCTGTGCCTGCGGCTTGGGCAGATGCGCAAAGAGGTTTTTTCCCATATCGGCGCCATCGATGATGACCTGCTGCACCTGCCGCCGGTTGATATCATGCGCGCGCTGATTGCCCGGCTTGCGGACGGAGATGATCTCGACACGGCGCTTCGCCTGCTTGCCGCACCCGCCGTTTTCCTCCCTGCAATCCTGCGCTTGAAGAGAGGCGAAACGCCGATCGCGCCAACACCATCGCTCTCCCAGTCCGCCGATATCCTCACCATGCTTAGCGCGGCTGTGCCGGGCGCAGTTCAGGTGGCCGCGCTCGATACCTATCTGGTGACGATTTCCGATCACGGCCTCAACGCTTCGACCTTCGCCTCACGGGTGATTGCCTCCACGAAGGCCGGCCTGACTTCCTCCGTTGTGGCCGCACTCAGCGCCTTGAAGGGACCGCTGCACGGAGGTGCGCCTGGCCCTGTGCTCGATATGCTGGATGCTGTTGGGACAAAGGACAACGCCGCAAGATGGCTCGGGCGGGCTTTGGATCGCGGCGAGCGGCTGATGGGCTTCGGGCACCGGATCTACCGCGTCCGCGATCCGCGCGCCGATGCTCTGAAAGGCGCTTTGACGCAGATGATTGCCGCCGGTCAGGTCGATCGTGACCGTATCGGTCTGGCGGAAGCCGTCGAACAGAGCGCGCTCGCCATCCTGAAAGAACGCAAGCCCGGCCGTCCTCTCGACGTCAACGTGGAGTTCTACACCGCACTCCTCCTCGACGCGCTGACATTCCCGCGTGACGCCTTCACCGGCGTGTTTGCCATCGGCCGCACGATCGGCTGGATCGCCCATGCCCGCGAGCAGTCGCTCGAAGGCCGCCTCATCCGTCCGCGCTCCGTTTACGTCGGGCCGCTGCCAAAGGCAGCGTGAAGCGATGGGATGTCCGTTGCAGCAAGGCCTTTAAGGTGCTTGCTGCAACGGCGGGCGAGCTGGCGTCACATAAGCCCGCACCGGCGAAAGGCTTCACAACACAATCTGCTCGCTGTCGGGCGGATAGGTATTGGCTGAGAGGCCCCAACTCAGTCTTCCGGACATTCAACACACAGCCTCAACAAAATTGCCCTCGCAACGCCGTTGCCTCTTCTGTTGGCAATTTTAGGTACTGCCCAAAAAGTGGCTTGACGGCCGCATAGGAACTTGTTTCACTGAACCAATCATAAATTGGTGTGAACCATTGGACCAGAATTCTGATCATAAAATGCCGGAAAATTCGCATTACGCGTTGGAGCGGCTGCGGGAGCTTTTGCGTGTCACGACGCTGTTCACGGATGGAAAACTGCCGACAGAACGGGCTCTTTCCGAACGTTTTGGCGTCGGAAGGCGGGAAATCAGGCGTGCCCTTGAGGTTTTGGAGGCCGAAGGGCTGATTTGGCGAAAGCAGGGGGCGGGCACGTTCCTGGGTCAGAAGCCGGATAACTGGAGCGATCAGGTGGCCAGCCTGGTGCCCGGAACCAATTTCATGGAAATCATGGAAGTGCGCCTGCGGATAGAGCCGCAACTGGCGCAACTGGCGGCCATGCGGGCCAAGGACTCCGATCTCGAGCGCATGCGGGGGCTGCGCGACAAGATCTACGAGCGCACCGATGCCGATTGGCGGGAGCTTTGGGATGGCGCGCTGCATCGTCTGATCGCGCAGACCGCAGGCAATCAGCTTTTTCTGTCGCTCTTCGATATCATCAACCGGATCCGGCAGGATCCGGCTTGGCAGTCGGTGCGCGACAAGGCCCGAAAGCTCGACAAGAAGCTGAGTGAATCGCGCGATCAGCACACGGAAATCATCGAGGCCATCGCATCGCGGGACCCCGCGCGCGCCGGCGAAGCCATGCGCGATCACCTGCTGACATTGCAGGAGCGGTTGATCCGCCAGACATCGATGGACATTCCAGACCGGCAGGACCCCACCAAGGAGACGAAGACCATTTGAGCCAGGGCGCAGCCCAGAACAAAGACCGGAAAACCGGCGTGTTCAGATAACCACCAGAGGAACAGATATAATGAAGCGACTGACAGCAATTTCAGCACTTTTTCTCGCCGGCACTGTATTGGCCACGCCAGCTCTCTCTGCCGATTTGCGCATCGGCATCATGGATGATCCCGACATTCTCGATCCTGCGCAATCCGTGACATTCGCTGGCCGTATCGTCTATACCAGCCTTTGCGACAAGCTGCTCGATCTCGACAATAAACTCGCCATCGTTCCGCAGCTCGCCACCCAATGGGCGTGGGGCGACAATGGCAGCACGCTGACCATGGATCTGCGCGAAGGCGTGGTTTTCCATGATGGCACACCGTTCAACGCCGAGGCCGTGGTCTACAATATCGATCGCAACATGACGTTGCCGGAATCGCGCCGCAAGAGCGAGCTTGCCTCAGTGGCAAAGGTCGAGGCGACCGGCGACTACCAGATCAAATTCACGCTGAAGAGGCCCGATGCCAGCCTGCTTGCGCAGCTTTCCGACCGCGCTGGAATGATGATCTCGCCGGCGGCTGGAAAAGAACTCGGCGCCAATTTCAGCACCAAGCCGGCTTGCTCCGGCGCCTTCAAATTCGTGGAGCGCATCCAGCAGGATCGTATCGTTCTGGAGAAATTTGACGATTACTGGAACAAGGACAACATCTTCATCGACAAGGTGACGTTCCTGCCGATCCCGGACACCACGGTGCGTCTCGCCAACCTCAGCGCCGGTGATCTCGATCTTGCCGAGCGCATCTCGGCCTCCGATGCTGCATCGGTCAAGGCAGACCCGAACCTCAATTACGGCGAAACCATTGGTCCGGGCTACATGGCCCTCTATGCCAATATCGCCAACAGTCCGGCGGCCGACACTCCGTTCGGCAAGGACAAGCGCCTGCGCCAGGCATTTTCGCTCTCCATCGACCGTGAAGCGATCAATCAGGTCGTTTTCGAAGGCACGGCGATGGCTGGCAACCAGCCCTGGTCTCCGTCCAGCCCCTGGTACAACAAGGATATTCCTGTTCCCGCCCGCGACATCGTCAAGGCCAAGCAGTTGATGAAGGAAGCCGGTTACGAGACATTCGAGATCGAGCTGCAGCACGCCAACAATACCACGCAGACACAGATGATGCAGGTCATCCAGTCCATGGCTGCCGAGGCCGGTTTCGACGTCAAGCTCAAGGCAACCGAATTCGCGACGCTGATATCCGAGCAGACGGCCGGCAACTATGTCCTGTCCCGTTCCGATTGGTCCGGCCGCTCCGATCCGGATGGGAATGTCCACCAGTTCGTCACCTGCAAGGGCGGCATCAACGACACCAAATATTGCAATCCGCAGGTCGATACGCTCTTGAACGAGGCCCGCGGCTCGACGGACAGTGCGGTGCGCAAGGCGAAGTACGATGCGGCGGTGACGATTCTCAATGATGAATTGCCGCTCATCTATCTCGGCCATCAGGCCTATCTCTACGGCTATTCCAAGAAGATCACGGGCTTCACACCCTCCGGCGACGGCATGATCCGCCTGACAGGCGTCAAGAACGGCGGCTGATTGAGGCGCATGCGTTGGCAGGATGCATCCTTGGATGCGTCCTGCCGTCCGGAACCTATGCCCGTATAAGGACCCGCGTTCATGTATTTGTATATCGCCAAGCGGCTTCTGGTAGCGATACCGACGCTGTTGATCATATCTGTTTTCGTTTTTTCCCTGCAGAAACTTCTTCCGGGAGACCCCATCCTTGCCATGGCGGGTGAAGAACGCGATCCCGCGGTCATCGAACTCCTGCGCGAAAAATACCGGATGAACGAACCGGTCGTGTACCAGTATGCCTATTGGCTGGGCGCGGTGCTCCAGGGTGATTTCGGCATGTCGCTCCGCGCCAACCAGCCGGTTCTGGAACTGGTGGCCGAGAAACTGCCCGTGACCATTCAGCTCGCAGCCATGTCCATGGTCTTTGCCTTCATCATCGGCGTGCCCATGGGCATTCTGGCGGCGGTAAAGCAGAACACATGGGTTGATTATCTGGCCAATATCGTCGCCCTTTCGGGGCTATCCATTCCGAATTTCTGGCTTGGCATCATGCTCATCCTGCTGGTTTCGGTTCAACTCGGCTGGCTTCCGGCGTCCGGCTACGAATCGTTCCTCGTCGATCCCGTGCAATCCTTGAAGACGATGATCATGCCATCCTTCGTTCTTGGCACGGGACTGGCGGCAACGCTGATGCGGCATACACGCTCATCGATGCTGTCGGTGATGAAATCCGATTATATCCGCACGGCACGGGCAAAGGGGCTTTCAACCCGTGAAGTGGTGCTCAGCCACGCCTTCCGCAATGCGCTTTTGCCGATCATCACGCTGACGGCACTGTTGTTTGGCGAACTGCTCGCGGGCGCCGTACTTACCGAACAGATCTTTACCATTCCCGGCTTCGGCAAGCTGATTGTCGATGCGGTGTTCAACCGGGATTACGCGGTGGTGCAGGGCGTCGTGCTGTGCACGGCAGTCGGGTTTATCCTCATGAACCTGATGGCGGATGTCGTCACTGTTCTTCTCAATCCCCGCATGAGGGCTGCCATATGAGCGCGTCCGCAACGGCCTTTGCAGCCGAAAAACCGAAGGCGCGCGAAAACCGCGCCTGGAAAAAGATGAAGCGCAATCGCAGCGCGATTGCCGGTCTGGTCATCATCGCCTTTTTCACGCTTCTGGCGATGGCAGCGCCACTTCTGCCCTTGGCCGATCCACTCGCCACCAGCTGGGGCGCCATTCGCAAGGCTCCCTCGGCTGCACACTGGCTGGGTACCGACGATATCGGCCGCGACGTCCTCTCCCGCATGATCTGGGGCTCGCAGGCGTCGCTGATGGCCGGCGTCATCTCGGTTGCCATCGCGGTCGCCGCCGGCGTGCCCTTCGGACTGATTTCCGGCTATTTCGGAGGCTGGGTTGATCAGGTGATCTCCCGCGTAACCGAGGCGTTTCTCGCCATGCCGTTCCTGATCATGGCAATTGCGCTGGCTGCGTTTCTGGGGCCGAGCCTGACGAACGCGATGATCGCCATCGGCCTGTCCGCCATGCCGATCTTCGTGCGGCTGACGCGGTCGCAGGTTCTGTCCGTCAAGACCGAGGACTATATCGAAGGCGCACGCTCGATCGGGCTAGGGCATGGCGATATCATGCTGCGCTACATCCTGCCGAACATCGTGCCGCCGATCATCGTGCAGGCAACGCTGACGGTCGCAACTGCCATCATCGCCGAGGCGAGCCTTTCCTTCCTTGGCCTTGGCCAGCAGGCACCGGCGCCCAGCTGGGGCTCAATGCTGAACGTCGCCAAGAATTTCCTCACCCAGGCGCCCTGGATGGCGATGTGGCCGGGCGCTGCCATCTTCCTCGTCGTCATCGGCTTCAATCTCTTGGGCGACGGCCTGCGCGATGCGCTCGATCCCCGCGAAAACTGAGAATTCCCAAAGGATACAACAATGACCACATTCACCACCCGCCCTGAAATTCTGGGTACGTTCGGCGTCGTGACATCGACACATTGGATCGGCTCGGCCGTGGGTATGAGCATTCTCGAAAAAGGCGGCAATGCCTTCGATGCGGCGGTTGCCACCGGCTTTGTGCTTCAGGTTCTGGAGCCGCACCTGAATGGACCGGGCGGCGATATGCCGACCGTGATCTATTCGAAAAAGAAGGACAAGATCGAGGTCATCTGTGCGCAGGGGACGGCCCCTGCTGGCGCCACGATCGAACATTACACCGCCGAGGGCATCGATCTCATTCCGGGAGACGGCCTGCTTTCCACCGTCATTCCCGGTTCCTTCGATGGCTGGATGCTGATGCTGCGTGACTATGGCACCATGACCGTGCGCGACGTGCTTGAGCCCGCTATCTACTATCTCGAACAGGGACATCCCATTCTGGCGCGTGTATCGGCGACCATTGCGGGACTGGCCGAGTTTTTTGAGAAGGAATGGCCGACCTCCTTTGAGACCTGGCTGCCGGGCGGCGTCGCACCTGCGCCGCTTTCCAATTTCAAGAACCCGGTCCTGGCGCAGACCTGGAAACGCATCATCGCGGAAGCGGAAGCCAAACCCGGCCGTGAGGCCGGCATCGATGCGGCGCGAGACGCGTTTTATCGCGGCTTTGTTGCCGAGGCGATCAGCGATTATCTCAAGACTGCAGAGGTCATGGATGCCAGCGGCAGCCGCCACAAGGGCGTGCTGACGGGCGAAGACATGGCCAATTGGACGGCAACGATCGAAGAACCCACCACCTATGACTATCATGGCTGGACGGTTGCGAAGACAGGACCATGGGGGCAGGGACCGGTTCTTCTGCAATCCCTGGCGTTGTTGAAGGGCATCGATGTCGGCTCGATGGACCCCGTTGGCGTGGATTTCGTGCATACGGTCGTGGAAGCGATGAAACTGTCCTATGCCGACCGCGAAGTCTATTATGGCGATCCGGAGTTTTCGCAGATACCGGTCCAGACCCTGCTCTCGGACGCGTACAATGACGAGCGGCGCAAACTGATCACCGGCAAGGCATCGATGGACCTGCGCCCCGGTCGCATTCCCGGTTTTGAAGCGCAGCATGACCTGACGATGGACATGCTCAATTCCATGGCAGGCGTCGGTCCGGTCTACGAGCCGACCATGTCGCACCTTACCGAAAAGCGCGGCGATACCGTGCATATCGACGTCATCGACCGCGAAGGCAACATGGTGTCGGTCACGCCTTCGGGCGGCTGGCTGCAGTCGTCTCCGATCGTGCCGGGCCTGGGGTTCTGCCTCAATTCGCGGGCGCAGATGTTCTGGATGAAGCCGGGCCTGCCGACATCGCTTGCCCCGGGAAAACGGCCGCGCACGACGCTGACGCCCGCTCTTGCTCTGTTCGAGGGCAGGCCGACGCTTGCTTTCGGAACGCCGGGCGGTGACCAGCAGGACCAGTGGCAGCTGGCCTTTTTCCTGCGCTACGCGCATTTCGGCATGAATTTGCAGCAGGCGATCGACCTGCCGCTGTTCCACACCACCCATTTCCCCGGCTCGTTCTATCCACGAACGCGTCAGCCGGGCAATGTAATGATCGAGCGCAGCATTGGCGAGACCGCACTTTCCGATCTCAGGGCACGCGGACATGACATTTCGGATGCCGACCCCTGGACAGTCGGCCGCCTGACTGCCGCCCGGCGCGACGCCGGCGGTCTTCTGAGGGCCGCCGCCACGCCACGCCTGATGCAGGCCTACGCCGTTGGAAGGTAGCACGTAAGAATGATCTGGAAGCCGGGCGAGCGGCGAGGGGACATTTCCCCTTGGCCTACGGCCAAAATCAGTCAGATGCCGGGGAACATAATATGAGCAATACTGTGAAGACACCGCCGCATGAAGCCGTCCTTTCCGTTGACGATCTGACCACCTCGTTTCTGGTGGACGGCGAATGGAAAACTGTCGTGCGGAAACTCTCGTTCGACGTCAAGGCAGGCGAAACGGTTGCCATTGTCGGCGAAAGCGGATCGGGCAAGAGCGTCACATCGCTCTCCCTCATGCGTCTTCTGGATCCGCGTTCCAGCCGGATCGACGGCAAGGTGCTGCTCGGCGGCCGCGATATTCTCAGCCTCAGCGAAAAGGAGATGCGCGGCGTGCGCGGCAATGACGTCGCGATGATCTTCCAGGAGCCAATGACGTCGCTCAACCCTGTCTTCACCATCGGCCGGCAGATTTCCGAAGTGCTGACGCGCCACAAGGGCATGGACAAGGCCGAGGCGCGGGCAGAAACCATCAGGCTTCTGGAAAAGGTCCGCATTCCCAATGCACTGGGCCGGTTTGATGAATATCCGCATCAGTTTTCGGGCGGCATGCGTCAGCGCGTCATGATCGCCATGGCGCTGGCATCCAAGCCAAAACTGTTGATTGCCGATGAGCCGACAACCGCGCTCGATGTGACCATCCAGGGGCAGATCCTCGACCTGATAAAGCAGTTGCAGGAGGAGGATGGCATGGCCGTACTCTTCATCACCCATGACATGGGTGTGGTGGCCGAAATCGCCGACCGCACGATCGTGATGTTCCGTGGTGACCAGGTGGAAACCGGGGAGACCGCCGATATCTTCTATCGCGGACACCATCCCTATACCCGCGCCTTGCTTGCAGCCGTCCCTAAGCTCGGCTCGATGGAGGGGCGTGACTGGCCCTTGCGTTTTCCGCGTGTCGACATGGCCAGCGGCGTAATTTCCGCGTCAAAGGAAGTGTCCGACACCGTGGAAAAAGGCATGACGCCCGTTCTGTCGGTGAAAAACCTCGTCACCCGCTTCGATATCCGTTCCGGCCTGTTTGGCCGCACGAGCGGGGCGGTGCATGCGGTCGAAAATATCTCGTTTGATCTGTTTCAGGGCGAGACGCTGTCTCTCGTTGGAGAATCCGGCTGCGGAAAATCGACGACCGGCCGCTCCATCGCGCGTCTGGTGGAACCGCGCAGCGGCCAGGTGACGCTGGATGGCTATGATGTCCTCAAGCTTGATCCGGTGGCGCTGCGCACCATGCGCCGCAGCGTCCAGATGATTTTTCAGGACCCGTTCTCAAGCCTCAATCCGCGCATGACGGTGGGTTCGGCCGTGGCCGAGCCGATGATCAAGCACGGCATCGCATCATCGGCGGACGCAAAACAGAAGACCGCCGATCTCATGGAGCGTGTTGGTCTGTCTGCCGCGATGATGGACCGTTATCCGCATGAATTCTCCGGCGGTCAACGCCAGCGCGTCGCCATCGCCCGCGCCTTGGCGCTCAATCCCAAGGTGATCATCGCCGATGAAAGCGTGTCGGCGCTGGATGTGTCGATCAAGGCGCAGGTGTGCAATCTGCTGCTCGATCTGCAGGAACAGTTCAAGATCGCGTTCCTGTTCATCTCGCACGACATGGCGGTCGTGGAACGCGTCAGCCACCGCGTGGCGGTGATGTATCTTGGCGAGATCGTCGAGATCGGTCCACGCGCCTCGATCTTTTCCAACCCGCAACATCCCTACACCAAGAGGCTGATGGCGGCAGTTCCCGTGCCCGATCCCGCACGCCGGGGCCTGTTGCGCAATGCAGCCACAGACGAACTGAAAAGCCCGGTCCGTCCAAAGGGCTACCTGTCGCCAGAGCGATCCTACCGCAACGTGTCGCCTGGCCATCTGGTCTTGATGTGACGGCCACATTGGTCGTGCCAAAACCTATTACGGCATCGTCTCGCCAGCGGTATCCCGCTTTCGCCGCTTGACGAAATCGCGTGGGGATTCGCCGGTCCAGCCTCTGAAGGCGCGCGACAGGACGGCGGCGTCGGAATAGCCGGCGCTGAGCGCGATGCCGGTGATGGCGCCACGCCTTGCGCGCGTCAAAAGGCTTTCGGCAATCAGGCGGCGCTGGCCGGTGATCAATTCACGGAAACCGACGCCTTCCTCCGCCAGTCTGCGCTGGAGACTGCGGGCGGAAAGGCCCAGTTCTTTCGACACCCGTTCAAGGCTGACTTTTTGCGAGCCGAGTTTCTGCATGATCACCCGGCGGACCTTGTCGGACGTGCGGTCATCGGCCGGCATTTCATTTTCCAGATGCCGCATCTGGCTGTCGATAAAACTGCGCATGGCGGGATTGGCGCCACCGACCTGGCGCTTCAGATCGTCATGTGCCACGACGATGCAATTGCTTTTCTGCTCGAAATAAACCGGGCAGCCAAGCACGGCTTCATATTGCCGGCGCATCTGCCCCGCATGGCGGAAATGCACTTCCAGCGGTGCCCATCCGGGCCCCATGCGGCGGCGGATCTGCCCGCAGATATTGGCCACGGAATAGTCCACATCCTGCACGGAAGCGGACCAGTCGCCGCCTTCATATTCGTAGGTGAACTCGGCGCCGCGCTCCCCGGCGATGAGCGTCAGGCTCCAGCCTTCGTTCATGGCGCGCGCATAGCTGGAAAACGCCACCAGCGCATCGCCAAGGCTGCTGGCGGCGTTGATGATGAGGCTGAACGAACCGGGCGTGTAGTCGATGGCTTCTGCCCCAAGCCGCAGGCCAAGGGTCGCATCGCCCAGAATGTCGGCCATTTCCTCCTGAAACAGGATGTATTGCGGCAAAGGCATGCGCCTATAGGCGTCATAGGTATCGGCAAGCCGGAGACCGTGGCGCTTCAAAAAGCTCTCATGATCGATCTGCCGCTTCATCAGCGTTTCAACGAAAAGCCTCAGAAGATGCACGCGGATGGTGGGGACGGTTTTCATGGGCGGTCCAGGGCAGGTGTATTTCAGCCTATGAAAAAGCAAGCCGCATGCCAAGGGTCCGATCACGCGTCACGTATTGCAATGAATCTGTCGTGATTTGCAAGGAATTGAACGCCGCCTCTGTCGCTAGATGGCTGTCATCAGATCCCGCCAAATCGTGGGAATGTGAAAAGCAGGAGTATCCGATCGTGGACGCCATCAACTCTCCTTTTGCCAGGGACATCAAGTTTCAACTACATCCTCAAACGGATGCGCGCCTGCACGAGCAGACGGGTCCTGCCATCGCCCGCAAGGGCGACGGTGTTTATGTGACCGATACGGCGGGAAACCGGTTTTTGGAGGGCATGGCCGGGCTTTGGTGCACATCGCTCGGTTTCAGCGAGAAACGCCTGGCCGACGCCGCCTACAAACAGATGCTGGAACTGCCCTATATCCAGAATTTCGCCCATCGCACCAGCGAGCCGGTGATCGATCTCGCCGAAGCGCTGCTTAAAAATGCGCCAGAGCCGCTTTCCAAGGCGATATTTTTTGCATCCGGCTCCGAGGCGACGGATTCGGCCATCAAGTTTGCCTGGTACTACAACGCCGCACGCGGCAAGCCGGAAAAGCGCAAGATCATCAGCCGCATGCGCGCCTATCATGGCACGACCATCGGTTCCGCCAGCCTGACCGGCCTCACAAACATGCATGTCCAGTGGGGACTGCCGCTTCCGGGCTTTCTTCACGTATCCTGCCCGCATTTTTACCGCGACGGACTGCCCGGCGAAACCGAAGAGACCTTCGCCACGCGCCTGGCGCAGGAGCTGGACGACATGATCACGCGCGAAGGCGCCGATACGGTCGCCGCATTCTTCGCCGAGCCTGTAATGGGCACGGGCGGTGTCGTCGTGCCGCCGGCAACCTATTTCGACAAGATCCAGGCCGTCTTGAAACAGCATGACGTGCTTTTGGCGGTCGACGAGGTGATCTGTGGTTTCGGCCGCACCGGCCATTATTGGGGCTCTGATGCCTTCGGCATCAAGCCGGACATGCTGACCTGCGCAAAAGGCCTGTCCTCCGCCTACCTGCCGATTTCGGCTCTCCTGATCAGCGATGATGTCTATCAGGTGATTGCCGATGAGACACACCGGCTGAACGGTTTCGGGCACGGCTATACCTATGGCGGCCACCCGGTATCTGCCGCGGTCGCGCTCGAGACGCTGCGCATCTATCAGGAAGACGATATTCTCGGTCACGTCCGCACGCTCGCGCCGGGCTTCCAACGGAAAATCAAGGCATTCGAGAACCACCCGCTGGTGGGCGAGGCGCGCGGCATGGGCCTGATGGCAGCTATCGAGCTCGTCTGCGACAAAGAGAGCAAGGAACCCTTTGCCAAATCCGTGAAAGCAGCATTGCGCCTGTCCGATCTGGTCCGCGCACAAGGCGTCATCCTGCGGTCCCTCGGCGATTCCCTCTGCATCGCCCCGCCGCTGATCATCGAGGAACAGGATATCGACGTGATCATCGCAGCCATTGCCAAGGCGCTCGATCTGCTGGAGGCGGAGTTGACCGCAGAGGGTGTCTTTAACGGATAGGGATGCGCCGGAGGCGCGTTACGCGCCCGGCGGATGCATGGATTGGGGAAGGCAACGTTGCCGTCATCCGGGCATTTTCAGCCCGAAGACAGGCAACGCAGAGATGAGTTAAAAAGGGGAAAAATCATGCGCCGAACGATATTTCTACCGCTTATAGTGTCGCTGTTGACAGGTACCGCGCTTGCAGAGCCCGCTCCCGGCGGCGTCGCCAATCTCATTGTCCAACCAGAACCACCCAGCATCATGATCGGCATCACGACCAATGCGCCGGCGCTCGACATAGGCGGGAATATCTACGAAGGCCTGCTGCGCTACGACGAGAAGCTCAATCCCATGCCTTCCCTGGCAAAGTCTTGGGACATCTCGCCGGACGGCACCACATATACGTTCCACCTGCAAGACAACATAATCTGGCACGACGGCCAGCCGATGACGGCTGCAGACGTCCTGTTCACGGTCAATGACTTCCTGACGAAAACGCAGCCGCGTCATCGCAACATCATGACGCGCGTCAAGAGCGTCACTGCACCCGGCGATAAAACCGTTGTCTTTTCGTTGACGGGACCTTTCGAGCCTTTCATCCGGGCTTTGTCCTTCGCCACCATGCCGATTGTTCCCAAACACATTTACGAAGGCACCGATTATGCGGCAAATCCGGCCAATCAATCGCCTGTCGGGACCGGGCCGTTCAAACTGACGGAGTGGAAGAAGGGGTCCTACATCAAGCTTGATCGGAACACGGATTATTACATCAAGGGAAAGCCTTATCTCGACGAGCTAATCTATCAGATCATCCCGGATGCCGCCTCGCGGGCCATTGCCTATGAAACCGGCAATGTCGATATTTTACCGGGGGGATCGGTCGAGAACTTTGACATTCCGCGCCTGTCGCAGCTCCCCAACACATGCATTACCGACAAGGGACAAGAATATAACGCGCCGCTCGCCATGATCTGGATGAACAACCGCGTCGCGCCCATGGACAACCTGAAGTTCCGCCAGGCCGTCGAGTTTGCGCTCGATCGCGACTTCGCCAAGGACGTTCTCTGGAACGGATATGGAAAGATAGCCACAAGTCCTTTCTCCTCGCTGCTGCCGTTCTACAGCAAGCAGGAGCCGCAATATTCCTACGATCCTGCAAAGGCCAAAGCCCTGCTGGCGGAAAGCGGCTATGATGGCAGACCGTTGCGGCTGCTGCCCACGCCCTATGGCGAGACTTGGCAGCGCTGGGCCGAGGCCGTGAAACAAAACCTCGAAGAGATCGGTATCCCCGTCGAAATTCAAACGGGCGATACCGCGAGCTACAATCAGCGCGTCTCGAACTGGGATTTCGATCTGGCCTTCACATTTGTCTATCAATATGGCGATCCCGCCATCGGCGGCGACCGTCACTACAAGACATCGCAGATCATGAAGGGCAATCCGTTCAACAATGTCGCGGGCTATTCCAATCCTGAGGCCGATGCATTGTTCGATGCGGCAGCCATTGCCTATCCGGCATCCGAGCGGCAGAAACTCTATGACCAGGTCCAGGCGAAGATCCTCGAAGATGCGCCTGTCGCGTGGTTGCTCGAACTGGGCTTTCCCATCCTCTCCAATTGTAAATTCAAGAATGTCGTGACCACGGCAAATGGCATCTCCGATGCCATGCGCGATGTCTATATCGAGAAATGATCCGGCCGGTCCTATCGGCCGCCCTTTCAGCTGCCGGTTTTCCAGCCGCAACATCAACGGGATCACGCCATGGCACGGTTCATTACCGAACGGCTTTTCAAAGCCGCTCTTATCCTCCTCTGTATCGCCATCCTCAACTTCTTCCTGATCCGGGCAGCACCCGGCGATCCGGCAACGATTATGGCTGGAGAGTCTGGAGCGGCGGATGAAGTTTTCCTGCAGCAATTGCGCGAGCGCTTCGGTCTCGACAAACCGCTCTACATGCAGCTTTTTGCCTATCTTTCTTCGGTGGTGAAATTCGACTTCGGTTATTCCTACCGGCAGCAGGTTCCCGTCCTCGACCTGATCATCGACCGGCTGCCGGCGACTTTGATGCTGTCGGTTGCAGCCTTCGTGATTTCGCTCGTACTCGGCATTGCGGCGGGTGCATTTGCCTCCGCGCGGCAGGGCCGCTGGTCGGATACGCTGATTTCGACAGTCGCCCTGCTGTTCTATGCAACGCCGCTCTTCTGGCTGGCATTGATGGCTGTCCTGCTGTTTTCGGTCCAGCTCGGATGGCTTCCTGGGTTCGGCTACGAGACGGTCGGCGCCGGCTATACCGGTGTCAGGCGCATGCTGGACATTTTGCAGCATCTCATCTTGCCGGCCTCGACGCTCGGGCTCTTTTTCATGGCGATCTATGCACGCATGACCCGGGCCTCGATGCTGGAGGTCAATACGATGGATTTTGTCAAGACTGCCAAAGCCAAGGGCCTTCGCCCGGCGGTGGTTCAGCGCCGCCATGTCCTTCGCAATGCGATCCTGCCGGTCGTGACGCTCGCTGGTCTCCAGGCCGGTCAGCTCGTCGGCGGCGCGGTCCTGATCGAAACCGTTTTTGCCTGGCCGGGCATCGGCCGCCTGATGTTCGATGCCCTATCGCAGCGCGATTACAATCTCCTGCTCGGCGTCTTCATCATGTCCGCCGCGATGGTGCTTCTCTTCAATCTGATCACAGACGTGCTCTATCGCATCGTCGATCCGAGAATCCGGGTGACATCATGAAGGAATTCTGGAAACGTTTCTCGTGCAACAAGGGCGCAGTGCTCGGCGTCGTCATTCTCGGCCTTGTGATCGTCCTGTCCGCCGCCGCTCCCTTTGTGTTTCCCAAATCGCCCTGGGCCATGGTGCAGCGTCCGTTCATCCCGCCGTTCACGATGGATGGATTTTGGCTTGGAACCGATCCGATGGGCCGTGATCTGGCCGCCGGCATTGCCCACGGCGCACGCGTCTCGCTGCTTGTCGGTCTCGTCTCGACGGCCGTCTCTCTCCTGATCGGCATTCCGATCGGTGCTGCCGCCGGTTATTTCGGCGGTTGGGTCGATGATATTCTCATGCGCTTCACCGAGTTTTTCCAGTCTGCTCCGAGTTTCACCCTCGCCGTGGTCCTGGTTGCGATATTCCAGCCGTCCATCGCATCGATCGTCATAGCCATCGCCCTTGTGTCCTGGCCGCCTGTGGCCCGCCTGTTGCGGGGGGAGGTCATGTCCTTGAAGTCCCGTGAGTTTGTCGAGGCTGCCGTTCTGTCCGGTCAGGGGCACTGGACGATCATCTGGCGCCAGATCCTGCCCAATACGCTCTCGCCGATCATCGTGCTCGCCTCGATGATGGTTGCGGCAGCGATCCTCATCGAGAGTTCCCTGTCCTTCCTTGGCCTCGGCGACCGCAATGTCATGTCCTGGGGCTACATCATCGGTGCGGGACGAACCGTCATCCGGCAAGCCTGGTGGGTGAGCTTCTTTCCCGGTGCTGCAATCCTGTTCACGGCTCTGGCACTCAACCTGATCGGGGAGGGGCTGAATGACGCCCTCAATCCGCGTCTGCACCGGCGTGGCAAATAGGAGGGATCGATGACCGGCTTTAACCACGAACCTATCATCCATCCCGAACACACCAAAAGCCGCCCCAACCCGGTGGTCTGCATCGAGCATCTCTCCATCGCGCTGCCGGCTGGAGCAGACCGTGCCTTTGCTGTCGAGCGGGTCAATTTCAAACTCTACCCGGGGGAAATACTCTGCGTCGTCGGCGAATCCGGTTCGGGCAAGTCGATGTCCGCCAACGCACTGATGGGGCTTTTGCCGGATACGGTGCGCGTCGCGCAAGGCCGGATCCTGCTGGAAGACGTGGATCTTTTGAAAGAGCCACCGGAAAAACTCTATGATCTACGCGGCAACCGCATCGCCATGATTTTCCAGGAGCCGATGTCGGCGCTAAACCCGCTCATGAAGGTTTCGGCTCAGATAGAAGAGGTCTTTGAAGCCCATAACAGGCTGACGCGCAGAGAGCGCCGGACAAAGGCATTGGAGCTTTTGACCGAGGTGGGCCTGCCTGATCCGGAGCGGGCGGCGCAATCCTATCCGTTCCAGCTCTCCGGCGGTCAGCGCCAACGCGTGATGATCGCGATGGCCCTGGCGCTCGAACCCCAGGTCCTGATCGCCGATGAACCCACAACTGCACTGGATGTGACGACGCAGGCGCAAATCCTGAAACTCATCGCCAGATTGCAGAAGGACCGCAATATGGCGGTCATGTTCATCACCCATGATTTTGGCGTGGTCGCCGAGATCGCCGATTATGTCACTGTCATGCAGCTTGGCCGCATCGTGGAAAGCGGCCCGGCCGAAAAGGTGCTGTATTCTCCCCGGCATCCCTATACGAAAAAGCTGATTGCCGCCATTCCGGCGCTGCAGTCAGGTGCCGAGACCACGGTGGCAATGCCGGCCGTTCTGACCGTCGAAGGCTTGAGCAAGACATATCACACGGGCGGCGGCTTGTTTAACAGGCAGCGCGATATTCACGCGGTGAAAGATGTGTCCTTCTCGCTCGGACGGGGCGAAACGCTTGGGATCGTCGGTGAATCCGGCTCCGGCAAATCCTCCGTTGGCCGTTGCCTCGTGCGCCTCCAGATGCCGTCGTCCGGGCGCGTCCTCTTGGGCGGCAAGGACATGGCACGGTTGGATGGCGCCGAATTGCGCGCCGTGCGCCGCCGCATCCAGATGATTTTTCAGGACCCGTATTCCTCGCTCAACCCACGCCAGAAAGTCGGCCGCATCATTGCCGACGGCCCCATTGCCTATGGCGAGAATGAGACGGAGGCGCTCAGGCGTGCGGCAGAGCTGATGGAGATGGTCGGCCTGGAGGCGAAAAGCATGAACCGTTTCCCGCACGAGTTTTCCGGTGGCCAGCGTCAGCGCATCGGTATCGCCAGGGCGCTGGCGCTCAAGCCTGAAATCATTGTTGCCGACGAAGCCGTCTCAGCGCTCGATGTGTCCATTCAGGCGCAGGTGCTTGATCTTTTGACGGCGCTGAAAAAGGAACTCGATCTTTCGCTTGTTTTCATCACCCATGACCTGCGCGTTGCCGCTCAGATCTGCGATCGCGTCATGGTCATGCGGCGAGGCGAGGTCGTCGAGACCGGTTCGGGTGCGGCCATTTTCGGAGCGCCGGAACATCCCTATACGCAGAGCCTGATTGCAGCGATCCCAGGGCGCGTGAGGGAAGGTGAGATCCTCATGATGCGGCAGTGAAAAGCACGTTGCGACCGCTGCCGGGGCTGCGATCCGCGCCTCGAACGAAGCTTTGAACTCAGTGCAAAAAAGGGAATGTGCATGTCGTCAAACCTCGCTACGGCCGAGCTCGTCATCCGGAATGCACGGATTTATACGCTCGACCCCAACAAGCCCTGGGTTGACGCTGTGGCGATCCGAAATGGTCAGTTCGTGGCAACGGGGTCTTTTGCCGAACTTGCGCCCCTGATTGACGACGCCACCCGGGTTCTCGATTTCGCCGGACGCATCGTGCTGCCTGGAATGATTGACGGTCATTGCCATGCGTTTGAAGGCGCACGCGCAGCCCTGTTCGAACTCGCCCTTTCCCCGCGCGACGATTTCGACCAGCTGATGGAACGCGTACGCGCCGCAGCGGCCGTTCTTCCAGAAGGGCAATGGCTGAAGGGTGGTGGCTGGGAAGGACGCAGGCTGCTGCCGGTCCTCTCGCACCCCGATGCCCTGAAGCGCTTCGATGAGGCAACGGGTGACTGCCCGGCTGTGCTTCGGGATATCAGCTGCCATACGCTTTTCGTCAATACCGCCGCGATGCGCGCCGCCGCGATCGATCGCAACACGAAAGTTCCAGATCATGGCGGCATCGTGCTCGACGATCGCGGCGAACCCGTTGGTCTCCTTCTGGAAACAGCGAGCGCATTGGTTTTCGAAGCCATGCCCGATTTGTCACAGGGTGAAATTGACATGGTCATCCGGCATGCCGGGGGCCTTTTCAATTCCTGCGGGATCACGGGGTTCGCCCATGCGGTAACATCGGCGCAGACCATGAAGGCGTTCAGCGATGCCGACAGGCGCGGCGAGCTGACGGTTCGGGTCGCGACATTCATCTCGACCGATAACCTCATCACCCCTGAACGGGATGGTATCGGACCTGCCGTGATCGAGCACCGGCACGACTATGCCTCGAACTATGTGAATGTCGATTTCGTGAAATATTTCATGGATGGTGTTCCGGGGTCGATCACCGCCGCATTCAAGGCTCCCTATGGGCCGGCGAATGGCGGAGCGCAGTCTATCGCACCGTTTTACAGCGTTGAGGAATTGCGCGATCTGATTTTGCCGCTGGATGCCCAGGGTATCCGTGTCAAGATTCACGCGATCGGCGATCTGGCCATTACATCCACGCTGGACGCGATAGAGCAGGTGCGTGCCGCCAATGGTTTTGACGGGCCGCAACATTCCATCGCGCACCTCGCCTATATCGATGACGAGGACATAAAGCGGCTATCGTCCTTGAACGTCTTGGCCGATATCTGCCCGCCCATGTGGTTTCCAAGTTCAATCTTGAGCGGAAATATTCAGCTTTTGGGCGAGGAGCGTGGCCATCGCTGCTGGCCCGTCGGAGATATCCTCCGATCGGGTGCAACTGTAACCATCGGTTCCGATTGGCCGGCGATCGTCCCATCTCCAAATCCGTGGCCCGGACTATCGGCGCTCATCACGCGGGAAGACCCCTGGCGTGGACATCCCGGTGTTTTCCGGCCCGAGCAGGCGATCAGCCTTGAAGAGGCTTTGCCGCTTTACACCATCAACGCGGCGCGCAGCATCGGCTTTGGAGACAGTGCCGGGTCTATCGAGACCGGCAAAGCTGCGGATTTCATCGTTCTTGATCGCGATATATTTTCGATCGATGCCAGGGATATCGCCGGGACCAAGGTGCTCACCACCTATTTTGCCGGTCAGCCGGTTTATCAGGCCGACTGAGTGGAGCGCCAGCTTTTACAGCGTGGCTGAGACGATGTCCGCACGCGATAACGATGCACCGGGAAATGCCGCATGACAAACAGGACGAGGACGGGAATGGAAAGCACTGATATCGTTGCTTTTGATAGGGTCAGCAAAACCTATGACGGCAAGAGCTGGGTTGTCGATAATCTGTCGCTGACCATCAAGACCGGTGAATTCCTGACGCTGCTGGGCCCCTCCGGTTCAGGAAAGACGACCACGCTGATGATGCTGGCGGGGTTTGAGACGCCGGAAGCGGGGCGCATTCTGGTCGATGGCAAGGACATCGTGCCGCTTGCGCCCTATAAGCGCGACATGGGCGTCATGTTTCAGAGCTATGCCCTTTTCCCGCATATGACGATTGCTGAGAATATCGCCTTTCCGCTGGTGGCGCGAAAAATGCCGGCTGGCGAGATCCAGATCCGTGTTGCCGAAGCGCTGGATCTGATCCAGCTTTCCCAGGTCGCGGATCGCAAACCAGCGCAGCTTTCGGGCGGGCAGCAGCAGCGCGTCGCACTCGCCCGCGCCCTGGTCTATCGGCCGCGCCTGGTCCTGATGGACGAGCCGCTGGGTGCGCTGGACAAATCCCTGCGGCTGAGCATGCAGCAGGAAATCAAGGCGCTGCACAGCCGCGTCGGCATCACCTTCGTTTACGTCACGCATGATCAGGACGAAGCGCTGACCATGGCAGACCGGATCGCCATTTTCGACAGGGGCAAGATCGCTCAGCTCGGCGCGCCGCTCGATCTCTACAACGAGCCCGCCGACAGTTTCGTCGCCGGTTTTCTGGGGCAGACGAACTTCATTCCGGCCAAGGTGAAAGCTGCAGCAGGCAACCGCGTCCTCCTGGATTTCTCCACCTGTCCCGGACAGGTCTGGGCCACGGTTCCCAAAGGCTGCCCGGCCGGCATCGGCACGGCGGTCACCGCCGCGATCCGGCCTGAAAATATCCGGTTGGCGAAAACAGCGAGCAACGGCCCGGACAATGCGGTGATCCAGGCGGTCGTCGCAGGCACGATCTTCCACGGCGATCATATCTCGGTGCGTCTCCTGACGGGAATGCAGGCCATCGATGTGAAAGCCAATCCCGCAGACTTTCCGCAACCACCGGCCAAGGGAGATATCCTCCACGTCCACATCGCTGCAGGGGCAGTCAGGGCGCTGGAGGCGATCTAGACGCCAGAAAAACAGATTACCGCACCTCAAAAGGTACCTTTCAAATAACGATAAAAGGGGATTTAAGCATGCGTAAGGTCAATCAATTCTTCCATTATTCCGCCGCCGTCGCCGGAGCAATCCTGTTGCTGTCCGGCACGGCCTCTGCCCGCGACCTGACGGTCGTCGGATGGGGCGGCGCCTTGCAGGAGCAACTGCGCCTCAATTTTTTCGATCCCTACAGCAAGGCGATCGGCAAGCCGGTTCTCGAAGACAGCTGGGATGGCGGCATCGGCATCCTTCGCACGAAAACCGCCAATGGCGATGGCGGCTGGGATGTGGTGCAGGTCGAATCCGAGGAGTTGGAACTTGGATGTCAGGAAGGCCTGTTCCTGAAGCTGGACGTGGCCGCGATCGCCAATCCCGATGATTTCCTTCCCGGCAATGTCCACGAATGCGGTATCGGGGCAGGATCCTACAATTTCGTTTTGGGCTTCGACAAGAAAGACGGCAATGCAGCACCCGGCGGCTGGGCCGATTTTTTCGACCTGCAAAAATTCCCCGGCAAACGTGCTTTGCGCCAGGGCCCGAAGGGCAATCTGGAAATCGCGCTGATGGCGGATGGCGTAGCGCCAGCCGATGTCTATTCTCTGCTCGCGACCCCGGAAGGCGTGGACCGGGCCTTCAAGACGCTCGACAGCATCAAAGCCAATTTGGTGTTCTGGAAAACCGGCTCGCAGCCTGCGCAGATGATGGCGGCAGGCGACGTCGCCATGTCGTCGTCCTACCATAGCGGCCTGGTAAACGCGATCCGAAAGGACAAGCTGCCCTTTGGAATCGTCTGGAACCAATCGCTGACGACAACGGACAGCTGGGTGATCCTGACAACGACGCCGAACACGCAAGAGGCTTATGGCCTGTTGAAATTCATGACCAATCCGGATGCGCAGGCAAGGCTCAGTTCCTTCCAGCCGATCGGCGTCAGCATGAAATCCGCAATCGATAAGGTCGATCCCGAAACCGCGCCGTATCTGCCCACCTTCCCGGACAATGCGAAAAACGTCATGACGCTCAATGCGTCCTTCTGGATCGATCATATCGACACGCTGACGGAGCGCTGGACGGCCTGGGCCGGACAGTAATCGGATAGTCACGCAGAGATCGGGGAGATTTGACAATGGGCAGTGTGATCACGGATAGCAACGCCAATATCCGCCGGCGGGCGCAGCTCAAGGCTTACGCCCTGATCGCACCGCTCGCGCTGCTCTTGCTCCTCACCTTTGCCATACCGCTCGGCTTCATTCTCACCCGGTCTGTGTCCGATCCGGAACTGGTGGAAACCCTGCCGAATTTGAGCGGAGCGCTTGCTGCCTGGGATGGTAAAAGCGCTCCGCCGTCCTCGCTGCTGGATGCGGCGCGCGCAGACCTCGATCAAGTGGAGCCGCAGAAACTTGCGGCTGTGGCCCGCAGGCTCTCCTATGAGGGCTCAGGTTTTCGAAGCCTGCTGACCAGTACCAAGCGAAAGCTGAAGACAGATCCGGCCACCGCCTTCAACGATCCACTCTGGCAGAACCGCGAAACCTGGCAGGCCATGAAGCGCGCCGTCGGGCCGGTGACGGATTACTTTCTGCTGGCTGCCATCGACAAGAAACGCGATTATCAGACAGGAGTTCAGGACAGTTTCAACCGCAGCCTTTACACCGGCATCATGGCCCGGACCTTCGTCATGGCCATCGTCGTCACCGTGGTTTGCCTTTTCCTGGCCTTTCCGCTCTGCTCTTACCTTGCGCGGCAATATGACCGGTTGCGCAATATCCTCTTGCTGTTCGTGCTCCTGCCTTTCTGGACGGCGGCACTGGTGCGCAACACCGCATGGATGATCATTCTTCAGGACAGGGGCGCGATCAATCAGGTTCTGCTGTCGCTCGGCATCATCGAAACCCCGCTCTCGCTGATGTACAATCGCGGCGCGGTGATCGTCGCCATGGCGCATGTCATGCTGCCTTTCATGATCTTTCCGCTGCTGGCATCGATGCGCTCCGTCGATCAACGGCTGCTGATGGCGGCGTCGTCGCTGGGGGCCGGACCTGCCATGACATTTTTGAAAGTCTATCTGCCGCAGATCATGCCCGGCGTGATGGCCGGAAGCCTGATGGTGTTTATCGTCACGCTCGGGTTCTACATCACCCCCGCTTTGCTCGGCGGACCGGCCGACCAGATGATCAGTTACTATATCGCACAGTTCACCACCGCTACGCAGAACTGGGGCATGGCGGCGGCGCTCAGCGTCATTTTGCTCATTGCCACCGGACTGCTCTATCTGCTCCAGACAAGCCTCAGCCGCCGCTTTCAGGGAGGTGCCCGATGATCAAGTCCAGGAAAAAAACGCCGCTGATTGATCGTCTTAACGCCATGTTCGGCTGGCTGGTGCTGGTTTTTCTGGCAGCGCCCATTGTCCTCGTGCTGGTGCTGTCGTTCAGTCAGGATAAATACATCACCGTTCTGGTAAGCGGCTGGACGCTGGATTGGTACGCGGAGTTCATCAACTCTCCCCGCTGGATGGCGGCCCTGACAAACAGCCTCATCGTCGGCGTCGCATCGACAGTCCTGTCCGTCATTCTCGGCAGTGCCGCCGCCATCGGGCTTTCCCAGCCCGGACTTGCCTGCCGCAGGCTGATCGAATTCCTGCTGGTCGCGCCAATGATCCTGCCTGCCGTGGTGATCGGCGTCGGCATCTATTTCGTCTTTGCAAGGATGGGGCTGACGGGAACAATGACCGGGCTGATCCTCGCCCACACGACACTTGCAGTGCCGTTCGTCGTCGTGTCCACTGGTGCCGCACTCGCCTCCTTCGACCGGCGGCTGCTTCAGGCTGCCGCAAGTCTTGGTGCAACCCCGGCAATGACGTTCCGCAGGATCACGCTTCCGGTCATCGCGCCCGGCATGATGTCCGGCGGCCTCTTTGCCTTTGCCACGTCGCTGGATGAGGTGGTGGTCACACTGTTCGTTGCGGGGCCCGGTCAGCGCACCCTGCCGCGTGAAATGTTCACGATGATCCGCGAACAGATGACCCCGGCCATTCTGGCGGCCGCCGGCGTTCTCATGCTGCTGGCAACGCTGTTCATGATCCTGTCACTGGCAGTGTCGCCAAAGTCCAAGGGGTGACAGATGAGCTGTCCTGACACCCCGTCATTCTGCCGATGTTTTCACCGGCGGCATTGGTCCATCAACGCTGCAGGAGCACGCGCTGCTTGACATGCGCTTCCCATGTTGCCGCAGCCTGTGTTGCGGCCTGCTTGTTGTGAAATGCAAAAGTGTGGTGGCCGGTTGCGCGGCTTGCGGGGCTGAAGGGCACCGCATCATACTCCGTCCCTTCGTTGATCCCCACGGATTGAAGGACCGCTTTGATCTCGTGCACAAAGCGTCCGGTAATGGCAAAATCAACGTTCATGAAATTTCCTTTTCGGTGCATGCCAAGCCGCTGGGCCTGTCATAGATGTGGAGTGTCTGCGGTGCTTCCCGGCCCAGCATTGCAGCCCTTTGACGGGAGACCAGGTCTTCAGTCGCTCGCGCGCTTCTTCGGATCTGCAGGCTTGACGGTGACTGGCTTGTCTGGCGCTGGAACGTCTTCCTGCTTCAGCTCGGCTTCAGTCTTAGGGCGAAATTTGATCATGTTTCTGGTCTTTCGGGGCTTGGCTCCGGAAGGTCGGGAGCTGGTGTTTTCGTCATGAAAACCAAGTTGAAACGCGCTGTCCGGCTAGAAATACGCACTGGAAAACGCGATATAGGCGCAGAGAACCAAAGACAAAGTCAGCGTCCAGCGAATGAAGAAAAGCACATATTGAAACTGGTAAATGGAATCGAAGAGTGATTTCATCGCCGGACTCCCGTGATAAATCGGATATTCGATCCTTTAGCACAGAAAACCGGATTTATGTTTTAATTATTCGAGCACACAGGAATTGTAATTCTTGGCAGCGGGAGCATTGAATGCTGGCACTCCCAAATGGAGAGTGCTATTCATCCCGCAGGGGAAACGCCATCCGGCTGCGCCCAAAAGGAATATAGACATGGCTGATACCAATTTTCGTCCGCTGTACGACCGCGTCGTCGTGCGCCGTATCGAAGCCGAAGCAAAGACCAAGGGCGGCATTATCATTCCGGATACCGCCAAGGAAAAGCCGCAGGAAGGCGAGATCGTCGCCGTTGGCACCGGCACCCGTGACGAGGCCGGCAAGATCATCGCGCTCGACGTCAAGGCCGGCGACCGCATCCTGTTCGGCAAGTGGTCGGGCACCGAAGTCAAGCTCAACGGCGAAGACCTTCTGATCATGAAGGAAGCCGACATCATGGGTGTTATCGGCTGATCTCAGCCTCGCCCATCCATTTCCCTTTCATGAAGACCATTGGGCGATGCGCCCGGGAGTTCTTTCTATGGCTGCCAAACAAATCAAATTCGGCCGTGACGCGCGCGAAAAGCTGCTGCGCGGCGTCGATATTCTTGCGGACGCCGTCAAGGTCACGCTCGGCCCCAAGGGCCGCAACGTCATCATCGATAAATCCTATGGCGCGCCGCGCATCACCAAGGATGGTGTAACGGTCGCCAAGGAAATCGAGATCGAAGACAAGTTCGAAAACATGGGCGCGCAGATGGTGCGCGAAGTGGCCTCGAAAACCAATGACATCGCCGGCGACGGCACGACGACGGCGACCGTGCTCGCCCAGGCCATCGTTCGCGAAGGCACCAAGGCGGTTGCTGCCGGCATGAACCCGATGGACCTGAAGCGCGGCATCGATCTGGCCGTAACGGAAGTGGTCAAGGGGCTGGTGGCCAAGGCCAAGAAGATCAGCACGTCCGAGGAAGTGGCCCAGGTCGGCACGATCTCCGCCAATGGCGAAACCGAAATCGGCCAATATATTGCCGATGCCATGCAGAAGGTCGGCAATGAAGGCGTCATCACGGTTGAAGAGGCCAAGACTGCCGAAACCGAGCTGGAAGTCGTCGAAGGCATGCAGTTCGACCGCGGCTATCTCAGCCCGTATTTCGTGACCAATCCTGAAAAGATGGTGGCTGAACTCGAAGATGCCTATGTCTTGCTGCATGAAAAGAAGCTTTCCAATTTGCAGGCACTTTTGCCTGTGCTGGAAGCCGTCGTGCAGACCGGCAAGCCGTTGCTGATCATCTCGGAAGATGTCGAAGGCGAAGCGCTTGCGACGCTCGTCGTCAACAAGCTGCGTGGCGGCCTGAAGATTGCTGCCGTCAAGGCTCCGGGCTTCGGCGATCGCCGCAAGGCCATGCTGGAGGACATCGCGGTTTTGACCGCAGGTCAGGTCGTGTCCGAGGATATCGGCATCAAGCTGGAAAATGTCACGCTCGACATGCTCGGCCGCGTCAAGAAGGTCACCATTACCAAGGAAAATACAATCCTGGTCGATGGGGCAGGCCAGAAGGCCGAGATCGATGGCCGCGTGGCGCAGATCAGGGCACAGATCGAGGAAACCACATCCGACTATGACAAGGAAAAGCTGCAGGAACGGCTTGCCAAGCTTTCCGGCGGTGTTGCCGTCATCCGTGTCGGCGGTGCGACCGAGATCGAAGTGAAGGAAAAGAAGGACCGTATCGACGACGCGCTGAACGCTACGCGCGCTGCGGTCGAAGAGGGCATCGTGCCCGGCGGCGGTACAGCACTCCTGCGCGCCTCGATCGTTCTCGATCTCAAGGGCGAAAATGACGATCAGACCGCCGGCATCAATATCGTGCGCAAGGCACTTCAGTCGCTGGTTCGCCAGATCGCTGAAAACGCGGGTGACGAAGGTTCGATCATCGTCGGCAAGATCCTTGAAAGCGACACCGACAACTACGGCTATAATGCCCAGACCGGCGAATTCGGCGATATGATCACCATGGGTATCGTCGATCCGGTCAAGGTTGTCCGCACAGCCCTGCAGAACGCGGCTTCGGTTGCTTCTCTCCTGATCACCACGGAAGCCATGATTGCCGAACTGCCGAAGAAAGAATCGGCTGGCGGCGGCATGCCTGACATGGGCGGCATGATGTAACGCATTTTCGTTTCGAAAATGCCTGCAGCAGAAATCAGGAGGGGTCCGGCAACCGGGCCCCTCTTTGTGACTCCTTGGTTATGTCCGTGGCGACACGGCGAGGATCCCAATCCTCTATAGACGCATCAGATTTCTGGCCTTGAGTTGCGTGGCGGTCGCTTCAATTTCCGCATCGGTGCGCTCACTGCTCCAACCCCGCGCCTTCGCGATAACGGGGGCGATGGCATGGAGATCCCGTCGTGTCAGGGAGCCGGTGACGGCAAGGGTGGTGCGGCGCATCACGACATCAGCCAGATGTTCGACACACTCATGGCGCACGATATAGTCGATTTCCGCCAGGCCATAGTCATGCGAATCCGGCAGCCGGTCGGCATCGCTCCAGTCGCTTTGGTGCTGTGCAACCTGAAGCGCCCGCGTGCCGTAACGGGTCAAAAGCGTGTCGATCCGCGGCAGATCGATTGCGCAAGAGGCCGATGCCTGCGCCAGCCATTGCGACCTCGCTTTTGCATCCGCTGGAAAATCCCTGCCGCCACCGATCGGCATCGAGCGGGTGCTGACGGCGCGGGTGCGGCCGAGCCGCTTCAGCACTGTATCGGCAACTTCCTCCGCAAAGCCCCGGAAGGTGGTCCATTTGCCGCCGATCAGCGATATGATCGCGAACGGCCGTGTTTGATCCGGCTCGGTCACCGGCGCCGAGTGGTCGCGGCTGATGAGGCCGGCGATCGACGCGTCAGAGGCGGGCAGGGGGCGTATGCCGCTATAGGCATAGACGATCTGGTCGCGATCGACTTTGACGCCCGGCATCAGCGCACGCACACTCGCCAGGAAATACTCGACTTCATCCTGCTCGCAGCGAACCGTATCGGGATTGTCAGCCTTGGTATCGGTCGATCCGACAAGCGCGCGGCCGAGATAGTCGAACACCAGGCAGATGCGGCCATCATCGGCCTCGAAATAGACCATGCGGCCGGCGAGATGACGCACCAGTTCGTCGTTCTTCAGAAGAATATGCGATCCCTTGGTGCCGCCGATCATTTTGGAGGGCGCACCGAGTGCAGCATTCACATCGTCGATCCATGGGCCCGCGCCGTTGACGACCAGTTTCGGCCGCACCGAAAGTGTACCGTGCTTTTCGGTCCGGAACGTCAGGATACCATTGGAGGCCGAGATCAGCGTGGCGTAATTGGCCGCCGCAGATGGTGTGCTGGCCGTCAGCCCATCGCCAATCAACTCAAGAACGAGCCGCTCGGGATGGCTGATTTTGGCGTCGTAATAGGTTCCTGCGGCCACGATCGATTTGGTCAGGACCGGCATTTCCCGCAGCGCGCGGTTGCGCCCAACCAGCCGGTGGCGCGGCATGACACGGTCGCGCGAGCCGTAGAAATCGTAGAGGGCCAAACCGATCTTGACGAGAACAGCGCCACGGCTGCGCGGTGCGCTGGTCGAGCCGAACAATGTGCGCAAGGCGGCACTTATGCCGTTGAACCAGGAAAAGATCGGGATCAGCGTCGGCAGCGGGCTGACATAGTGGGGGGCGTTCTTCAAAAGCAGGTTACGCTCGAGCGTCGATTGCGCAACAAGGCCGAATTCACCAGTCTCCAGATATTTCAGACCGCCATGGATCAGCCGCGACGGTGCGGCACTGGTGCCGGAGCCGAAATCCCCCTTGTCCACGATCAGGCATTTCAGCCCCTGCGCGCAAAGATCGCGAAACAGGCCGGCGCCATTGATCCCGGCGCCAAAAATAACGACATCAAAATCCGCGTCTTCGCCGAGCGCGGTGAGGCGATCGGCCGGGTATGGTGATGTTTCGCTTTGCAACTGGGTCATGCTGAGGCTGTCCTGACGACGCGCAGGCGGACGCCCGCCTGTTCAAGTTTTTGCGCTTGCGCGTCGCTGATCCCGTCGGTCACCAGCACGGTGTCGAACGCGGTGAGTTCATCCAGCGCATGCAGAGCGACATTGTTGAACTTGGAGTGATCGACGAGCAGGATGCGCTGGTTGGACGCCGCCATCATCGCCTGCTTGACGCGCACCACCTGCGGGTCTTGAATATAGGTGGTCGTGCCGGTGATGGCGGAAACCGAGCAGAAGAGGACATTGGCGCGCAGCCGCGACACGGCATTTTCGCAGACGATGCCGATATAGGCATTGTATGTCCGGTGATACTGGCCGCCAAGACAGATGAAATCGATATCATCGGCTGTTGTCAGCAAGGCCGCAGCCGACAGGCTGTTGCTGATCACGGTCAGCGGCTTGATGTCCTGCAAAAGCGGAGCGATGGCGCAGGTCGTGGTGGAATCATCGAGCATGATGACCTGGCCGGCTTCGATATAGTCGAGAGCCGCGCGCGCCAGCGCTGCCTTTTCGGCAGTCCCAACTGTCATGCGGTAACGGAAGGCGCTTTCATAGACGCCGGATGGCTGCGCGGTGACCGCGCCATGCAGCTTGCGCAGGACGCCCTGTTGCGCCAGATGGTCGATATGGCGATGAATGGTCATGCGCGACACGCCGAAATGCTCGGCCAGATCGTCGAGCCGCACCTGGCCGAGCTTGATGACATAGTTGGCAATTTCTTCGCGCCGTTCGTCTGCCTTGATCACGCGCCGTCTCCCCCGGTTGTTTGGGCCAGTTGCTCGATATCCGGCCAGACCGGCTTCAGTGTTTCAGCAATCCGGCAATAGAGCGAGAAGCGGCGATCAAATTCTGCGCTGCGGGAAGGGTCGGGCAGGTATTTTCTTCCGGTCGCAGCGAGGTCGCGCGGGTCGTCTTGAACCGAGGCGTAAAGGCCGACGGCTGCACCGGCGCACAGGGCCGCACCGAATGCCGCTGCCTCGTCGGTCGCTGTCACCATCACCGGCATTCCCAGAATATCGGCAAACATCTGCGCAAAGGCCGGGTTGCGCGATGCGCCGCCGGTCAGGCGGGCCTCGTTGATGGCAAAGCCGTCGCGCAGCGCATCGATATGGGTGCGATGATTGAAGGCGATACCTTCCAAAACAGCTTTCAGCATATCGCCGCGATCGTGCCAGCCATGCAGCCCCAGGAAACTGCCGCTGGCACTATTTCCGTGCGGTGAGCCGAAGAGGTAGGGATGGAAGAGGATGGTCGATGGTCTTTGCAGGGCGGCGTCGATCTCATGCGCCAAAGTCTGATGGATCGACGCGCCGCTTTCAATCGCAGCGTCCTGGTCTTTCCGGCACAGCGTATCGAGGAACCAGTCGTAATTGGCAGCGGAGGCCGGTGAAATCGCCATGTTGTTCCAGCGCCCGGCGTCAATCGCATTGCGGCAGAACCAGCGGGGATCGACACGCACATCGGTGGAGACCACCTGGTTGATCGAATAGGTGCCCGCCACGATGCTGATCACCCCATCCGCATGGCCGCCGATCCCGAGTGCAGAAGCGGTGACGTCATGCAGGCCGAAGGCAACGGGCGTGCCGGCGGAAAGTCCAGTCAAAGCTGCGGCATCAGCAGTCACAGTTCCTGCGACTTCGGCGGAATGGGCCATGGGCGGCAGAGCGTCGAACACATCCTCAAGGCCAAACAGGCGCATGGCGTCCGCAGAAAAAGTTTGGGTGTGAACGTCAGTAAAAGACGTGCTGGCTTCCGTCCGATCCGTTCCGATCGCGCCGGTGAGGCAAAAGCGCAACCAGTCCTTACAGCCGAGCAGATGCCGGATGCGCCGGTACCGCTCCGGCTCGTGCTGCTTAATCCAGGCGAGCAGGGCCGAGGGCGCGGAAACGTGCGGGATCTGGCCGGTCAGCGCCAGCGCTTCGGTGAACAGAGTGCCGCCGGACCACGCATCGATGATGCCACCGGCGCGGCTATCGAGCGACAAGATCCCCGGCCCCAGGGGCTGTTCTTCATCATCGAGAAGATAGAGCCCGTCGCCATGCGCCGTCGCGGCAACGGCCTTGATGTCGGATGGCGGCCTGCCGCTCAGCGCGATCGCTTCCCGGATCGCTTCGGCCGTTGCCTGCCAAAGTCCCGCCATATCGCGTTCGACAAAGCGCGCCTGTGGCATGGATTGCGGAACGCGGCGCCGGGCGACCGAAAGCTGCGTGCCGTCCCTATCAAAGATGACAGCCTTCGTCACAGTCAGGCCGTTGTCGATCCCCAGCAGGCTCGCCATAATGTTCCTCGTCGTTGGGCGCCGATAGGCCGATTCATCACACAGTACGACGCCATTCTTGATTTGGTATCGTATTTGAGTGTGAAATTAACGTCAAGGACTGTTATATTTTCGCGGAAATTTTTAAATAGGGCTATAGGCCCAGTGCCGGATATGGAAGTAAGCCTACCGGAACGCTGCCGACAAACTCCGAACAAGATTGTCTTTCGAGTGCGATACGCCACTTTCCGTCATCCTCGCCCTCGTGGCAGGGATGCGGCGACCCGGCGTCTGCCGGGTCAAAAGACTTTTACAGCTCAAAGACTTGAGCGTCCTTGAAGCCTGTGACAAGCACAGGAATGACGCCAACCTGGCAATCGCGTAATTGTCCAAAAGACCGGCGAAATGCCGGGAAAATCACTTCGTCAGAAAATTGAGGGCGCCCGGAGGCGCCCTCAGCTGTTGTTACTCGGAGAGTGTGAACGGCGCTGTGTACTTGTCGACATTGTCCTTGGTGATCAGCAGGCAATCGAACAGCTGCTTTTCGGTTGCAGCACCGGTCTTGCCCGTCTTGATGAAGGAATCGGCCTGCTTGACGGCTTCGGCCGAAAAGACAGCAACCGGCTGAAGCACGGTATATTCCAGTTCGCCCGCCTTGATGGCAGCCACGGCATCCGGGGAGCCATCGAAGCCGCCGACCTTGACGTTGGCCAGCTTGCCGGCTTCCTTCAGTGCGGCAATCGCGCCCAGCGCCATTTCGTCATTGCCGCTGATCAGGCCGATAACGTCAGGGTTGGCCTGGAGCAGGCTCTGCATCTTGTCATGGCCCTGTGTACGATCCCAGTTGGCAACCTGCGAGCCGACCTTTTCGAGATCAGGATACTGGCTGAGCACCGTCTCGTAACCGTTCGAGCGGGTTGCCGCATTGTTGTCGGAGGGCGCGCCGAAGAGCTCGACATATTTACCCTTTTCGCCGATGCTCTGGACCCACTGCTGGGCACCGAGGGCTGCACCCTGCGCGTTGTTGGAAACGAGCTGTGCCTTGGCAAGGCCTTCCTGGTTGATCTCGGCATTGACGAGGAAAACCGGGATGTTGGCGGCAATCGCCTTCTTCACCGCGCCGATCGAGCCGTCGGCATTGGCCGGATCGAGAATGATCGCCACCGATTTGTTGGTGATCGCTGTGTCGATCAGGTTGCTCTCGGTGTTGGTGTCGCCCTTGGACGCGCCAACCGTTGCGGTGTAGCCGAGTTCCTTGGCCTTTGCAGCGGCGACTTCGCCCTCCGTGAACCAGTAGGGGTTCGACGGGTCGTTGACGATGATCGAAATCAGGCCTTCGGCCGATGCCGCCGTCGTCGACAGCGCCATGACCGGTGCAGCCAGGATGAAGCTGGCCAGCAGCATTCTCTTTGTCAGTTTCAACATGTTACTCTCTCCCTTTATGGTTGGTCTGTGCCAGTTAGCTGGCGGTCTTCCCGTGAGTGGCATTGGCGGTCTGGCCGTTGCCGGTCGATTGCAGAGAAGCGGAAGGGCCGTCGGTCTCGGTGGTCTTCTTGACGCGGCGGCGATACTGAACGGCATTGAGCAGCACGGCGAGCACGATGACCGCGCCGGTGAAGACTGTCTGCCAGTAGGAGGAAATACCGATGATCACCAGGCCATCGGACAGGAAGCCGATGACGAAGGCACCGAGCAGCGTTCCGCGAATATTGCCGCGGCCGCCGGTCAATGCAGCGCCCCCGATCACCACGGCGGCGATGGCCGTCAGCTCGTAGGAGGTGCCGGCCGTCGGGCCGGCGGAGGTCAGCTGCGAGGACAGGATGAGGCCGGCGATGGCGGCGCAGATACCCGACAGCATATAGACTGCCACCTGAACCTTCTTGACCGGCACGCCGCTGAGTTCAGCGGCCCGTTCATTGCCACCGGTCGAATAAAGCCAGCGGCCGAAGGCTGAGCGATTGAGCACCACGCTGCCGATCAGCGCGAGCACGACGAGAACGACGACGCCGATCGGAATACCGGCAAGACGATTAAAGCCAAGCCAGTCAAATCCGGTATTGCCCAACTCGGCCTTGCCGCCAAGATTATTGTAGGTCAGGCCATTGGTCATCAACAGCGCAAAACCGCGCGCCACATACATGACACCAAGCGTCGCGACGAAAGCCGGCACCTTGAAGCGCGCGATCAGGATGCCGTTGATCAACCCGACAAAAGCACCGAGCGCGCAGACAAGCACCACGACGACCCAGACAGGCGGGTAGAGCACCACACCCAGCGCATTGAGCGTCACCCCTTGCATCAGAAATCCCGCAACGACGCCCGCGAGGCCAAGCGTGGAGCCAACCGACAGGTCGATGCCGCCGTTGAGGATAACAAGCAGCATGCCGATCGCCAGGATCCCGTAGATCGCCACATGCGACGACATGATCAGGAAGTTGCTGACCGAGAAATAATAGGGCGACAGGAACGAGAAGACGGCGATGATGGCGATCAGCGCGAAAAACGCCCGCCCTTCAAGCAGCATCCTGCCCAGGTCGAAGCCATCGCGGAAAAGACCTGAGCGCGGTGGGGTAGTGACTGAACTGGCCATAGTCAGGGCTCCATTAAACTCGGTAATCAGACATGCACGGCTTCGCCCGAGGCGGCCATGATCTCTTCTTTTGAAACATCTGCGCCGAACTGCGCTGAAATCTTGCCGCGCCGCATCACCACGATCCGGTGCGCAATGCTGAGGCATTCGGCAACTTCGGAGGTGGAAAAGACGACGGCGAGGCCCTTGGCTGCCCGTTCGCTCAGCAAGCGGAACACCTCGGCCTTCGCGCCGATATCAATACCGCGGCTTGGCTCGTCGAGAAGGATGACGCGCGGATTGGTCGCCAGCATCTTGCCGATGACGACTTTCTGCTGGTTTCCGCCCGATAACGAGCCGATCGCGGCCCGTCCGCCGTCGGTCTTGATGTGAACCTTGCCGATTGCGTCCTCGACAACAGCCTGTTCGCCGGAGCGCGACATCAGCATGCGCTTGGTGAAGCTTGCGATGCTGGCGAGCGACAGGTTCTGGCCGACCGACATGGTCTGCACCAGGCCATCCCGCTGGCGATCTTCCGGGACGAGGACAAGGCCCCTGTCAATGCGCTGTGCAATGCTCAGGCGCGAAACGTCGTCGCCTTCGACGATCACCCGGCCGCCACTCAGCGGCATCCGTCCGGCAACGGCTTCTAGCAGTTCTGTGCGTCCGGCCCCCATCAGACCGTAGATGCAGACGATCTCGCCGGCCTTGACGTCGAGCGACAGGCGATCGACCACCGAATAGCCGGAGCCCGAAGCATCGGTGACGCTGACATTCTCGATCGACAGGGCGGTCTCGCCGAATGTGTAGCCCGTGGGCGGTGAGCCCAGATCGAAATTCTCGCCGACCATGTTGCGGACGATCCATTCGAGATCGATGTCCTTGGCTTCGGCATTGGCGGTCATGGCGCCGTCGCGCAGCACGACGGCGTAGTCGGTGATCTGCAGCGCCTCTTCCAGGTGATGGGATATATAGACGATCGAGACGCCGCGGCTCGTCAGGTCCCGAATCACCTTGAACAGCACTTCGACTTCGGTTGCGCTCAGCGCCGATGTCGGCTCGTCCATGATCAGAATGCGGGAATCGACCGAGAGCGCACGCGCGATCTCGACGATCTGCTGCTGACCCAGCCGCAGATCCTCGACAAGCGTCATCGGGTCGATGTCTTCCTCAAGATCGGCCATCAGCGCCCGCGCCTGCCGCGCCTCTTCGGCAAAATCGACACCGGTTGGCGTGCGGATTTCGCGGCCCATGAAGATATTGTCGCGAACGCTGAGATTGGGCGCGAGGCTCAGTTCCTGGTGGATGATCGAGATGCCGCAGTCACGGGCATCGGAGGCGGAGGAAAAATGAACGACTTCGCCATCCAGCACGATGTCGCCCGACGTCGGCGTTACCACGCCGGAGAGGATCTTCATCAGCGTCGATTTGCCGGCGCCGTTTTCTCCGAACAGGGTCGTAACCTTGCCGCGATGGATGTCGAAGTTGACGCCCTTCAGCGCATGGACATTACCATAGGACTTGGCAATGTTGCGTGCGGACAGGACGGCGTCGTCGGACGCTGGAGCTGGTGCGGGTACAGGCTTCATTGCACGTCCAGCCTTACCGGGGTGATCAGCCAGTTCTTCGGATTGATCAGTTTGAACGCACCGATCAGCGACACCGTCTTGCCGGTCAGCTGACTGGTGTCGATTTGCGCCAGAACATCCTTCTTCAGCTGATTGTTGAGGGCGGAGCCCGCATCCTGATATTGGATCTGGTTGATGAACTGGCCAAACGCGATGGTGCCGGTGGCGTCGCGCAGTTCCGTGCCATTGATGGCTGGCCCGGTCTGGACACGCACGCGTACCGTATCGGGAATGCCGTCGACCTTCACATCGTAGATGCCCGATTTCGCTTCGCCGAAAACGCCCGTCAGCTTGACCGACATGACAGCGCCGGTTCCTGCGGAAACGCCATAGGTCTTTTCGGCGGCCGGCCGGTCTTGCGCGATCGCGTTGGCCAGCGTCACGGCATCGACCGCGCGCTCTTCAACGCCCGCTTTCACTTTCGGAAATTCAGTCGCGCCATAGTCGGCTGCGGAAAACACCCCGGCCTTCACGTCATCGCTGGAGCCAATTTTGATGATTTTGGTATCGAACGCCATGGCGGCAAGGACGATCAGCACGGCAGCCGAGGCCACGATCCGGCCGGTGTTGGACTGCTTGCGTCCGCGCTTTGCGGTATATGACTGTGAACTCATATCGTGGCGACCTGTACTTGGTGTTGAATCGATAGCGGGCGGTCCGCCTGGTGCAGCGTGTGGCGGCTGCAAAACCGGATGGGGAAGGCGCGAGCGCAAGCCGCGCCAAATGCCGGACGAGCGGCATGATGATGCGGTTTGCGTGGCCTGATAGCCATGATCTGCATGATGTACTCCTCCTTTCCTCCTGCGTGCGGCGATATCCCCCCACCCACGCAATTCATTCCGGTGTCATCTCATCCGCAAAGTGCGGGTGTCATCTCTGTTGGCTCAATCATGTGATACGTTTCCATCCATGTCAACGCTAACAGCGTTAAGATAAAGATGGAACATGATACATTTGCGTGTTCTTCACCGGAAAACACGGTGCTGTCCCAAACTTGAAACATAGCAATCGGTCATCAAACCATTGATAATGCCGAGCTGCATCGCAGTTTTCCGCTGAATTTCCGTAAGCGTTGGACAGCGCCGACGCCAGTTTGGCCATTACATCCTTCGAAATTACGGGTGTGATAATCAAGCGATCCCGTGTGATCTTGTTGACTTGAGACTACGCTTTGTGTAAAAAAATGCAATAGGTGAAATTAATTACATTTTGCTGCGGACCACAAGGGAGGAGAGATGGTGCGAACGGTGACAAATCGCGACCGCGACGACAGTCTCGCCGTCCGCGCCGCATGGCTCCATCATGTGGGAGGCCTGACCCAGGCCGAGGTTGCCGCGCGGCTTGGCATCCCCAATGTCAAGGCGCACCGGCTGATCATGTGGGCCAACCAGAATGGCGTGGTGAAGTTTTCCATTCATGGCGACGTGACCGAATGTGTCGCGATCGAAACCAGGATCGCTGAGCTGTTCAGCCTCGATTATTGCGAAGTCCTGCCTGATCTCTACGACAAGAGCCTGCTGATGCGCGCGCTGGGCGTTGCCGGCGCCGAATTCCTGCAGCGCGAAATCAAGAACCTGCAGGGCCAGGTCATCGGCATCGGCAACGGCCGTACATTGGCCGCCGCTATCGCCGCCATGCCCACTGTGGATGCGGGCGACGTCCGGTTCGTTTCGCTGCTGGGCGGATTGACGCGAAACTATGCGGCTAATCCCCATGACGTGATGCACCGTCTCGCCGAAAAAACCGGCGCGGTGTCCTATGTCATGCCCGTGCCGTTCTTTGCCAATTCGGTTGAGGACCGGGAAGTGCTTCTGTCTCAGCGGGGCGTGCGTCACGTCTTTGATCTCGCCGCCCGCGCTGATCTGATGCTGATCGGCATCGGAACGGCAGAACTGGATTCGCAGCTTGTCGTGTCGCAGATGATCGAAGTGCCGGAAATGCAGGACGTGCGCGATCATGGCGGGGTTGGCGAAATGCTCGGTCACTTCTTCGATGCGGACGGAAAGCCGGTCGAGACGACGTTGGGCGAACGGACCCTATCGCCGAGCCTTGAAAGCATGAAGGCGCGCCGGATTGTCGCCATCGCCGGCGGGCCGGGCAAGATAGCCGCAATCCGCTCGGCGCTGCTGAGCGGCTGTCTGAGCGGCCTGATTATCGACGAACAGACGGCGTCTGCGCTGGTCAACGACGCGTCCTGACGCGGTTTAAGGAATGGGAGGCCAGCTATGGCTGCTGTCAATCACTCGATCGAGCTGAACGCTCCCGGATTTACGGCTGGCTCTGGCCAGCGCCGGATGCCGGTCTGATGTCTGATGCCGGGAAAGATATCCTGATCGGCATCGATGCCGGAACCTCGGTGATCAAGGCCGTCGCGTTTGACCTTGCGGGCCGCCAGATTGCCGCAGCCTCCGTGCCCAATACCTATTCGACAGGCGCTGATGGTGCCGCGTTCCAGTCGTTGGAAAAGACATGGGCCGATTGCGCCCAGACCATCCGCGATCTTGCCACCAAGATCGACGGCCTTGCGCAGCGCGTGGCAGCACTCGGCGTGACCGGGCAGGGGGACGGCACCTGGCTCGTGCGCAAGGACGGCACACCGGCAGCGGACGCCTGGCTCTGGCTCGATGCGCGCGCCGCCCCGACCGTGCGGAAACTCTGCGCTTCTCCTGAGAACCGGGCCCGCTTCGAGGCGACGGGAACCGGGCTTAACACCTGTCAGCAGGGCGCGCAGCTCGCGCATATGCTCTCTGACAGTCCTGACGTGCTGGATGAGGCGGATATCGCGCTCCATTGCAAGGATTGGCTTTACCTGAACCTGACCGGCGTGCGAGCCACCGACCCGTCAGAGGCAAGTTTTACATTCGGAAATTTTCGCACGCGCCAATATGACGACGATGTCATCGCCATGCTGGGGCTCAGTGCAAAACGCCCGTTGTTGCCGGAGATCATCGACGGAACGCAGATCGTGCATCCGCTCTCTGCGGCCGCAGCGGCACAGACCGGGCTTCTCGAATGCACGCCCGTGAGCCTTGGTTATGTCGATTTCGCCTGCACGGCTTTGGGCGCCGGTATCGTCACAGAGGGCAGGGCATCGGCCTGCTCGACGATCGGCTCGACCGGCATGCATATGCGCGCGATGGCTGTCGATGACACCATCCTGAATGCCGAAGGCACCGGGTACATGGTCGTCCTGCCGATACCGGGGATCGTGGCACCGGCGCAATCCAACATGGCGGCCACGCTCAATATTGACTGGGCGCTGAAAATGGCCGGCGACCTGATGGGCGAGATGGGGCATCCGGTTTCCCATGCTGACCTGGTGGGGAAGATCGAAGGCTGGCTTGCGGCAAGCCGTCCGGGTGCCATTCTCTATCATCCCTATATTTCCGAGGCCGGAGAGCGCGGACCGTTCGTCAATCCGGATGCCCGCGCCGGCTTTATCGGCTTGAGCAGCGGCCACCGGTTTCCCGATCTCCTGCGGGCTGTTGTCGAGGGACTGGGAATGGGCACGCGCGACTGTTACGCGGCGATGGGCGAGATGCCGGCAGAACTGCGCCTGACGGGCGGAGCCGCGCGCTCGCGTGCCCTGCGGTCGGTGATCGCAGCGGCCGTCGGGTCACCGGCCCGTGTCTCTTCGCGTGAAGAAGCGGGTGCTGCAGGCGCTGCCATGATCGCCGCCGTTGCCATCGGCGTCTACGGCGACATGCATGCCTGTATCGCGCAATGGGTAACACCCTTGCTCGGTCCGGCCGAAGCGCCCGATCCGGCATTGGCCGAAATCTATTCAAGGCTATTTCCGCCCTATCAGCATGCCCGCCGTGCGCTTGAGCCTGTTTGGGACATGCTCGGCCGGGCAATGCAATGACGACATTAAAGTGCTGCCGGACGCAAGATCCGGTGCAGCGCATCCACCACAATTGGCTTTGCCAAAGGAGAGTGCCATGAATGATTCCCGGATGATCGACCTGTTCATTATCGGGGGCGGCATCAACGGCGCGGGCATCGCGCGCGATGCGGCGGGCCGGGGTCTGTCGGTAATCCTGTGCGAGAAGGACGACCTGGCGCAAGGGACGTCGTCGCGATCGGGCAAGCTCGTCCATGGCGGCCTGCGCTATCTGGAATATTACGAATTCCGTCTGGTGCGCGAGGCCCTGATCGAACGCGAAGTGCTTTTGAACTCTGCAAGCCACATCATCTGGCCGATGCGCTTCGTGCTGCCGCACAGTCCTGACGATCGCCCCGCCTGGCTGGTCCGGCTCGGCCTGTTTCTCTATGATCATCTCGGCGGCCGCAAGAAGCTGCCGGGCACCCGCTCGCTCGATCTGCGCCGCGATCCCGAGGGCGCGCCGATCCTGAACAAATACGTCAAGGGCTTTGAATATTCGGATTGCTGGGTGGACGATGCCCGCCTCGTCGTTCTGAACGCCGTCGGTGCTGCCGAAAAGGGTGCCGAAATCCTGACACGCACGGCCTGCACCAGTGCACGGCGCGAAAACGGCGCGTGGACGATCCAGATGCGGAACGAACAAACAGGGGAAACCCGCACGGTTCGCGCCCGTGTCGTCGTCAATGCCGGCGGGCCGTGGGTCAACGATATCGTCGGCCGGGTCGCGGGCTCCAACAGCCGCCGCAACGTGCGCCTCGTCAAAGGCAGCCACATCATTGTGCCGAAATTCTGGGAGGGCCAGCATGCCTATCTCGTGCAGAACCATGACAAGCGGGTCATCTTCATCAACCCCTATGAGGGTGACAAGGCTCTGATTGGCACCACCGACATTCCCTATGAGGGCGCGCCTGAAGAGGTGAAGGCGGAGGAAAGCGAAGTCGAATATCTGCTCGCCGCCGTCAACCGCTACTTCAAGGAAACGTTGCGGCGTACGGACGTGCTGGAGACATTCTCCGGTGTGCGGCCGCTGTTTGACGATGGCCAGGGCAACCCATCCGCCGTCACGCGCGACTATACGTTCGATCTCGATGAAACCGGCGGTGCACCGCTGCTCAGCGTGTTCGGCGGCAAGATCACCACATTCCGCAAGCTGTCCGAGCATGCGATCGAGAAAATTGCGAAATTCTTTCCCACCATGGGCGGAAACTGGACGCGGCAGGCAACCTTGCCCGGTGGCGAAATCGAGAATGCCGATTTCATCCAGTTCACGGAAAACCTGCGCCGCACCCACCCCTGGATGCCGCGCGCGCTGGTCCATCATTACGGCCGCCTCTATGGATCGCGCATCGGCAAAATCATCGGCAACGCCACGTCACTGGAGGGCCTCGGCCAGCATTTCGGCGCGCAGCTCTACGAGGCCGAAGTGCGTTATCTGATGGCGCATGAATGGGCGATGACGGCTGAAGACGTCCTTCAACGCCGCACGAAGCAAGGCCTGCATCTCAGCGCAAACGAAAAAGCAGCTTTTGCCGCCTGGTTCGAGGCGGATGGCGCTGTGCGCCTGCGGGCCTCAAGCTGATCGCCTGCTGCCTGTGACTTTGTTATCGTCCGCAATCAACCTTGAGAAGCCATCATGTCCCTGACCCTCTCGCTGAACACCAATCCGCTGGTCAACCGTTTTGCCGGCGCCGATGACCTCATCGACACCGTCGCGCGCGATCTGAAAATCCGCGACCTGCAACTGACCCATGAGTTCATCAACCCGTCATGGCCAGCGCCGGTGATCCGCAGGGTGACTCGCAGTTTCCGGGCTGCCCTTGATCGAACCGGCGTGCGCGTCACCTCCGGCATGACCGGCCCCTATGGACGGCTGAACCATTTCGGCCATCCCGATCGCGACGTGCGGCGCTATTATGTCGATTGGTTCAAGACTTTCGCCGATATTTCCGCAGATCTCGGCGCGAAATCCGTCGGGACCCAGTTCGCCATCTTCACATTCGCCGATTTCGATGATGCGCAACGCCGGGAAGACCTCATCCAGATTGCCATCGACTGCTGGGCTGAGGTCGCAGAACACGGCAAGTCAGCCGGGCTGGATTACGTGTTCTGGGAACCGATGTCGGTTGGCCGCGAATTCGGCCATACCATTCCCGAATGCATGGCGCTACAGGGCAGGCTGACGGCCGCCAACATGGCCATCCCGATGTGGATGATGGCCGATATCGATCATGGCGACGTCACGTCCCCGGACCCGGCCGATACCGATCCCTATGCGTGGGCGCGGGCCGTGCCGAAGGTTTCGCCGATCATCCATATCAAGCAGAGCAAGATGGACAAGGGCGGTCACCGCCCGTTTACCGCCGAACACAATGCCACGGGGCGGGTTCAGCCGGAACCGCTGCTGGAAGCTTTTCATCAAGGCGGTGCGGTGGACAATGAAATCTGCCTTGAGCTTTCCTTCAAGGAGCGCGAACCCGACGACCGCAACGTCATCCCCGCCATTGCAGAAAGCATCGCGTTCTGGGCACCGCATATCGATACGGGTGCGGCTGATCTGAAGATCTGAGGCGAGACCTGCGGCGCCGGTGAAAATTGGCCCCCGGCGCCACCGCAGCAAGTGCTTTTCGCGCTACCCAGGCACCTATGCCGATTTCCGCAGCATCAATTCCGCCTTGAGCAGGATACGGTCCTGGCTGAGCAGCACGTCGTCGCCCTGCGCATCCTCGCCGAGTTGCTTGAAAAGCAGCCCGATGGCCAGGCGGCCGATTTCCTTGTAGTTCTGGGCAACCGTCGTAATCGGCGGGCAGGTATATTGCGACAGTGGATGATCGTCATGACCGGCGACGCGGATGTCGCAACCCGGACCGTGGCCGACCTTGAGGCCTTTTTGCCAGGCGGCCGCCAGCACGCCGAAGGCCAGACGGTCATTGGCGCAAACAATCGTCCTGGTTGGCAGGCGCGAAAGCGTATCGAACAGGACCGAGGCCTCCTCCAGCGCGAAACGTTCGAAGTCCCAGGTCGCAGTCGTGGAGAGCTTGATCAGTTCCGGCGTCAGACCAAAACCCTTCATGGCCTCGACATAGGCGTTCCGCCGCTCGATCGCGTTGATGTTGACCTCCGGCATGCCGAAATAGCAGGGAGGCTCGCCCGACCGGCAGAGATAATCGACGATCAGGCCAAAACTCTGGCGGTTGTCCGTGCCGACGAATGCCGCCTTGTCGTCCAGCGGCGTGTCCACGTAGACGAGCGGAATGTCCCGTCCCAGCTGTTCCAGCGTCGCGCTGCCGGTTTGCCGGCCAATCGGCGCGATGATGGCTCCGGCAACGTTCATCGATCGAAAGGTCTTGATGGCCTCTTCCTCGATATCTGGCTTTCCGTCCGACGACAGCACGAATGCCAGGAAGCCGGCTTCATTGGCCATGATCTCGATGCGCCTGGTCAGCGCCATGAAGAAGGGATCGAGCGTGTTCGGGATGACGATGCCGATGATGTTGCTGCGCCGGCGGTTGAGATTGACGGCGAACATATTGGGCCGGAAACCGGATTTTTTCAGCGCCTCTTCGATCGTATCGCGGGTTTTACGGCGCACCGAAGTTGGATCGTTGAAATATTTCGACACGGTCGGACGCGACAGGCCGACGAACTCCGAAAAGTCCTCCATTGTCTTGATCGCTTTGGCCAATCGTCATACTCCGTCGAGTTATAGGCAAACGTCTTTCTACCAGGGCCGATGACGGGAAGCTAAGGGACCGCTCCAATCATCGATCCCTGCTCTTAAACGCTCGGTCTCCTTTAGAAAAGCCGGAATGAGCGGTGTCGCCTCAGCCGTCGACATACTGCACTTTCATGGTGGCGGGATCGCTCGGTTTGGTCAGGAAGTAGGGAACCATTTCCGCCAGCGGCAACCGGTGGGTCACGAGCTGCGACATCCTCGCCCGGTCGCCTGCAAGCACCGACAATGCCTGCGGGATATTGCGATTGAGGGAATGCGAACCAACCAGCTTCAGCTGCCGCCTGAAAATCTGAAACGGTGAGACGGATACCCGGGTCTCCGGGGCGCAGACGCCGAACACCAAGCCGGTACCACCGTCGGCGACCAGATCCAGCATTCCTTCCACCACACTTGGAATACCCGTCGCATCCGCCACCAGGTCAAAGCTTTGCCGCCGCGACAACAATTCCTCGGAACCGGATCTCACCGGCGTGAAACCCAGACCTGAGGCGAACGCCAGGCGATCCTCGTTGATATCGGCGAAGGTGACGGTATCTGACCCCGCAGATTTCAGGGCAAGGCCGAGCAGCAGCCCGATCGGGCCTGCGCCAAAAATCAGGGCCTGCGAAGGCGCGCTCGCCTTGCCGGTGATCCCCGCAGCGCCAAGGCCGTTCAGCACGCAGGCCAACGGTTCGGCCAGTGCCGCAAGATCATACGGCATGTCGCCGATATCGTGCAGGTGACCGGCGTTGACGATGCTGAATTCGGAGAAGCCGCCATTATGGGAAACGCCATAGGCCTTCAGATCGCGGCAGAGATTGGTCAAGCCTTTCTCGCAAGCCGGGCAGGTGCCGCAGGGCAGGTTGGGGTCCACCGCGACGCGGCTTCCCGCGCGAACGCAGGTGACGCCGTCTCCGACCTCAAGAACCTCTCCGGCAAATTCATGACCGGGAACCAGCGGAAACGCGCCGGCACCATAACGCGCGTGGAGGACATCGATATCGGTGTGGCAAAGCCCGGCCGCCTTGACGCGAATGAGCGCGTGGCCCGGCGGGATTGCGCCGACGGGGATATCCGCCAACACAGCCTTTCCCTTTTCGACAAACTGGATCGCCTTCATGGTGATGCTCCTCAGCTCATCCAGTTTCCGCCATCGACATTATAGGTCTGCGCCAGAATGTAATCGCTGTCGGCCGACGCGAGGAAAACCGCCAACCCCTTGATGTCAGCCGGCGTTGCAAACCGGCCGATCGGCACGGACTGGGCGACCTGGGCCTTTTTCTCGCCGGGTGCCAAGCCCTCCCATTCGGCAAACTTGGCATCGACGACATCCCAGTGCTCGCCATCAACAACGCCGGGCGCGATCGCGTTGACATTGATGCCATGCTTGACGAGCGCCAGGGCTGCCGATTGTGTGGCGGAGATGATGGCGGCCTTGGAGGCGCAGTATAGCGTGACCAGCGCTTCGCCCCGGCGGCCGGCCTGGCTTGCCATATTGATGATCTTGCCACCGCGGCCCCTGGCGATCATGACGTTCGAAACCGCTTTCATCATGAACAGCGGCCCTTTGAGATTGACGTCGAAGACGCGGTCGTAACTGCTCTCGGTGATGCCCTGGATCGGCGCCATGTCGAAGATCGCGGCATTGTTGACGAGAATATCGATGCCGCCAAAGCGCTGATCGACGTCGGCGACCGCCGCATCGATGCTGGCAAGATCGGTAACATCCAGCCTGATCGCCGTGGCATCGGGGCCGATCGCCGCTGCAGCTTCGAGCGCGCGGTCGATATTGATATCGGCAATGATGACTTTTGCGCCCTCGGCGACAAAGGCCTCGGCAAAGCCCAGGCCGATACCGCGCGCACCACCCGTGATCAGCGCAATCTTGTTCAGCAGTCTCATGAAGGTTTCCTCCGCGGTTCAGACGTTCGCCGCCGCATAAGTTGTCTTTAAAGGTCGTGAGGGCGAAAGGAGCCCGGAATCATTGTCCGGGCTCCCTCCGGGAGGGGCTGCGCGTAAAGCGCGGCCTATGGACTTACTTGATGTAGCCGGCGCGTGTCATCTCACGCTCCGCCTGGGTTTGCGATGCATTTAGCGCATCCTCGACCGACTGCTGTCCCGACAGCGCCGAGCTGATCTGCTGGCCGACGAATGTCCCAAGGGCCTGGAACTCCGGAATGGCCACGAACTGAACGCCGGTATAGGGAACCGGGTCCTTCGTGGGCTTTGCCGGATCGGCGGACATGATGGCCTTCAGAACAGTGTCTGCAAACGGGGCGGCCTTTTGATATTCAGCCAGCGCATAGGTCGATTTGCGGGTGCCGGGCGGAACCGCGACCCAGCCCTCGGATTCGCCAACCATCTTCACATATTCCTTCGAGGTCGCCCATTTGAGGAACGACTTGGCGACGTCAACCTTCTGCGATGTCGCCGGTATTGCGAGGTCCCATGACCACGACCAGCTGGAACCGTTTGGCGTTACGGCAACCGGCGAACGGGTGAAGGCGATCTTGTCGGCGACCTGGCTCTGCTTGGGGTCGAAAACGCGGCCGGCAGCCGAGGTGGCATCGATCCACATCGCGCATTTGCCGCTGGCAAAGAGCGTCTGGTTTTCGTTGAACCCGTTTGCCGTTGCGCCGGGCGGGCCGTATTCGTTCAAAAGCTGAACATAGTCTGTCACGGCATTCTTCCATGGCTCGGAATTCAGCTGCGGCTTCCAGTCCATATCGAACCAGCGGCCGCCATAGCTGTTCACCATCGTGCCGAGAAACGCCATGTTTTCGCCCCAGCCGGGCTTGCCGCGAAGGCAAATGCCATATTGCTGCTTGGCCTTGTCTGTGAGCTTGGCGGCGAAGTCCTTGATCTGGTCGTAGGATGGCTCTTCCGGCATGGTGAGGCCGGCGGCCTCGAACAGGTCCTTGCGATAGAGCGTGAACGAGCTTTCGGTGTAGAACGGCACGGCATAGAGCTTGCCATCGACGGTCAGGCCCGCCTTGATAGGCTCCAGGAGATCGGCATAGTCGTAGTCATCGCCGAGGTCGTCGACCGGCGTCAGCCAGCCCTGCTTGCCCCAGATCGGGGCCTCGTAGCCGCCGATCGTCATGACGTCGAACTGGCCGCCTTTCGTGGCGATGTCCGTGGTCACGCGTTCGCGCAATACATTTTCTTCCAGGACGATCCAGTTGATCTTGTTGCCGGTTTCCTTCTCCCAGGCACCCGACAGTTTCTGCATGATGATCATGTCGCCATTGTTGACGGTGGCGACATTGATTTCCTCCGCGCTGGCCATGCCGGCCAGCAAGCCGGCGCCGACGACGGAAGCCGAGAGTATGCGTGCGTATTTACCCATGACATTCTCCTCCTTTACGAACGTTTTCGCATATAATTACATGCGTAAAGTTTTTATCCGGTAATTGATTTCTCTTGTCAAGCTGGAGAGCGTGTAAATGCGCAGGAATGATGCAAGTGGCTATTTTGAAATCGCTATTTGCAGGGGTTTTGCGCGTACGGTAGTCAAAATCCGAATTCCTGCTTTGTTTACGCGTGTAAAATATAATGTTGACAGCGTCGTTTGACGTGAGTACATCATTCGCCAGTGCGGTTGCGCAGGTTTCGGATCGTAAGGTGGGGAGAAACAGGAATGGATCAGCGTTATACGCTGGCGCCGGAGGCGCTTGGGCCGACGATCACGATCGGTGAGATCCTCGTCGAAATCATGGCGACAACCGTCGGCAACGGTTTTCGGGAAGCCCAGTCCCTGATTGGACCTTTTCCCAGCGGAGCACCCGCGATCTTCATCGATCAGGTCGCAAAACTTGGTGGCGCCTGTGGCATTGTCTCGGCGGTTGGCGACGATGATTTCGGGCACCTGAATATCGACCGGCTTGAGCGCGATGGCGTCGATGTCTCGGCCATCGCTGTTTTGCCCGATCTGCCCACAGGAAGCGCCTTCGTCCGCTACCGGCCGGATGGCGCGCGCGATTTCGTTTTCAACATCGGCAAGTCGGCTTCTGGCGCGACCGCCATGACCGGGCAGGCCCGTGATTTGATTGCGCGGGCCGGACATGTGCATGTCATGGGCTCCGCCTTCGCCATCCCCGGCATTGCGCCCATCATCCTTGAGGCCGTGTCGGTTGTGAAGGCGAGGGGCGGTACCGTCTCGTTCGATCCGAATGTCCGGAAGGAATTGATGAGCGGGGGCGGCGAGGCAAAGAGACAGTTTGACAGCGTGCTTGACGTCACCGACCTGCTGCTGCCATCCGGAGAAGAGCTTTCCATAGCCGCCGGTGTCGACGGCGAGGCGCCGGCCATCGAGAGCCTGCTTGCACGCGGAATTTCCGAGGTCGTCCTGAAACGGGGGCGGCAGGGGTCTTCTCATTATAGCCGCAGCCACGGGGCGGTCGATTGTCCGGCATTCGCGGTCGAGGAAATCGACCCGACGGGGGCCGGAGACTGCTTTGGAGCAACCTATCTCACCTGCCGCCGCAAGGGACACGCGCCGCAACAGGCACTGCGCTACGCCAATGCCGCCGGAGCCCGCAACGTCACCAGGCAAGGCCCGATGGAGGGCACGTCCTCTCTTGCGGAACTCGATGCTTTCATAGCGGCCAATCTGGTGCTGTCCGATCAGGGAAGGGTTTCAGCATGAGCAATCCTCTTTTGGACCTGGCCAAGGCGCGACGCAATGGGCGGCCGCGCGGCATAACTTCGGTCTGCTCGGCGCATCCCGTTGTGCTGCGCGCGGCGCTTCGCCTGGCGGCAAAGACGCAGCAACCCGTGTTGATTGAAGCCACCTGCAACCAGGTCAACCATCTCGGCGGCTATACCGGCATGACGCCCTCCGATTTCGTCGGCCTGGTCGAGGGTATTGCCGCTGAAGAGCGGCTGGACCGCACCCTTTTGATTTTCGGCGGCGATCATCTCGGGCCGAACCCCTGGCGGAGTGAAGACCCGGCAGCCGCGATGGAAAAGGCCAAGGCGATGGTTGCGGCCTATGTGGCGGCCGGCTTCAGCAAGATCCACCTGGATGCGTCGATGGGCTGTGCTGGAGAGCCCGCAGCGCTCGACGACGCCACGATCGCAACGCGGGCGGCGGCATTGTGCGCGGTGGCCGAGGACACGGCCCGTGATCATAATCGTCCCATGCCGGTCTATATTCTGGGAACGGAAGTTCCCGTTCCCGGCGGCGCCGATCATGTTCTCGATACGGTGGAACCCACATCGCCGGATGCCGCTGTTTCAACGATCGCGATCCATCGCGACATCTTCGAGAAGGCCGGCCTCACAGAGGCATTCGCCCGCACGATCGCCTTCGTCGTCCAGCCGGGGGTCGAATTCGGCAGCGATAACGTCATCGCATACGATCCTTTTAAAGCGGCGCGCCTGGCGAAGGTTCTTGACAATGACGAGATGCTCGTCTTCGAGGCCCATTCCACGGACTATCAGCCGGAGGCGGCACTCGCAGCGCTCGTGCGCGACGGGTTCCCGATCCTGAAGGTTGGCCCCGGCGTCACCTTCGCCTACCGCGAAGCCCTGTACGCACTCGACCTGATCGCCACCGAACTGGTGCCCGGTTATGGCGAGCGTCCGCTGTTCCACGCGATGGAAGACGTGATGACGGCGCATCCCAAGGACTGGCAGGGCCATTATCACGGCGATGAACGCGCATTGCGGCTGCAGCGCCATTACAGTTACAGCGACCGGATCCGCTATTACTGGAACAGGCCGCAGGCGGTTCGCGCGGTCGATACGCTTCTGAAAGTATTGACCGATGTGGTGATCCCGGAAACCCTGCAGCATCAGTATCTTCCGCAATTTGATACCGGGGACATCCGCAGCCTTTCCGCTGAAGATATCATGATCGCGGCAGTCGATCGTGTGCTTGCCATTTACGACCGCGCCGTGAACCAGACGGCCGTCTGATAGAGGATTGCCGCTGCACGGCAGATGAAGTGGGGGCTGACTGTTTCCGGTCAGCATCAGGAAAGGCGCGCCCTCGGTGCGCCGGCAGGCTGAGTGAGGGAGGGCCGGGGGATGGCAACACAACAGACCAAAACGCTTGCGCGCTGGATGATGGCCCCGTCGGTTGGGCTTTTGCTGATCTGGATGATCGTGCCTTTGGCGATGACGCTGTGGTTTTCGTTCCAGAACTACAATCTGCTCAATCCGGGCAATGTCAGTTTCGCCGGCCTGTTCAACTACCAGTATTTCTATTCGGATCCCGCGTTTTTCCAGTCGATCTGGAACACGCTGGTCATCGTGGTCGGCGTGCTTTTGATCACCGTCATCGGCGGTATCTCGATTGCGCTGTTGCTTGATCAGCCGATGTGGGGCCAGGGGCTGGTGCGCATCCTGGTGATCTCGCCGTTCTTCGTCATGCCGCCGGTGGCAGCCTTGGTGTGGAAGAACATGATCATGCATCCGCAATATGGCGTGTTTGCCGATATCAGCCGCTTCTTCGGGCTGCAGCCGGTCGATTGGTTCGGGCAATATCCGCTATTTTCGATCATCATCATCGTCGCCTGGCAATGGCTGCCATTTGCCACGCTGATCCTTTTGACTGCGCTGCAATCGCTGGATGGCGAGCAGAAGGAGGCAGCCGAAATGGATGGCGCCGGCTTTGCCAACCGTTTCATCTATCTGACCGTGCCGCATCTCGCCCGCTCGATCACCGTCGTCATCCTGATCCAGACGATCTTTCTGCTGGGCGTCTACGCCGAAATCCTCGTCACCACCAATGGCGGCCCGGGTTATGCCTCGACCAACCTGCCGTTCCTGATCTACCGCACGGCCCTGCTCGGCTACGATGTCGGCGGTGCGTCGGCAGGCGGTATCATCGCTGTCATCCTTGCCAATATCGTCGCCTTCTTCCTGATGCGCGCCGTCGGCAAGAACCTCGACAAATAAGGGAGAAGACCATGGCCAGAGCCGTTTCGACCAGAAGAACCGTCTTCTTCACCATTGTCGCCTGGGTCATCGCGCTGGTGATCTTCTTTCCGATCCTCTACACGATCATCACCTCGTTCAAGTCCGAGACCGAGGCGATCCAGGGGTTCAACCTCATTCCGTCGGGCACGGTGGAAAGCTATGCCGCCGTGCAGGCGCAGAGCAATTACTTCAAGTTCTTTTTGAACTCCGTGATCATCTCGGTCGGCTCGACGCTGATTGCGCTGTTGATCTCGGTGCCGGCCGCCTGGTCGATGGCGTTTTCGCCGACCAACAAGACCAAGGACATCCTCATGTGGATGCTGTCCACCAAGATGATGCCGGCGGCTGCCGTCATGGTGCCGATCTATCTTCTGTTCCGCGACTTCGGCCTGCTCGACAGCCGCTTTGGCCTGACCATCATGCTGACGATGATCAACCTGCCGATCGTCGTGTGGATGCTCTATACCTACTTCCGCGAAATTCCCGGCGAGATCCTCGAAGCCTCGCGCATGGACGGTGCATCGCTCTGGGGCGAGATCTGGTATGTGCTGACGCCGATGGCGGTGCCGGGCATTGCCTCCACCATGCTGCTCAACATCATTCTGGCCTGGAATGAAGCCTTCTGGACGATCCGGCTGACCACCACCAATGCCGCACCGCTGACGGCCTTCATCGCGTCCTTCTCCTCGCCGCAGGGCCTGTTCTGGGCCAAGCTTTCGGCCGCCTCGACGCTGGCCATCGCCCCGATCCTGATCATGGGCTGGTTCTCACAGAAACAACTTGTCCGCGGCCTGACCTTCGGCGCCGTGAAATAACGCAAAAGAAAAGACTTGAACGCAAAAACAAAGTCTTGGGAGGCACGCATGGGCAATATCCAACTGAAAAAAGTCAACAAGAGCTTTGGCGCGACGCAGGTCATTCCCGGCATCGACCTGACCATCAACGAGGGCGAGTTCGTCGTCTTCGTCGGTCCCTCGGGCTGCGGGAAATCGACGCTTCTGCGGCTGATCGCCGGCCTTGAGGACACGACCTCCGGCACGATCGAGATCGACGGGCGCGACGTTACCGGCGCGGCTCCGGCCAAGCGGGGGCTCGCCATGGTGTTCCAGTCCTATGCGCTCTATCCGCATATGACGGTGCGCAACAATATCGCCTTCCCGTTGAAGATGGCGAAGATGGACCAGGCGGGGATCGACAAGAAGGTGGCGGAGGCAGCCCGCGTGCTCAACCTCACCAATTATCTCGACCGGCGCCCGGGCCAGCTGTCGGGCGGCCAGCGCCAGCGTGTCGCCATCGGCCGCGCCATCGTGCGCGAACCCTCGGCCTTCCTGTTCGACGAGCCGCTGTCCAACCTGGATGCGGCGCTGCGCGGCACGATGCGGCTGGAGATCAGCGAGCTGCATCACCAGCTGAAGACGACGATGATCTACGTCACCCATGACCAGGTCGAAGCCATGACCATGGCCGACAAGATCGTCGTCCTGAACGCCGGCAATATCGAGCAGGTCGGCTCGCCGCTCGATCTCTATCACCGGCCCGACAATATCTTCGTCGCCGGCTTCATCGGCTCGCCGCGCATGAACTTTGCCACCGGCGCGTTTGCCAAGCCGCACGATGCCCATACGATCGGCGTGCGCCCCGAACATCTGCAGCTCTCCACCGAAACCGGCACCTGGCGCGGCACGGTCGGCGTTGCCGAACATCTCGGCTCCGACACGTTCCTGCACATCCATGTCGACGGCATCGGCCTCGTCACCGCCCGCGTCGGCGGCGACTTCGCCGTCAAACACGGCGACCAGGTCTTCCTCACACCCGAGCAAGGCCGCGTGCACACGTTCAACGACAAGGGACTGGCAATCCGATGACACGGCTCACGGGGAAAAGCGCTCCGGTAGCGTGTGCCCGGCCGCAGTAAAAAAAGGACCGGCCGGACACAAAATGGTTGGCCGGGGTGAGCCTTGCAAGCGTGAACAACCTGCAGCTGTCCGGCCTTGGCTGAGCGGCGATATAAATGGAATTGGATTTCCTTATTTAGATTATAAAAAACATAGATTATCTGTATTTGCGCGGATTTGCGGCTATTTTGTTCCGGCTTTGGCGGTGTTTTCAACCGCCGCCTGTCTGGAAACTGGAGATATCCATGGCCCGTCAAATTCGCTTCAACGCTTTCGACATGAACTGCGTTGGCCATCAGTCGCCGGGATTGTGGTCGCATCCGCGCGACCGGTCATGGAAATACAAGGACCTCGACTACTGGCAGGATCTCGCCCGCACGCTCGAGCGCGGCGTCTTCGATGGCATCTTCATTGCCGATGTCATCGGCTACTACGATGTCTACAAGGGCACCAACTATCACGCGATCCATCAGGCGGCGCAGATCCCGGTCAACGACCCGCTGCAGCTCGCCGCACCGATTGCGCTTGCCACCGAACATCTCGGCATCGGCATCACCGCATCGACCTCGTTCGAGCACCCCTACACTTTCGCCCGCCGGCTGGCGACGGCCGATCATCACACCAAGGGCCGTGTCGGCTGGAACATCGTCACGTCCTATCTGGAAAGCGGCGCCAAGAATATCGGTCAGGGCGGGCTGCGCGGCCATGACAACCGCTACGAGGTCGCCACCGAATATGTCGAGGTGCTCTACAAGCTGTTCGAGGGCAGCTGGGAGGAGGGGGCGGTTTTGCGCGATCGCGAGAACCGCATCTTCACCGACCCCAGCAAGGTCCACGAAATCGGCCACAAGGGCAAATATTTCGATGTGCCCGGCTATCACCTCAGCGAGCCGTCGCCGCAGCGCACCCCGGTTCTCTACCAGGCGGGCGCTTCAGGTCCGGGCAAGACATTCGCCGCCGGTCATGCCGAGTGCATCTTCGTCGCCGCACCGACGAAATCGGTGCTCAAGGGCTATGTCGCTGACATCCGCGAACGCATTGCCCAGGCCGGGCGCGATCCGAAGAAGGTGTTCATCTACACGCTGATCACCATCATCACCGACGAAACCGAAGAGAAAGCGCAAAAGAAGTTCGAGGAATACAAGAGCTACGTCTCCTATGACGGCTCGCTCACCTTCATGTCCGGCTGGAGCGGCATTGATTTCGGCCAGTACGCGCCGACCGACGTGGTCAAGAAGATCGAGACCAACGCCATCCATTCCTTTGTGGAACATATTGCCGGTGGCGATACGTCATGGACGATCGACGAGCTCGCGCAGTTCGGCGGCATCGGCGGCATGGGGCCTGTCTTCGTCGGCTCGCCTGAGCGGATTGCCGATATCCTGCAGGAATGGGTCGAGGATACCGGTGTCGATGGGTTCAACATCGCCTATGCGGTGACACCGGACAGTTTCGAGGATGTCGTCGGCCATATCGTGCCGGAACTGCAAAAGCGCGGCGCCTATCCCACTGCTTACAAGCCGGGCACGCTGAGAGAAAAGCTCTTTGGCGATGGCCCCTATCTGCCCAAAACCCATCCGGCCGACGGCTACCGTGACATCGAAGCGGTCAAGGCGCGCCAGCTGCAAGGCGAGCCCAAGCTGAAGACGGTGGGTGCGTGATGGGGGACACACTTCTCGAACGCCACGCAAAACCGGCCGCAGGCCTTTACCATCAGCCGGAAACAAATGCAGGAACGTCAGTGAGCCAGGTCGATTTGGTATGGGGCGCCGGGCCAAGCCCGCACTATGAAACACTGGCCGCAGGTTTCCGGCCGCTCTTTGCCCGCATCGCTGAAGGTGCGGTGCAACGCGAACTTGACCGCGACCTGCCGCATGAGCAGATCGGCTGGTTGAAGCAAGCCGGTTTCGGAGCCTTGCGGCTTCCCGTCGCGGAAGGCGGGCAGGGGGCGACGCTGCCGGAATTTTTCAATCTTCTCATTGAGTTGTCGGAGGCGGATTCCAACATCACGCAGGCGCTTCGCGGCCATTTCGGCTTTGCCGAGGATATCGTCAACAAGGCCAGCGGCGCGTGGCGCACCCGTTGGACCGAACGCCTGGTGCGCGGTGAAATCGCCGGGAATGCCTGGACGGAAATCGGCGAGGCAAAGCAGGAAGGCTTTTCGACGCGCGTTTCCGGAAAAGACGGCAAACTGGTTCTGAACGGCACCAAATATTACACGACAGGTTCGCTGTTTGCCGACTGGATCGATGTCGGAGCGAGCAATGAGGACGGGCAGGGCGTTGCCGTCTCCGTCCGCCGCCATGCCGACGGTGTCGTTGTGATCGACGACTGGGACGGTTTCGGCCAGACGCTGACGGCCAGCGGCACGACGACCTTCACCAATGTGGACATCTCAGCCGACGACGTCATCATCGACGAAGAGAAATTCCGGTATTCCGCAGCCTTCTACCAGCTGGTGCATCTGGCAACGCTCGCCGGTATCGGCCGTGCGCTGACCAATGATGTCTCAAGGGCCGTGGCTGAGCGCCGCCGGACCTATACCAATGCGGCCGGCCCCCGTTCGAGCCAGGACCCGCAGGTCCTGCAGGTCGTCGGCCGGATCCGCAGCAACGCCTATGCCGCCAGCGCCATCGTCCTGCAGGCGGCGCAATCGCTGCAGCGGGCCTTCGATGCGCATTTTGCGGGTGATCCCGAAGCGGAAGAGACGGCAAATGCCGTTGCCGAGCTGGAGACCGCCCAGGCCCAGACCGTGGTTTCGACGCTCATTCTTGATGCAGCAACCATCGTCTTCGATGCGCTCGGCGCGTCCGCCACCAAGAAGCCGTCGGGGCTTGACCGTCACTGGCGCAATGCGCGGACGCTCGCATCGCACAATCCGCGCATCTACAAGGACCGCATCATCGGCGATTTCTCCGTCAACGGCACCTTGCCGCCCTATCAGTGGCGCATTGGCCTGAGTGCGGTCTGACCCGTCATGATCACGCTCGAAAACATCAGGAAGGATTTTTCCGGAAAGACCGGGGCCGTCACCGCGCTCGATGGCGTCAACCTTTCGATCGCCAAGGGAGAAATCTTCGGCATCATCGGCTCCTCCGGCGCTGGAAAATCCACGCTGGTCCGGCTGATCAATCTGCTGGAGCGCCCGACCGGCGGCGAGGTGATCGTCGACGGCCGCGCTGTGACGGATTTCAAGGGCGGGGACCTGCGGGATTTGCGCCGCCAGATCGGCATGGTGTTTCAGCATTTCAATCTGCTTAGCGCCCGCACGGTCTTCGGCAATGTCGCCTATCCGCTGGAACTGACCGGCGAATACGGCCGCCATGAGATTGCCGACAAGGTCGGGACCTTGCTGGCCCGGGTCGGGCTTGAAGCCCATGCGCAAAAATATCCGCGGCAATTGTCGGGCGGCCAGAAGCAGCGGGTGGGGATCGCCCGCGCCCTTGCCTGCGCGCCAAAAGTTCTTCTGTGCGACGAGGCGACCAGCGCGCTCGACCCGCAGACCACGGGCTCGGTGCTTGAGCTTTTGCAGCAGATCAACCGCGACCTCGGCGTGACCATCGTGCTCATTACCCATGAGATGGATATCGTTCGCCGTACCTGCGATCGCGTCGCGGTCCTCGACCACGGGCGGGTTGTCGAGACAGGGCCGGTCACGCAGGTCTTCCTGCATCCGCAACACGAGGCGACGCTGAAACTGGTGCGGGAAGCCGAACCCGATGGCGGACTTTTGAGCAATATCGCAGCCGCCGGCGTGCCGGGGCGGATCGTGCGGCTGACATTCGTCAACGATGCGGCGCGCAAGCCGCTGCTTGGCAAGATTGCCCGCGAACACGGCGCCGATTACCAGATCCTCTCCGGCCGGGTGGGCAATATCCGCGACACCCCCTATGCGCAATTCACCGTGTCGCTCTCCGGGCAGGATGTCGCGGGCGCCATTGCCGGATTGCGCGCCGGCGGCGTCACGGTCGAAGTCCATGGCGGTGAGGTCCATGACGCGGATGGGGAAAAGAGGCTTTCGCTGACGCCCTTGCCCTCTCTGCACAGGGACGGAGGCCTTCGTCATGTCGTTTGAGAACCTCTACTGGGCCGATATCTTCAAGGCCCTGTCGCAGACGCTGGCCATGGTCGGGGGCGCGCTGTCCTTGACGGTGCTTCTGGGGTTGCCTCTGGGAATTCTCCTATATCTGACCGGGCGCCAGCAGATCTTTTCGCAGCCGCTTGCCTATGGCGGTCTGTCCTTCGTCCTGAACATCATTCGCTCCGTCCCCTTCATCATTCTTTTGATCGTCCTGATGCCCATTACGGTGATCGTCACCGGCACGTCGCTTGGCATTCGCGGCGTGATCTTTCCGCTGGTGATCGGCACGGCTCCCTTCTTTGCGCGGCTGGTCGAGACGGCGCTGCGCGAGGTCGATAGAGGGATCATCGAGGCGAGCCAGGCGATGGGCGCCTCTACCACGCAGACGATTTTCCGCGCGGTCCTGCCGGAAGCCCTGCCGAGCCTTCTGGCTGCGGTGACCGTTACGGCGATCGTTCTGGTCGATTACACCGCCATGTCCGGCGCGATCGGCGGCGGCGGTCTTGGGGATCTGGCGATCCGCTATGGCTATCACCGCTTCCAGACGGAAATCATGCTGGTCTGCGTGGTCATCCTCATCGTCTTCGTCCAGCTCATCCAGGCGGCCGGCAACCGGCTCGTCTCCCACTTTTCCCGAAAATGAACCCATATAGGAGGATAAGCATGCGCATTCTGAAAACTCTGACCTTCGCTGCCGCTATGGCATTCGGCCTGTCGCAGGCGGCAAAGGCTGCCGATACGCTCATCGTCGGCGCGACCGCCATTCCGCACGCGGAAATCCTTGAATTCGTCAAGCCGATCGTCGCCAAGGAAGGCCTCGACCTCGATATCCGCGTCTTTACCGATTATATCCAGCCGAATGCGCAGCTCGTTTCCGGCGAACTCGACGCCAATTATTACCAGTACCGGCCGTTCCTCAACGATTACAACAAGGAGCGCGGAACGGGTCTCGTCCCGATCGTTCCGGTTCACATCGAGCCGTTCGTCGCCTATTCCACCAAGATCAGCGCGATCGACCAACTGGCCGATGGTGCGACGGTGGCGATCCCCAACGACCCCGTCAATGGCGGGCGTGGCCTGTTGCTGTTGCAAAAGCTCGGGCTGATCAAGGTCAGCGGCAAGCCCGAACTCACCTCGCCGGACGACAAGCTGCCGACCCTCAAGGACGTGGTGGAAAACCCCAAGAACCTGAAGATCGTCGAGCTTGAATCGGCACTTTTGCCGCGCGCACTGGGCGAAGTCGATCTCGGCGCGCTGAACGGCAATTATGTGTTCGAGGCCAAGCTTGATCTGTCCAAGGCGCTGCTGATCGATCGCGGCCAGGATGGCTACAATGTCTGGAGCGAATATCTGGTCACGCGTCCGGAAACCAAGGATGATCCGCGGATCGCCAAGCTGGCAAAGGCCTTGAACAGCGCCGAAACGCGCAAGTTTATCGAGGACCGTTACAAGGGCCAGATCGTCGCTGCCTTCTAATTTCACGCGGCCTTCCGAACCCTGGCGGTGCTTCTGGCTCCGCCAGGGTTTTCACGATGCAACACCAGCCAAAGACGGTTTTCCATGAGTCACTCTGCCACTGCCGCAGCCATTCTCCCAACGCCCCTGCTGCCGGGCGACACCGGATGGGTTCCGGCAAAACCGGCTGTTGCGGCGCATGTCATCCGTGACGATGCCGAGGCACTTGCCGTCGCAGCACAGCTCAAGCCACTGTTTGCGGCCGAGGCGGTCGAGCGGGACCGCGAGCGGCGGTTGCCTTTTGCCGAGGTCGATCTGTTTTCGCAAAGCGGGCTTTGGGGCATCACCATTCCCAAGGCATATGGCGGCGCGGGCGTATCCCAGATCACACTTGCCAAGGTCTTTGCGACGCTGGCATCCGGCGATCCCTCCTTGACCCAGATCGCCCAGAACAGCTTCGAAATCATCGATGTCATCCGGTTGACCGGAAGCGAGGCGCAGAAACGCGATCTTTTCGGCAAGGTGCTGGCCGGGCAGCGGCTCGGCAATGCGTTTTCGGAATTCAAGGGCAAGAATGTCGAGGCCTTCGAGACGACCTTGAAGGCGCATGGCGACGGCTATACCGTCCAAGGCCAGAAATTCTATTCGACCGGGGCGCTGTTTGCCCATCTGGTCCCCATCGTCGCGCTTGATGAGGACGGGCATGTGGTGGTCGCCGTCGCCGACCGCGATGCACCCGGCCTCACGGTTGTCAACGACTGGTCCGCCTTTGGGCAGCGGACGACTGCGAGCGGCACGGTCATTCTCGACAATGTCCTCGTCGATGCCGCGCGTGTCCTGCCGGCGCATATCGTTTATGAACATCCAAGCGCTGTCGGACCGCAGAGCCAGCTGATCCACGCGGCCATCGATGCGGGCATCGCCAGAGGCGCTATCGAAGCGACCATAGACCTCGTTCGCAACCATGCCCGTCCATGGATCGATAGCGGCCAAGCGCGCGCCTCGGACGATCCCTATACGATCGCGGCGATCGGCGATCTGAAGATCAAGCTGCATGCCTCCGAGGCCCTGTTGGAGCGCGCCGGTCTGCAACTCGATGCCACGATCGCTGATGTCAACGAGGAAACGATCGGGCTGGCCAAGATCGCGGTTGCCGAAGCCAAGGTGCTGAGCACGGATATTGCGCTGCTTGCCTCATCCAAGCTGTTCGAACTTGCCGGAACGCGCTCGACGCTGGGCGTGCACAATCTCGACCGTTTCTGGCGCGACGCGCGCACGCACACGCTGCACGATCCCGTGCGCTGGAAACTGCACGCGATCGGCCAGTTCTATCTCAACGACATCCAGCCGCCGCTGCATTCCTGGATTTAGAGCCTCGTACGGAGCGGGCGGGTCGGAATTTTGCTCAAAGGTTTTCTTTCAGCAGAACTTCGATTTCTTCAGTTTCATGCGTGAGACGACATGTCCATCCAGAGCGCCCTGGACGGAGCTATCAACAGAAGCCGTTCAGCTTCAGGATCTTGTGCGCCTCGATGGAGGCGCGAAGTTCGTCTTCCGAGGTCCGGTTTCCCTGATTGGCATCGGGATGATGCATTTTCAGCCGTTCCTTGTAGCGGGTCTTGATCTCCTCGGCTGTCGCATCGTGTGAAAGACCGAGTGTTTCGAATGCCTTGGCTTCGAGAACCTTGAGCTTGCGCACCTGGAGATTGGCCTTTTGCGCCTGGCGCTGCGCTGCATTTTTGCGCGCGTTCAATGCTTTTGCCGATCCGGAGCGGACCGTGGACGGGATCGGGATTTCGCTCGCCTGGTTGACGCTGGTCCCCCATGTCGGGCGCCCGCCCGTGGTCGCTTCCCGCTGGTAGCGTGCGATGTCGGCGTCAGACAGGCCGGTGGCGAAATTATATCCCTTGTTGTATTCCTTCACGTGCTCAAGACAGAACAGCAGATACAGGCCTTCCGCATCCCGCCCGACCGGCGCACGATGCGTGCCTTTCTTGTCGCAGCCGTCCCATTGGCATTTCGGGCCGGTGGGCTCGCTCTCGGGCGCCTGCTTTTTACGCGTGGATTTCAGGCCAACGAATATTTTCGAATCAAGTGTCATGGGACCTTTATGGAGGCAGAGGCCTCTTCTCGGCAAGAATGGATACGCTGGAAGAGACGCTTTAGCGAGAGCCGCCCTAACTTTCAAGCTTCAGGGACGCTTGGAAATCTGCAGAGGTACGCACTGCAACCATGGGGGAATGTCCCCCACGTGTTTCAAGCCAGCTTCGGCTCCATACCCCCGTCGAGGCTGCCGATAAGCGCCGAACTTGCCTGATTGAGACCGGCGACTTCAACGGCAATATCATGCAGCTTGAACCGCTGCACCACCTTGTCGAGTGCGGCGACGGCGGTGATGTCCCAGAAATACGCGTCCGACACATCGATCAAAACCGTCATCCTCTCCGCTTCCTGAATATCAAAAGCCTCGATGAAAATATCGGCGGACGCGAAGAAGACCTGGCCGGACACGCGGTAGCTGATACGGCGAGCCTGCGCATCGATCCCGGTTTCGACGCGCAACAACCGGGCAACCTTGAACGTGAAGAAGACGCCGCTCAGGAGCACGCCGACCGTGACGCCTAGTGCCAGGTTGGAACTGAACACCGTGACGATGACGGTCGCCACCATCACGGCGCTCGACATCTTCGGGTGAACAACCACCGAGCGCAGCGACGACCAGTTGAACGTGTCGATCGACACCATCACCATGATGGCCACCAGTGCAGCGACGGGAACCTGCGAAACCCATGGCTTCAGCAGCACCATCAGGATCAGCAGGAACGCGCCCGCAAACAGGGTGGAGAGACGGCCGCGTCCGCCATATTTGACGTTGCTGACCGTCTGGCCGATCATTCCGCACCCGGCAATCCCGCCAAACAGGCTGGCTGCGGAATTGGCGATGCCAAGACCGGTGCATTCCCTGTTCTTCGAACTTGTGGTCGCCGTCAGGTCATCGACGACGCTGGCCGTCATCATGGATTCGAGCAGGCCGACCATGGCGATGGCAAGGGCAGGTCCGGCGATGATGGTGAGTGTTTCCCAGGTCAGAGGCACTTGCGGCCAGCCGAAAACCGGCAGCGTATCCGGCAGCTTCCCAAGGTCCGCCACGGTCATAACCGGAAGGTCCAGCGTGATCGACGCAACCGTCAGAACAAGGATGCAGATCAGCGGCGAGGGGATGACCGTGGTGATCCTTGGCACAAGATAGATCACGGCCAGACCGGCAGCCAGCATCGCATAGGAAATCCAGTCGCCACCGATAATATGCGGAAGCTGAGCCGCAAAGATCAGGATGGCCAGGGCATTGACGAAGCCGGTCCGCACGGAATTTGACACGAACCGCATGAGCACGCCAAGCCGCAACACCCCGAAGAGGATCTGGATCATGCCCGCCAGAAGACCGGCTGCAAACAGATAGTGCAGCCCGTGCACATGCACCAGCGGCGCCGCAACAAGCGCGACCGACCCTGCCGCCGCAGAAATCATCGCTGGCCGCCCGCCGGTAAAGGCGATGACGATACCGATGACAAAGGACGCAAACAAACCAACCTGCGGATCGACCCCCGCCACAAAGGAAAAGGCAATGACTTCCGGGATCAGCGCAAAGGTCGCAACAGCGCCTGCAAGCATGTCGCGTAAGGGATTGGCGGACCAATCCCGGCGGATGGAGGATAATTGCATGGGATACAGTCTCGCAAAGCATGACCGGCGCGCTTTTCGAAAGCGGCTCTCAAATCGGCATGCAGGTTTTGCGTTGTCTGGCGGATCGGCGGCCAGAAGAGCCACCCGGAATTCCACCGGGTCCGTGGTGATTGCAGGACTTATAAACCGGATTTTTGCGGCGATGCAATGCTCAAATATTCCGGGGGGATCATGGAGGCGCGGCCTATTGAAACTGCCGCCACCATTTGTGGCATGTTGCACTTCACCCTTGAACCCACCCGGCTACACGCTCTGTGGCGGCAGGATTGAAATGTCCGTTTGTGTGCAAAGTTAAAATGTCACTTTGGGCGCATCTGCATCCGTTTAGAAATGCGACGCTCGGTATGTCCAGGTGTGCTGAGGCAAGCCCCCGACCGGACCGGCTGGGCCGGGTTGCAAGGGAAGGGCGGGGGCGGGTGAGACGCTGCCCTTCGGCTTTAGCTTTAAGACGATCCGATCGGTCATTCACTCGGCAGCTTGCTGCCGCAACAGGGCCTTCTCACGTCGCGCAATGACTGCCGGATCGTTCATGGAATCCGTGCGTCTTCCGGGTTTGCGACCTGTCGGCTTGTAGCCGTTCTTGTCGCTATTTGTCTTCACGGCCGGCGTTACCTTCTGGTCCTGGCGCTCTTTGACATAGGCCAGCACTTCGCCGAGCCGCTTGTTCTCGGTAATTGCCGCATGCGTTACCCGTTGGTCCTTGTCGAACACCGTATAGGGTAGGGAATGTCCCTTCCAGCGCACATCGAGCCGCCCATCCGCATAGGCATAGGTCTCGACGTAGCGGCCCACCAGCCCACACGTCATCTCGGTCTCCTCCAGCATGATCCGCTTGCGTTCAAACGAAAACGTCAGCTGCGATCCGACATAACGCTGCTCGCGCTTGCACAGGATCTTGGCCAATCGATCCGGCACCAGATTCAGCGGCCGGTGCAAATCATCGGGTCGGGCAGGGACGATTGCAAAACGCGCGTTGTAGTTCTCCATGAAGCCCGGCAAGAACGCATTGCCAGCCTCCATGCTGTCGATGCCGGAAAGCCGCAACTCCTTGACCAGACGGTCCTGCAGCGTCCGGTTCATGCGCTCGACACGACCCTTGGCCTGGCTGGAATTTGCGCAGAGAATCTCGATGTTTAGCTCACACAGCGCACGCCCGAACTGGGTCATGCCCTGGCCGCCCTTGGCATCCTTCTTCGCCACCCGGAATACCGAATGCTTGTCGGAATAAAAAGCAATCGGCGCACCGTGATCCTGCAGATAGAGCTCCAGTGCCTCGAAATAGGTAAAGGCACTTTCCGAGCGCACAAAGCGCAACTGCATCAACCTGCCGGTCGCATCATCGACGAACACCAGCAGCGAGCACGGCGGTCCGCGATCCTCAAACCAGCGATGCGCCGACCCGTCGATCTGCACCAGCTCGCCATAGGCTTCACGCCGCCGCCGCGGCTGATGGAACGTCCGCCGCTGCTTGCGCGACAGCCACAGTCCGGCCTCAGACATCCAGCCGCGCAGCGTCTCGCGCGACACATGCAAACCATCCCGCTCGGCAAGCTTCTCCGCCGCCAAGGTCGGTCCGAAATCCGCATAGCGTTCGCGAACCAGCGTCATCGCATAATCCCGGACACCGTCGCTGATCCGGTTGTTCGACGGCCGGCCGATCGCCTTGTGCCGGATCGACGCCGCACCACCAGTGCGCATACGCTCCAGCAGCCGGCGGATCTGGCGCTCGCTCAGATCAAGCACATGTGCCGCCGATACCAACGTCATCCGGCCGGCAACAACCTTCGACAAAACCTCGATCCGCTGCAGATCGCGCTCGCTCATCGCTATCAATCCCATCTGCTCGTCTCCGCGTTATCAAACGCGGGGAGTGTGACACTCTAACTTTGCAGAAACAGGACACTTCAACTTTGCGGCTACACGCTCAAATCACGTAATCAGCATTATGGAACTAAAGAGAGCGCCTGGACCGTGCTTACGCCGATTTTTTGGCCTATCATCAATAGTTTATCAGACACTGTCATTCGCTGCTGCGGTGAGTAGATACCACCGTCACTCCCAACAGATGGTTAGGTTACCCCGGTCAAACCTAACCGATCTACCCATCTATCTGTCGAACTACACGTTTAGGGCGAAGATACCGTTGGTGTTGGTCTGCCTGCATCCAAATCCAAGCATTGTCCGTCGATGTCACTCACGACTATCTTCAAGCCAACCAAAGCAAAGGTTGGAAAAACGTCCACGACCTCAACTGAAAATTGAGCATCGTAAATCGCAGCGTCGATGGCGTTTGACCGCCATCGAATTGTTCACCTGTCCAAGGTTTCAAGCCCGATAAAAATCGGTCCCGTTCTTCTTCCTCAAACGCGCCCGGTACAAAAAGCCGTAGTTTCCTCTCGGCTACATTGGCCAATTTATCGCGCTCTTTCCATGCGCTACGCGATAAACTCGCACCCTGCCTCTTTCAGCGCCTGATCGACCCATTCCCGGGCGAGCGTGCCGGCTTCTGTTTCGGCCATCTGCTTCGTTTCAGCCTCATGTTTCTTGATGGTGCCTTTCAGGATGTCCGGCGCATCGGCCTTCGGGACACACACGACGCCATCGAAATCGCCCAGGATGAGGTCGCCTGGTTCGATGACAGTGCCGTTGATCGCGATCGGCAGGCCGATTTCTCCCGGTCCCGTCCGATAAGGACCACGATGGGTCACGCCGACCGCAAAGATGGGAACGTTACGTTCCAGAAATGCCTCGGCGTCGCGGATCGCGCCGTTGAGTACGAAGCCGGCCACACCGCGGCGGATGGCGTGGGCCAGCATCAGCTCGCCCATCAGGGAATTGGCCATGTCCGCAGCCGCATCGACGACGATCACGTCGCCCGGCTGCGCCATGTCGATCGCCTTGTGCAGCATCAGGTTGTCGCCCGGACGGGTCCGCACCGTCAGCGCCGGACCGGCGAGATTGCCCGACCGATGCATCGGCCGCATTCCGGTGCCGAGCGCGCAGATACGCGACATGGAATCGCTGACATTGGCCACGGGGAGGCTGCGAAAGGATTCGACAAGCGCCGGCTCGATGCGATCCCAGTTCAGTTTGACGCGAAATCCGTAAGTCATGGATACCTCAGGCAGAGAGTTCGGTTGGATGGGCGATCGAGTGTTCGTCCGGCGCATTGCCGTCAAGAACGCTAATGATGTGCCGCGCGGCGATCACGGCCATCGATTCGGCCGAGCCATAGGTCACGCCGCCGATATGCGGGGTCGCGATCAGCGTGTTCAAAGTCCAAAGCGGGCTATCGACGGCGGGCGGCTCGGTGGCGAAACTGTCCAAAGCTGCCCCCGCAACTGTTCCGGCGGCCAGCGCCCCGGCAAGTGCCGCCTCGTTGATGATCCCGCCCCGGGCCGTGTTGACGAGCACCGCGCTTTTCTTCATCAGGTCAAGACGGCGCGCGTCGATGAGGTCGCGTGTTGCCGCCGTCAGCGGGCAATGAATGCTGAGAATATCGAGCGAGGGCAGCATGGCGTCGATGTCCGTTGCGGACACGAAGCCATCGGCCTCGGCCGCCCCCGGCGCGAAGGGATCGTGAACGACCACCTCCATGCCCAGCGCCTCCGCCATGCGGGCTGTCTCGCGGCCGATCCCACCATAGCCGATCAGGCCAATCGTCGCGCCGAGGAAATCCTTGCCGGTGAAGGTCGGTTTCGGCCATTCGCCGGCCTTGACCGCCTTGTCGAGCGGCAGCACTTCTTTGATGAGGCTCAACGCCAGCGCGATCGTGTGTTCCGCCACAGCGCGGGAGTTCGAACCCATCGCCCTCAACACAGGAATGCCAAGTTTCGCCGCCGCCGCGATATCGACATTGTCGATACCGACGCCATGCTTGGCGATCACTTTCAGATTGGCCGATGCAGCAATAACCTCCTGCGTGATGCGGCCTTGGCGCACCATCATTCCGTCGATCCCGAGGTCGGCGGCGCGTTTGGCGACCACGCCGGACGGATCGTAGGGCGGTGAGAAGAACACATCGACATCGTGCTCGTTCAGCAGCCGGATCGCTTTTTCAGCGATCTTGTTATGGGTGACGAGGATTCGCCGGCCACGCTGGCCGTGCTGCACCCCCTGGATCACGTCATGGGTCATGAGATAGCCCATCCTTTCTCAACTCTGGCAAGAAGATTTGCTGCTCGCATCACGATTGGCGCATCGACGAATTTGCCGTCGAGCATGAAAGCGCCGCGCCCGGCTGCGGCCTCTGTCTCGTTGGCCGCGACGACCTTTCGGGCCCAGGCGATCTCTTCCGGCGTGGGGGAAAAACATTCGTTGAGGATCGGCACGACCGAGGGATGGATACAGGTCGCGCCATCGAAGCCGAAATCACGCGCTTCAATCGCCGCTGCCCGAAGCGCATCCTTGTCGGCAAAATCGACCGTCGTCCGCAGCATGCCGAAGGACAGGATACCGGCCTCCTTGGCTGCGTAATGGATCATCAGCTTGGGATAGCGCAGAACCTCCGGCATCGGCTTGGCGTTCATCGCGGTCGCGAGGTCTTCTCCGCCGGATGTCAGTCCCGTCACACGCGGCCCATGGGCGATGGCCCGCACCTCAAACAGGCCTTTCATGTCCTCGATCAAGGGCACGAAGGCGATCGGGCTACGGCCTTGCTCATGTGGGACAAGGCTTTCAGCAAGCCGGACGAGACTGTCCACGCTGTTGACCTTGGGGATGTAAAGCGCGTCGGCACCGGCAAGCGCCGCCGCAATGGAATCGTCGATGATCCGGTCCGACTGATTGACCCGAACGAAAACCTGACAGCCGATGCGTTTGATCTCCGGCACCCACTTTGCCAGGCCTTCACGCGCTCCGGTCTTGGCGCCTTCCGGCACTGCGTCCTCCAGATCGATGATCACGACATCGGCTTTGCGCGTACCGGCCTTTTCCAGAAACCGGGGCGCGTTGCCGGGAACATAGAGAAGCGAGGCGATCATTCGTCACCTTCCAGATCACCCGGCGTCAGCCCGATTTCCTCGAGGATGGCGTCCGTCTGCTCGCCGACGTCAGGTGCCGGATGACGAAAGACGCCGGGCGTCGCGGAGAAGCGCGGGAAGATATTGTGCTGGGGAATGCTGCCAAGATCGGCATCCTCGACTTCCACGACGATGCCTCGTTCGGCGAAATGCTTGTCGGTGCTGATGTCGGCAATGTCATAGACCGGACCGACGGTCGCACCGGCCGCACGCATAGCCGCCAGGGCATCGTCGCGGCTGCGGGTCACGAACCACGCTCCCAGCGCCTCGTCCACCAGTTCCCTGTGTCTGACACGCTCCATATTGGTGGAGAAACGCGGATCGTCTTTCATCTCGGGGCGTCCGACAATGTCGAAAATCCGCATCGCAATCACCTGCGTGGACCCGGACAAGGCCACGTATTTGCCATCGCTGCACAGGTAGACGTTGCGCGGCGATACCGTGTTGGAACCGGATCCTGATCTTTGCTTGACCTTGCCTGTGACACGATAGATGGAGGCTTCCGGCCCGAGCGAAGCAAAGATCGGCTCCAGCAACGAAAGGTCGATGACCTGCCCGTTCGCGTCCCCACGTTCACGGGCAAAAAGCGCCATCATCACCGCATTGGCCCCGGTCAGGCCGGAGATCATGTCCGCCAGCGCCAACGGAGGAAGAACCGGCTCGCGATCCGGGAAACCGGTCCGTGAGGCAAAGCCGCTCATCGCTTCGACCAGCGTGCCAAATCCCGGAAACTTGGCATAGGGTCCCGTCTGGCCGAAGCCAGAGATCCGAACGATGATCAGCGACGGATTGAGTTCCAGCAGGCTTTTCGGCGAAAGGCCCATTTCCTCCAGCGTGCCCGGCCGAAAATTCTCGATGAAGACATCGGCCTTCCCGATCAGCTTCTTGAGGGCGTCCAGCGCTTTTGGCTGGCGCAGGTTGAGCGCAATCGAGCGCTTGTTGCGACCGTAGGTCTTCCAGTGCAGCGAGTGCCCTTTGTCGCGCCATTCACGAAGAGCGTCGCCCTGCGGCGGCTCTACCTTGATGACGTCGGCACCGAAATCGCCGAGCTGCAGCGACAGCATGTTGCCGGCAACGACACGGCTGAGATCGACGACGCGGATGCCGTGCAGCGGTCCTTTGCGTGTGGCATCGAAACGGACTGTTTTGTCAGGCTCTGCCATGAAGACCTCACTTTGCGCCGGGCTTGTCGGGGAAGACGGCGCAATGCTCCTTGGGAACACGCACAAGAATGCTGTCTTCCTTCAATTCCGCCGGTGTCTGGATGCGGAATTCGATTGGACCGGATCGCACCGCATATTGCCAGACGGAGCCAAGATAGGTCCGCTGCTCGATCGACACCCGCATCGTGTTCGGGCCTGTTTCGCTGGCAAGCTCTATCTTTTCCGGACGAATGGCGACGACCACCGCGCCGTTTGCACCGGCCGGCGCGGGCGGCGTGGCGATTTCGCTGCCATCGACCAGGCGAATACGGGCTGTATCCGCTCCGCTTTCGATCATGGTGCCATCGAAGAAATTCGACGATCCGATGAAGTCGGCGACGAAGCTGTCGGCGGGACGCTCGTAAATCTCGCGAGGCGTGCCGAGCTGGCGCATACGGCCCATGCTCATCACTGCGATCCGGTCCGAAACGGCAAGCGCTTCCGCCTGATCGTGGGTGACGTAGATCGTGGTGACCTTCAGCCGCTCCTGCAGTTCGCGCAGCCAGACGCGGGCGCGTTCGCGCAGTTTGGCGTCGAGGTTGGAGAGCGGCTCGTCGAGAAGCAGCAGCGGCGGGCGATAGACGAGCGCGCGGGCCAGCGCCACGCGCTGCTGCTGGCCACCGGACAGTTCAAACGGATAGCGATCCGCATAGGGCAGCATTTCCACGAGGCCGAGCGCTTCCTTGATGCGCTCGTCACGTTCAGCCCGGCCGATCTTGCGCAGCGTCAGCGGGAAAGCGAGATTTTCCGCGACCGTCTTGTGCGGCCAGAGCGCATAGGACTGGAAGACCAGACCGATATTGCGCTTTTCCGGCGGCACGGTGTTGTTCGGGTTACCGTCGAACAGCACCCGTTCGCCGACACGGATCGTGCCCGATGTCGCGTGGTTGAGACCCGCGACTGCAAACAGCGACGTCGACTTGCCGCAACCCGATGGCCCCAGCAGCGTCAGGAACTCGCCCGACGCGACGTGGATGTTGAGATTATCGACGGCCGTGACGGCGCCGTACTTGATGGTGAGGTTCTGTAGGACGAGATCAGCCATAGATTTTGGCTCCCATGACGCGGCGTGCGATAAGAACGAACGCGGCGGTAATGACGACTTGGATGGTTGCAAGGGCGGAGACCGGGCCGTTGTCGCCCTGGGCGACAAGCTGCAGCATGGTGGTGCCGATGATTTCGGACCCCGGCTGGTAGAGGAAGGCTGCCGTCACGTATTCCTTGAAAAAGTGGATGAACAGCAGCGCGTAACAGCTGAAGAGCGCAGGCTTGAGGATCGGCACGATGATGCGGGTCACCGTTGTCCACCAGTCGGCACCGGAAATGCGCGCACCGCGGTCGAGTTCCTCACCGACTTGAGCGAGAGCCGGGGCGATGGCGCCGAAGCCGACCGGGATGTAGCGGATCATGAAGGCGAGGATCAGCACCGCGATCGTCCCACGGATGACGTCTGCTCCGGGCAGCCAGATAACGGCATAAAAGAAGCCCAGACCTGCGATGATGCCGGGCAAAGCGCGCGGGAAGAGTGCGATATATTCCAGAGCGCGGTTGTGCTTGAAATCCGAACGACGTGCGACGAGCGCGATGACGAGGATGAAAAACGTGCCGATCGCAGCGCCGATTGTCGCAACCATGACAGAGTTGACGATGGAGCGCACATAGTTCGCCGATCCGAGGACATGCTCGAAATTGGCGGTCGTCAGCACTTTCCAGAAGGGAATGAGCGGCGTCAGGAAACTGACCGCCGAGCGCATGAAGATGCCGCCGAAGATCGAGATGATCGTCAGGAAGGCAAAGGCGAAGACGAAGAGAAAGGCCGGCCAGCGCCAGGCGCCGAGATCGAGCGTCGAGGGACGGCTGGCCTTGCCGCGCACGGTGACGAAACGGCCGGCCCCCTTCATCAGGAACCCCTGCAACCAGACCAGGAACGCAACCACGATCAAAAGGATCACGGCGGCGGCACCGACGATACCGTATTCCGGGCGCACGGCGGCATTGATGCCTGCATTGTAGAGAAAGGTCGTGACCGTCTGAATGCCGGAGGGGCCGCCGAACAGAAGCGGAATTGCCAGCATCTCGATGCCGACGACGAAATTGAGGACGGCCGAATAGATGATCGCGGGACGGATCATCGGAATGGTGACCGAGAACAACGCCCGGAACGGGCCGGCACCGGTGGAACGGGCGGCATCCTCCAGCAACGGATCGGCTTTGGTTACGGCGGCAAGGCACATGAGATAGGTGAGCGGCGCCTGGCTGAGGCCGGCGACGATGCCCATTCCAGTCACGGTGTAAAGGTTCCAGGGCGCGCCGCCGAGATAGGTTTTGGCCGCCAGCGTCATAAAGCCGGATGGGCCGTACATGGTGAACCAGCCGAAGGCGATGACGAGATTCGAGACGAAGAGCGGCCAGATGAAGATTTCGCCGAGCCACTTGCGGCCCGGAAGATTGGTGCGCCCGACGAGAACCGCCATGACCGCCCCAAACACCTGGGCGATAAGCATCGTCAGCGCCCCGAAATACAACGTGTTGACGAAGACGCCGGCCATGCCCGGTTCGCTGAACAGGCGGGTGAAATTGCCAAGCGTCATGACTGCGGTATCGTCGTAGAGCGGCTTGTCGAGGAAGGCCTGGAAGACAATCGGAGTGATCGGACCGAATACGAGGATCGTCGTCAGCGCCGCAACGCCCCAGTAGATCGCACGCGATCGGTCCATCCCCCGTCCGGCCGTGCCGGGGTGGCTGATATCCGTCATCGAATTTTCCTGTCAGGGTTGGTAGAAGGGCCGACGGGAAGCCGGCCCCTTGGCTCGGCTTACTTGCCGGCGATTGCCGCGTTCCACTTCTCGACGAAGGGACCCGCTTCGGTGATCAGGCGCTGGTCGAAACCGGCAGTGATGATGTTGTCCTTTCCGACGATTTCGCTGATCTTCTGGAAAGTATAACGAACCTGGTCTTCCGGCACGTCTTCACGATAAGGAACGAGACCACCCTTGCCGACCAGCGTCTGGCCTTCCTGGCTGAGCGCGTAGTCGATGAACAGCTTGGCCGAGTTCGGGTTGGCTGCGCCCTTCGGAATGCCCATGCCGCGCAACATCATGATGGTGCCGTCATCAGGGAAGGCGAAACCGAGGATTTCGCCGCCTGGCTGCTCCAGACGCGGGAAGATGGTGATGCCGGAAACGGCAATGCCCATCAGGTATTCACCGGTGGCGATCTTTTCGTTCATTGGACCGCCGGACGTTTCGCCACGGATCATGGGACCGATCTTGCGAAGGTCGCTCCAGCCTTGATCGCCCTTCTTGTCCATGTAGCTCCACCAGGCGCTGAGACCGAAGCTGTTGCGCGCGGCATCATAGGTCGTAATTTTGCCCGTGAAAGTGTCGGGGTCTGCCGTCGCAGCAGCAACCAGCGAGGCAAAGCCCTTTGGCCGCTGCGTATCCGGGAGAAGCGCCGCATTATAGGTGATGACCAGCGGGTCTGTCGAAAGGACGTTGACGCCAGGATAAGGATAGGCGAATTCCGGCAGCTGTGCGATTTCCGGGCTCTTGTAATCCTCCATCAAGCCGTCTTTGCCATAGGCGGCCCAGCGGTCGTTTGCACCTGAGACAAGCACATCGGCAGTGCGGGACTTCGATCCCTTTTCGGCCTCCCAGCGCGAATGAACGGTGCCCGAACCCAGGTCGATGGTCTCGACCTTCACCCAGGGGTATTTGGCGCTGAACCCCTTGAGGATCGGCTGCCAGTTGTTGTCGGCCATATTGGAATAGATCATCAGGCCGGATTCGGCGCGAGACCCTTCGATGATCTTGGAATAGTCGGCGGGATAGCCTGCCGGCACCTCTTGCGCCTGAGCGAAACCGGCAATGCCAGCAAACAGCCCGGCCATGACCGAAAGCGTTGTTAATTTCATTGTTACCTCCCTTTGGATAAGCGACGACCACGCCGCGCCAGCTCCTCGCTGACGGCGACTGCGGCTTCCCGGACCACTTGACTGATGCGGTCGGAATTCGAGACGAACCGCGCCTGCGGACCGGATATGTTGAATGCGGCGACAACTTTGCCGTCAGCGCCGATAATCGGAGCGGCCGCACCCGCCGCACCTTCGACAATCCCCATGGGATTGAGATAAAACCCCGAACTCAAGGCACTTGCGATGGCTTCCTGAAGCTTGGAATGTTCCTGCGCGGTGAGCGATGCCAGAACCGCGTAGCGATCGATTTCCGCCTTGCTTGCGCGCGATAGCAAAACGATGCCGCTCGCGACCTTGTGCGCCGGGCGCGTTGGAACGATATCCCGGTCGTACAATATTTCGCGCTTCGGCAAGACTTTGTTGAGGTAGCGGATCGACTGGTCTTCGAGAACGGCGATGAAGCCGCTTTCTCCGGTCTGCTGCACAGCCTCGAGAAGATAAGGCGATACCAGTGCAATAAGCGCGCCGTAGTTTCGGCCGTCCGCCGAAATCTCGCCTGGCAGACGGCGCAACTCGTATTCGCCATTGTCCAGACGCTGGATATAGCCGCGCTCTGTCAGAGACTGAAGCATCTGAAGCGCGCTTGACTTGGGCATCACCAATGCCGCCGCAATCTCAGACAGTCCGGCAGGCGCAGTCGTGGCTGCAAACCATTCAATCATATCAAGAACGCGCTCCACACCACGGCCACTCAACAGAATCTCTCCCAAAACAGTTCATTATAATGAATGCGTTCGTAATAATGAACATGACGTCTGTTGTCAACCCATTTGGCTAATGTCGAATTTCGCGGAGTTCATTGATGCCGCTAAACGGACCATTCTTCGCAAGGTTAGGAACGGTCCGGCGAGTGATGCCTTCATTGCTTTCTGACCACCGATCCGAACGCCGTGCGTGGTCAAGCCATCCATGAAAGGCGAGACCCGCTCTGCTGCTAACGCTGGAAGAAAAGGACATCTGGATGCAGGCGCCCAAGGATGAAGGCTCTACCTCGTCCCCGCCAGACGAAGCGCTGAAGGGCACTCCGATTTCGGCGCATTGCGGAGGCCGCCGCGATGTGCAGCGGGCGGCAACGGGGTCGGTTCTGTTTGCCTTCGAAGCTTCGGTTCGACGCCATATTATGGAAAATGCCCGCTTCCGCGGCCTTAAAGGCATTATCGCCAAGCGGGACAGCGCCTACAGTTACGGCCGACATCTTGCGAGCCAGAGATCCGCCGATTTCAATGTCAGGAGATGATCCCAAGACAGGGTATCGAGTGATGGGCTATCGGGCAGCACGGCCGCATCGCAACGGTTGGTCACTCGTCTTGTTTGGAGATGCCAGACCCGGTTTAAACTTTGGTTTGAGGCGGCCAACTAATGACCGGCTTTCTCCAACTTACCATAGGGACCTAATCCGTCCGAACGGCGCCAATTACGAAACTTGGAGCAAGTCGTATTGTATACCGTCGATGTCGACCCATTGCCCGACGCGCGCGATCGTCTGGTGTCACAGCAGCTTATCAAGCGTGATCGGCAGGTCGCGGATGCGCTTGCCCGTCGCGTTGTAGATCGCATTCGCCACGGCGGCAGCGACACCGGTAATGCCGATCTCGCCGACGCCGTGCGCTCCCATCGGCGTGTGGGGATCGGCGATGTCGGTCCAGATTATATCGATTTCGGGGACGTCCATGTGCACCGGCACGTGATACTCGGCTAAGCTAGGGTTCATAATCCGGCCATTGCGCTCATCGAACTGCGTCTCCTCCATCAGCGCCAGCCCGAGCCCCATGATGATGCCACCACGGAACTGGCTGCGCGCAGTCTTTGGGTTGAGGATCCGGCCGCAATCATAGGATCCCAGGATGCGGCTGACGCGCGTCTCTGCGGTAACCGAATTGACGCGAACCTCGCAAAAGACCGCGCCATGGGAATGCATCGACCAGTGCATCGATTCCAGTGGCTGCGACGCCTTTTCCTCAACAGTGATGCTATCGCACTGCGCGCGGTCGAGGATCGAGGCATAGCCTTCCCTGCGTGTGGGTTCGTCCAGCTTGGCCAGGCCTCCATCCTCACTGCCAACCTCTTCGAGTGCCAGACCCGCAAGCGGCGAATCGTTGCCTGCAAGCTTCAACAATTTGGCAACCAAGGCATTATGCGCCGCAATCACCGCACCTCCGATCGCTGCGGTCTGTTGCGATCCACCTGCCAGAATGGCGCCGGGAATATTCGAATCGCCGTAGCGGACCTCGATCGCGTCCATCGGCAGGCCAAGACGCTCTGCCGCAACCATGGCCGTGGTGGTGGACGTTCCCATTCCCATTTCGTGCGCGGCGACCTCAATGATCGCGCCAACACCATCCGGTCCGTCCCGGTGAAGTGTGATCCGTGCAGCAGCCCCTGGCATGCGGTTATACGGATAGGTCGCCGTCGCGCAGCCCATGCCGACCATCCACTCTCCGTCGCGCCGGGTGGCGGGCGTCTTGCTCCGCTGGTCCCACCCGAACCGCTCAGCGCCTGACCGCCATGCCTCGACGATATGGCGCGCGGAAAAAGGCAAGCCCGAGGTCGGGTCTTTCTCGGGTTCGTTGTGGATGCGTAGTTCGACCGGATCGATCTGCAACGCGGCTGCCAACTCGTCGATTGCCGATTCCAGCGCAAATGTCCCGACCGATTCGCCCGGCGCGCGCATGAAGGTGTTGGCGAGCATGTTCATGGTGACGGTCTCGACCGACAGCTTGAAACTATCCGCCGCATAGCCCGAGCGCGTTCCCATGATGAAAGCTTCGGGCATGTTGTTGTGCGGGCTTACAGCTGAAATACCGGTGTGGATCATCGCCTGGAAATGACCGTCTGCGGTCGCTCCGATCGCAACACGCTGTTCGGTTAGCGTGCGGCCACCCACACCGCGATATACTCCCTCACGCGTCAGCGCAATGCGAACCGGGCGTCCCGAAACCTTTGCGGCGGCAGCACCGAGGATCTGATGGTCCCACAGGCATTTACCGCCAAAACCGCCACCGACATAGGGGGACGTCACGCGGACTTGCTCCGGCTTGAAATCGAATACGCCTGCAATTGTTGCGGCCTCCATTGTGACGAGCTGGCTGGCATCGTGAATGACCAGTTCGCCGTCAACCCATGCTATGCTCGCGCCATGCAACTCGATCGCATTGTGATTGTGCCTCGGTGTTGTGTAGATGTGATCGACCTTGTGCGCGGCCGCCGTCAACATCGCCTCTGCATCGCCAATTTCGGTCAGCAATGGCTCGCCCATGAACAGCGCTGGTTGTGCGCCTGCAGCTTTGGCTTTTGAAAGCGAGGTGGTCGATGGTTCAATAGCATAGGTCGCGACGATCAAGGATTTGGCGTGATCCGCCTGCTCCTGAGTTTCAGCAAGCACAACCGCGATGGGCTGCCCGTTCCAATGGATACGATCATCCTGCATGATCGGTAAATCGGCGGGGCCGGCCGCGCTCGGCGACGTTCCAAAAACTGCGGGCGCGTTCATTCTTGGCGCGTTTTTGTGCGTCATCACGGCCACGACACCGGTCGCCGCCTCCGCGGCAGATGTGTCGAGCGTCGCAATCCGTCCGCGCGGGATCGTTGCATAGGCAAGTGCAGCATAGGCCATGTTCTCAAGCGAAAATTCGGCGGCGAACGACGCTGCGCCCTTCACCTTCAACATGCCGTCGAGACGCGAGACCGGCTTGCCGATTAACCCATGCTGGCGGCGTATCAAAGGATCGGGAACGCCGCCCGGAATCCAGCTGTCGGGCGCCAGTGGCACCAGTTTTGCCATCGCTCCCTGCACTGCGGCCTGGGCCGCGCCCTTGACGGTATCGACGATGCTCATGCTGTTGCTCCTGTAAGATCGCCGAGGACGGCCACGAGGGTGCGGTTGACAAGTTCGATCTTGAAGCCGTTATCGCGGAGTGGCTTGGCATCGCTCAGTTCGGCACTCGCCGCATCCTGAAGAATTTTTTCCGTCAGAGGGCTGCCAAGCAGCACGGCTTCAGCCTTTGACGCACGCCACGGCTTGTGTGCGACGCCACCCAGCGCGATGCGCACATCTTTGATGTGGCCATCCTCCATTTCAAGCAGGGCAGCGACTGACACCAGCGCAAAGGCATAGCTTGCCCTGTCGCGAACCTTGCGATAGCTCGAACGAACTTCGGAGGGCAAAGCAGGCAATTCGACGGCGGTGATAAGTTCGCCGGGCTTGAGTGCCGTATCGAATTCCGGATGATCGCCCGGCAGCCTGTGCAATTCGGCAAAGGGGAGTGTCCGTACGCCGTCCGTACTTTGGAGATGGACGGTCGCATCCAGCGCTGTGAGCGCAACACACATGTCAGATGGGTGTGTCGCAACGCATGCGGAGGATGCGCCGAAAATCGCATGAATTCGGTTGAACCCCTCAATTGCATCGCACCCCGAACCCGGCATCCGTTTGTTGCAGCTTGAACCGTCGGTGTCGTAGAAGTAGGTGCATCGCGTCCGCTGGAGCAGGTTGCCGCCAACCGTCGCCATATTCCTGATCTGCGCCGAAGCGCCCGCCAGAATTGCGCGTGAGAGCACCGGGTAACGGCTTCGCACCATGTCATGCTCGGCTAATGCGGTGTTGCGAACCGCGCTGCCGATCATCAGGCCTCCGCTTTCTGTTTCCTGGATCGCCGCTGAGAGGCTCGTTACGTCAATCAGGTTGTCGGGGCGCGCTATCGTCTCACGCATCAAATCGACGAGATTGGTGCCGCCCCCCAGGTAGGCAGTTGTACTTCCCTGCCCCAGTCGCACCGCTTCCGCAGCGTCAGCCGTACGCACATATTCGAACGGGTTCATGCCACCATCTCCGCAGCGACCGTATCGCGGATTGCATCGATGATCCCATTATGCGCGCCGCAGCGACAGAGGTTGCCACTCATGCGCTCCTGCAGTTCCTCACGCGTCAGAACCACGTCGGCGCGCAGATCGGCGCTGACATGACTTGGAACGCCGCGCCTTGCCTCTGCAGCCATTCCGATTGCCGAACAGATCTGTCCAGGTGTACAATAGCCGCATTGGAAGCCGTCATGGTCGATAAAGGCCTGTTGCAACGGATGCAGGCCATCAGGGGCCGCAAGTCCTTCCACCGTCGTGACCGCGCGTCCGTCATACTGGATGGCCAGCGCCAGGCAGGACAAAATCCGTTCCCCCTCAACCAGCACCGTACAGGCCCCGCATGCGCCTTGGTTACAACCCTTTTTGGTGCCGGTGAGGTGCAGTTCCTCACGCAGAAAATCCAGAAGCGATATGCGTGCATCGCGCGGTAGTTCGGTAGGCGACCCGTTAATCATTATCGACATGTGATGGCCTCGTGATTGCACAGCGTATTTTTATCAGTCCGACACAGCAAAACACGCAGCTTCAATGATGGTTCCGCGAAACATCAACGGTGTATGAAAATGCAATACCTGATCCTGCTTGCCAGATCCTCCATCACAAGATGCTTGGTGCATTCGCTCATTTTCCAGCCGAAACCCCCAGGTTGTTTTGTAGAGATTGGATCGTCGCGTTTGTCGTTCCTCGTTGACCGGCTAGTTTTGTGCTAGCCGATCGTCAGGGAACAACTTGGTGTTGGGTCTCAGGATTTGCACTCTCGAAATCGGTTGCCACGTCGCGTCTTTCAGCTCAGGCGGTTCGAACCGTGCGGCTGGCATATTCATTATAGAGCCGCTGCTGGTTTAGAACATCCTGTTTCGGTGCGATCCCGAACTCACGTGAGTATTCCCGGCTGAATTGTGAAGGACTTTCGTATCCCACTTTGTAGGCAGCATCGGCCACATTGGCGGCCTCGGCCACCATGAGGCGCCTTGCCTCCAGGAGCCGGAGTTGTTTCTGGAACTGCAGAGGTGTCATCGAGGTCAACGCTTTGAAGTGCTGATGAAACGACGACGGGCTCATACGCGCCACATCTGCCAGCTGCTCGACACGCAATGTCTGCGCAAAGTTGACATGCAGCGTCGCGATTGCCTTGACGACCCGCTCGATGTTCGATTCGGGCAATGCCAGTTTGCAGAGTTCCCCGCCATGTGGACCGCTGAGCAGCCAATAGCAAATTTCGCGCATGACTGAGGGCGCCAGTATCGGAATTGCTTTCGGCGTTTCTGTCATTCTGACAAGACGCAGGATGCAATCCGCAAGTGGTTGATCCACTTTTCCCACGAACGCGCAAGGGCCGGAGGTGGCGGCTGGGGCTGGCGGGGTGTCGAGCTGTTCCAGAACCTGCCGCATCGTGACGACGTCGAAATCAATCAGGACGCCCACATACGGATACTCGGGACTGGCCTCCACGATGCGTCCGGCAGCTGGAAGCCCAATGCTGACAACGAGGCATTCCATGGCGCGGTAGTCAAGCCGGTCGTCGCCGAACCGGATTTCCTTCGCGCCTTGAAGAACGACACAAAGTGAAGGGCGATAGAGCGCACGCATCGGCATCATCGCCTGGTACGAACGCACGATGCTGAACCCATCAATGGCGGTGGGAAACAAGCCCTGTCCCCCACCCTGACTCTCGATATACGTCGTGACAGCGTTGAGTATCGGTGATGCCAAGCGCGATTCCGGTTGTTTTTGCGGCCATGGCAACACGCGGCCTTCACCCGCAGTGGTATCTTCTTGTGTAGGAATAGGCAAGTTTCTTGAAGGTTCGGGCATTCTGGTCATGGGACACTCCATCTAGCTTAAGGGTGCAACCAAGCGAGGAGTGACCCCAAGATGACAGAAATTGTCGCCCGGTCAATAGACCCTTCAGAGATACGACCCCTACCCGCTGCCGCCAGCCGGGACTACGCAAAAGGCCTGCGAATGGCCGCCATATGCATCATACTTTTGCTCATCAACGTGTTCTCGCAGATTGATCGAATACTTCCATTCATCCTGGCGGAAAAAATCAAAGCAGACCTATCGTTGACCGACACGCAGATGGGCCTGCTCACCGGCCTTGCATTTGCCGTGTGTTACGCACTTCTATCATTGCCGCTTGCCCGTGCGGCGGATCGGGGATCACCGCGGCTGGTGCTGGTGTCCTGCGTTTTGATCTGGAGTGTCATGACGACACTCGGCGGTTTTGCCGCCAGTTTCATGTTCCTGGCCCTCACACGCTTCGGCGTCGCATTCGGAGAGGCAGGCGCAGTACCGGCGGGCCATGCTCTCATCGTCCGCAAAATTGCGCCGGAGCAGCGCGGTCTTGCCATCGGTCTTTTCGCAATGGGCATCCCCCTGGGCACGATGGTGGGATTTGCGGCCGGCGGCGCGATTGCAGATGTATTCGGCTGGCGCATCGTTTTGATGGGCGCGGGAGCGATCGGCGTCTTGATCGGGTTGTTGACCATTCTTGTCACCGGCCCTACTCCCCCGCGTCCCCTGACAGCCGGTCGCAACGAACCCTTTCTGCGAACCAGCCTTGACCTGCTATCGTCTCCGCCGTTCCGCTGGCTGTTCACAGGTGCCGTTTTCCTGGGCTTCGCAGGAGCGCCCTTTTATGTCTTTTCCATTCCGTTTTTGATCCGCACATATGGCTTCACCGCAACCGAAGTCGGCATTTCCTTCGGCATGTTGCAAGGGCTGATGGGGATTATCGGGACACTGGGCGGTGGACGCTGGTTTGACTACGCTGTTCGCTCGGGCACCGGCAAGGTGCTCGGCCCCCCGGCCATTCTTTTCCTGGTCGCCAGCGTAACGACGACGGCAGCATTGTTTGCACCAACCGGATGGATATCCATCGCGCTCTTCGTCCCCGGAATGCTGTCGTTTTCGTTCATGTTGCCTTGGGGCTTCGGGGCTGCGCATCTGATTGCTGGTCCGGGACGTCAGGCACAAGCGACCAGCCTCGTGATGATCGGAACCGGTCTTGCCGGCCCGGCGCTCGGCCCTCTGATCGTTGGCATCGTCAGTGATGCGGCGACAGCAGCCAACATTCCGAACGGCCTTGGGCTTGGCCTGTTGATCGTGCCCTTGGCGAGCGTTCTGACCGGCATCGTCTACCTGATCACAAATCAACGCATCGCGGCTTTCCTCCGCCATCGCTGACCCGCGCCAACTTCATCGGAAAGATGACTTCGCCCCATTCCCGATCTGAGAAGGTCGCCTTCACCCCATGGCGACTTCGGAGTCCGCTGAAAATGCCCCGCAAATTGGCATCTTCGGCGGACCTGCAAATCTTGCTTCTCTCCCGAAAGGAAAGACAATGACCAAATTCTGGACACTTGAGGATATGCCGTCCCAGAAGGGCCGAACGATCGTGGTCACCGGCGCGGGTGGCTTAGGTTTTGAAGATGCGATTGCCCTGGCCCGGGCGGGCGGTGACGTCATCATCGCCGGCCGCAATCCGGCCAAAGGCGCCGAGGCGATGCGACGGATCAGGCAGGAAGTGCGGAACGCTTCCGTTACTTTCGAGGCAGTCGACCTTGGCGACCTTGGGTCGATTGCGGCTTTCAGCCAGCGGTTAAAGGGTGAACGAGATCATATAGATGTTCTCATCAACAATGCCGGTGTGATGATGCCTCCGGCCCGCAAGACAACCGTCGACGGCTTTGAATTGCAGTTCGGCACCAACTATCTCGGCCATTTTGCGCTCACCGCACAGCTTCTTCCACTGCTGATGCGCGGCGAAGCGCCGAGGGTAGTGACTCTGTCGAGCGTGGCCGTGCGCGGCGGCAATGCCGCAATCAACTTCAACGATTTGCAGGCGGAGCATGACTACAAGCCCATGCCGGTTTATAGCCAGTCCAAACTGGCATGTTTGATGTTCGCGCTCGAACTTCAGCGTCGCAGCAAGGCGGCCGGCTGGGGCATCACGAGCATCGCAGCACACCCCGGCATCTCACGCACCGACCTGCTTCACAACGGGCCGGGACGGGTGAGCGCCCAAGGCCGCATCAGATCGTTGCTGTGGTTCCTGTTTCAGCCGGCGGCGCAAGGCGCACTGCCCACCCTTTTCGCAGCCACGTCAACTGCGGCACGCGGTGGCGCCTATTACGGCCCCCATAAATTCGGCGAGACGAGAGGATATCCCGCAATATCGCAAATCCCCGCCCAAGCATTGGAAACGCATGTCGCGCACCGTCTGTGGCACACGTCCGAACAATTGACCGGCGTTGCCTTCGACAGACAGATTGCGCCCCCGGCGGTCGCTCATCTCGATGCGGCAACAAGCGGGGATCTCTGACATGGATCCTCTTGGCAACCTCGTAGAATGGATTGGGCTCTACGGCCTATTTGGTTTGATGGCGATGGGACTGGCGGAGCGTTTTATACCCGCCATCGCGAGTAACAAGTGATGACAAGCAGGATCGCTGAAGCCTCTTTGTTTTTTAGAGCCTGGCTTTCTGCGCCGTTACAGGTCGCGTCCATCACGCCGTCTGGCCGAGCGCTTTCAGCTTTAATGACAACGGAGATTTCGCAAGAAACCGGGACGGTTATTGAACTGGGGCCCGGAACCGGTGTGTTCACGACGGCTCTGCTCGGCAGGGGCGTCCCAGAAGAAAATCTTGTACTGATCGAATTCGGTTCAGACTTTGCGGCGAAGCTCGAAGTTCGGTTTCCCAAGGCCAGAACCATTCAGATGGACGCCGCACATTTACTCACACTGGCGCTCCAACCGCACACTCCAGTGGGCGCAGTCGTGAGTGGTCTCCCGCTTCTTTCGATGCCGGCGCGAAAGGTTATTGCCATACTTGATGGTGCGTTCTCGCACCTGCGTCAGAACGGCGCCTTTTACCAATTCACGTATGGCCCAAGATGTCCGATACCAAGACCATTACTCGATCGGTTGGGCCTCAAAGCAACGTATGTGGGACGCACGCTTGCAAACGTCCCGCCTGCGGCAGTCTATCGTGTTAGCCGCCGTGCTCCAAGGCGCACTGTCCATCAGGTGACATGACCTCACTGACGCTAATGCCATTCATTCGCGACGCGTTGAATGGTGGTGCTGCTTCCTGTTGTCCTCATCTTGGAAGATGACCTTCATGGTATCGATGAACGCCCGCAATGTCGCCGGGACATGGCGGTTGCGGGGGTAGTAAAGAACCAAGCCGGGGACTGGCGGACACCACTCGTCCAGGAGCGTGACAAGTTGCCCCGAGGCCAGGAACGGATGTGCAAAGCTATCCGGAACGTAGGCAATGCCTTGGCCGTCCACTGCAGCTTGAACGAGAAGGTCGTTGTCGTCCAATGTGAGCTTACCTGGAACGTCGATCGCAACCTCCGCCCCTCGTCTCGAAAACTCCCACCGATATCGCTTTCCGCTGGGCAGGCGCTGCCGGATACAGGCGTGGGCCTGGAGGTCGTCCGGCGTGCCAGGGGGCACTCTGTCCTTGAGATAACGCGGCGCGGCAACCGTTATGAAGCGGACGGTACCGCCGAACTTCACGGCAACCATGTCCTGCGGCACGGCTTCGGCCAGCCGTACCCCGGCGTCAAATCCCTGATCGACGATGTCGACGAGGCGCCCTTCCGAAACGAGATCGATTTCGACTTCCGGGTGGCTATCGAGAAAATGAGGAATGACGATGCGAAGAAGAGTGCGCGAGCCGCTCTTGTTGGCGTTGATCCGCAAAACTCCACTGGGCGTTCCGCGGGTCTCGGCGAGCGTGTCGAGCGCCGCGTCCAGATCCTGAAGAACGGGGTCAAGACGCGCGAGCAACTGCGCCCCTGCCTGCGTGAGGGACACGCTGCGCGTGGTGCGATTGAAAAGCCGGATACCGAGCTTGCTCTCGAGAGCGATGATGGCATGGCTCAGAGCCGACCGCGAGACGCCGAGTGTCTCTGCGGCGATGCGAAAATTGCGGTGGTTGGCCACCGCAGCGAATGACGCAAGGTCGTTTAGGGTTGGCCGAACCATTCGTGAATTCTTTGCACTTGGTCATCCTGAATTGGATGTCTTATTGCACCAATTGGTCTCCGCTACATTAAATTCAGTTCTTATGAAAGGGTTTATGACGATGAAGACCTGGCTGATCACCGGCGTGTCCTCTGGCTTAGGTCAAGAGATGACACAACAGCTCCTCGCCCGCGGCGACAGGGTCGTCGGCACGGTACGCAAAAAAGAGATGCAGTTGGATCTTGAGCAACGCTACGGCGGAAACTTTCGTGCTGCGCTCCTGGATCTGGCCGACATTGCCAGCATCCGAAAAGCGATCGACAGGGCGTTCGAGGAGATGGGACAGATTGATGTTGTCGTCAGCAACGCAGGATACGGCTTGTTCGGCGCAGCGGAAGAACTGACCAACGATCAGATCGATCAACAAATCGCGACGAACCTGACAGGCTCGATACAAATCATCCGGGCGGCGTTGCCGTGGCTTCGTGAGCAAGGCGGTGGACGCATCATCCAGATTTCGTCGGAAGGGGGTCAGATCGCCTATCCCTGTTTCAGCCTCTATCATGCTACCAAATGGGGCATTGAAGGGTTTGTGGAGTCGGTAGCCCAGGAAGTTGCACCCCTCGGCATAGATTTCATCATTGTCGAACCAGGCCCGACGGGAACGAATTTCGGTTCCGGTCTCGTGCGCGCCACCCCTATGGAGATCTACGAGAACACCCCAGCGGGCGCCGTGCGGCGAGCAATCAGCGATGGCAGCTTCGTCCTGAAGGGTGACGCCGCTCGAACAGTCACGGCGATCATCTCGGCCGCCGACAGCGCCAGACCGGGCTTGCGTCTCGCGCTTGGAAGCACTGCTTACGCTTCCATCTCGACAGCACTCGCCGCACGTCTGGAGGCAATCAAAGGGCAACAGCAGATTGCACACTCCGCGGACCGGCAGGACCTTTGATGCTTGGAGATCAAGCTCGCTCGCACCCAACAACGTTGTCGCAAAGGAATTCCTCATGAAACTTCGATCAACGCTTCTCTGCGCGTTCATCGCCTTGTCTCCGGTCGCCGCCGCCGCGCAGACGGCTCAAGTCAATCAGATCGTTGGAACCTGGCGCATGATCTCGGCGCAGATCGACCCGGAGGGCGCAAATACCCCGGCTTACGGGCAGCGCCCACTCGGACTGCTCGTGTTCACACCGGACATGCATTTCGTCGAAGTGCTGACGGACGCCGATACGCCTCGCTTCGCATCAAATGCCCGAGGCGGCGGTACCGATACGGAAAATCGCGATGCGATGGCGCGCAATATTGGTTTCTTCGGCACCTATACGGTCGATGAAAACGGTGCATTCAGCGGTAACCGCGTGGAGGCTTCAACGTTTCCGAACTGGGTCGGCGGAACGCGGACGACACAGGAACTGACTCTGACCGTTGTCGGCGATCGCATGCATGAGAGCTTTCAACGTCCGGAAGGCACTAAGATCGTGATCGAATGGGAACGCGTCAAATAAGCACGCCGTCGTCAGCAGCGCCAAGCGCTGAAGTCCGTTAACAGCGGACATCCGACCAGAAGAGACAACACATGACCGTACACCTTCGTTTGCTGTTCAAAATCGGTGTGCTCGCCGGGCCGGTCGGTTATGTGCTGGTGTCCCATTTGTAGCCTCTTATATAGTCCAGAAATGCGCGCATGGCCGCACTCGGAAGACGGCGGTTGGGGTAATACAAAAACCAGCTTGGCAAGGAAGGGCTCCAGTCGATGAGGAGTTCTACCAAATGACCGCTTTGAACATAAGGTTTCGCGTAGTCGTCCAGAACGTGCGCGATGCCTTTGCCGGCCAATGCTGCCTGAAGCTCATTATGCGCCGAACTGAGTGTCAGCCGTCCGTCCGGCGTGACATCGAGCTCTTCGCTTGCATTGGTGAACCGCCATGTCACCAGCGTGCCGCCAGGGAACCGTCGCCTTACGCAGTCATGATTGACGAGATCGTGCGGCGTTTCGGGCCGACCTCGCCGTTCGATGTAGTCCGGAGAGCCAACGATCGCATATCTGAGCGATGGCCCTAACGGGACTGCAATCATGTCCTGGGCCAACTGCTTGCCGAACCTCACGCCCGCATCGAATCCCTGTTCGACGATGTCGATCACTGCGGCGTCACTGATGATTTCTACTTTTACCTCGCGATATGTTTCCATGAACTCGAAGACGAGGCGGCACAGAAGATGATCAACGGCAGGGGCAGGCGCGTTGATCCGCAAGGTTCCCGAAGGCGTATCTCTCAACTCATCGACCTCGGCAATGGCAAGCCTGATGTCCGTCAAGGCTGGATTAAGGCGGTCCAGCAGACGTTGCCCGGCCTCCGTTGGAAAGACACTTCTGGTGGTCCGATTGAGCAGCCGAATACCAAGCGTCTCTTCCAGCGCGTTGATTGTTTGACTCAATGCCGAAGAAGACACGCCACGTTCAAGCGCCGCCGCGCGGAAACCACCGCAGCGGACAATAGCGGCAAAAACATCAAAACTATCGAGACGTAACGCACTGATTGCGAAGCTCACCTTATCAAGCCGATCTATTTTACATCACTTATCAGCGCAGCCCGTGGATGTCATGGTCTTTCGAGATGTCCTGATACGCCTCGGCGTCTCATTGATTTTGAAAGGAACCATGATGAACGCGTTCACCATCAAGAGACGGGCTGTGATGCTCTCTGCCGTCGCCGGCGCCTCGAGCATGCTCTTGCCAGGCGTAAGCGGCAGCGGCATTGCACAAGCACAGGCAAAATCCTCTCTTAGCGGCAATGCCGGTTACTATCGCTTCCGCATTGGCGAAATAAGCGCAACGGTTTTGAGCGACGGTATGATTGGCGGTCCGCCACGGGTCTATGCAAGCGACGCTCCAGAGGCAGAGCTACAGGAGGTTCTGCGGCGCGCATTTCTTCCAACCGACCACCTGGCGCTCAACTTGAACACCCTTCTGATCGAAACGGGCGGCCGGCGCATCCTGATCGAAGCCGGGGCCGGTGGCACGATGGGTCCAAATGGTGGCCGACTTTTTGAGAATCTGGCTGCGATCGGGCTCAGTGCAGCTGATATCGACGCAATCGTCATTTCGCACACTCATCCAGACCACGTTGGTAATCTCAGGGCTGCAGACGGTGGCAGGGCTTTTCCCCGCGCCACCGTTTTCCTGCCAAAGGCGGATTGGGATTTCTTCGTCCGCACGGACCCTGATCTATCTTACCTGCCGGTCCCGGAAGAATTCCGCCTGCGCTTTGCTGCAGCCATCAAGAGCAGCCTGCAGCCGGTTAAAAGCGACGTTGAACTGTATGAGGCCGGGGCCGAAATCCTACCAGGACTGACGACAATTGTTGCCTCAGGGCACACGCCCGGAATGGCGACGTTCCTCGTGCATTCGGGAAATGATCAGTTGATGCTGACCGGCGACCTTGCCTACCACCCGGTTGTCAACGTGGACAGGTCCTGGCTTCCGGGGCCCGACCGCGACAAGGAGACCGCACTTGCCTCTCGCCGGCGCATTTTCGACAGGGCGGCCGCCGATCAGATTCCGGTGCTCGGTTTCCACTATCCGTTTCCCGGCCTTGGCCGAATGCTCAAGACCGATGGCGGTTACGCCTGGGTGCCTGCCAACTGGCAGTTTTGACAGTAAGCTCACACAGGAGATCTCCCATGGACCAGTCGAAGATCAACAGACGCAAGTTCCTCGGAACGGTGAGTGCAGCAGCAACCGGCTTGGCCCTCGCCGGTCCTGCCACCGCCGTGGCGCAGACGCAGGGCGCAAATTCAGCTTTGCCAGAATCCGCCCCCAAGCCCGATATCCTGACCCGCACTTTGCCGCGCACCGGTGAAACGGTGACGGCACTTGGCCTTGGTACGTTTCTGACATTCGATCTGAGGCCCGGCGATGCTCGCGATAGCCTACGGCAGGTTTTCGAGAGATATGTCGCGGCCGGCGGTCGCGTCGTCGACACATCGCCTCTCTATGGTTCGGCAGAAGTGAGCGTCGGCCAGCTCATGGGTGAATTTCCAGGCTCAGACTCGCTATTCCTCGCCGACAAGGTGTGGTCGACGGGAGAATATCTCGGCGATGAAAGCCATGCGCAGGAAAGCTTCCGGCAATCGCGGCTGCGCACCTGGCGGGGCATGATCGATCTCCTGCAATGCCACAGCATTACCAATGCACCGGTCGTCATCCCGCTGATGAAGGCATGGAAAAAGGAAGGGTTGATCCGGCATGTCGGCGTGACGCATCATGAGACCTCCGCTCAGGATCAACTCGCGGCCATCGTGCAACGCGACGATGTCGATTTCATCCAGACGAATTACTCGATCTTCAGCCGCGACGCCGAGCGGCGCCTGCTGCCACTGGCTGCCGATAAGGGCGTCGGCGTGCTTATCAATCTGCCGCTCGAAAAGGCGCGGCTCATGAAAGTTGTGGAGGGCCAGCCTCTTCCGGGTTTTGCGCAGGAATTTGGCGCGACGAGCTGGGCGCAGTTCTTCTTGAAATGGGTCATGGCGCATCCTGCTGTCACGAGCGTGCTGTGCGGAACATCGAACCCGGATCATATGAGCGACAACGTGCAGGCGATGACCGGTCCGCTTCCAGACGAGCGCATGCGCGCCCGTATGGTCGCGCATATGGAAACGATCGCCGGCTTCGGCTCTATTGGAACCATGCCCTGGTATCCGGGCAAGGAGAAAATGTATTCAGGCCTTATTAGAGAGGCGCAGGCAAACGCTTCAAGGCGCCTCCAATAAAGCGGCGTCAATCGCCGCACGCATCAGGGCTCCTGCCGCATGACGTTCTTTCTAGGGCTCGAGCCCGGCGCAGCGCGCCGTATTGCGGATATGCGTTTCCATTTCAGCACGCGCAGCGGTGGGATCATTGGAGCGCAGGGCCGCTATGATACGACGGTGCTCCGCGATGGACGCGCTCATGCGGGCCGGGTCGGTTATCGGGATTGGCTGGCGCTGTGTTTCCGTCAGCTGTTCGCGCACGGTTTCATAGAGCGCACGCAGCATCGTGTTGCTGCACGCCGATGCGATGATTGCGTGGAATTCCAGGTCGGCCTCGACATTGGCCAATAGATCCTGTTTCGCCCAGCACTCTTCCATCTGGCGGGTTGCATGCTCCATTTGCTCCAACTGATTGGCCATGAGCCTTCCGGCTGACAGGCTCGCGATCTGCCCCTCCAGCATGATGCGCGTCTGGAAGACGTCGAATACCGAATAGCTGCCGGAATAGCGCCAGGGCGCCATATGGTTGGATTCCGAAGACGGACCGCCTGAAACGAATGTCCCCCGTCCCGCCTCCGTTTTCAGCAAGCCAAGTGTCTCGAGGGTCAACAAGGCTTCCCGCAACGATGCCCGGCTGATGCCGAATTTCTGCGAGAAGTCCCGTTGCGAGGGAATCTTTTCGCCAATCTTCAAGCTGCCATTCTGGATCATGGTCTGGATCTCGCGGGCGACCGATTGGGGAACCAAAGTTCTGTTCAACATTCTCGTGGGATCCATTCGTACCATCGCGCTGTGCGCCACAACGCTGCCGCCTATTATCTGAGCCAGTCTATTTTATCGGCACGCTGTCTTGCAATTGCCAGACAGTCATGCTTCCTTGGTTGAACCGGTCTGACCAGTTAGACCAGTCAATCCAGCGTAAACGTGTTTAAGCCAAAAAATCAAGGGGAACATCATGAAAACGCTCACCCGTATCAAGTCCACCATCCTGTCCGCTCTGCTTGCCACGGCAGGCTTTGCATCCTCTTCCATCGCAGCCGATCTGACAGTCGGCGCAAACATCGGCAACGTCCCGTGGGAATTTCAGGATGCGTCCGGCAAGACCGTCGGCTTTGAAATCGACCTTGTGACCGAAATCGGCAAGCGGCTCGGCAAGTCCGTCGAATTTGTCAACATCCCTTTCAGCGGGCTGTTTTCCGCCGTGCAGTCCGGCCGCATCAATATGGCCGTCTCGTCCATCACGATCACCGAAAAACGGCTGGAATCCGTCACTTTCGCGCAGCCATACTATGACAGTGACCAGTCGTTGACGGTGCTGGCCTCCAGCGGCATTTCCGGCCTTTCCACCATGGAAGGCAAAGTCGTCGGCGTCGATACCGGCTCGACCGGCGACATGTGGGCGACCACCAATACGGCAAAATACAAGCTTGGCGAGATCCGCAAGTTCGAGGGCCTGTCGCCAGCCATGCTCGACCTGGCTGCGGGCCGCATCGACGGCTATATCAGCGATATTCCGGCACTTCAGTACTACGTGAAGGACAAGCCGGAACTGAAGGTGGTGGAGCGCATCACGACGGGCGAGAAATATTCCGTCATGTTCAACAAGGGCGATCCTCTGGCGACCGAGGTCAATGAGGTCATTTCGACGCTGAAGAAGGAAGGGTTCGTCGCCAAGCTGCACGAGACCTGGTTCGGTGCCAAGGCCGAGGAGACGACATCGACCGTGATGGTCATGGACATGCCGTCAGCCAAGTAACCGTGACCCCATGTGATGACGGCGTTGGCGCGCCGCCATCACATTCAAAGCCGGTGGCCTCATGAATCTGCTCAATACCTTCTTCAATATACCAATCCTGATCGAAACCTTTCCGCTGCTTTTATCAGGGCTTCTGGTGACGCTGGAAATCGGCATTACAAGCATCGTCGCCGGTCTGGCCGGCGGCCTGTTTCTGGCGCTCGTCAGGCTTTACGGAGCCGGTCCATTTCCGTTCCTTGCCAAGATCTACATCGACATTTTCCGCTCGATCCCTCTTCTGGTGCTGCTGATCGTGGTCTATTACGCCCTGCCCTTCGTCGGCATCCGATTTTCGCCATTCGTCTCGGCCGTCGTGGCATTGACCCTAGTGTCATCGGCCTATACGGCGGAAATTTTCCGTGCCGGCATCGAGGCCATTCCGCATGGCCAGTTTGAGGCATCGCAGGCGCTGGGGCTTTCCGGCCGCCACATGATGATCGACGTGATCCTGCCGCAGGCCATCAAGATCGTCATTCCGCCGCTGACCAACAATTGCATCAACGTCCTCAAGGACACCGCCCTCGCCTCTGTCGTCGCCATGCCCGACCTTCTCAAACAGGCCACCCAGGCGCAGGCGCTGTCAGCCAATCCGACGCCGCTGATCGGTGCGGCCCTCATCTATGTTGCCCTGCTCTGGCCGCTGGTCAGCATCGTTGCGCGCCTTGAAAAACGCTTCGGCGGGGAGAAGCGCTCATGAGCCCCCTCATCCAGATCACCAATCTGAAAAAGGCCTACGGCATCTTCACCGTTCTGCATGGCATCGATCTTGACATTGCCGAGGGGGAAGTCGTCTGCGTCATCGGGCCATCCGGTTCGGGAAAGTCGACCCTTATCCGCTGCATCAACCGGCTTGAGGCTTTTTCCAGCGATAGCAGCATTGTCGTCGATGGCGTCACCGTCGGGCCGGGCAAGGCGCTGGCCAAGGTTCGGGCCGAAGTGGGCATGGTGTTCCAATCCTTCAACCTCTTCCCGCATCTGACGGTTTTGAAAAACGTCATGCTTGCCCCCATGCGCGTGCGGGGCAAGAAGCCTGAAGAGGCCGAGCGCAAAGCACGCGAGCTTCTTTCCCGTGTCGGCATTGCCGAGCAGGCGGAGAAATATCCCGGAAAACTATCGGGGGGACAGCAGCAACGCGTCGCGATTGCCCGCGCCCTGGCGATGGAGCCGAAGGTGATGCTGTTCGACGAGCCCACTTCGTCGCTCGACCCGGAAATGGTCGGCGAGGTGCTGGATGTCATGAAAAGGCTCGCTGGCACCGGTGTGACGATGATCGTCGTCACCCACGAGATGGGATTTGCCCGGCAGGTGGCCGACCGCGTCATCTTCATGGATGGCGGCCGCATCATCGAACAGGGCACGCCGGGCGAAATCTTCGACAACCCCAAGGAAGAGCGGACACGCGGGTTCCTGCGCGCCGTTCTCAACCACTGAGAAAAACAAAAGACGGTCTGGAGGACCCAATGCCGAACCAAGACAACCCGACCCAGGACCGACTGGATATCGACTTCGTCCGTAGCCAGTTTCCCGGTCTTTCCCATGGCTGGACGTTTTTCGACAATGCCGGCGGATCGCAGATCCTCAAGCGCGCCGTCGAGCGGATCAACACCTTCCTCTATGACAAGAACGTCCAGATTGGCGGCAGTTACGAGGTGTCGCAGGCGGCCGCCAAGGCCCTTTATGAAGCCCGCACCGCGGCGATGCATCTCGTCAACGCGAGGCGGCCGGAGGAAATTGTCTTCGGCAATTCGACCACCGCGCTCTTACAGAACCTTGCCCGCGCCATGACCAGCCAGTTGACGCCAGGCGACGAGATCGTCGTCACCATTGCCGACCACGAATCCAATATTGGCCCCTGGGACCGGCTGCGCGATGCCGGCATGGCCGTCAAATTCTGGCCGCTGAACAAGGACACTTTCACGCTCGATCTTGCCGATCTCGAACCGCTGATGTCAGAGCGCACGAAGCTTGTCTGCATCACCCATGTGTCGAACATCCTCGGCTCGATCAATCCGGTGCGGGAGATCGCCGATTTCGTGCACTCCAAGGGGGCGCGCATCTGCATCGACGCCGTCGCCTATGCGCCGCACCGCGCGATCGATGTCCAGGACTGGAATGTCGATTACTACGTCTTCAGCCTCTACAAGACCTATGGTCCGCATTACGCATTGATGTACGGCAAGTACGAGCACCTGCTCGAACTCGACACGCTCTACCACTACTTCTACGGCAAGGACAAAGTGCCGGGCAAACTGGAGCCCGGCAACCCGAACTATGAGCTCGCCTATTCGACCTGCGGTATCGTCGATTACCTCAGCGAGCTCGGCGAAAAGGCCGGAGAAACGGGCTCCACCCGTGAAAAGATCGTCGCGGCCTATGGCGCGATCACGCTGCAGGAAAATGCTCTCGTCGACCGGCTTCTCGGCTATCTTCGGGGCCGCAACGACTGCCGGATCATCGGTCAGAGTACCAACCGCGACGGCCACCGCATCCCGACCATCAGCTTCGTCTTCGACGGCCGTGACTCGGCTGAAATCTGCAAGGCGATGGATGCCCATCGCATCGCGATCCGCTTTGGCGACTTCCACTCGCGCAGGCTCGCTGAATATCTCGGCCTCACCGAAAACAATGGCATGGTCCGTGTCTCGATGGTTCATTACAACACGATCGAAGAGATTGACCGGATGACGTCGGCGTTGGATCAGATCCTCGCCTCCGCCGGCGCTACCGTCACCACGCCCGCTTGAACCCGGAGGATCCCGCATGAAGTTCGACACGATTATCCGCAACGGAACCGTCGTTACCGCCAGCGATACCTTCCGGTGCGATGTCGGCATCCAGGATGGCCGCATCACAGCCCTCGCCGGCAGTCTTGATGACGCGGCGGAGATCATCGATGCCAGCGGCCTCTACGTCATGCCCGGCGGTATCGATAGCCACGTGCATCTTGCGCAGTCGTCCGGCGACGGCATCGTCATGGCCGATGATTTCGCCAGCGGCACATTGTCGGCAGCTTTCGGCGGCAACACCACGGTGATGCCGTTCTGCATGCAGGAAAAGGGCACGACGCTCAGGGAATCGCTCAAGGTCTATCACGCCAAGGCTGACGGTGAATGCTATGTTGACGTCAGCTTCCATCTCGTCGTCACCGATCCGACCGGATATGTGCTGGGGCAGGAACTGCCAGCTCTGGTCGAGGACGGCTATACCTCGATCAAGGTCTTCATGACCTATGACAATCTGCGCCTTCGCGATGACGAGATCCTGGCGACGCTTGACAGCGCACGCTCGTCCGGCGCTCTGGTGATGGTCCATTGCGAAAATGAGGATGCCATCCGTTTCCTGATCGGCCGCCATGAGAAGAACGGCGAACTGGCGCCGAAATATCATGCCAGCAGCCGCCCCGTCGCTGCCGAGCGCGAGGCAACCCACCGGGCATTATCGCTGGCCGAAATCGTCGATACGCCGATCGTCATCGTCCACGTGTCGAACCGCGAGGCCATGGAAGAAATTCAGCGGGCACGCGCCCGCGGCAGCAAGGTCGCGGGGGAAACCTGCCCGCAATATATGATGTTGACGGCGGACGACCTCGACGCCACGGAGCTGGAGGGCGCGAAGTTCGTCTGCTCCCCGCCGCCGCGCGACAAGGAAAGCCAGGCGGCTTGCTGGGAAGGCCTGCAGAACGGAACGTTCGACCTCTTCTCCTCAGACCACTGCCCGTTTCGCTTCGAGGATGATCAAGGCAAGCTGAATGAAAAAGGGAAGCGGAATTTTCGCTGGATCCCGAATGGAATTCCGGGTGTCGAGACCCGGCTGCCCATCCTGTTTTCCGAAGGCGTCGTCAAGGGGCGGATCGACCTCAACCAGTTCGTCGCTCTTTCATCCACCAACCATGCCAAACTCTATGGCCTCTATCCCAACAAGGGAACAATCGCCATCGGTTCGGATGCAGATATTGCGCTCTGGGACCCGAAGAAATCCGTCGTCATCACGAACGGCATCCTGCATCACGGCGCTGACTATACACCCTATGAGGGCCTGAAGGTCACGGGGTGGCCGGTGCGGGTGCTTCTACGCGGAAAGACAGTGACAAACGGTGAGGTGCTCGTCGCGACCAAAGGGTCAGGCAACTATCTCGAAAGAGCGCGGACGTCTCTTATTTAGTACGCGAATACGTCATCAATTGTTTGCGCCAGCATCTCGCCCGCGTTCACTCCAGATCCGCGTTCGGCGGCAAGACGCACGTCGTCAATCGATATGAAGGACGTGCAACATTCGCGTTCGCCGGGCAGCAAAATTCAACGATACAATTTCCAACTCAGATCAAATGCGCACGGCCCCATTGCTCTTCCCATGTTCGCGGAACTGGCTCGGCGACGCGCCGATGATGCGTTTGAAGGCGCGGCTGAAGGACGCTTCGGATTCATAACCGAGGCGTTCGGCGATAACCGCGACACGTTGCCCATCCCTCAGCCACTGATGGGCTTGGTGCATACGCATCTTGGCCACGTACCGGGCCGGCGTTTCACCGACGACGGTGGCAAACAGTTGCGCAAAACCGGAGCGGGAGGCCCCCATGTGGCGGGCCAGTTCGTTGACGCTCCAATCATGCGACGGATCCAGGTGAATAGCCGCCAGCACACGGCCGACTTCCGGATTGCGGACGGCCGCAAGCCAGCCGGTCGAGTCGCCGCAACCATGCTCAACCCAGGTGCGGATAAGTGTGGCGGTCAGAACGTCAGCCAGGCGCGAGAGAATTCCCCCTGCCCCGACCCGGTTCATATCGACCTCCCGCATCATTGCATCCAGCAGCAATGGGATCGTCGGCTCGCTGACAGCCAGGTCGCTTGTGCGCATGACGTCCGGCATCAGTTCCAGGAGCGGATGCCGCTTATCGACGTTGAACCGCATTACCGCAAAGAAAAGAAGATTGCTGGTGTCAGGGCAGGCGCATTGCAGATCGACGATACCATCGCAAAGACGCTTTCGCGCCATGCATTCCACCGGCGTTGATGGCAGCCCAGGCTCGCTTGCCAGCACATGCGCGTCGCCGCGTGGCAAGAGGACCGCATCGCCGGCATGCATTTCGGTCCATTCGCCCGAAGGTGACTGCAGAAAGGCATGACCAGCAGCCAGGAAATGGAACTGCGCTTCCGCCTGCCTCGGATATGCCGTCGCCCAAGGGGCGGATGGCTGGCAACGGCCATATTCCACACCGTCCAAGCGCAGTCCCCGCAGCATCTCGGTCAACGGATCAGTCATCTCAGCACCCAAGTTGGACGAATAGTCATGCCTTTTGGCTTTTACAGCATAGAAACACCAGAACATCCCGTCTAGCCTTCTGTCAACATTTATGGAGACAGCAGATGAATACCAGACATGAAACAAACGGTTTTCGCGCCGACGACGGCACCACGAAGCCCGCCTGGGCGGGTGTGGTCTCTCTTTCCCTCGGCGTGTTCGGTTTGGTGACCGCAGAATTTTTGCCGGCGAGCCTGCTGACACCGATGTCGCATGACCTGGGCGTCAGCATCGGCGCGGCCGGGCAATCGGTGACCATGACAGCCGTTGTCGGTGCGATCGCAGGACCCGCCATCGTCGTCGGCACCAGCCGTTTCGATCGGCGTTATACGCTCTTGGGTCTCACCACGCTACTGATCGTGTCCAGCCTGATCGCAGCCTTATCCAGCGGCATGACGATGCTGCTCTTATCACGCGCCCTTCTTGGGATCGGCCTTGGTGGATTCTGGGCCATGTCACTTGCCTTGGCGATGCGGCTCGTGCCGGAACGGCTAATGCCACGGGCCATGGCCATCATCATGGGCGGCGTCTCCGCCGCAACCGTCTGCGCAGCACCGGTCGGGGCCTGGGTCGGCGAAATGATGGGCTGGCGGTCCGCCTTTGTCATCACGGGCGTGCTCGGGGTGGTGGCGCTTTTGGCGCAGGCACTCACCTTGCCGGCCATGCCTTCCACCGGGCCGGCCAATCTAGGCACGATGGCAACCGTCCTGCGCCGCCCAGCGATCCGCATCGGGCTTCTGACCATCCTACTGGTCGTCGCAGGACACTTCGCAGGGTTTACGTTCATCCGCCCGTTTCTGGAAGATGTACCACATTTTGGCGTCGAAGGCGTCTCAGGAATTCTGCTGGCATTCGGTATCGGTGGGTTTTTCGGGAATTTTGCCGGCGGATTTCTTGCCGAGCGCAATACCGCCCTGTCAATGACACTTGCGGCAGCCGGTATTGCCATCACCGCGTTCGTGCTCAGCTTTGCCGGCGCCTCGCCCATCGTCGCCACAGTCGCCACGACCCTGTGGGGCTTCGCCTTTGGCGCTCTCCCGGTCAGCGTCCAGAGTTTTGTCACTCAGGCGGCGTCTGACGAACCGGAAAGTGCCGGTGCGTTAACGCTCACGACTTTCCAGATCGCCATTTCGAGTGGTGCCGTCTTCGGCGGTTTGATCGTTGGAACCCATGGCCCCGCCGGTGTCTTCGCCTTCGCCGGTTTGTCCGCCCTACTCGGCGCCACGCTGATCGGCTTTGCAGGCCGCACACGACTAGCCGCAGCCGCCGAATAGAGGAACTCACTGGCCTCTAGCGTTGAGGGAGTGTCGAGACGGGCACTCCCGTAATATCCGCCATTGGCGGATTGCACGCGACACGGAGACACTTCCCCACGAGTGAAAGCACGATTATCCGCCAGCTAGTTACGTGGGCGGCCATTTCAGCGGTGTCAACGGCCATCGCGGGCATCCACGAATTCCTGACAATTTACTATTATAAGTATATATATTTTCTGAGAGCTTTTCGAGAATTACTGCACTGATCGCAGTTGGTTGCATCGAATCGGCTTTTTCTCCTACCTGCCAAAATGCATATTCAGGGAGTGGAACATTTCACATTCCTGCGCGTTACCGACGGATTCACAAAAGGCGTGTTAATGGACGACGAAGTTTCGGCAAAAAGAGGTGCGCAAAACGCCGGAAACAGACTTCTTGCGGAACACCCATCGGAAGACCCATTCGCGGCGGCGTTCAAGGCTACCCGCATGCCAATGATCATCACTGATCCCCGGCAGCATGATAACCCGATCATTTTTTCCAATAAGGCGTTTAGCGATCTGACAGGCTACGCCGCAGACGAACTGATCGGACGCAATTGCCGTTTTCTACAAGGACCGGAGACCGATCGCGCATCTGTCCAGAAAATTGCCGAAGCGATCAGCGAGTTTCGCTCCATAGCGATCGACATTGTCAACCATCGCAAGGATGGATCGATATTCTGGAACGCTCTCTTCATTAGTCCGGTTTTCGACGAAAGCGGCGAGGCGATCTATTTTTTCGCGTCTCAACTCGATTTCACCGACGACAAGATCAAGCTGATGAAAACGGCGTCCGCCCGCAGAAAAGCCGAAGCCGAAGTTGCCGCGCGAGCCAGCGAATTGAGCCAGGCACTCGACGCCAAGATCACACTTGTCCACGAGGTGGACCACCGGGTAAAAAACAACCTATTGACCATCGCGTCGATTGTGAAACTGCAGGCCCGTAAAACCAAAGATGAGACGGTGCGCCATACACTTCTCTCGGTCCTGAACAGGGTCGAGGCCCTCAGCACGGTTCAACGGAAGCTCTTCACGGCACACGACGTAGCCCGTTTCGACGTTGCTGACTTCGCCCGCGATCTCGTCGTAGACCTTGTCGGATCACTCCGACGCAACGATATCCAAATTACGATGGAGCTTGCTCCCGTCCTCGTTCCTGCTGCAAAAGCCTCCCCGCTCGCACTCATTGTCAACGAGCTGATCGGCGACGCCGTGCGCCGGGGATTACGGGACGGCGGCGGTCAAATTCACCTGACGGTCAATCAGCCGAATGGACATTTCCTGATCGAGGTCAGAGACACTGCCGATCCAGTTGCCGTCAATCCAGAAGACGACGACTTCGGACGGCTTATGCTGGAGACCTGCTGCCGTCAGGTCGAGGCGGAAATCCATCGTGAAATCCGAGGGCGGGAGACAATCGTCCGCGTCACGCTGATGGTGGATCATTGACATGGAGCGCCGTTTGAAAATCATGATCGTCGAAGACGAGGCCCTGCTCGCACTCGAACTCGAGGAAGAAGTCGAGGCAGCCGGGCACTCCGTCATCGGCCAGGCCATGAGTGAGAAACAGGCAATGGCAATTCTGGAGCGGCAGGTGCCCGAGTTTGCGTTCGTGGACGTTCACTTAACGGATGGCCCGACCGGGATCGACGTCGGCAGACACCTTGCGGAGCGGGGTATCCCTTATGTGTTCGTAACCGGAAACCTTAAACGGGTACCGGATGATTTTGTTGGTGCAATCGGTGTGATTGAGAAGCCCTATACGATGAACGGGCTTCAAAACGCCCTCAGCTATATTGCGCGTCTTCTCCGTGGAGACGTCAATCTCACGGTGCCTCCAAGTATCATCGTCGGCCCCCGGGGATCGGCTTGAAGTAGTAGACGCGTGCATCCCGAAAAATGACTGAGCTATGTTATGCTTTAATTGACTTCGAATGCGGCCGCTTCTACCTGGAAGGGGCTGCAGTTCCTGGCTCTGGCTAACCATGAGATGAAACGGCCAATGATGAATTTCGCGACGACGTTCCCGATACTTTGCCCTCCGGCAACAATATGAGCGGCGCGGCCCCTCGCCTTCCCGCTGCGCCATTCGAACAGACTGCTGTTGACGCGACGCTGATGGCCGAAATTCTGTCGGCGTCCGACGATTGCATCAAGGTGATCGGTCTCGACGGAAACCTGAGCTTTATGAGCGTAGGTGGAATGCGGGTGATGGAGGTCGATGACTTCGACACCATCCGCGGATGCCCCTGGCCAGATTTCTGGAAAGACGAAGGGAACGAGGCTGCCAAAGAGGCCCTGGATTTTGCGAGAGCAGGCAAGAGCCACACCTTCATCGGAACGGCGGACACCGCGAAAGGCAATCCGCGATGGTGGGAGGTGAAAGTCTCTCCGATCTTCGGGCCTGACGGCAGTCCAGACCGCATTTTGTCCATATCACGCGATATTACGGGGACCAGAAAGGCTGAAGAGGCCGCCTTGCGTTCTGAGCGTCGAATGAAGGACACGTTGAAGGCGGGGAGCCTTGGATACTGGGAGCTTGATCTCAAGACGATGGTTCTGGAGGCATCCGATGTGTGCAAAAAAAACTTTGGACGCGACGAGAACGAAGCTTTTACCTACGACGAACTCATCAGTGTTATACACCCGGACGATCTGTCCCGCATGCAGGCGGCTGTGCGCGAAACGCTTGCAACTGGCATAGGCTACGATATCCAGTACCGGATCGTTCGCTCTGACGGCAGGGTGTCTTGGGTACTTGTGCGCGGTCAGTTGGTGAACGACAATCGTGGCCAGGCTGCCTTTATGAGCGGCGTTTCGCTGGATATCACCGACCTTAAGGCGATGCAGGAGAAGTTGGCCAGAAGCGAGGAGCGCCTGCAATCGGCTCTTGGCGCATCCACAATGGTCGGCATCTGGGACTGGGACCTGAAAACCTGATTTACGCCGACCCCAACTTTGCGGAAATCTACACCGTTTCACCAGACAGAGCATCCGCAGGAGCGCCGCTGGAAGAATATATCCGCAATTTCCATCCCGACGACATGCCTGCTTTTGAGGCAGAACTCGCTCGCGTTTTCGCGGGTCAGCCAACCTTCTCCGCCGAATATCGTATCGTCCAGCCAGACGGAGGGGTTCGTTGGGTGCATGCAAGAGGTCGCCTCATTCGCGACGCCACCGGCGAACCTGTGAGGTTTTCAGGTGCGGCGGTGGAAATCACCGAGCGGAAGAAAGCGGAAGAAACCCAGCATATGTTGATGCATGAGCTGGCTCATCGCGTCAAAAACACGCTTGCCGTCGTGCAAGCGATCGCGGCGCAGTCGTTGCGGAATGCCTCTTCGGTCAAAGAAGCCGGCGAAAAGCTTCAATCGCGTCTGACGGCACTGTCCAAAGCGCACGATGTGTTGACCCAGGACGATTGGCGCGGCGCAGCAATGAGAGACGTCGTCGATAATACCGTTCGCAATATGGGCATGCAGGACAGCGGCCGCGTTCAGGTTCGAGGTTCCAAAGTGGTTCTAGGACCACAGGTAGCCATGTCGTTCGGCCTTGTACTGCACGAGTTGATGACGAACGCTGTTAAATACGGCGCGCTTTCGAACGACGAAGGGCGCGTCGAGATCGATTGGTCGGTTGTTTACGCAGACGATGAAAAGACATTCCAGTTCAGCTGGGTGGAGATGAATGGCCCCACGGTTGTCGCTCCCGAGCGCAAGGGCTTTGGTTCGCGGTTGATTGCCTCAAGCCTCAGCGCATTTGGAACGGTGGATGTGGCCTATCGCCCAACTGGCCTCAACCTGCGATTGAGCGCGCCAATGGCGCAGGTTGAGGCCACCATGTCGCCGGTCGCCAGCGAAACAGGCGCGCGTCAGGATAGCGTCGTGCAGATCCGCAACGGCCGATCTCCCTCGTGACCTTTGGTTTTGAAGACCTCGACGAACTCGCGCAGCAATAGCGCGATGGAGCACTCATTGTTTTAAAAGAGTAAGCCCGGTCTGGGCATCGAACAGATGCATGCGGTTCTCATCGACGGCAAACCGGACGCCATCGCCGGATTTCGGGCAGCCGCCTGCTTTAACGAGAGCTCCGATTTCCTTACCCGCGAAGAGGAAGGTGACGAGAGCATCGTTGCCGTGGAATTCGACGAGGTCCGCCGTACCGGCAACGCAATTGACCTCCACCGATCCCACTGCTGCGGTATCCAAGTCTGCAGGACGGATGCCAAGCACGATCTTTTGACCGTCAGACAGGAAGAACCTTTTATCGGAGACCGCAAAACTGGCTCCTTCCACGTGCAACAACCAGCCGTCTCCTTTTGTTTCGGCGGTTGCGTCAATGAAATTCATGTTTGGCGTGCCGATAAAGCTGGCAACGAAGAGCGTGCGCGGCCGCTCGTAGATTTCCGCCGGCGTGCCCACCTGTTCGATGCTGCCATCTTTCATCAGCACGATTCGGTCGGCGAGCGTCATGGCCTCCAACTGGTCATGGGTGACATAGACTGTGGTCGTCTTCAGCTTTTGATGCAGCCGGGCGATTTCGACGCGCATGTGGTTGCGCAGCTTTGCATCGAGGTTGGATAGAGGTTCGTCGAACAGGAACACACGCGGCGTCTTGATCATTGCACGCGCGATGGCAACGCGCTGTTGTTGGCCGCCGGAAAGTGCATTCGGCTTGCGGTCCAGATATGGACCAAGGCCGAGCGTCGCCGACACCGCCCTTATCCGCGTGTCGATTTCCGGACCCGGAATCTTCATACGCTTCAGCCCGAAAGCGATATTGTCGTAGATCGTCATGTGCGGATAAAGCGCGTAATTCTGGAAGACCATAGCGACGCCCCTGTCACGCGGCGGCAGATCGTTGACTGTCTTGCCGCCAATGATCACGTCTCCGCCTGAGATGTCTTCGAGCCCTGCAATCATCCGCAGCAGCGTGGACTTGCCGCAACCGGAAGGTCCGAGAAAAACGATGAATTCCTGATCGGCAACATCCAGGTTGAAATCCCTGATCACGTTTACCGCGCCATAGGCCTTGTCAACATGCGCGCATACAATGGTCGCCATGCTCAAATCTCCCCGTTATTCATCAGGATTTGCAGTTTCACGTCGGAGGGATTGGCCGCCACCGCACGATCGAACGCCTTGATGCTGTCCTTGAAATCGAATGTGCCCGTAATCAGCGGCATCAGGTCCACTTTTCCTGATGCAATGAGGGCCAAGGCGCGATCGAAGATGTTGGCATAGCGGAATACCGTTTCGATCCGGACTTCCTTGGAGATAGCACCGGGCACGTCAAAGGCGACCGGTTCGACCGGCAATCCGACAAGAACCACCGCCCCGCCCGGCCGGACGAGATTGAAAATGCCGTTGAAGGCTTTTGCGCTGCCGCTTGCCTCGAACACCAAATCCGCGCCCCAGCCTGCGGTTTCCCGCTGCAGGACGTCCGCGAAAGATTGATCGGCGATGTTGACCGGCACGATACCCGGATAGCGGCCGGCGATAGCAAGCTTTTCAGCACTGAAATCGGCTATGAACACACGGCTGCAGCCGCCGGCCAGCGCCGCCAGCGCCACCATGATGCCGATCGGCCCGCAGCCGATGACGGCCGCCACATCGCCCGGCGCAATGCGCGCCCGCGCCGCCGCCTGCATGCCGATGGCGAAAGGCTCGACCATTGCACCTTCGGCAAAAGAGACATTGTCCGGCAGCTTGTAGGTGAAGGCTGCCGGATGGACCACATGGGGTGTCAGAATGCCGTGGATCGGCGGCGTCGCCCAGAAGCGAACATCGGGATCGACGTTATAAAGGCCAAGCTTTGACGCCCGCGAAGACAGATCCGGAACGCCCGGTTCCATGCAGACGCGGTCGCCCACAGCCAGATTGCGGACATTGCTGCCGATCTCCACGATCGTGCCGGCCGCCTCATGGCCGAGTACCATAGGCTCGCGCAGGACATAGGGGCCGATCGCACCATGTGTATAATAGTGCACGTCACTGCCGCAGACCCCAACAGTGTGAATGGCGATCTTGACGTCATCAGGACCGACATTCAGTGGAAGATCGATTTCCCGCAGGCTGAGTAAGCCTTTCTGCTCGAGAACCAACGCTTGCATTGTGTATTCCTTTGAATGTTCAGGATGTCTTGCGCTTGAAGGCATTGTTGAGCATGCCGCTGAGAATGCCGATAAAAAGAAGAGGCGGTATCGATAGCAGCACGACGGAGGCATTCAGGATACCCCAGGGCACATCGCGCCCGAGCTGCGTCAGTTCCGAGGCGACGATGGGAAGTGTCTTGGCATCGGACGTGGTCAGCATCAACGCGATCAGGAACTCGTTCCAGACCAGCACGAAACTGAAGGCCACCGCCCCGATCAGGGACCGCGAGGCGATCGGCAGCGCGATCAGGAAAAAGATCGCATAAGGACCGTAGCCATCCACACGCGCGGCTTCCTCCACCTCCTTTGGCACCCTTGCAAAAGCCGGAACGCTGAGCCAGATGACGGTCGCGAGCGTGAGCAACGTATAGGTTATCGTCATCGAAAGGCGCGTGTCGTAAAGCCCGAAATCCAGCCAGATGACCATCAGCGGGATCGCGATCGCGACCGGTGGCAGGAAGCGCAGCGACAGCACGAAGAACTGGATGTCATGCGACCAGCGGTTCGGATAGCGGGCAATGGCATAGGCGGCCGGCAGACCGAGCACCGCACCGATCAGCACCGAGGCACCCGAGATCAGGATCGAGTTGACCAGCCCCTCAAACACGCTCGCCCGGCCGAGCACATAGGCGAAATTATCCAGTGTCGGCGTGAAGAAGAACAACGGCGTCGGCGTGACGATATCGACCCGGTTCTTGAAAGCATTGAGGAGCGTCCAGAAGACGGGGAAAACTGCCGAAAACGCAGCCGCGTACAAGATGATGCGGCCGGCGAAGCGGCCAGGACTGCGGGCACTCATGATTTGACCCTTTTCCAGAGAAAGGTGAATGCCAGCGAAGTCGCGATCATCATCAAAACCGCCATACTGGATGCATAAGAGATGCGGCCGGACTCGATGAAGCCTTGTGAAAAGGCATACATATCCAGTGTTTCCGTCGCGATACCCGGCCCGCCGCGGGTCATCACATAGATCAGGTCGAAGGCGCGCAGGGACTCGATCATCTTGACGAAGGCAAGTGAGATCAGCGGCGCCTTGAGCATCGGGATGGCGACATAGGCATAGATTTCCCAGGTTTTGGCGTGATCAAGCCGTGCCGCCTCGAAGGGTTGCGGTGGCAGCGTTTCCAGGAGTTTCAGCACGATGACGGCAAAAAACAGGCCCCATTGCCAGACATCGACCAAAGCAACGGTGCCAAGCGCAGTCAAAGGGTTAGACAGCAGATCAAGCGGCTGGCCGGTGATCGCCTTGTAGGGATAGGTGATGATCCCGTAGAGCGGATGGAAAGCAAATTTCCACACAAACGCGGCCGAAACACGCGGCAGGATGACCGGGATCAGGAACAGAAAGGAGACGACATTGCGCATGCGCGGCGAGGCGCATTCGAACAAAAGAATGCCGAGACCGATCGCAATGATCAGCGTCATGCCGACCGTGACCGCCTCCCAGGTCAAAGAAACACCAATGGCATTGATGAACCGGCGATCGGAAAACAAGCTTGTGTAATTCGCAAGACCGATGAAGCTGCCATCCGGCCTGCTGAGCTCCCGGTTCTGGAAAGAAATGATCACGGCATAGACCGTCGGCACCAAAGCCAAGACGGCGAGGATCGCTATGGCCGGCGTCAGGAAGACTGCCGGCAGGGTATTTTTCTGTTTCACGAAGCCCCCTTCGAAAAGTCGCAGTGCTTCCCGTTGGTGTAAGGATGCCCGGCAAGGGCTCGCCTTGCCGGGTCAGTGTCAGCGAAGGTCAGCTTACTGGCTGCGGGCGACGAGGTCCTTGGCAAAGCCGTTGAGCTCGTCGAGACCATCCTTGATGTCCGTGCGGGTGCCTGCAATCAGCTCTTCCAGAATGATGCCCCAACGATCGCCGAGATCCGGCCATTGCGGGCTTTGCCAGAAATTGACTGCCGTAACCTTGCCGGTTTCGGCCAGGGCTTCACCGAGGTCCGGACCATAAAACTCGGCGAATTTCGGACTGGTCATGACACTGGTGCGATTGAGTTCGCTGAACTGGTTTGCTTCCAGACGGCGGTTCTCGTTTTCCTTGGAGGTCGCCCAGGCGATGAAGAGGCCGGCGCAGGCCTTTGACGCCTCATCCGCATTGGCTTTGATGCCGATGGCAAGACCGTGGCCGTATCCCCCACCCGTCAGCGGGGTTGGCGGCGGCATGTAACCGACCTTGCCAGCGACCTGGGAGGATTTCGGATCGATCGCCATGCCGACCAGTGGTGTGGATTCGATGATCATCGCCACCTGGCCGGATGTGAAGGCGCCGACGACTTCGTCCCAACCGCCGGTCTGGCTGCCGGGAGCCGAATATTTGAAAAGCTCCAGATAGGTTTCAGTCGCCTTGATAGCGGCCTCGCTGTCGAAGACCGGCGTCTTGCCGTCAAACCAGTTGCCGCCGAAACCCTTGAAGAAGGGCATCCAGCGCCAGACATTGGCACCGGACCCACGCTGGCCGCGCAGCGCCGTGCCATAGATGCCCTTGTCCGGCTGGTTCAGCGTCTTGACGGCTGCAATGTAGGCGTCAAGCGTCTTGGGCGGAGTGATGCCTGCGGCCTCGAGCAGGTCCTTGCGGTACACCATCAGATCGCCGCCACCCGTCAGCGGCGCAAACCAAACCTTGCCGTCATAGGTGGCAACCTTCTGCCGGCCTGGATCGAAATCGGCATAGTCGTACTCGGCCGGATAGTAGTCCATCAATGGCGCGACCCAGCCTGATGATGCAAACAGTGCCACATTGGCTTCATCGATATAGTAGACATTGTACTTGCCGATGGTGGAAGCGTCGGCCTTGCTCTTGGCGCGGCGATCGTTCTCGTTCAGATAATCGATCTCGAAGGATGCGCCGCCGCTGAGCTTTTCGAATTCCGATTTTTGCTCCTCAAGCAAAGTCAGTCCGTCGCGCGGCTGGGCAAGAACCTTGATCGTCCCGGAGCACTCGGCCGCAATCGCGATCGAAGATACCGAGCTGGCAAGAAGGCAAGCGAAGGCAATGCTCGAAATGAGCGTCTTTCCATTGGTCATATGATGAACCTCCCCTAAAGGTCACTGCGATAGCCGCTGGAATCTCCTCAGATCAGGCGGCCGTCTCTCCATAGCGAAGTTTTTCGCTGGCCTGATCCTACGTATCTGGTGTGGGGGGACTAGTGCGCGCCATGCGTCGAATCTATAGTTTAATGCGAAAAAATAGCGACAAATCGCTTTTTACAGGGCAGTTGCAACATAGCTTCATTGCTCTGCACAAAAACCAGCATCAAGCACGCGAAGGGCGGCGCTGTCCCGCGAGCCGCCGGTAGGCGGACGGCGTCATTTTATGATGCAGCAGGAATGTCCGGTTGAAATTGGAGATATTGAGATAACCGACCTCGAAGCAGATTTCGGTAATCGGCATATCGCTCTCCGCCAAAAGTTTGCAGGCCTGCCAGATACGCAGCTTGTTGACATGGTCGGTGAAACTGTTGCCGGTGTTCTTCTTGAAAAACCGGGAGAAAGCCGTCTCACTCATGCCAGCCAGACCTGCCACCTCGGCAAGGTGGATATCGTTGGCGACATTCTCGAAAATATAGATCAACGCGCGCTGCAAAACGTCGAGGGTTTCAGCGTTCAGCTTTGGCGCAAATTCCGGAGACGACAGGATTTCGTATTCCTGCGTGGCGCTTAAAAGCTCAAGCAATTGTACGAACATTGACAGCCGGGCAAAGCCCTTCACCTTTCCCATGCTTTCCACAAGGTTGATACCTTCAGCCAGCGTTTGACCGTAGAACACAAGTCCGCGTTCGGCACGGGCGAAAAAGTCCTCCAACTGTATAAACTCCGGGAGCATGGCCGTGATGTTGCGGAGGCGATCCGGATCGAATTGGATGACGATATCGCGCCCCTCGATGACCTCGCCCGGCGCCGTTGCCGTTACCCAGTCATGCGGCAGATTGCGGCCAATCACAGTCAGATAACCGGGTTGGAATTCACCAATGTAATCTCCGACAAAGGCCATGCCAGACGCATGCCGCAAGAGATGGATCTCGATCTCCGGATGGTAGTTCCAGACATTGCGCTCCCACGGATAGTCATCCACGCGCCAGAGAAAACTCTCCGTGACATCGGTGACGATGTGCTCAAAGGTTGGCAAACTGCCGCTCATCATCGCGGACTTTTCGCCAAGTACAGCCTTTGCAGCCAGATTTCTCCTGTCCTTCAACATGCGATTAGTGCCTGATCTCGCGATGGAAAAAACGTCCAAGCGTTAAACCATCGCCAAACTGCGCGAGTCAAACGGATCTCAACTTGACGCCGTCAGCGTCACGTTGATCGCATAGTCCTGCGCCAGCCGAACCTCGACCCTACCCGGCCCTGGCAGCAGCATCGCGCCGGTCAGTGCTCCTGTGGTAATCACCGTCCCGGCTCGGAGAATGTTGTTGGAGCTCGAGGGATCGTTGGCATAGGCGAGAAGCCAGGCGAGTGGATCGCCTGCGGGATGTTTCGCAGGCTGTGAAAAGAGGGGTGCGCCGTCATGCGTGATATGCGTTTCGGTACCCTCGATCGTATCGAGCAACACTTTCGCTACAACCGGCCCAAGCGCATAACCCCGGTTGCCGATCCTGTCGGCGACATAGAGTGGAAACGAGACCTTCCCGGCGTCCGTGACAGCCGACGAAAGGAGTTCGGCACCGATATGAACATGCGACACCGCCTCGACGATCTCTGTGCGGGAGTACGGCTCCGTACGCGCGGGGAGTTCACGACCGAGCCGGAGCGCCAGTTCCAACTCGAACTTCATACCGGGCAAATACGGCAACTGCGCCTCAAGCTCCGTCTCGACATATGGATACAGCCGGGCCATCACCGCATGCTGGTCAGGCGACATTGCAACTTTCCACGCCGTATCGCTCGCGCCTTCCAGCCTGGCAAGAGCGTGCTGGACTTCCATTGCTTCTGCCAGATTTGACGGCAATACGAAGTTTGCCGTCGGGTTTGATTGCCCGCCGGTTCGCAGGGTGTAAAGGGTATTCGCGAGATCGCCGGTGTTGATCGCGTTTGGCAAGCGGGCCTCCATAAGTGTCAGTCTTGTGTTTCAGACGGCATTGCGATTCCCAGCCGTTCGGCATGGGCTACGAGGCTGTCGATGATGCCAGGGTGAAGCGCAACGCCGTTTTCCAAAGCCGCCCGCTTGCGTGCCAATGCAGCTTCGCCCGGAAGTCTCACCTTGCTGACGCCTGGACGCGGTGGATTGGCGCGGCATGCGTCGGCCAGCCAGCCAGTTTGCTTGAGAAATGCATCTGTGCCGCCAAACGCCGTCGGATCCCATACCTGAACGGTGACTGCAGCATTGGTTCCCTTCGGTGCATCCGCTCTGCCAAAGCCGGCGAGCCCCTGGGTCATCGCTTCCGCGATGAGCGCCATGCCATATCCCTTTTGTCCGTGATCGAGACCGCCCGTTGGCAGAAGCGTGCCGCCTTTTTCAAGAACACGTGGGTCTCGCGAAGGCCGCCCCTCAGCATCCATCAGCCAGTCTTCATCGTATTGCCTGCTCTCGCGGATCAGCCTTTGCGCCATATTGACGGTCGTGATGGAGGCGGAAATGTCGATAAGGATTGGACCATCGGGCGTTGGAATGCCATGAGCGACCGGGTTCGGCGTGTAAAGCCCCTTGAGGCCACCGAAAGGCGCGACCTGGGCACCGGATGGAGAAGAGGATGCGATGGACACGAGCATGCCCTTGGCCGTCGCGATGGGCAGATAGGCCGCCAGCGCGCCAATATGATGGCTATTGCCGATCACGATGGTCGCGGTGCCAAACTGCCCGGCACGTTCGGTGGCAAGCTTGACAGCCTCGGAGGTCAGCCAGGCGCCAGGAAGCCGATTCCCGGCCCAGCAGACAGCCGGGCCACGATCGCTGACAACCTCAAAAGAACCATGCGTCGTCATGATGCCATCGGCAATACTTTGCAGATACCAGCCCGCGAGTGCCAAACCGTGGGTCGAATGACCCATCAGGTCGGCGTCCAGCAGATAGGTCGCAACGGCGGTTGCCTTTTCGGCATCCAGACCAGCGGCAGAAAAGAGAGAGCGGGCAAAATCGAACAGCGTGTCTGAAGCGTAGCGGGGGGTGGTCATCGGGTGAAAACCTCCGGATTGAGAACATGTGCCGGGCGTCGTCCAGCGATGAAGTCCTGGATATCCCTGATCACCATAAGGCCCACATTTTCGAAAGCCTCCAGGCTATCGGCTCCACTATGCGGCGTGAAGACGACGTTCGGAAGCGCAAACAGAGGATGCGATACATCCGGTGGCTCGGTGACGAAAGCGTCAATCGCCGCACCGCGAAGGCGTCCCTCGGACAGGGCGTTGGCGAGAGCGTCGTTATCAACAACTTCGCCACGGGCGAGATTAAGAAGGCAGGCTCCCGGCTTCATCAGTCCCAGCTTTTCCGCGTCGATCAAGGCCGTATTGCCGGTGCCGCCGAAAACATGGAGCGATACATAGTCGGAACGCGCTAACAATTGCTCCAATTCAAGGATCTCTATTCCATGCTCGGCGACAAAGGCGCGGTCAGGGTAGAGATCGGTGGCGACAACAGCCATATTGAGCGCGATCGCCTTTTTTGCCAGCAACTTGCCGATATTGCCCAGACCCACGATCCCCAGAACCTTGCCGGAGATTTCCGTTCCGGGCTGGCGATCCCAGCCGCCGGAAACCACGCTCATATGCCCGGATGCAATATTGCGCGCCATCGCAAACATCATTCCGACGGCAAGTTCCGCAACGGCATTGGAGTTGGCGCCCGGCGTGTTCGTGACCGGATAGCCTTTTGCCGTGCAGGCTGGAATATCAATGTTATCGGTTCCCACGCCATGTTTTAAAACGGCTCGAAGCTTGGGCGCGTGTGCGATCGTTGCCGCGTTGACTGGCAGCAGACCGGGGACTAGAAAATCGGCATTTTCAATGTGCTTCGACAGGCCGCCGTCAGGAACTTCGTTGTCCGTGCAGCGGATGATGGTCCAGCCGGTTTCCTCCAAAAGCTCGCGCACCCGGCCGTGGCGGCCGAAGCCAGGCGACGTCGTCGCAATCACGATACTCATGCAGACTTTCCCGGAAGAAGGTCGTATTTCTGCAGGATTGCGGCGATCTTCTGATCCTGCTCGGCACTCGGCAGCAGCGCAGGCTGGCGGCTCGCGCCAACGGACGCGTCCTGCAGGTAAAGCGAGCGCTTCACCATCGCGGGCGCAAAGCCGAGCGCATAGAGGTCCGTGCGGAAGGCGGTATAGATCGCCTGCTGGCGCTCGGCCTCAGCAAGGTCACCCGCATCGAATGCCTTGAGAATATCGGCCAGGACATGTGGAAGCGCGTTTCCAAGACCGGAAATGCAGCCTGCGGCGCCATTTTGTAGCGACCACAGCACGAGATGATCGGGGCCCGAATAGACGTCGAAGCCGGGGGTTTCCTTCGAGACCTGCAGATAAGCCGCCAACGTTTCCTGAGCGCCACCCGAATCCTTGATACCAGCAATATTGCCGTGCAGCGCAAGCTTGGCCGCGGTTTCCGGCTCGATGTGGTTCTGCGTCCGCGCCGGGATGTCGTAGAGATAGGTCGGCGTCGTGACACTGTCGGCCACGGCGGAAAAATGCCGGATCAGACTGTCCTGCGTGCAGGCGATGAAGAACGGGGTGATGACCGCAATGCCATCGACGCCGATTCGGTCGAACGCTTTGGCCAGTTGGATCGTCTCGAATGTCGCCGGCATGCCGGCATTCACGATGACCTTCGCCTGGCCTGCAACCTCATCGACGACCTCTTCGGTCAGACGAATCTTCTCCGCATGCGTCAGCGCCGTGAAATCACCGTTGGTGCCGGCGCACATGATGTTGTTGCCGGCGGCCACCTGCCGGCGAACCTGACGGCGGGTCGCCTCATAATTGATCGTCTCATCTTCGTTGAAACAGGTCACGAGGGCGACAAAAGCGTTCTTGGTCATTCATTCAACTCCAGTTTCCGCTTCGAAAGCGGTGATCAAGCATGTTCCATCCGGGCAGCGCGTCGGGCGGCCTGGACATCGGGATCGGGATCTAGCCCGGCAGCAAGGAGGGCGCGGGTATAGTCTTCGCGCGGTGCGCCAAATACCGTCTGCACCGTGCCGAGTTCGACGACTTCGCCCTTGCGCATAACCATGACATGGTCGGCGAAGTCGCGGACCACGGGCAGGTCGTGGGCGATGAAGATGAAGGCGATGCCCATTTCTGCGCGCAGCTTGTCGAGAAGCGCAATGACCTGCGCTTGCACCGAAACGTCGAGCGCTGACACGGCCTCGTCGCATATGATAAGCTGCGGCTCGAGCGCGAGAGCGCGGGCGATAGCGATACGCTGACGCTGGCCGCCGGAGAACTGATGCGGATAGCGTCCCATATGTTCGGGACCGAGACCCACCTGAACGAGAAGCTCTGTGACGCGACCCCGCCACTTCGATTTGGGCAGAATGTCGGGATGGATCACCCAAGCTTCGGAAATCAGCTGATAGACTGTCATGCGCGGGTTGAGGGACTGGGTTGGGTCCTGAAAGACCATCTGCAGATCGCGCCTCAACTTATAAAGTTCGCCGGGCGGCAGGGTGAACAGATCCCTGCCCTTCCAATGCGCGCTGCCGCTATCGGGTTCGTCAAGTCTCAAAAGGATGCGGGCGAGCGTGGATTTACCTGAACCGCTCTCGCCGACGACAGCCATCGTCTCGCCCGGCATAAGATCGAAGGAAACACCCTTGAGTGCTTGGAAAGCTCCATAGGTCTTGCGCACGTCACGGACCGAAAGAACCGGCTCCTTGCGTACCGTCGCGGCATGCATGGCGCCTTTACCGGGAGCGGCGGCGATCAGCTTCTTCGTGTAGGGATGTTGAGGATTCTTATAGACCGCACTGACCGTACCGGCCTCCACCAGCACGCCCTTCTCCATGACGACGACCCGGTCCGCTATCTCTGCAACGACACCCAGATCATGCGTGATGATCAGCACGCCCATGCCGGTTTCCTCCTGCAACTCCTCAAGGAGAGCAAGAACCTCGGCCTGAACCGTCACATCGAGCGCCGTCGTCGGTTCGTCGGCAATCAAAAGGTCCGGTTTCAGAGCGAGCGCCATGGCGATCATGACGCGCTGACGTTGACCGCCGGAAAATTCGTGCGGATATTTGTCCAGCGCATGCTCCGCGTCCGGAATGCCGACGCGCGAGACAAGGCGAAGCGCTTCGGCGTGAGCTTGCGCCTTACCAGAGCCATGGGTGATCAATGCCTCACGGATCTGCCAGCCAACGGTATAGACAGGGTTCAGATGGCTGAGCGGATCTTGAAAGATCATCGCGATACGGCGGCCATTCACCTGGCGGCGCGCCTGTTCTGACATCGTCAGGAGATCGACGCCATCCAGCAGGATTTCGCCGGAACTGATGCGGCCGGGCGGCATGTCGATCAGGTTCATGATCGCAGCCGAGGACACCGACTTGCCGGAACCGCTCTCGCCGAGAATAGCCAGCGTTTCGCCGCGGTCGAGATGGTAGGAAATGTCGCGAACCGCTTTTACCACGCCGGTTGCCGTAAAGAATTCAACGGAGAGGTTCCGGACTTCGAGGAGATGCTCAGCCATTCTTGCGTCCCTTCATTTCAAGGCGCCAGCGCTGTACGGGATCGAGCGCGATACGCAGCCAGTTGGACAAAAGATTGAGCGACATGGTGGTGAAGATGATGGCGAGACCTGGCCAGAAGGACAACCACCAGGCATTGGTGAGATACTGGCGGCCCTGCGAGATCATCAAACCCCAGGTGATTTCCGGCGGTTGAATACCGATGCCGAGGAAGGACAACGCACTTTCCGCTAGCATGACATAGGCGAAATCAAGTGTCGCAAGCGTCGTCAGTGTCGGCAGGACCACCGGAAGAATATGGCGGAATAGGATGCGCTTGTTGGAGGCACCCATCACACGGGCGGCTTGAACGAACATCCGCTCCCGGATTTCCAGCACCTCTGCCCGCGTCGTGCGCAGATAGACGGGAATACGGGTAATCGACAGCACCAGCATCAGATTGAGGATCGACGATCCGAGAATGTATAGGACGATGACAGCGATCAACAGCGACGGGAACGACATGATGACGTCAGCAATTCGCATGATTACCTGGTTGACACGCTGCGATGAGAAGCCAGCGATCAATCCAAGAACCGTGCCGGCAATGGCCGAGAGCAGCACCGCGCCGGCGGCCACCATCAGTGTGTTCTGAGTGGCGACGATGATGCGGGCAAACAGTGGCCGTCCCAAGGCATCCGCGCCCATCCACCACACCCAGCCGCGTTGCCAATCGAAGGGGGCGGCATTGCGGCCGCGCAGGTTCTGCTTGGTCGCAAGGTCACCGATCCAGCTCGGACCGATAATGGCAAGCACGATGATCAGCAGCAGGAAGATGGCAGCGCACAGCGCGAACTTGTCGGCAAGCAGCATGCGCAACATCCGCTTGGCGAAATGCGGTTCCGTTGAGATGGCCGTATCTGAGGTCTGAAGGGTCATGATAGGCTCCTCAATGCCGGATGCGCGGATCGAGCAGCGCGTAGGCAATATCGATCAGTACATTCATGAGGAAGATTGCCAGTGCCGTGACGAGGATGGCGGCGAGCACGACATTGAAGTCCCGTTGCAGGATGGAGTCGATCATCAACTTGCCGACGCCCGGAAAACCGAAAATCGTTTCGACAATGACGGCGCCATTCAACAAACCGGCGGCCTGGTCACCGATGACGGTAATGACGGGCAGCATAGCATTGCGAAGCGCGTGCACGAAAATGATGGGTGCGGATTTGACGCCCTTGGCGCGCGCCGTTTTCACATAGGCTGAAGAGAGCGCTCCGATCATCGAGCCTCGCACCACCTGGACGATAATGCCGAACGGCCGGATGAAAAGGACCGAGATCGGCAGGATCCAGTGCAACAGTGACCCTGTCCCGGAGGTCGGCAACCAGGCGAGATTGACGGAAAACACCACGATCGCAACGATGGCCAGCCAGAAATCGGGAACGGACGCACCCACAAGCGAAATCAGTGACGAGAAACGGTCGAAGAAGCCACCGGCACGGAACGCGGCAAGGGAGCCGACGACGATTGCAGAACCGGTCACCAGAGACATGGTGATCAGCGCAAGCCAAAGCGTCCAGGTGAAGGCTTCAAGCACGATATCCAGCGCCGGGCGCGCCTTGCGCAACGATTCTCCGAAATCGCCGGTCACGACGTCACCGACATAACGGCCAAACTGCTCCAAAAGAGGATCATTCAGGCCATGAAGTTCGCGAAACTGCTGCTTCATCTCCGCAGACGCCTCAACCGGCAGAAACAGAGCAGCCGGATCGCCTGTCAGGCGCGAGAGGAAGAAGACCATGACGAGCAGTCCGACAAGAGAGATCAGACTGGCCACAGCACGTTGTCGAATAAATCTCAGCATGGCATCCTCAAGGGGATCTGGGCGGCGGATTAGGTCCGCCACCTCGATTGCTGTTGTGCACGACGAGAATAGCCCGCCACGGAACAATTACTTTATTTTTATCTCAGAAAGCTGCAGCGTTCCGTTCGTCGCGATCGTCGGCTTGAATTCCAGCCGCTCTGAAACGCGTGAGAAGCCTACCATGTGGAAAAGCAGGACGTCGGCAACCACGTCGTCATGCAGGTAGGCAAAAAGTTCGGACCAAAGCTTTGCACGTTCATCCCCGACAGCTGCCGACGCGCGCTTGATCAGATCATCGACCTTGGGATCCGAAAAGCCGGATTGAGTGCCTTCCGTCGCATACTTGAAAAACATCGTGAACGACGGGTCGCCCTTCGAGTTGTCATGCATGGATGCAACGATGGTCGGACCACGGCCTTCCTTGAAGGGCTTTGAGTAATATTGCTCGTGCTCGGCCACCTCGACAAACTTCAATTCCACCTTGAAGCCAACATCCTGCAACTGCGCCTGGATCGCCTCCATGATTTCGGTGATATTCGGGAAATTGGCCGTGCGCGCAATGATCGTGATTGGCGTATCAACCGGTTCGCCCGCTGCCCTTGCTTCCTCAAGCAGCTTTTTTGACTGTTCAGGATCGAAGGGGAACACCTTGACATCCTTGTTCCAGCCAAGCGTGGTCGGCGGGACAAGCGCCGTTGCCAGAACCGCCCCGTCCGGCACAAGCGTTCCGATAAAGGCTTGGCGGTCGATAGCGAGATTGAGGGCCTTGCGAACGCGCACGTCGTTCAGCGGTGCGATATTGTGGTCGATACGCAGGTAAACCGTTTCGCTGTCGAGATAGAAAAAATCGGTTGCCGGGTTGGTCGCATCAAGCTGTGAGATAGAGGGTGACAGATCGGCTTCGCCGGTCTGGACCATTGCTGCACGAACGGAGGGATCGGCGCGAAAGAGATAGGTAGCTTGCGTTACTTCGGGCTTTTTGCCCCAATAGTCATCGCGGGCACTCAGGACGATCTCTTGGCCAGGCGTCCAATTGGTCAGCTTATAAGGGCCGGTGCCGATTGGCTCACGGATGAACTCAATCGGCGTTTCTTCCGGTACAATGGTGACAAGCGACATGAGCAGCGGCAGGATCGGCTGGACCGGATCGGCTTTGAAATCGATCGTATAGTCATCAACAACCGTCGGCTCGACCTTCATTCCGCCGAAATATCGGCGCGACTCGCAGGTGATTTTCTCGCTCATGGCACGGTCGAAACTATGCTTGACGTCTTTCGCATCGAAGGTCGTGCCGTCAGAGAATTTTACGCCCTGGCGCAAATGAAAACGCCAGCTGCCGTCTGCATTCTGTTCCCATTTTTCTGCCAGGCGCGGCATGACGCCCTTGCTGCCGCGCACATCGATCTCTGTCAGCGTTTCATTCACGTTCTGCAGGATGATGCGTCCGATATTCGAGCGTGTAGCCATGCAAGGCTCGAGCAAGTCTGCCTCCTCCGGCAGAACGATCTTAATCGAACTTGATCCGGCATGCGCCGGCGACAAGGCTGATCCTAGGATCAGGGTCCCCAACAAAATCATTCTCTTCACGGCATTTCCTCCCTATTAAAATTCCGGTCAAGCTGTTGTGGTTCTTCCAGATCTTGCAACAAACGCTGCACGACAGATAAGCCCGCTCAACTAGGGTCATCAGTGCAACGTGTTTTCCCGCGACAGCAAAGCCGCTTAGCCACGAGCGCAGTCACACCAGTCTTCCGGCATCCTCTTGCCGATCGCCCAAAACATCTACCTTTCACCCAAGTTTGTCAAATTAATTCACTATGTAAATTTTATTTGCCAAGAAATCTCCATTTTTAATATGGAAAATCAATATTTTAATATTTTTATACGTAAAATCTTCCGATTAAAATAACATCAATAAACTTGACAACTTTGAAGTTTTCAAGAATTTCTATTGCAACAGGAGGAGACCAATGACACCTAAAGACATCGCCAGCCGCATGGATGGCCTCATCAGTCATACGTCCCCCGGCCGTGAAGAAGCTTTTCTGCCGTCGCCGATGATTCAGAACCATGCCGCATTTCTTCACATGTTCGCCGATGGCGCGCTTGCGTGCACTTGGTTCGGCGGCACGCTGGAAGGAAAATCGGATATTTCGGTCTTCGCATCAGTTCTGCCGAAAGGCGCCTCGCAGTGGGGTTCGCCCCAGCGCCTCAGCTTCGATACCGCCCGCTCCGAACAGAACCCTGTTTTTTTCGCCGCGCCGGACGGAAGACTATGGCTCTTTCACACATCGCAACCGTCGGGCAATCAGGACGAATGCCGGATAAGAATGGCTGAAATCTTTCGCGGTGGTCCAGATGTGACAACGCTGACTGCAGCAGAGGGCCGCTATCTCGACCTGCCGCAGGGGTGCTTCGTGCGCGCGCCGCTCGTAATCCGGGACGATGGCGCCTGGCTGTTACCGATCTTCCGTTGTATCCAGCGTCCGAACCAGAAATGGAATGGCAGCCATGATACGGCCGCCGTCGGCCTATCGCTGGACGGTGGCGAGACCTGGACGCTGGAGGATGTCGACCAATCGACCGGCTGCGTCCACATGTCACCGGTTGAGATCGATGACGGCAGTTTTGCGGCCTTGTTCAGACGGCGCCAAGCGGATTTTGTCTATCGGACGCAAAGCAATGACGGTGGCCGCACTTGGTCGGCTCCGCAAGCGACCGATGTCCCGAACAACAACTCTTCCATCGCTGCAATCCGCCTTCTCGATGGCCGCCTGGCGATGGTCTGCAACCCTATCAGCGCGGCGCAATCTGCGGACCGCCGGGCATCTCTTTATGATGAGCTCGGAGAAAACGACGCCCGGCCCGACGCCGACCCCACCGGCGGTTGCGTCCCGGTCTGGGGCGTACCCCGCGCTCCGGTGGCACTGTGCCTGTCGTCGGATGGCGGGCGGACCTTTCCGGACCGGATTTTGATCGAGGACGGTCCCGGCACCTGCCTTTCAAACAATTCCACCGATGGACGCAACAAGGAAATGTCCTATCCCTGGCTACTGGAAGGCATGGATGGCGCCCTGCACCTCGCGTACACCTATCACCGACGCGCGATTAAATATGTTCGCCTGGCTCCTGGCTGGGACCGTGCCGACGCAAGGAGACTGTTATGAGCAATATCATCGGAATCACCATGGGCGACCCTTGCGGTGTCGGTCCGGAAATATCGGTGCGCGCTCTTGCCGGCATGACGGCTGAAGAGCGCAAGACCATCCGGATCTACGGCAATCTTATAACCCTTGAGACAGCGCGCGAAGCGCTCGGTCTTGATATCGATCTCACCGCCCATGTCGTCGATCTGCCGATAGAAGGCGCTCCTTTGCCCTGGGGGAAACTCAGCCCTGTGGCGGGCGACGCAGCATTCCGGTTTATCGAGAAAGCAGTACGCGACGCGGAATCCGGTGTCATCGGCTGTATCGTCACGGCACCGATCAACAAGGAAGCGCTCAATCTTGCCGGCCATCACTATGACGGCCACACAGGAATGCTGCGCAGCCTTACCGGATCGACGGCCGCGTACATGCTGCTGGCTTCGGAGCGTTTAAAAGTCATCCACGTTTCCACCCATGTGTCGCTCCAGGAAGCCATCCGCCGTTCCACGACGGAGAGGGTGCTAGCGACAATCCGGGCCGGTAACGCGCATCTGAAACGCACCGGCTATGAGGCCCCGCGCATCGCAGTCGCCGGCATCAATCCGCATTGCGGCGAAAACGGCTTGTTTGGCACCGAAGACGACGACCAGATTGCGCCCGCTGTCGCGGCTGCACGCGCCGAAGGCATCGATGCCTATGGTCCGATTTCCGCAGACACGCTTTTTTACCGCGCCTACGCGGGCGCCTTCGACCTCGTCGTCGCGCAGTATCACGACCAGGGTCACATACCGGTCAAGCTCGTGGCTTTTGATACGGCCGTGAACGTTTCGGTGGACCTTCCGATCGACCGTACCTCGGTCGACCACGGCACTGCCTTCGACATTGCCGGCAAAGGCATTGCCGATCACGGCAACTTGAATTCCGCAATCGCCTATGCCCGCAAGTTGGCGTCCGGCCCCGGCAAGCGAGGATGATATCATGACCATCGCTCCCATCACGCTCCATCAACCGCGCCGGCTCGCCATCGGGGCAGGCACCATCGGCGATGTTGGTTCCTGGGCCGCCGATGCAAAATCGGTCCTTGTCATCGCAACGCCGATTACCGCCGATTTCGTTCCCGGGCTCAAACTGTCCGGCCGTATCACCCTGTTCGATGCCATTCCTGGCGAACCGGACACCACGACACTGGACGCCGCCCTCACTGCAGCAAGACAATGCAAACCAAACCTCGTCATCGGCCTTGGTGGCGGTTCGGTGCTCGATGTCGCCAAGCTCGTCGCCGTGCTGTGGGACAGCGAACAGACACTTGCAGACGTTGCCGGCCCCAACCGGGTCACCGGCCGCCGGACCCGCCTCGGCCAGGTCGCCACCACAGCGGGCACGGGCTCCGAAGCAGGTATCCGTTCGCTGATAACCGATCCCGGCAAAGGCACCAAGATCGCGGTCGAGAGCCCGCACATGATCGCCGATTTGGCTGTCCTCGACCCGGAATTGACCTATTCCGTACCGCCGGCAGTGACCGCCGCCACCGGCGTCGATGCGATGGCGCATTGTGTCGAAGCCTTTACCAACCGCCGGGCGCATCCGATGATTGACGGTTTTGCCCGCATGGGGTTTGGGCTTGTCGGCAAGTATCTTGCGCGTGCCGTCAGGGATGGGACCGATACAAAAGCCCGCGAAAGCATGATGCTTGCCTCCTACTATGGTGGCATTTGCCTTGGACCCGTCAACACGGCTGCGGGCCATGCCATCGCCTACCCGCTCGGTACGCGCCTTCGCCTGCCACACGGCCTGGCGAACGCCATCATCTTTCCGCACGTCCTCGCGTTTAATCAAACGGTAGCGAGGGAAAAGACTGCAGAAGTGGCGGCAGCACTGGGGCTGGGCAAAGATCTCGCCGGGGAACATCTGCTCGATGCGGCCCATGGCTTCTGCCGTGACCTCGGCATCGAGATGTCTCTGGCAGCCCACGGCGCGAAAACAGAGGATCTATCGCTTTATGCCAGTGAAGCGCATGCCAATCGCCGTCTGATGGACAACAACCCTATCGACATGAGCTTGGACGACGTTCTTGATGTCTATCAGGCGGCGTTTTGATACCGTTGTCACAGATTCCCTGGCTCAGCCGGGGCTTTTGTTCGATTTGAACAGGCGCTCGCGCGAACCAACCAGGTGATCAAGCATCAGCTGGTGCGCTTTTGGGCCGTCACGCGCTGTGATGGCATCGGCGATCGCCTCGTGCTCGTCGAAAACGCGTGAAAGGCCGGCGGTTTCACGTTTCAACGACGCCCCGTGGAACCGCATGCCGACGGCGATATGATCCTTCAGCGCTTCCATCGCGGTGAAAAAATAGCTGTTATGGGCTGCGCGGGCGATGGCCAGATGGAACTGGAAATCCGCATCCTCGCGGTGGGACTGCCGATTGGTGGCGTCGCGCATGAGTTCCAATGCCTGGCGGACGGCAATGAGTGTGGCCGCATCGTGACGCTCCGCCGCCGCTGCCGCCGCCGCTGGTTCGACGGTCAATCTGAACTCGTAACAATTCACCAGGTCGGCAACGTTTTCCAGGGTGCCGAATCCAAGCGGCTCCCGCATGCCGACAGCACGAACGAAGCTTCCAGCGCCGCGCCGCGAGTAAATAAACCCCTGATCTCGCAACCGGCGCAGCGCTTCCCTGACGATCGGCCGGGACACCTCGAATTCGATTGCCAGATCGTGTTCCGTCGGCAGCCGCTCGTCCGGCCTGTAGGCACCGGACTTGATCGCACGGTACATGCGATCGAAAACGAGATCGCCCAAGCTCCTGCGTGCTGTTCCTGTCTCCAGTCCCATGTCCTATCCCGTCTTGTGGCGCATTCGGCCTGCAATTTCTTTGAGCGTGTCCGGCTGTCCAAATCCACCGGATTTCGCGATAATGCAATGCCCTTGCGCATGCGCCAAGCCCAGCCCTGGCAAGCATTCACCCAGCAGGCGAAACCCTGCGATCCCCATCTTTTTCAAAATTGCCTCTGCGGTCGCACCACCGGCAAAAAGAATCGTCGATGCGCCGTCTGTCAAGGAAGGGCAGACGCTTTCTGCAAGAGCCTGCGATACCTGCTCGCTACTGACGTTCCCTTCGCCCGGAACGGCCTGCACAAGTGTCAAGGTGCTGCCATCCGCCTTGACGCCGTCAAGGCGACCATCCGGCGCTTTCAAATGGCGGATGGTTTCATCGCGGCATAGAACATCGATTTGGGCCAGCGTGATGTCATCACGCGAGCCAATGACGAAAACGCCCGGCCCCACGGGAACATCGGCGGCAACTGAAGGGGCATTTCCACTCATCCGCTCAGCCAGCGCCTCGGCGAGGCCGCGTGCTCCAACGAGCAAGTCGATGCCGTCTGCCTCCGCCTGCATAAGCGAGCCAACCATCTCATCATGCGTCGAAATGTCGGGGATTTTGGCACGCGCCGCATGCGAACCCAGCCTGCCGGCAACGGATATGGGCCGATCGACACCAAATCCCGTCACGCAGCCGTTTTTGACGATGCGTCCGAAGGCCGGAATTGCGGGAATGACAAGAGCGGTCTTAAAGGGCATGGCGTCCAGTTCGGCAGCAATATGACCCTTGAGACGTGAATCCAACTTCTTGAAGAAACGTGTTCCGGCCGGCACGGCTGCGACCGCAGCCTCAATCTGCCGGCGGGCGGCATCAGCACCGCCCTCGCGAGATGCGAGATTGATCGACAGAATCTGCGGGTTTTTGTCGAGCGCTTGTGCAATTGCGCTGACGCCTAATGCCACTTCCACATGCATACCGCGCGCCGCAAACGGCGCCGCAGAATCCAACGAACCCGTCAGATCGTCAGCAAGAATGGCCAGCATACCGCGCCCCAGATAATGTTGTTATCTTATTTTCCCCATTTCTCATTGAAATGTCAACGAGTTTAGGAATAAGATTACAAATCAACTTGGCTTCTTCCGCCGAACACGGAAAGCAATCAATATAAGGCGCTCGACTGCGTTGCCTTCGGCGTTTAACCAGCCTGCTTCAGCACATCAGGCACGTCCTCGCCTGGGGTCCCGAGCCAGACCTTGAGCTCGCGCAGCCGCGCCTGAATATCGCCGACAGCAATTTCAGAGGTCGGCACGCCACGGCGTGCAGCCAAAGCGGCACCGATCGCAGCCGCTTCGCCGGTCATGGTGCAGGCAGGGACATTCCGGGTGGAACCGAAGGCGATGGCATCAGCCGAAATGCAGCGGCCGGCGATGATGATGTTGTTGATCTTGAGCGGGATCATCGTGCGATAGGGGATGCCATAGCCGATGCCGACGTGATCCATGATGGCTCGGCTGCCGCCGGGCTCATGTACATCGACGGGGGAATTACAAAGGCCGATGGCATCGTCGAACCGGCCATTGCCGCGAACATCGGCTTCAGTAATCGTATATTTTCCGGTGATGCGGCGGGTTTCGCGAATGCCGAGCTTCGGCGCGACCTCAAGAAAGATCGCATCCTCAAACCCTTTGACGAAGCGCTGCAGGAAGTCGAAGGCGCAATAAGCCTGTTTGCGGATTTCGATTTCCGCCTTGCTGAGATCGCGGTCGTCCAGTCCGTTGCCCTGGAAGCGGGTGACGTTAACGCTGATCTCGCCGGGGATCAGACCCGTCTTCATGGTGATGTGGTCTTTCGGGATGATCCAATCGAAGCCGTCCGCCACCTTGTCCTTGATGCGTTGCTGGAAGCCGGTGAGCAAAACGGCCATCGCATAATCTTCATTTCGATTGCCGGCTTCCTTCGGATAGACGACTTCCCACATGTCAGCGCGGTTTGCCTCACAATCGGCGATCAGTGCCGGAACATTGACGTTCAGAACGCGAAAATACGAAGTGATCGGCTGCGTCAGCCCGTCGGCTTCACGGCCAAGCATGAACTCAGCCCCTGCAAGGGCTGCGACATCGCCATCTCCAGACGCATCGATGAATGCCTTGCCCAGTACCAGGCTCTCGCCGGATTTGGTGCGGATGATCAACCCGTGAACTGCATTGTCCTTCATCACCGTCTGCACGGCCATGGCCCTCAGCAGCACTTCGACACCGGCCTCCTCCACCATTTCGATAATGACGCGCTGCATGACTTCGGCATCAAAGGTCCCGGTATACTTGCCCCAGTAGGATTCGCGCACGCGGCCGTCTGCCCCCTTATAGCCGACGCAGCGGTCAAGCATTTCGTGGAAAATCGGCGAATTGATCAGCCCAGTCGGCTTCGTCAGTCTGCCGCCGGTGATCAGGCCACCGAGAAAGCCGGTGCCTTCAAGCAGCAGGACCTTTGCGCCTTCGCGCGCCGCGCGGATGGCAGCGACGATGCCGGAGGAACCGGCGCCGGTGACAACGACATCATACGAGCCGAAGAGGTTCATGGGAGTAGTCCTTTCAGATGCGATGGAAATGGCGAGCGTCTGCCCTGCCCTTACCCGTTGAATTCCATGATGTAGAGACCGGCATTGTAATCGGTTACGTAGATGAGGCCCGTCTTGTCGACGAAGATGTCGCAGGTCTGGATGATCGGCTTCTTGCCGGGACGCTGGTCCATCATCGAGCGCGGCGGCGGCGGCACCAGAGCCCCGACCTCCTTCGGCTGTCGGGCGTTGGCGATGTCGAAGACTCGGACCCCGGCATTCTGCCAGGTCGAAAAGATCAGTGTCGAACTCTGGAAGGTTCCCGGCCGGTTCTCGTGGATATTGTGCGGGCCGTAATGCGCGCCCTTGTGCGGATAATCCGCATCCATTGGCGGCGGCATGGTCGAAACCGGCACCGGATTGGCCGGATCCTTGACGTCGAAAATCCAGATATTCTTCAAGCCGTCCTCAAAATCGTCGAGCACAGCCTCGTCCAGCACAACCAGCAGATCGCGATCGGCGAGCGGTAGGCAATTGTGCGTCCCACCCTGGAACGGCGGCGACCAATTGACATGTTTGATCAGTTTTGGATTGGCGCGATCGGCGACGTCCATCACGACCAGACCGGCATCGCGCCAGGCGCCCCAAGCAATATCTTCGTTGACGAGCGCATGGTGCAATCCGAACTTACGGTTCGCGTCCCATGAGGGCTTTTCACCTGCGGCCTGGTTCATCCCCGGCAGCGCATAACGCCCGGCCTCGCGCGGATGCGACGGATCGGACATGTCGATGGTCATGAAGATGAAATCCGTGTAGCCGTCGAGCAAGGCCGAAACATAGGCCCAGCGGCCGCCCGTGTACCAGATGCGGTGAATGCCGCCTGACACCGGCAGGAAGCCGATCCGCTTCGGCTGACCGGGGCTGGTAATATCGTAGACGGCAAGGCCAGCGTCCCAATTACGGGCGCTCGCTGGCGCTATTGTTCCAAGCGCTGTTCCAGCGGATGCCTTGTAGTAGCTCGCCTCATCGGCAAAGGCAGCATCGGCGAAGACGTCCTTGCCGTGAATCACCAGCAACAGATTATCGGCCACCTGCAGGTGGACATTCCAGGTATTCGGCGGGGCAGCCACATAACCGGCCGGCTTCGGGTTCTTCGGATCCCGCACATCGACGATGGAGAACCCTTGACTGAAAAGATGGCCGATATAGGCGAATCCGTTCTCCACCATGACCTGGATCCCATCGGTACGGCCGCCCTGGTCGCTGTGCCCGATGAGGCGCATGTTGCGGGCATGGTCCGGCGTCATGATATCTGTCGTGTTCACTGCAAGCTCCTGATCGTCAATCGCATTCGGCAGAAATCAGGGATGCGGCGGGCCGCACCCCTGTTGTTCATCGGGGTCAGATCACTTGACCATGTTGCCCCAGTTGTCCTTGCTGTCGACGTTTTCCTTCCAGATCATCACCGGCTGGATCAGCGTTTCCTTGGCAACCGGCTTGCCTGCGAAATGGTTTTCCATTTCGCCAACGATCGAAGAGCCCATCGAGAACGGATTTTGACCGACGTCGGCATCCTGCGTTCCCTCGCGAATACGCTGCAGGCCGAGCGGCGTGCCGTCGAAACCGATGACCGGAATGTGTCCTTCTTCGCCTGGTTTTTTCAGGCGGTCGATCTGGCGGAGCGCCGAGACGACACCGCGGATCATTTCATCATTGTGCGCCCAGATCGCCGAGACATTCGGATCGCGGGTGAACGCATCGACGGTCAGCGTCTGTGCATTGTCGGCGGTCCATTCGGCTTTCAGGGTTTCGATCTTGATGTCCGGATATTTTGCGTCCATCTGATCGTGGAAACCCTTGTAGCGCTTTTCCGACTGGCCGGAACCAATCGCGCCGCGTACTTCCAGCACCAGCCCCTTGCCGCCTGTGACCTTCGCCACGGCATCGGCTGCGGCAGCACCGCCGGCAACATCGTCAAAGGTATTATAGGCGACCCACTCCCCTTCCGGCGGCAGGTTTTCCAGCATGAACAACGGGATCTTGGATTCATTTGCCTTGCGCACCCCGCCCTGCAGCAGCGTCGCGTCGACCGGGTTCAGCAGGATGATGTCCGGCTGCTTGCTGACCACGTCGAGCAATTGTGTTGTCTGGGTGCTGGCATCGCCCTTGCCGTCATAGACCGAGATGGTCATGCCCTTTTCGGCTGCCAGTTTCTTGACGTGATCGACCAGCGTCACCTGGTATTCGTATTGCAGGCCGAAGGCGATATAGGCGAGGCTTTTGCCCTTCAGTGCGCTGTCCTCGGCAAAGGCGGCTGAGCCGAAACCAACGCCTGCGATTGTGAGTGCCGCTGCACCTGCAGCAAGGCTCATAAAAGTCCGTCGTGTCGTCTTTATTGTTGTGTTGATATCCATGGTTTTTCTCCTCCCAATTGGACCACTGCTTCCGGTTGACAGGCAACAGACCTCCGCCATGGGCCGCTTCCGGCCATGAGGTATTGTCGATGCTGTCGCGAAAAGGCACGTTCAAGGATCAGGCCAGGCGTTCTCCATCAACGCGTCCCACCGGCCTGCTTCACAGATGCGGCGATCCGCCCCTGCACCTTGCCATCATGTTTGTTCTGCTAGGACGGCTTGGGCTGTTTGCCGGCTTTCGTTGCGATCACTTTCTTGCGCATGCCCGCCTCCAGATAATTTCGCCGGTAGACATCGAGGGCTGCTGCGGCGGCAATGACCAGTCCGCTCACCACCGAGTCCCAGTTCGGCGGGACGTTCAGGAGATTGACGGCATTTTGCACGAGACCGAGCAGCAGAACGCCGAGCAGCATGCTGCCCATATTGCCTTCACCCCCAAACAGGCTGACACCGCCGATGACGACTGCTGCAATCACCGCAAGTTCCATACCCTGGGCAGCGGTTGCCGCACCGGCCTCGAAGCGAGCGGTGATCAGCAGGCCGGCAACCGCCGACATGAGCCCCGAGATCATGAAGGCTGCGATGATGACACGTTCCGTCTTGATGCCGGCGAGCCGTGCAGCCAGCGGATTGCCGCCGGTGGCATAGACGGAGCGGCCAAATCGCGTGCGCGACAGGACGACCTGGGCAATGGCGGCCAGCACCAGTGTCAGGACAATGACGCCGGGAATACCGAAGATGCGGCTTGCCTGCAGTTCGACGAAAATCTTTGGCACGGGCGCAATATTGGTGCCACCGGAATAGATGTAGGCAAAACCGCGCGCAATCGTCATCGTCGCAAGTGTTGCGATCAATGGCGGTATTCTGAGCTTCGTTACGGCGAGGCCATTAATCATGCCAACGCCCAACCCCGCAACAAGTGCGGCGATGATAGCGATCTCGGGCGGAAAGCCCTGAAACTGGACCAATCCAACGGAAAGCACCGACGACAGGACGAGAACGGAGGCAACCGACAGATCGATGCCGGAGACCAGAATGACGAAGGTCTGACCGATTGCCACAACAGCGATGATGGTTGCAGATTGCAGCACGTTCTCGATATTGCGCATCGTGGCAAAAACCGGGCTGAGCGTGGTCATGACCAGGCTGCCCAGCAGGATGACCGCCATGAGGCCAAGGCTCTGTACGAGGTCGATCAGCGAAAGCCTGCCGCGCAAGGCCGAAAGTCCGCCGGATCGTCGCGGCACGAGATCGGTCATGGGTGTATTCTCCACTGCCATTCCTTCATTCTCCTTGATGGGGTCACTGCGCGCATCGCCGGGATGCAGACATGCAGGCACCACGCTATGAATATGTCTATGCCTTCGGACCGTCCCGAAAGGGCAGTGCCCTACCCGGTTGTGGCAAAGCTCATGATCGTTTCGCTGGTTGCCTCTTCCCGTGTCAGCGACGCGGAAATCCGGCCTGAACGCATCACCAGGACACGATCGGTCAGCGTCAATATTTCCGGCAGTTCCGAACTGATCAGCAAAATCGCCATCCCGCCCTCGGCCAGCCGCAGGATCAGTTCGCTGATTTCCGATTTCGCTCCGACATCGATACCCTTAGTAGGCTCGTCGAGGATCAGAAGTTTAGGCTTACGCGCCAGCCAGCGGGCGAGCACCACCTTTTGCTGGTTACCGCCCGACAGGGTCGAAACACGCGTGTTCGAAGACGGCGTCTTGACCGCCAGCGCCCGGATCTCGCGATCAGCGATCTGCTGCTCCTTGGCCATGTTGAGGAAACCAAAGCTGGAGATGCGATCGAGCAGGCTGAGAGTCACATTGCTTTTGACGCTCATCAAGCCGACCAGCGCCTGCCGCCGGCGGTCTTCCGGGACTAGGCCGATGCCGGCCTCGATGGCGGCCTTGGGATCATTGGGGCGGATCGCATCACCGCCGATCTCGACTGAACCGCTGTCATACGGGTCGATACCGAAGATGCAGGAAGCAAGCTCGCTGCGGCCTGCCCCGACGAGGCCGGACATCCCAACGATCTCACCGGCCCGCACCTCGAAAGAAATATTGCTGAGGACATTGTCGCGAGAAAGATTGCTGACCCTCAAAACGACATCTCCGACGGGCCGCTTGCTGATGACGGTATCGCGAACCTCGCGGCCGACCATCATCCGGATGACCTTGTCATGATCGAGTTCCGAAATCGGCCGGCTGCCGACAAGGCGGCCGTCGCGCAGCACCGTCACGCGGTCGGCGATCCTGAAAACCTCATCCAGCCAATGGGACACGAACACGATAGCCATGCCCTTGCTTTTTAAATCATCCACAACCGCAAAGAGCCGGTCAATTTCGGGTGGCGACAACGACGTGGTCGGCTCGTCCATGATCAGCACTTTGGAATCCTCGGAGATCGCCCTGGCGATCTCGACGAGTTGCTGGTCTGCGGACGACAAACGCCCAGCGGGTGTCGATGGGTTGAGATGCGGGGCAACGCGCGCAAGCGCGGCTGCGGCCTTATCCCGTTGACGCCGCATCTGCAGCCAGCCATAGCGCGTCGGCCAGCGGCCAAGCATGATGTTTTCCGCCACCGACATGGCCGGAACGAGATGCGCATCCTGGTGAATGGTCGCGACGCCAATATGGTGCGCAGACGAAGGATCGGCATGCAGAACCGCGCCATCAACGGTGATCTCGCCGCTGTCCGGCGCATAAAAGCCCGCCATCATCTTGATCAGAGTGGATTTGCCGGCACCATTTTCGCCAAGCAGCGCGGTGACCTCTCCAGAACGCACGTCGAAATCGACATTGTCGAGCGCCAGAACGCCGGGAAACGACTTGGTAATCCCGCGTGCCACCAGCACGAGGCGCGGTGCCTCGTCATGCACGGCCAAAGCAACGCTGCCGGCAGCGCTCATGACATCCACCCGGAAAGGGCACACTTGCCTCTGGCGATCACGTGCATCGAATTCCTCCCTCACCCATCACCGGCTCCTCCAGAAAACAGATGCAAACCGAAAGAGCATGACCCGTTCGCTGCAATGACCGGCACGCTATTGTTCCGTTATCGGCTTGTCAACTGGTAGTTATAGCGGACCAGTTGATTTTTCGTTGCGGGGGCCGCTCTGACACGATTCAGGTTAAGGATGCGATGGAAATTTCGAGGCCGGGGAAGTATGCGGCTTCCGCGTCAAAACGGCCGCTGCTTTCGCATCTGCAACAAAATGGCATTAATTATGAAAATACAAATATTTGATAGATAAAAATTTTCCAGGAAACGTTTCCGCACGACAGGGAAACCGGCTTCGCGTTCGCGCCGCATGATGCGATATTTTTGGAAGTGGAACTCGCGAATTTATTTTTTTACACGTGACAGCGGCAAATCTTTGGTTTAACTGGTCCAACGAACAGTCCAGTTGTTGGTGAGCATATGTCAGCGCCGCTTTCTCCTTTACATGAAACAATCCACAAGCAGACCGCCAAAGAAATGATCCGCGACAAGATCGTTTCCATGATTGCTTCGGGTATCCTGCAGGTGGGTGACGAACTGCCCAGCGAGCGCGAACTGGCGACAATGCTGATGGTCAGCCGCGAAACCGTACGCGGCGCGGTGCAACGCTTGGCCGCCGAAGGTATCGTCCAGGTATCACAAGGCGCACGCACGCGGGTGGCAAGGGTAGACGTCGAGGTCAGCACCCAAAGAATCGGCGTCACCAACCCCACGTCGATCAACGGCTATAGTTTGGATGCTGTCCACGCCGCCCGCCTTCTGGTCGAAACGGCCGTGGTTGCCGACGCGGCCAAGCATCTCAGCGATGACGACATCCGGCGGCTGGAGGATTCCATCGCGGCCCAGCAGATGGCTTGCAATGATCCCGTCCGCTTTCTCATCTGTGACCGGGAATTCCATCTAACGATCTACTACGCATCATCGAACCGGCTGCTCGCCGATTTCGTCGTCGATCTCTATACCTATATGCTTGACCACCGGCGCATTGCCATGGCCCAGCCTGGCGCCATCGAAAAGAGCCTGGAGGACCACCGGTTCATCGTTCGCGCGCTCAAAATGCGCAACCCCGATGCTGTATCGGCCGCTTTCTCAGAGCATATCCTGCGCATCCACGATACCAGCCTTGCGGTCGATGAAGGAAAAAGCGTCAGGACGGCGCGCCCCTTTAGCGTCACGGACGGCAACAAGGAGTCCGTCTGACATGAACATATTGATCATTGGCGCCGCCGGCATGCTTGGCCGCAAACTTGTCCATGCGCTGATTGCCAAGGGCACGGTTGTCGACCGGCCCATCCGTCGTCTGGTGCTTGCAGACATTACGGCACCGGAGCGGCCGGACTTCAATGGCGAGATCGAAACGATTGCCGCCGATCTGTCGCTGCCGGGTACGGCCGAACAATTGATCGCATCGCGACCGGACCTGATCTGCCATCTGGCAGCCATCGTCTCGGGCGAGGCAGAAGCCGATTTTGAGAAAGGCTACCGTGTCAATCTGGACGGTACCCGGGCGCTGTTTGAAGCTATCCGGATTGCCGGGCAAACAGACGCCTATTGCCCCAAGGTGGTATTTACGTCCTCGATCGTCGTCTTCGGAGAGCCTCTGCCGGATGTCATTGGCGACGACCATTGCCTGACGCCCCTGACCAGCTACGGAACCCAGAAAGCTATCGGTGAATTGTTGCTCGCCGATTATTCCCGTCGCGGCTTTCTGGATGGTATCGGCATTCGTCTGCCGACCATTTCCATCCGGCCCGGCAAGCCCAATAAGGCAGCATCCGGCTTCTTTTCCAGCATATTACGGGAGCCGCTGATCGGCGAAGAGGCCGTGCTTCCGGTCAGCGACACCGTGCGCCATTGGTTTGCCAGCCCGCGCGCGGCCGTGGACTTCATCGTGCACGCCTGCGAACTGAATACCGACCAGCTTGGGTCCCGCCGTACGCTGACCATGCCAGGCCTTTCGGCCACAGTCGGCGACCAGATCGAAGCGTTGCGCCGCGTGGCCGGCGATGACGCCGCCAAACTCATCCGCCGCGAAGCCAACAAGACCGTTGCCGATATCATCTCCGGCTGGCCGCAGAGTTTTGATGCGAAACGCGCCGAAGCACTTGGTTTCAAGGCTGAAATATCGTTCGATGACATCATTCGCGTCCATATCGAGGACGAACTGGGCAATACGCTGCCGGCTCGGGAGCGAGCGTAACATGCTGCTGGGTGCTGTAGCCGACGATTTCACCGGGGCAAGCGACCTTGCCAATACCCTTGCCAAAGGCGGCATGGCAACGACGCTTTTTGTCGGGCCGAACGGAGAGACGGGCGACTGCGAAGCCGGTGTGGTCGCGCTGAAAACCCGCTCCATTCCGGCGAACGAAGCAGTCGCCCAGTCTGTGGAGGCCGCGCGTTGGCTGCTCGCGCAGGGCTGCCAGCAAATCCTCTTCAAATATTGCTCGACATTCGATTCGACACCGTCCGGCAATATCGGGCCGGTGGCAGAAGCCCTTCTTGATCTTCTAGGGGCAAACGTGGCAATCGTTTGCCCCGCATTTCCGGCGACAGGCCGCCGGATCTTCATGGGACATCTCTTCGTCGGCGACCGGCTGCTCAACGAGTCCGGTATGGAAAATCATCCCCTGACGCCGATGACCGACCCTGATCTGCGCCGCTGGCTTCGGCGGCAGACACAAGGCGAGGTCGGCCATGTCTCGCTTGATAGCATTCGCGCCGGCAAAACTGTCCTGGCGGAAGCGATAGCTGCGCAAAGCCACGCCTCCAGGCGGTTGATCGTGGCCGACGCGATTGCCGACGATGATCTGCATGCGCTCGGCAAGGCAGCGGCAGAGCATAAGCTCATCACCGGCGGCTCGGGCATTGCTATCGGTTTACCGCAGAATTTTCGCGATCAAGGCCGACTGTCGAACGAGAAGATTTCATTCCCTGAAGTCAGCGGACCCGGAATCGCGCTGTGCGGTTCCTGTTCGTCCGCATCGCAAAAACAGGTCGGCCAATACCTCAAGGACCGGCCCGGCCTTGCCATTCACCCAGGCGCCTTGATGAAGGGCCAGATGGACGTGCCCCGCGCGCTCGATTGGATCAACAGCCGGAAGGACCACGAGCCGATGATCTACTCGACGGCTGACCCGGCCGCCGTCTCAGATGCGCAGGCCCATTTCGGTCGTGACGTGGTCGCCGCGGCCATCGAACAGTTCTTTGGGGATCTCGCCCGGACGCTCGCAGACAACGGCACTCGCCGCATCGTCGTCGGTGGCGGCGAAACCTCCGGCGCTGTCGTCGAGGCTCTGCGGCTGCAGAGCCTGCAGATCGGCGCGGAGATCGATCCGGGCGTTCCAGCACTGTTTGCCGATCGCAACGGTCCGATCGGAATTGCGTTGAAGAGCGGCAATTTCGGCTCCGAAGATTTCTTTGCTAAAGCCATAAAGAGGGTCGGACACGCATGAACGAGAATGAACTTCGCCACGACATCGTCAAATGGGGACGCTCGCTGTTTGAGCGTGGACTGACGGCTGGATCCTCGGGGAATATTTCGGTCCGGCTGGACGACGGATATCTCACCACACCGACGAATTCTTGCCTCGGGTTCCTCGATCCATCACGTCTAAGCCGGCTCGACGTTGCCGGCCGGCAGATTTCTGGTGATGTGCCGACAAAGGAACTGCCGCTGCATTTCGCATTCTATGAGCAGCGCCCGCAGGCCCGCGCCGTCGTTCATCTGCATTCCACCCATGCCACGGCGCTGTCCTGCCTTTCGGATGTCGATCCGCTGGACGCGGTACCCCCGATTACCCCCTATGTGGTCATGCGGGTTGGGCGTGTGCCCATCGTTGCCTACACGAGACCTGGCTCCGCCGATATCAAGCCGCTGATCGAAAAGATCGCCGGAAGCCACGCGGCAGCACTCTTGCAAAATCATGGCCCCATCGTTGCCGGCAACACATTGGATGCAGCCGTGTTTGCCATTGAGGAACTGGAGGAGGCCGCCAAGCTTGTCTTTCTGACACGCGGCATGGCGGTAAGAATGCTGGACCAAAATGCGATTGCCGATCTCGATCAACATTTCAAACTGAAGTGAACCTATGCCGCGTTTTTCAGCAAATCTCGGTTTTCTCTGGCCGGATAGGCCGCTTCTTGAGCGTGTCGAAGCTGCGGCAAATGCGGGTTTCAAAGCGATTGAGCTACATTGGCCGTACGACGTTCCAGCAGAGGCCGTTCGCGCGGCTTGTCTGAAACATGAGCTTATTCTTCTTGGTTTGAACACCGCGACTGGCGACGCAGCCAAGGGTGAGTTCGGTTTAGCAGCACTTGCTGGGCGGCGCGATGATTTCAAAGCGTCCCTCGATCAGGCGATCGCTTACGCGCACGCCTCCGGAGCTTCCTCCATCCATGTGATGGCCGGCGTGGTACCGGCTGATGGCAAGGAGCAGGCGCGCCGCATTTTTGCGGAAAATCTGTCCCTGGCAGCGGAAAAGGCTCCTGATCTGACCATTTTGCTGGAGCCGATCAATCAACGTGACAAGCCGGGCTATTTCTATTCGACGATCGGGGAAGCGGCATCGCTGATTGATGAGATCGGTCTGGCGAACATCAAAATCATGTTCGATGTCTACCATGTCGGCGTCAGCGAGGGCGATATCCTCACGAGATTACGAAAATACTTGCCGCTCATCGGCCATATTCAGATCGCTGCCGTGCCCAGCCGGGCTGAGCCCGACGAAGGGGAAATAGCCTATCCCGCAATTTTTAAAGAACTTGATCGGCTTGGCTACACGGGTTGGGTCGGGTGCGAATACAGGCCTCGAGCGGGAACGGACGAAGGATTGGGTTGGACCAGCGCTTTGGGTATTTCACTTTGAGGCTGTGTCGGCATCTTTAAAATGGGGACATAAATGCTAGCGACCAAGACATCTCTCACCATCGCAGCCGCCAAGGCCATCGCTGAAGCTTGTGAAAAACAAGCCAAGTCTAGGGGGCTTCGCGTTGTTATTGCAATTGTGGATGATGGCGGCCATCTTCTGCTTCTTCATCGCGACGACGGATCTCAAGTCGGCAGTGTTGAGATCGCAACCCTGAAAGCCCGTACGGCTGTGTTGTTTCGCCGGAATACAAAAGCCTTTCAGGATGTGGTTGAGGGCGAAGGACGTTATGCGCTTCTTTGCATTCCAAACGGCATTCCGCTCGACGGCGGCGTTCTCCTCAAGGCCGGCGAAGAGATCATCGGTGCAATCGGCGTTAGCGGCGCGAGTGACGAGGATGACGGCGATATCGGACGTGTCGGTGCGGCGATCCTTGCATCGGCAAAGTAGCCGGGTCATCCGATCGTCAAAGAAGGCCCTCGGTCATTGATTGGATAAACGCCATGGACTGGTTTCCAATGGTTGAGCTTGAGCCCCTGGCAATCCATCGGATTTGGATCGACGGGCAATGCGAGGGCCGTCCTTATACCCTAAGGCTGCGACGTCAGTCGCCGTGGCGAAGAAAGGCCGCGTAAAGCAGTACTGTGCAGTTTTGCTCAGAGCGAAGAAGCGGCGCGCGCGACGCTGCGGATGTCAGCGCGGTCGATACCCAGATCGTGCAGTTCGCGTGCGCTCATGCGCCCCAGTTCGATAATGGTTTGGCGGTACTTACGCCAAGCGTTGAAAGAGCGCGCGACATTCATGATGATCCCTTTCCCGAAGGTCCGTTGGACGTCCGGAACCGCGTCGGGTTCCGCCGTCTTTCATGTCGTCATCATAATTGCTCGCGTCTTGCCCGAATATCGACATTGCATCAGGCCAGCCATGCACAAAACGCATTGCGCATTAATCATTGCTTAAAAAGCCGCCTTTTATGGCTGGCCACGGTTCAACAAGTCGTAGGACCGGATCACCTGGCTGTCGTCGATTGCGCCATCGCCCCGCCCGCTGGTGGCGAGAAACATCTGGTAGGCGGCAGCGGCAAGCGGGAGTGCGGCTTTTGCCTCACGGCCGGCCTCCAGAACGAGACCGAGATCCTTCACGAAGATATCAATAGTGCTTGTCACGGCAGGATCGTCCTGCAGCATGCGAGGTCCGCGATCCTTCAGCATCCAGCTTGCGGCCGCAGATCCGCTGAGAATTTCGAGAATGACCTTCGGGTCGATGCCGACCTTGTTGGCAAGGGCAAAGCCTTCAGCGGCAACGGCGATATGGACGCCGCAGAGCAACTGGTTGACCACCTTCACCGTCGCGCCCTGCCCGGCCTCGGTTCCGACATGAAAAAGCTTGTCGCCCAAGGCCCGCAAGACGGGCTCCATCCGCTCGAAAGCCGCCTTTGGCGCTCCAACCATAATGCTGAGCGTGGCCGCCTCTGCTCCCGCGACACCGCCGGACACTGGCGCATCCAGAAACGAGCGCCCCGTCTTTTCGACGCGCGCGGCCATGGTTTTGACCGCGCCCGGCGGGCAGGTGGCCATCAATACGACGGTACCAGCCGGCGCGAGCGCGTCGAGTACGCCGCCCTCAAACAGAGCCTGTTCAGCCTGAGCTGCATTGACGACCATGAGAATAACCGCATCTGCACCGGCCGCCGCCGCTTGCGCCGTAACGGCAGGCTTACCGCCATTGGCAGCAAACGCAGCCACGGCGTTCGAATTGAGATCGTATCCGGCAAGCGGGAAGCCTGCCGAGATCAGATTGCGGGCCATGGGCGTGCCCATGGAACCAAGGCCGATAAAGGCAATGTTCATATCGGATTTCCTCGAAATAAGCCGTCCGGCCTGGTTCGGGGAACCTCGTCATCTCGGCAGCGACAAGACCATTGATGTCTTCCCGGCAGACTGGTTTTCAAACCGCTCTGCCACCTCCCTTGCAATGCGAAACTCCTCCACCCAGACCGGGGTCAGCCGGTCAGTTCACATAAGTTTAGAAAGCAGCTTGCCAATGTTCAAACGAATTCGGGGCTCTGATTGTTGAATTCAGCTCAACCAAATGTCAGGAATGCATCGGTTGATTTCAGCGATCGAGCGACGTAATGGGAGTGGGACCATGAGGAAAATGCCGTCTTTGAAGTCGCTGCAGGCATTCGAGGCTGCTGCCCGTCGCGGCTCCTTTGCCGCCGCTGCGAACGAATTGCATGTTACAGCGAGCGCCATCAGTCATCAGATCCGGTTTCTCGAACAGGAGGTCGGCGTCAGCCTGTTTCATCGCAACACCAGAACGATTGCGCTCACCGATGTCGGGGAAAGCTATTTTCAGAGCGTATCGGAAGCTTTTACCACAGTCGAGGCCGCAACCCGCGATATCGAGCGGCACGGCAAATCCGACATCCTGACGGTTCACTCCGTTCCCAGTTTCGCGGCACAATGGCTGATGCCGCGCCTTGCACGTTTCAGTGCGCAGCACAGCAGCATCGATGTTCGCCTTCATGCGTCGGCGGACCCTGTCGATCTCAATGCAGGGCTCGTGGACATCGACATTCGCTACGGCAGCGTTCTACCCACACGCGGCGTGGTGACCATGACGCTTCCGGAAGAGGCCATCATGGTCTTCTGCGCACCTGATGTCATTGCTCGCGGTCCGATGAAAGAGCTGTCGGACCTTCGTCATCACACGCTCATTCATTCCGAAGTCAACCTGCTCAGCTGGCGCGGCTGGTCCAAGCGTCATGGCGATGTCCCTCTGGATTTCGACAGAGGTCCCCGTTTCGACCGCTCGTTCATGGCCATCAGTGCTGCGGTCGATGGTCTGGGAATTTGCCTTGAAAGCCATTTGCTCGTCGAGCGCGAACGGCAAACCGGCCGCCTCGTTCCGCTCTTTGAAAATCACCACGAGATGATCGCCTGTCACAGCTTTTCAGTGCTGAAAGCCAAGCAGAACGTGCCGAAAATCAAAGCCTTTCAGAAATGGATTCTGGAGGAGTTGATACGGTCCAAATACAAGTAGGATTGCATGCGATTTTGACGCAAGCTCGGACAAGCTGGATACCGCCGCACGGCTGGCCAATGCGGAACAGTGAATTAGATTCATGAATAAAGCTTCATTTCGCGTTTGACCTAACGACCCGTCCAAACAAATATCAGGCACAGAAGGTCCGGTTGGAGGAAATTTCGGACCTTTGGATACAGATCAGGCATGCGTGGTCGCAAGATCGTCTGCCGATCCGTTTGGGAGGAGTTCCGGATGCTGTTATCGAGCAACGATTTCGTGCGCGCTCGCATCATTGTCTGCCGTGCCGTTCGGTATCGCGCTTGTAATGCGTCACCTGTTTTCCCCCTGTATCAATGCTGACATGACCATTTGCGCCGACGGCCTCGCCCCGGCGCGATTGACAACACTCGTTTGACCATCATCGTCACAGGGAGGACTTTCAACGATGAACCTGACACTCAACCGACGCGGCTTTCTGGCCGGCACAACGGCCCTTCTCGCAGCGCCCGTCATCCTAAGTTATCCGCGTGGCGCACAGGCCGCCGTGACCATGACGCTTGGCCACAACGCCGCTCCCGGCAACCCGCGCGGCGCTGCTGCAGATGAATTTGCACGTCTCGTCACGGAAAAAACAGGTGGGGAATATGCGGTGCGCGTCGCCGGCGCCGAACAGCTTGGCAACGAGCAGTCGTTGCTGACCAGCCTTCGCACCGGCGCCGTCGATATGACCGTCAACAGCCAGGGATCCTGCGCCGCTCTCGTGCCTGAAGTCGCTGCCCTTGGTCTTCCTTTCCTGTTCGACAACAGCGCTGCTGCCTTCAAGGTGCTCGAAGGCGACACCGGCAAAGCGCTTGCCGAGCGGTTTGCCACCGTCAACATGGTGCCGCTTGGCTGGTGGGATAACGGTATCCGCCAGATCACCAATTCCAAGCGCCCGATCAACAAGGTCGCCGATCTCGCGGGCCTCACGATCCGCACGCCACCGGATCCGATGACCATCGATATCTTCAAGACATTGGGCGCCAATACCGAGCAGATCAGCTTCGGCGAACTCTATATCGCGCTTCAGCAGGGCGTCGTCGATGGGCAGGAGAACCCGCTGACCAATATCGCGAGTTCCAAGCTGTATGAGGTGAACCCGTTCATTTCGATGTCCGGGCACAAATGGGAAGTTTCACCATTCCTCATCTCTCAGATCCGCTGGGCACAGTTCGACGACAAGCAAAAGACGGCGATCCAGGAGGCAGCCGATGGCGCGACCACGATGCAGCGCGGCCTGATCAAGGACGCCGAGGCAAAACATCTGGCAACCTTCAAGGCCAATGCGAGCCTGAAGATCAACGAGGTCGACAAGGACGATTTCCGCAAAGCATCCGAGCCAGTCGCTGAAATCTGGAAGGCCAAGCCCTTTGGCGAATTTGTCACCAACCTCATCGCAGCTGCAAAGGGCTGACCATGATTGGACCAGACGATACACCGCGGGAGAAGCTGGGTAACTTCGCCATGGTTACCAGCCATCCGCTCACACCCATGCTCCGCCTCGCCAATGGGCTCGATCGCTTCGTCGCCGTCGTGGCGCGTACCATTGTGCTGGTCTCCGGCTGTGTCCTTCTGGTCCTGCTGTTTGGTAACGTCGTCGCCCGTTATGCTATGGGCGGCGGCTTCTCCTTTGCACAGGAGCTACCGGAGCGGATATTCCCCTTCTTCATCATGGCGGGTGTGGCGCTCGGTGTTCAGCACGGTGGCCATATGGCTGTCGAAATGCTGCCGGAAATGCTCGGCCGTCGCGCAGAACAGGTTTTCCGCATCCTGGCCCAGACCATCGTCATCATCGGCCATGCGGTCATGGTCTATGTGACGGTTCAGGTTGCCAATATTTCGTGGATCGACCTCAGCCCGGTTCTCAACATGCCGGCTAGCTATAGCTACTACGCGCTCGCAGGAGGGTCGGCTGCCGTCATCATCGCAACCGTGGCTCTGGTCATTCGCGTCACGATTATCGGTCCCGAGGCCATGCCCGTGCCGACCCCAGAGGAGACAGGCCAATGATGAGCCTTGCCATGATCCTTATCTTTTGCGTGCTGATGATGCTGGCGGTTCCCGTCGGTCATGGCCTTATCATATCGTCAGCTGCCGCCATCTTCTTCTTTGGCGGACTGCCGCTCAGCATCGTCGCGCAGCAGCTTTATCAGCAGACCCAGTCCTTCCCGATGCTCGCCATGCCTTTCTTCATGCTGGCAGGTACGCTGATGCTGGGCGGTAAACTTGGCACGGAACTGCTTTCGTTTGCCTCAAAGGTTATGGAGCGTTGGCGCGGAGGTCCGCTTGCAACGACGGTCGTCGCCTCGGTGGTCTTCGGCGGCGTGTCGGGTTCGGCAGTTGCCAATGCCAGCGCGCTCGGTTCCGTACTGATCCCGTGGCAGAAGAAACAGGGCTACCCTGCGGCCCTTTGCGCCGCCAACAACTCGACATCCGCCGTCATTGATATCCTCATTCCGCCCTCGATCCCCCTCATCCTCTATTCTCTGGTCAGCGGTACCTCGATTGCGGACCTATTCACGGCGGGCCTCCTCCCAGGCGTCCTGCTGGCAGGCGGACTTCTGCTCACCTGCAACTGGATTGCCCGCCGTCGCGGTTTTTCCAAACCCGAGCGCTCCGCAACGATGCGGGAGCTTGGCCGCCTCGCCTTCCTGTCCAGCCCCGCACTGATGCTGCCGGTTCTCATCCTGCTCGGATTGCGCTTCGGCATTGCCACGCCGACGGAAATCGCCGTGCTGGCGGTTGTCTATGCCCTGATCATGAGCGTGTTCTTCTACCGTGACATCACGTGGACACGGTTCAAGGGCAATATGATCGAGGCAGGCATCGCCACCGGCGTCGTCATGCTCGTCATCATCGGCAGCGCCGTCTGCGGCTGGATTCTGACATTCGACCAGGTGCCGGAGCGCTTTGCCGAATGGATCGGCGCCACGGTCCATAACCCGATCCTGATCATCATGTGCATGAACATCCTGCTGCTATTGGTCGGCATGCCGCTCGACCTGCCGCCGTCGATCCTGCTGCTGGGGCCCATCTTTGTGCCGCTCGCCGCCACGATCGGTCTCGATCCGGTCCAGCTCGGGCTGATCATGGTGCTAAACCTCGGCATCGGGCTCTATACGCCGCCCATCGGAACGACCCTGTTCATATCAGCATCGATCGCCAAGACATCGCTTGGTGCCACTACCCGTGAGCTCTGGCCGTTCTTCCTGGTATCGATGATCGTGCTTCTCCTGGTGAGCTACGTACCGGCGCTGACCATTTACTGATCCAAGGTGGCGCGGCCTTCACGACCGCCGCGCCCCACCATCACCGCGTCCATCCCCCGCATCGACGATCCCCGGATCGCCGAATGGACCCTGTCGCGCCTTCGCATGACGCCATTCGTATTGAATACAAGGAGAAGCACCCATGAGTGGGACCATCGCCACCCATCTGCCCAACATGAGCCTGCCACGCCGCGCGTGGGAAATCCGTCGCAAGGCCGTGCGCATGGGCGAAGTTCAGGGGCAAGGCTATGTCGGTCAGGCCCTCGGCATCGCAGACGTCCTTGCCGTGTCCTATTTCCATGCGCTGACCTATCGGCCGGAAGACCCGGAATGGGAAGGACGTGACCGCTTCCTGCTCTCCATCGGCCATTACGCCATCGCGCTTTATTCCGCCTTGATCGAAGCCGGCATCCTGCCCGAGCAGGAGCTGGAAACCTACGGAGCCGATGACAGCCGTCTCCCAATGTCCGGCATGGCCGCCTACACGCCCGGCATGGAGATCACCGGCGGTTCGCTCGGCCAGGGTCTCGGCATCGCCGTCGGCATGGCGCTCGGCCTCAAGGCCAAGAAGAACGCAGCTTTCGTCTACAATCTCATGTCGGACGGCGAACTTGGCGAAGGTTCGACCTGGGAAGCGGCAATGTCGGCGGCCCACCACAAGCTTTCCAACCTCATCTGCATCGTCGATTTCAATGACCAGCAGGCCGATGGCAAATCCACCCAGATGCTCAGCGCGGAACCCCTCTCTGAGAAATGGACCGCCTTCGGCTGGCACACACAGCGGGTGGACGGCAACGATATGGACGCGCTTGTCGCCGCCTTTGATGTGGCCCGCAATCTCGAAGATGCAAGACCCCGGGTCATCATCTGCGACACGCTGATGTGCAAGGGCGTGCCGTTCCTCGAGACCCGGGAAATCACTCATTTCGTGCGCGTAGAACCGGAGGAATGGCAGATGGCGCTCTCCGTGCTCGACGCAAACCGACCGGCTTGAAGGATAAAGCCATGACAGCAAACAGAAATTACGATCCCCATCGCAAGTGGGAACCCCGCATTCCCAAGCCTGGTGAAGGCGGCAAGACCTCGGCCATGATCGCTTCGCTCGCAGCCGAAGGTTACGACACGGTGTCGGCCCCGTTCGGCCATGCGCTAGTCGAGCAGGCCCGCAACAATGACCGCATCGTCGGCCTGACCGCGGATCTCGCGAAATATACCGACCTGCATGTCTTTGCCGAGGCCTTTCCCGAGCGCTTTTACCAGATGGGCATGGCGGAGCAGGTGATGATTTCGGCCGCCGCCGGCATGGCGCGCGAAGGGTTCATTCCCTTTGCCACCACCTATGCCGTCTTTGCATCGCGCCGCGCCTACGACTTCATCGCCATGGCGATCGCCGAGGAAAACCTGCCGGTCAAGATCGTCTGCGCGCTTCCGGGCCTTACCACCGGCTATGGCCCGAGCCATCAGGCGACCGAGGATCTCGCGATTTTCCGTGGCCTGCCAAACCTGACGATCATCGATCCCTGCGATGCGATCGACGTCGCCGAAGCCGTTCCCGCCATCATCGCCCATGACGGTCCGGTGTATATGCGCCTGCTGCGTGGCAAGGTGCCGTCCGTCCTGCGCAGGCATTGCCCGGACTACACGTTCGAAATCGGCAAGGCCAAGCTGGTGCGGGATGGCACGGATGTATTGGTGATCGCGTCGGGTTTCATGACCATGCGCGCGCTGGATGCTGCCATCGAACTGGAAAAAGACGGTGTCTCGGTTGGCGTTCTGCATTGCCCGACGATCAAGCCGCTCGACACGGAGACTATCCTGGCCGAGGCTGGAAAAGGTGGCCGCCTTGTCGTCACGGCGGAAAACCACACCCGCATCGGCGGGCTCGGCGAGGCCGTGGCATCGACGCTGCTGACCAACGGCGTGACGCCAGCATTCCGCATGATCGGTCTGCCCGATCAGTTCCTCGACGCCGGTGCGTTACCCACACTGCACGACCGGTACGGTATCTCCACCGCTGCAATGCTTTCCCAGATCCGCAGCTGGCTCTGACCACACACGCAAAATCCACATCACCCTCCTCGCCTGGGGCGAGACACGGAAAGAAAAAGGAAATTTTAATGGCAAACGCTCTGCTTGAGGGCAAATTCGCAGTCGTGACCGGTGCCGCATCCAAGCGCGGTCTGGGCAAGGCCACGGCCAAACTCTTCGCCGAACATGGCGCGACCGTCGCGATCCTCGATCTCGATGAAGCTGCGGCCAAGGAAGCCGCAGCCGATCTTGGCGCGCAGCATGTCGGCATGGCCTGCAATGTCACCGACCTTGATGGCATCAAAACGGTGATCGAAGCTCTTATTGCGAAATGGGGTCAGATCGACATTCTCGTCAACAATGCCGGTATCACCCAGCCGCTGAAGATCATGGATATCGGACCGGAGAACTACGATGCCGTGCTCGACGTCAACCTGCGCGGCACGCTCTATTGCAGCCAGGCGGTAATCCCGCACATGCGCGGCCGTAGAACCGGCAAGATCGTCAACCTCTCCTCCGTTTCGGCCCAGCGTGGCGGCGGCATTTTTGGCGGACCGCACTATTCTGCTGCAAAAGCCGGCGTTCTGGGCCTTACCAAAGCCATGGCACGTGAACTTGCGCCCGACAATGTCCGCGTCAACGCCATTTGCCCGGGCTTCATCGCGACAGACATCACCGGCGGCATGCTGACACCAGACAAGATGGAAGAGATCAACGCCGGCATTCCCATGGGCCGCGCCGGCACGGCGGATGATGTCGCGGGCTGCGCGCTGTTCCTCGCCTCCGATCTGTCGGCCTATGTCACCGGCTCGGAAGTCGATGTCAACGGCGGCTCGCTGATCCACTGATATCTCAAGCGGCGCCTGACGGGCGCCGCCCTGCCCTCAACGGAGAACAGCATAATGAAACTCGGATTGGGCAGCTATGCCTTCCGCTGGTCGATCGGGATCAAGGACCTGCAGCCCTCCACGCCGATGACGGCAATGGAGGTTCTGGAGATTGCCCATGCGCATGGCCTTAGGCTGGTACAATATGCCGACAACCTGCCGCTCGACCGCCTGACGCCGAACGAACATCGGGCGCTGAAGGCGCGTGCCGACAGCTACGGCATGTCTCTGGAACTCGGCACGCAATCCTTCGACGCGGCGGAGCTTGCGCGCTACATCCCGATCGGCGAACGCATCGGCTCCAGGATACTGCGGGTCGCGCTCGACGCGGAAGACGCGCTGATCCCCGTGCCGGAACTGGCGGCACAGATCCGCGACCTGCTGCCGGACGGAAAAGCGGCGGGCCTGCGGTTTGCGATCGAGAATCACTTCAACTACCCCTCCTCCCGGATGGTCCAACTGCTCGATGCCGTGGCCGACGAGGCACTCGGCGTCTGCCTCGACGTCGCCAATTCCATTTGCGCCGGCGAATGGCCGATGACGACGGTGAAGATGCTTGCACCCTACGCAATCAACCTGCATCTCAAGGATTACCAGATCACGCCCGATCCCTACGGCGTTGGCTTCCGCATCCACGGCACGCCGCTTGGCGATGGCCGGGCTGAGATTTCGGACATCCTCGATTGCCTTGCGCATTGCCCGGATGACATGAGCTGCATCCTCGAACATTGGCTGCCCCAGACATTCGACATGGAAGCCACGCGCCGCATGGAACACGAATGGCTGGAACGCACGGTGGCTGCCGCCAAACGGCTGGTCCCCGGCAGCCACTGAAACGCACATCCGAACGAACCGGACCGGAATGATCATGACCCAGAAAACCAAGAAGCTTATCAACGCGCCCGAGAATATCATCCCGGAATTCATCGACGGCTTCGTCAGTGCCCATGCCGATATTTTGGCCGTGGAAGGGCCGACCGGCCGCGCTGTCGTCGCGCGACATGGCCCGCGCGATGGCAAGGTCGGGATCGTCGTCGGGGGCGGTTCGGGTCACGAGCCTGCCTTTGCCGGCTATGTCGGCCGGGGCCTCGCCGATGCTGCAGCAGTCGGCAATGTCTTTGCTTCCCCCTCGCCCCAACATATTCTCGACGCCGGGCGCGCTGCCGATGGCGGTGCGGGCGTGCTGTTTCTCTACGGCAACTATACCGGCGACGTTTTGAACTTCACGATGGCGGCCGAAGAGTTGCAAGCAGAGGGAACGCCCGTCAAACAGTTTGCCGTTTCCGACGACATTGCATCTGCTCCGTTTGAGCGGCGCACCGAACGGCGCGGCGTCGCGGGAGATTTCTTCGTCTTCAAATGCGCCGGTGCTGCCGCCGATCGTGGCGAAAATCTCGACAGCGTGCATGCCGCCGCCATGTTTGCGAATGATCGATGCCGGTCAATGGGGGTCGCTCTTGGCGCCTGCTCGCTGCCGCAGACAGGCACTTTTAATTTCGAGATCGGCCCGGAGGATATGGAAATCGGCATGGGCATTCATGGCGAACCCGGCATGCGCCGCGAAAAGCTGGCGCCTGCCGATACCGTCACGGATGTGCTGATGGAGCCCATCCTGAAAGAACTGGCACTCGAAAGCGGCGATCGCGTGGCTGTCCTCGTCAACGGACTGGGCGCGACGACGCAGCTCGAACTCTTCCTCATCTACCGCCGCGTTCGTCAGATCCTTGATGCCTTGGGTATTGGCATCCATGCCAACTGGGTCGGTGAATATGCCACATCGCTAGAAATGGCAGGCGCCTCCGTAACCCTCCTCAAGCTCGATGACCAGTTGACCCGCCTGCTCGATCATCCCTGCCGCACACCAGCGCTCACCGTGGGCGAGGCAGGCAAGGCAGCGCCCGTAACGCAGCGGTCGGAACGCAAGGTTCGAGCCATCAAAAGGGACGTTGCTATCGACCGCGCAGCGCTTTTGACATCCGGCAGCGTCACATCGTCAATTTTCGTGCAGATGATGATGGCGATTGCCGACACGATCCGTACAGAAAAAGACCATTTGTCCCAACTCGACGGTGTACTGGGCGACGGCGATCACGGCGTCACCATGGATATCGGCTGGACGGCGGTGCGCAATGAACTGGAAAACGGCACCGATAACGGGGTGATTGTTGAAGTCTGCGAGCGCATGGCACATGTGTTTCTGACCGCTGTCGGCGCGTCCTCCGGTCCGCTCTATGCCAGCGGCTTTCGCGGGGCTGGTAAGGCCGTCGCCGATCGGCTTAATCTCGATGGCGCAGCCACGGCCGCCTGGATTAAAGGCATGAGCGACGGTATCCTTTCGCGAGGCGGTGCAAGTCCTGGCGACAAGACGATGGTGGATGCCTGGTTTCCAGCAGCAGAGGCCGCCGTCAAGGCAGCGCAGTCGGGTGCGGACGAGCTTGCGGTACTGATCGCCGCGCGCGATGGGGCAAAAGCCGGCGCGGAACACACAGCAACGATCGAGAGCCGCCGCGGCCGGTCCGCCAAGCTCGGCGCACGCTCGGTCGGGCATATCGATCCCGGAGCTCTGTCAGCCTATATGATCCTCCGCGCCATGACCGAGTCGTTGCAAAACGCTTCGGCATAGGCCTATTCGAGCAAGGAGCCGCTGACCTGCAGGGCGGCGGCGCCGTATCAATTTTCAAGATCGGCCCAGACGGCCTCTCGCAACTCATTATCGGAGAGCTCGACCGTTGAGCCTCGGCAGCATTTGGCCCACCGTTCCGTTTATCCACGAAATCAGGTGTGGTGGTTTGCCCCTCAATAATTTTTCCGCTCTAAATCGATCGCGGCAAACATCCAAATGAGGATAAAGTCATACATAAGCAACGATCCAAGCATTTCAAAGCGAGGTCCGCAGCCCTACAGTTCTGCTATTATCCCTCTAAACCCTTCTTCTTCTTTTCGCAGGCGTGATTGAAACCGTTTTCTGTATCACGTCGAACGATGCAGCGGGTAGGTCTCGGCATTTTCAATATGTTGAAGCCCAAAGCTTTTGAGGTGGGCCGGAAACAATTCAAGGCAGAGCACTTTAAAAGCCTCCGCAACAGGGCTTTTTATGCCGTCCTTGCGTTCCAGCATACCAACCACCCTCTCATTTCGCGTCTCCGCAATGTCGAGCACCGAGATGCCATCAGGCGTGTGAAATGCTGATAACGCCGGCAGTATGGTCACGCCCAGGGATGCCTTGACCAGAGCGAAGAGCGACGTCGTGTTGTGAACCGTCATCAACGACCTGGATGCGATGTCGATGTAAGCCTCCGCTCGAATCTGTTCGGACGATCCATTGAGGATGAGATTTTCATGGGCGAGATCGTCCCAGAGAATGGAACGGGGCAATGATGTAAGCCCTGATTTTTCCGAACACAAAAGTTTGTATCGGTCCTTGAACAGGGGTGTGAACCCGATCGATCCCGAGATGCGCGGTTCTCCGCTGAAGCCGATATCCGCCGTTCCGGTTTCAACCATTTGCCGCACCTGTGCACTGTCCATATCGAACAGTTCAACCTGCACCTGCGGCCGATCCTCGAGAAATTTCTGGAGCAGGATAGGAAGCAAGTGTGCCGCCACAGAGGGCACGGAGGCGATGGTGAGGCTGCCGATGCGGCTCTTTGCGAACGCCCTGACTGTCCGGATGCCACGGTCGAAACTTTTCAACTGCAGATGAGCCGTGTCAAAGAGAATACTGCCGAGCGCGGTCAGGCTGTTCTTGCGATCCGTTTGAAAAAGCGGGCCGCCCAGTTCGTCTTCCAGCTGCTTCAATGTCATTGATACTGCCGACGGTGTTCGCCCGACAATTTCCGCAGCGTCCTTGATGTTGCCTGCCTCGGCAACGACAACAAAGACCCGCAGGGCTTCCAACTTGATCATAGCGCACCTGTTTCAATAATTCTGAAGTTTGTAACAGAAATTTCTGCTTGCTTGAAGTGATCCGATTGGCAATCTGCAGGCCAAGGAGAAGGCATATGACAAATATCCATCAGAATCTCATCGCCGGCGCCTGGACAAAGAACGATGTGTCGATCGAGAACCGGAATCCTTCGGACATTGCCGATCTGGTCGGTTTGTTCGCGCAGGCGGATCGCAACGATCTGGACCGCGCCGTGGAGGCCGCAAAGATAGCCGCGCGTGCCTGGCGCGGCGTCGGGCTGGAGCAGCGGCAGAACATATTGCAAAACATTGGCGAGGAACTGATGAAGCGCTCGGCCGAACTGGGAGAGCTTCTGTCGCGCGAAGAAGGAAAGCCGCTCGCGGAAGGCAAGGGCGAGGTTTACCGGGCCGGGCAGTTCTTCACATATTATGCGGCCGAGACGCTGCGGCAGCTGGGCGAGAATGCCGACTCCGTCCGGCCCGGCATCGAGATCGATATGCGGCGCGAGCCGATGGGCGTGGTAGCGGTCATCTCCCCGTGGAATTTCCCGATGGCGACCGCCAGCTGGAAAATCGCGCCGGCTCTGGCTTACGGCAATGCCGTCATCTGGAAGCCCGCCAACGAAACACCGGCTTCGGCCTGGGCTCTCGCCGAGATCATCCATCGAGCCGGGCTGCCGGAAGGCACGTTCCAGCTTCTGATGGGCACCGGCAAGGATATCGGCCACGGGCTCGCCGGACATCGCGGCGTCGATGCGGTGACCTTCACCGGCTCCTACGAGGTCGGCCGGCAGGTGGCCATCGCTGCGGCGCCCAATCTCACCAAATACCAGCTCGAACTCGGCTCGAAGAATGCACTTCTGGTGATGGAGGACGCAGATCTCGAACTTGCGGTCTCTGCGGCCGTATCCGGCGGCTATTCCGGCACCGGCCAGAAATGCACTGCAAGCTCCCGGCTCATCGTGCATGAACAGATCCACGACGCCTTTGTGGAAAAGCTTACCGGGGCTTTGTCACAGATGACGGTCGGTCACGCGCTCGACGCTTCCACGCGCATCGGTCCGGTCGTCAGCGCGCGTCAGCTGGAATCGAACCTTGGCTGGATCGACGCGGCCCGAAAATCGGGCGCCAACGTCGCCTATGGCGGCGAGAGGATCGAACTTGCTCATCAGGGCTACTACATGTCCCCGGCACTCCTCACCGGCACGACGAACGACATGCCGCTCAACCGTGAGGAAATGTTCGCGCCGATCAGCGCCGTCCAGGCGGTTTCGAGTTATGAAGAGGGGCTGGAGAAAGTCAACGATACGGATTTCGGGCTGGTTGCGGGCATTTTCACGTCTTCGCTTGCGCGCGCCACGCATTTCCGTCGACATGTCGAAACCGGCTGCGTGACGATCAACCTGCCGACCGCCGGAACCGACTATCATGTGCCGTTCGGTGGCCGGAAGAATTCAAGTTCCGGACCGCGCGAGCAAGGACGCAACGCCGCAGAATTCTACACGCAGATCAAGACGGCCTATATCCGCGCCGGAAATCCGGAGTGACACCATGACCCAAACCATCGCCAGCCCGCTGATCGACTGCCTGCAATATGCCAAATGGAGCGAGACCGTGTTCCGCCAAATGCGGGCGGGCGGCGTTCACGCCGTTCATGCAACGATTGCCTATCACGAGAACTTTCGTGAGACCGTTTCCAATATCGCGGCCTGGAACCGGCATTTCGAAAATCACTCCGACCTTATCTTTCTCGGCCGCGACGCGGGCGACGTCAAGAAGGCGATAGAGCAAGAGCGGACCGCAATCTTTTTCGGCCTGCAGAACCCGTCGCCCATCGAGGATGATATCGGGCTGGTTGAGGTTTGCCACGCTCTCGGCATCCGCTTCATGCAATTGACCTACAACAACCAGTCGCTGCTGGCCACGGGCTGTTACGAAGCCGTCGATACGGGCGTGACGCGCTTCGGCAGGCAGGTGATTGCGGAAATGAACCGCGTCGGCATGGTCATCGACATGAGCCATTCGTCAGAACGTTCCACGCTGGAGACAATCGAGATTTCGGCCCGCCCGATTGCCATCACCCATGCCAATCCGTCCTGGTGGCACAACGGTCTGAGGAGCAAGTCCGATACGGTTCTGCGCGCCCTCACCGGTTCCGGGGGCATGCTCGGTTTTTCCATGTATGCGCATCACCTGAAAGGCGGTGCCTCCTGCACATTGCAGTCCTTTTGCGAGATGATCGCGGAATCCGCGTCGCGGTACGGGGCGGAGAACTTGGGAATCGGCAGCGATCTCTGCCAGGACCAGCCCGACTCCATCGTGACCTGGATGCGCAATGGCCGCTGGTCGAAGACGACGGATTACGGCGAGGGAACCGCGAGCGAAGCCGGTTGGCCTCAACAGCCCTCCTGGTTCAGCAACAATTTGTCGCTGACCAATATTACCCGGGGCCTGAGCGACGCGGGTTTCTCGCCTTCCGAAGTGTCCGGGATCATGGGCGGAAATTGGTTGCGCTTCTATGGCCATTCTTTCGGCCCCGCGGCCTGGGGAGAACGGGTTGCCGCGCAATGAGCGCGGGCAGCGCAAGCCGGCTGCGCAGCCCGGACGAGGTGATGCGGCTGAAGAGGCTCGGCGCATCGTTCCCGACGCGGCTCAGCTTCACGCGCAGCCTGCTGCGCCGGCTTGCTGCGGAAAAGGCGAAGGTCTCGCGTCCGCTTTGGGATATCGACGGGGACGGATATGGGCGAGCGGTCTACAGCGTCGTCCTCGCAGGCAACACATACAGCCTTGTTGCGTTTTCGACCCGGCTTGCGGACGAAGACCGCACCGACAGGGTCATTGCTGAAGCCTGGGATACGAGTTTCGTGCTCTATGATGGAACCCCGGATGCGTCCGAACTTGACCGCCTGTCGCGGAATGCACCCTTGCAGGAAGCCGGACGTTTCCGCGAGAGCGATCTGGTGCTCAGCAGGGCCAACAAGTCGGTGCGCTTTTTCGAGCATGTCGTCGCGAGACTGGCAAGCGGCCGCCAGCCGGACCGCGATCTGGTACTGGACGTCGGATACCTGATGCGCACGACCGCTGTCTACGGCAACGGAAAATTCGGCATTGCAGACCGTTTCGTGATTTCGCACCGGCCGGAGATGGCAGGGCCGTTTCAAGCAGAAATGCTGGCGGTCTGGTTGATCCGCGGCTTTTCCCATGATCTCGTCGAGCATATGGCGCGCTGCCGGTCTCCTGAAACCTGCGTTTCTCTGCAGCGATCCCTAAAGCAGCATCTTGGCATGGGGAACTCCACCGGCCTCGGCATGGCACCGTTTCTGGTCCATCACCCCGCTTTGTTGAATGCCTGGATTACGGCACGTGAAAAGGCGCTGGCCATGGTGCTTGGCGGTGAAGCACCGGTGAAGCCCGAACGCATTCTTGACCTTTGGCGCAACACGGTGGAGCACCTTCGGCAATGGAACGTCGATGATGCCGGTCTTTCCGAACGGATCGCCATTCTGCGTAAGGAATGGGCGGACGAACTGGTCGAACTCGAGCACGCTCCTTCCTCCGCAGCCGACATTGCCGCGAGGTCGAGGCTGCGCTCGGTCGATTTCCAGGAACTGGCTGCAGCGCTATTAATCGAGGCGGCCGGTCCTGTCGTGGACGCGCTTTGCGACGGGATGGCCGTCGCGGGCGAAGGCCATCTGGTGCCTGCAATGCCGCTTTCTGCCCTGCGCGCATTGCTGGATCGCCACTTCGGCTGGGCATCCGGTATCGATTTTCGGGAAAAGAGCGAAACCTCGCAGTTTTGGTACGTCTCGGAGGAAAAACTGGAGCCGCGACTGGGGCAACGCTATGAGGAGCCGGGGGCCGACCGTGAACTGCCACTCGATATCGCGCGACAGATCGGGGCGTTGCGGGAGGATTTGAGTGCCGAATCCGGGCTCTTGGATGTCGCCTCCTTCGTGGCGCGCTATCCGCAGCATCGCCATGTCGTGCGCCGGGTGCAGATGGCCGATGCCGCCCCCTATTCTGAGATCCGCGACAATCTCATCGCCGGTACCTGCCTTCCCATCGACATGCTGCGCTGCAAGCTGTCCTTCTTCGGAGCGGCGAAGTTCGATCCCCGCTCTGACCGCTGGACGCGAATAACCTTGTTTCAGGGCGCGCCGGATTTCGACGATATCGGTGCGGGCGAGACCGACAATTGCTGGCTGCCGGTGCTGACATGAGTACGGTCGAACTGTCGCTCAACGAGGTTGAGATGACCACGCGCAAGGCAGCGCTTGGAGCCGGGCTGACGCTTGGTGTTGCGGAAGAGATCGGCCGTGCGGCGCGCTGGCTTTCGGCGAGAGGTTATGACGGCCTTGCCGAGGCCGTGCGATTTCTGACCGCGGGTGAACAGACTTCCCCGGATGACGCGGCTTCGGTTGTCGCCGTGCTGTTTGATCTGGACAGGCTGTTATCGAGCCCGGCAAGGCAGGCGGTTTGCACCGATGGCCTGTCCTCGATGCCACTTTTCTACGGTCTTTGCGGTGCCATGGCAGACACGGTCCATGCGGATATCGTTATCGAAGCGGGAGATGAAATCTTTTCCACGGCAGAAGTACGGCTCCTGCCCGGTTTTCTCGGCAACATCCGCATTCAGATGCGGCCGAAGGCAACGGCGGCGCGCGCCGGTGAGCGCCGCCCGCAGCCGACGACGGAAGCGGTGCTGGCCGCTGCCGCAGCGCTCTGTGCGCGCACCTACGTTCCCGCCTCGCAACAATCACGGGTACGCGGGGCAGGCGCCGCAAAAACGGACAACGACTGAGGAGTTTGATTTTGACCTTTCGGATGAGCCTAGACGCGATCGAGGCGGCATGCCACTACGCCTTGACGGCGGCCGGAGCGACTGCGGCCAACGCCGCCTCCGTCGCGCGATCGACGCGGCTGGCGGAACAGGACGGTATCCGCAGTCACGGCCTGCTCTACGTGCCGATATATGCAAGCCACCTGCGCTCCGGCAAGGTTGATGGCGCGGCCGTGCCGACCGTGTCGCAGCCGCGTCCGGGCGCCGTTACAGTCGATGCCGCAACGGGGTTTGCCCATCCGGCAATCGATGCCGGCTGGGATGCCTTCATGCAGGCGGTGCGCGACAACGGCGTTGCCGTCCTCACGGTCAGCAACTCCTACAATTGTGGCGTACTCGGCCATCACGCGGAGCGTATCGCCATGCATGGGTTCCTCGGCCTGTGCACCACCCACGCACCGGCATCGATCGCACCGCCCGGCGGGCGCAGACCCGTCATCGGCACCAATCCTTTCGCCGTTGCCGTACCCGACGGAAAAGGCGCCGCCGCCTTCGTCATCGACCAGTCGGCCAGTGCGATCGCCAAATCCGAGATCTTGCTTCGCGCCCGCGAAGGCCGCGCGATCGAACCCGGCTGGGCGATCGACAGCGAAGGCCGGCCAACCACGGATGCGAAAGAGGCTCTCGACGGCGCCATGCTGCCAGCGGGTGGCTATAAGGGATTTGGGGCTGGGCTCATGGTGGAACTCCTTGCCTCCTGTCTCTCCGGCGCCGTTCTCAGCAAGGACGCAAGTGCCTTTTCCGGCGATGCCGGGGGGCCGCCGCGCACCGGCCAATGCTTCATCGCCTTCGATCCCGCTGCATTTTCCGGCCATTTTCAAAGTCAGGTGGAGGCTTTGATGGCGGCGATCAATGTTCAGGAGGGAGCCCGCCTGCCAGGATCAAGGCGGGCAGAAGCGCGGCGAATGACACAGCGCGACGGTGTTTCCGTTGACGCCAGCCTGTTGTCTCGTATTGCCGCAATGACTTAAGAAAAATTGAAATTTGGATAAGTTGTTTCGATTTGATTAAAGAGGATTTGTTGGCCATCGTTCATATGCCCGTCACGTAGTCCGGGCCAAGCCAGAACGAGGGAACAACAATGAAAATTTCGATCTCAACGAGTTTGTTCGCCGCTTTTGTCGCGGCGACCGCCGGCCTTACCGCGCAGCAAGCCCAGGCGACAGAGTGCGGGACAACGGACAAGATCACCATCGCCGAGATGACCTGGCTTTCGGCCGGCATGCTGGCGAACGTGACCAAAACCGTTCTCGCCGACGGCTTCGGCTGCAACGCGGAAATCGTGCCGGGCGACACCGTGCCGACAGCAACCTCCATGCTGACCAAGAGCCAGCCTGATATCGCGCCGGAACTCTGGGTTTCCACCGCCAAAGCAACCTGGGATCAGATGATCGCCAAAGGCAATGTCTACAAGGCGGGCGACATTTTTGAAAAGGGAGGAGAAGAAGGCTGGTGGATCCCGGACTACCTGGCCGAGAAGAACCCGCAGATCAAGTCCGTCGAGGATCTGAAAGCCAACTGGAAGGTCTTCGAAGATGCTTCCAACCCCGACAAAGGCCGCTTCTACGCCTGCCCCCCGGGCTGGGGTTGCGAGGTCATCACCAACAATCTCATCAAGGCCTTGGGGATTGAAGAAACATTCGAGATCTACCCGACCGGTTCCGGGGCCAACCTGAAGGCAACGATCGCACGTCAGGCGGCGCGTAAGGCGCCCTTCGTCGGCTACTACTGGGGTCCGACGGAAGTGATCGGTAAGTACAAGCTGAAGCGTCTCGACATGCCGGCCTACGACGCCGCGAAATTTACCTGCCTTACCGATACCAAATGCGAAGCGCCGCAACTGACCGGCTGGGCTGTCGGCGAAGTGGCGGTTGCCGTGGTGACCTCGCTGAAGGAGAAGGCCCCTGCGGTTGCCGACTATCTGTCCAAGATGCAGTTGCCCAATGATCAGGTGAGCGAGATCCTGGCATGGGGCGACGATAACAAGGCATCGCCGGCGGAAGTTGCCACCTATTTCTTCAAGAATTACGAGCCGATCTGGACGAAGTGGGTCCCCGCTGACGTGGCGGACAAGATCAAGGCGTCCCTTTGACGAATGACGGCAGGTCCACGCCCGGTAACACCTGCCTGGCGTGGATCACTCATCCACCTGACGGCCGCTCGCTTCAAGGATTGACATTTTGGCCAGCAATTTTCCTGAAATCATCGATCTGCGTTCTCTGCGCTTTGCCATAGACGACGGGTTCACGGCCGTGGTTGCAAATTACGGTGAATTTCTCGAGCACCTTTTCCTGCCCGTGCTGCGCGGCCTGATGATGCTTGAGCAAGTCCTGCAGTGGCTGCCGTGGTATGTGACGATCGTGCTGGTCACCGGCATCACTCTCGCCGCCTCGCGCAGCTGGAAAACTGCACTCGTTACCGCAATAATGCTTTTTGCGGTTGGGCTGCTCGGCGTCTGGGACGAAGCCATGGCGACAATCGCGCTGATGCTGGCCTCAACCATTCTTGCCATCGTTCTTGGCATCCCGATAGGCGTGCTCATGGCGCAGTCGAACAAGTTGCGGGCGGCGTGTCTGCCGGTGCTTGATATCATGCAGACCATGCCGATCTTCGTATATCTCATCCCCTTCGTGATGTTGTTCGGTCCTGGCAAAATCCCCGCCTTGCTGGCAACGGTGTTCTTCGCCATTCCGCCGGTCATTCGCCTCACCGATCTGGGCATCAGGCAGGTGGATAGCGAGGTCGTCGAAGCGATCGTCGCGTTTGGCGCCACATCCTGGCAGAAACTTCTCCGCGCTCAGTTGCCGCTTGCCATGCCGACGATTATGGCCGGGATAAACCAGACGACGATGATGGCATTGTCGATGGTCGTCATCGCCTCCATGATCGGCGCGGGCGGTCTCGGCTATCAGGTTCTGCAGGGCATACAGCGGCTTGAGGTCAGCACCGGGCTTTTTGCCGGACTTGCCATCGTGTTTCTCGCTATCATCTTCGATCGCATCGCTCAATCACTCGGACGGCGTTCACAGCAGCACCTGAAGGATGGCGCATAATGACGGCCGCAAACACCAAAATCGTCGTCGAAGGGGTCTACAAGATATTCGGCAATGCCTCCAAGACGGCGCTCGCCATGGCGCGTGAAGGCGTCGCCAAATCGGAAATCCTTGCCAAGACCGGATGCGTGCTGGCGCTCAACAATATCAGCCTCTCGGTCAATGCCGGCGAGACATTCGTCATCATGGGTCTGTCCGGATCCGGCAAGTCCACACTGATCCGCCATTTCAACCGTCTGGTGGAACCGACGGCCGGCAGCATCCGCGTCGATGGCGAGGATGTGCTCGGGATGAGCAGCGACAGGCTCCTCAAATTCCGGCGCGGCGGCATATCCATGGTGTTTCAGCGCTTTGGCCTGCTGCCGCATCAGACAGTCTTGGAAAATGTCATCTGTGGCCTCTCGTTGAATGGCGTACCCGAAGGAGACGCGCTCAGGCGCGGGATGGAGCAGATCGAGATTGTCGGCCTCTCCGGTTTCGAAATGAAATATCCCCGGCAATTGTCTGGCGGGATGCAGCAGCGCGTCGGGCTGGCGCGTGCGCTCGCAACCGAAGCCGACATCCTCTTGATGGACGAAGCCTTCAGCGCCCTTGATCCGCTGATCAAGGCCGATATGCAGGCACAGCTGAAAGACATCCAGAAGCGGCTGAGGAAGACGATCGTCTTCATCACACACGATCTTGACGAAGGGCTGCACCTGGGAGACCGCCTCGCCATTCTCAAGGATGGAAACATCCGGCAGATCGGAACAGGTGAGGACATCGTTTTCTCGCCTGCCGACGATTACGTGCGTCGGTTCGTGCAAAAGGTCGATTATGCAAAGGCCCTGTCAGTCCGTAGCGTCTTGGCAAAGGAAAATCCCGCCGCGATAGCCGAGGTGTCCGGTCAAACCATGAACTTTGGCCAAATGCCCGCATCGGTTGACATCAATTCCTCGTTGGCCTCCTGTTTCCCATTGCTCGGCAGTCATTCGACACTGGTGGTGACAGAAAATGGATCCCCCGTAGGCTCTATTTCCCGTGAGACGACATTTCGCGCCATGGCGCAGTCGTCAAACTGAATAGACCCCCGATACAGTGTTGCGGGGCAAGGTTGCGACTTCATTCTTATCGACGTTTGGGATTAATCCTGGAAGCCTTGCACCCAAGCAAGGCTTCCAGGATCCGTTTGTAAGGACGGTGACCGAATCTCAAGTCCAGATCCAACCACTGCGATCGCGGATTAGTCGCAAGCCATCATTTCGCGTTGATAATTTCTGCCGGGATCGGCGTGCCGTGATACTTCTGGTAGATCTCATTCAGCTTGCCGTTCTGCAGATTGGCTGCCACCCAATCATTGAGTTTGGCCAGCAGTTCCGGTTCGTTTTTGCGAACGCCGATAGCCAGGTTGAGCACGCGAATGGTTATCTTCGGCTCAAATGCCAGCGTTGGGTTCTTGTCGTGCACCTGCTTGACCAGCGTCGCCGAAGTCGCGATCATCTTCGCCTGGCCGGAGACCGCGGCAGTTACCATCGTGGCATCGTCATCGTAGCGCGTAACCGTAAAGCCATGTTCGCTCGCCATCTTGGTAAGCTCGGTGTCCTGCGTCGTGCCGCGGGTAACGGTTACCGTCTGGCCTTTCAGGTCGGCCCAGTCCTTGATGGGCGAAGTCGCCGGTGCTGCGATCACCGACTGGAGCCCGGCATAGGGCTTCGAAAAATCGATCACCTGGGCACGTTCTGGCGTGACCGACAAGGTCGAGACCACGATATCAGCCTTGTTGGTCTGCAGGTTCGGGATGCGGGTGGCGCCAGTCGTCTGGATGAATTCGACCTCGACGCCCCAGTCCTTGGCCAATTGCTGGGCAGTCTCCACGTCGGAGCCGACCGGTTTCAGATTGGCGTCGAGCATGCCGGATGGCGGGATGGCGAGATCGGTCGCGATGCGGATCTTTTTTGCGGCGATGATATCGGCGTACGTGTCGGCAGATGCCGGTATCGACTGGCTCGCCAGTGCAGCACCAACGATACCCGCAAGGGCGAATGTTCTGAGAATTTTCATCTTATCTCCTCCAGTTTTGATGATGAATTCATAGATCGTGACTTAGAAACTCCCGCAGTTCGGGCGTCTGAGGTGCCGCAAGCATGCCGGCGTCACCCTCTTCGTGAACAAGACCTTGGTGCATGAAAATCACCCGGTCAGCGACCTTGCGGGCAAAGTTCATTTCATGCGTGACCATGATCATGGTCATGCCGCTTTCGGCGAGTTTTTCGATAACGCGCAGCACTTCGCCGGTCAGTTTGGGGTCGAGCGCTGAGGTCACTTCATCGAAGAGCATAACCTTCGGCTCCATCGCCAGCGACCGAGCGATGGCGGCGCGCTGCTGCTGTCCGCCGGATAGCTGTTCCGGGTAGCTATCGGCTTTGTCGGACAGGCCGACACGCTCCAGGGCGTTTCGCGCCAGATCGTGCGCCTGCGCCTTCGGTATCTTCTTGACCGAACACGGCGCGAGCATGATGTTTTCTTCGATGGTCAGGTGCGGAAACAGGTTATAGCTCTGAAACACGATGCCGACGTCCAGCCTGAGCTTCCGAAGGTTGAGGTCCGGATCGTGAACCTTGTGGTCCGCAACCGAAATCTCGCCGCTGTCGATCACCTCCAGACGATCGATGCAGCGAAGCGCGGTGCTCTTGCCCGAACCGCTGGCGCCGATCAGTGCAGCAACTTCCCCCTTGCGGACCGAAAATGTGACGCCCTTTAGAACATTGACGGCACCGAAACTTTTCTTCACGTCGTTAAGCGCGATCATTGGCACGGGCATGATTTGCCTCCCTGAAACTGTTGAGCGTCATCTCGCTGGCTTGGCCGTCGCCCGCATTCTCAACCCCCGCCGCTCGAGCCTTTGACTGAGTGCCGACAGCGGGAAGCATAGGCAGAAGTAAAGGCCTGCAACGATGAGATAGATGAGGAAGGGCTCGAAGATGGAATTGTTGATCAGCTGCCCGGCCCGGGTCAGCTCGACAAATCCGACGACAGAAGCAAGCGATGTATTCTTGACGATCTGGACACTGAACCCCACCGTTGGTGGCGTCGCGATCCGAACCGCCTGCGGCAGGATGACCTTGAACATCCTCTGCATTTTGGAAAGCGCCAGGCATTCGGCCGCTTCCCACTGCGCCTTGGGCACGGATTCCAGGCAACCCCGCCAGATCTCGCCGAGATAGGCGCTGACATAGATCGTAAGAGACAGTCCGGCGGCGAAGAGCGGCGTGATCGACAACCCAAGCGTCGGCAAGCCGAAATAAATGATGAACATGATGACCAGCAGCGGCGTGCCCTGGATCAACTGGACATAGGCGCCGGTGACGATGCGGACGGTGCGTGACGGCGTGATCCTGCCCAAGGCCACAAGAAAGCCGAACAGTCCGCCACCGATGAACGCCATGACGCTCAGCACGAGCGTCCAGAAGGCACCGGTCACCAGAAACTGCAAATGGTTGATATTGAGTGCCGTGGTCATCGTTGCCTCCTCACAGCGGCGTGCCGAGCCGGCGACGGCGCGGGAACATGAACATGCCGAGCGCCCAGAATACGGCACGCATGATCAGCGACAGGAAAAGATAGAGAACCGCCACCACGATATAGGCTTCGAACGGCCGGTACGTTTCCGATTGGATGAAATTCGCGGCAGCGGTCAATTCTTCGGCAGATATCTGCGAGGTAACCGACGACGCCAGCATCAGGAGAATGAACTGACTGGTCAATGATGGATAGACCCGCTCCATGGCAGGGCGCAGTCCGACATGCCAATAAAGCTGTACCGGAGAAAGCCCCAAGCATTCGCCCGCTTCCCATTGGCCTTTCTGGATCGAATCGAAACCTGCCCTCATGATTTCAGCCGTATAGGCACCCACATTCACGGTGAGTGCGATCACCGCGACCACGAGCGCGCTGAAAGAGAACCCGAGGCTCGACAGGCCGAAGTAGATCACGAAGATCTGGACCAGAAACGGCGTGTTGCGAATGCTTTCCACATACGTCGCTCCGACGAACCGGAGAATAGGTCCGCCGGACCGGCGCGCGATTGCACACGCAGTGCCGATCACAAACCCGGTGATCGTCGTGATGAATGCGAGTTGGGCCGTCAGCGCCATTCCGTCGATCAGCATCTGCCATCGTAGCAGGACGACAGAGAAATCAAGGATCATGACTGGTTTTCCATAACGGGAAGGCGCGCACCGTCCTGGCCCGTCATCCGGTCGTAGACTTTGAACAGCGCCTGATTGCCATTGGAGCCTTCGCCATGAGCGCGGGCTTCGACATATTGTGCGGTCACGAGCGAGGTGCCCGGCAACGCAACATCGTTTTGCCCGGCCATCTCGAGTACGAGGCGAAGATCCTTGAGCATCAGGTCAATGCGGAAGCCAGCGCCGGCATCACCGGCGATCATGGCCGGGCCGAGCTTTTCGAGCATCCAGGACGAGGCAGAGCCGCCGAGCAAGACGTCCCGCATTTGCGACAGATCGACGCCGCTTGCCCGGCCGAGGGCAAGTGCCTCACAGACAGCCTGGATGTTGATGGCGCAAACAAGCTGATTGCACAACTTGACCGTCTGCCCCGCTCCTGCTGTGCCGACGTGACTGACTGTGGTCCCCATAATCCGCAGCACGGGCAATGCGCGATCGAATGCTGCTCGCTCACCGCCGACCATGATGGAAAGTGCCGCATTCTTGGCGCCGATAGGGCCCCCGGAAACCGGCGCATCAAGCATGGCGATGCCTTTCTCCGCAAGAGCAGTACCCATTGCCCGGGTCGCTTCCGGCGAGATCGTGCTCATGTCGATGAAAATGCCACCGCTTTTCATATTGGCGAGTACACCGTTGCGGTTGACGACATCATCGACCTCAGGTGTGTTAGGCAACATCGAGATGGCGATCTCGGCATTGCTCACCGCCGCAGCAACGCTGTCGCACCGGGTTGCGCCCTTTTCCTCCAACGCATTCACCGCTGTCAGAGAGATGTCGAACACATTCAACGGATAGCCAGCGGCCGCAAGATGAAGCGCCATTTCGCGCCCCATCACTCCCAGTCCGATAAAAGCCAATTTCGGCAGATTTTGATTGGTCATGTCGCTCTCTCCCTCCGTCCCGAACCGGATTCGGTCAGTTCGCCTGTTCAAGTGCGGTCAATTTCTCGACGCGGCGGACAAAGTCTTCATTCCGGTCGAATTCCGCCTCGAGATAGGCGACAACGAGATCGCGAGCGAGCCATGGGCCGACGATCTTGGCGCCGATGCACATCACGTTGACGTCGTCATGCTCCACACTCTGATGCGCGGAGTGAACATCGTGGCACACAGCGGCGCGGATGCCGTTGACCTTGTTTGCAGCAATAGCCGCACCAACGCCCGTGCCGCACACCAGAATCCCGCGCTCGGCTTCACCGTCGCGGACCTTCTTGCACAGCAGGCTGGCGATATCCGGAAAATCCACCGGTTCGGGTGTAAAACTTCCGATATCTTCAACAGCGTGGCCAAGCTCTTCCAGAACGGCAATGACATCCGCTTTCAACGGAAAACCTGCGTGATCGCTGCCAATGACAATATTCATGATTATCTTCCCATCTCGTTGAACTTGATTAGATCGAAGCGCCTGCGCCCAGAGCGATGTCGTGAAGGCTGGCGCGGCGCCGGAAATCGGCGCCGATTTCGAAATGCTGGTGGAGCAAATCATCGGCCCGCACCCGATCCCGCGCAGCAAGTGCTTCCAGAATCAGCCGGTGATGGTCGATCAAAAACTCCTGGATTCCATCGACCCGAATGATTTTCTCACGACGCTCAAGATGCGACCGCATCATCAGTTGCGAGATCGAAGCGTAGATCGTCACCAGCGTCGGCGAATGCGACGCATTGACAATCGCCTCATGAAACTGGAAATCGGCGATGCCGCCAGCGTCCGGCGTGTCGATCGTATCGACGATATGCCGGAGCGCGGTCGCGATATCAGCGAAATCTTGTTCCGTCGCGCGCTGGCAAGCGAGCCGCACGGCGTGATGCTCGATCGCCTTTCTAGCCTCCATGATGTCGCCAGACACATTGGACTCATGTGCTAGCATGAAGCTGAACACATCGCCGAGCGCTGTGGCATCCGGCCGTTTGACGATGGTCCCGACGCCGTGGCGAATTTCGACAGCCCCTATCATCGACAACGCCCGCAGGGCCTCGCGCAACACCGGTCGGCTGACGCCCAAATGCGCCGCAAGTTCCCGCTCGGGCAACAGGCAGTCTCCCGCTTTCAGCTCGCCTGACAGGAGCTGGTCGCGCAGGAAGGCCGCCACCCGGTTATGGGATCCAACTTCCTGCGGCTCGCGGCGAATTGTTTTCATGGCTTCAATTTTCTGTATTTACCGTGGTATGACCTCTCATATATCCACGGCATTGCCACTGTCAAGTCGCGGTGGCGACCTGGCATCCCCTGCCCAGCTTAAAAGACTTTTGATTATCGCCAGAATCCGAACCATCTATTGATTTCGCGCGTTCCCTTGAAGCCAGAAAAATGTTTTCAATCAACATTATAGGCCGGATTCGGTGTAACAATGCGAAGGGGTTCAAATTCTGCTGAATCCAACACCAGCACCAAAAAACAGCCGATGCTGAAATTCGCTGTTGCCAAGCGCCAATCCACTTAATACAATGTTAAGTGAGAGGTGAGGCCATGGACGATATCGCTGTTGCTGCGAAGAATCAGGCTGCTGTCGGTGCGAAGGTCAAGGCTTTCCGCAATGCCCGGCGCATGTCGCTGCGCACGCTGGGAGACACTACCGGCACAACCGCGAGCTTCCTCAGCCAACTCGAGCGCGGTCTAAGCGGCGTCAACATCAGCACGTTGATGCGCATTGCCGGCGCGCTCGGCATCAGCCTCACCGACCTTTTCGACGATGGGTCCCCGCCCGTCGGTCGCGTCCTGCGCAAACATGAGCGCCCTGCCCTGCCACCGGCCGAGGGCTATCGGAAGATGCTTCTGTCGCGCCGCCCGATCCGCGACATGGAGGTCTATATCGGTGAATTCGATCCCGGTGGCTCGACGGGCGACAAGCCCTACAGCCATGGGGATTCGCATGAACTCTTCTTCGTTCTGCGGGGCAAGGTGGAACTCACCCTCGGCGAAGAGCGCCATATGCTGTCGGCCGGCGACAGCATCGAATATCCAAGCTCGGTTCCGCACAAGACCGAAAACATCGGCACGGAAACCGCTGAAGTCCTTTGGATGATCGCGCCGCCTACCAGCGTCGCGGATGACCTCGATAAATACCTGCCACGGCTTGGCTCGTAACCGCAGCAGGAACAACGCAGGCGAGCGCTACTGGGAGTAATGACGATGAAGAATTTTGCGAGGGCTTTCGCCCTAACGATGACGTGCGCCCTGGCGTTGCCGGCGTTTGCACAGGAAAAGCCGGTCGCCGGCGAGGTGAAGGAAGGTTCGCTCAAGGGCAAGACGCTGACCTTCGTCTCCTATGGCGGCATCTACCAGGACGGCCAGGTCGCCGCCCTCCAGGATTTCGTCACAAAATCCGGCGTGACGCTGCTCAACGACGGCCCGACGGAAATCGCCAAGCTGAAGGCGCAGGTCGATGCCGGCAACGTCACCTGGGATGTCGTCGATACCGCCGACCTGCCGCCCTACGTCCATTGTGGCACGCTGTTCCAGAAGCTCGACTTATCCAAGCTCGACGTCTCGAAGATCCCGCCGAACCAGGTCGGCGAGTGCTCGGTCCCGGCGATGAACTACGGCGTCGTGCTGATGTACAAGAACGAGACTTACAAGGACAATCCGCCAAAGAACTGGGTCGATTTCTTCGACACGGAAAAGTTTCCCGGCAGCCGCGCCATCGACGGCAGCGGCGATCCGACCGGCGGCCTGATCGAGCAGGCGTTCAAGGCAGCTGGCGGCGACCCGAAGGCGATGACGGCCGATGATATCGAGAAAGGCATCCAGAAGCTGCGCGATCTCGGCCCGGACACGATCTACTGGAAGACCGGCGCGGAATCGCAGCAGCTTGCCGAATCCGGCGAAGCCGACATGGTCATGATGTGGACCGGCCGCGCGATGACCGCCGTGAAGAACGGCGCACAGTATACGCCGGTCTGGCAGGATTGGCTGGTCGTCATGGACCAGATGACCATTCCGGTCGGCGTCAAGGATACCGATGCTGCCTATGCGCTGCTCAACGCCTATCTCGGCGCCCGCTCGCAGGAGATCCTGGCTGAAAAGACGTCCTACACGCCGATCAATCTCGACTCCAAGCCGAAGGTGGACGACGTCACCGCCGCTTTCCTAACCAGCACGCCGGAGCGTATCGGTCAAAGCTATCAGCAGAATATCCCGTTCTGGGTGAAGAACTTTGATCTCGCCGCCGAGAAGTGGAACGCTCTTCTTTCTGGAAACTGAACCCCTGATCCCTCGCAAGTCCGGCCCCGGCCGGGCTTGCTTCCATGACGGGAGATCTCCATGACCACCGCCACCCCCGACCTGGCCACTGGTGCTAAACAGCCGGGCTTCCTTTCACGATTTCGCCCCCGTGGCACGGTCTGGCTTGCGGTGCCCGCCGTGCTGGTGCTGGTGATCGCACTGGCCTATCCATTGGCGATCGTCGTCGTCCGCAGTTTCACCGATCCAGCACCCGGCATTGGCAATTATGTCTGGTTCTTCCAGTCTGCGGTCAACAGGACGGTGCTGCAACGGACCTTTGTGGTTGCGGCCTGGGTGACGCTGGTGTCCCTCATCTGCGCCTACCCTTATGCCTACGCCATGACCATTGTCGGCAAGAATGTCCGGCTGGTGCTGATCCTTTGCGTGCTCGTGCCCTTCTGGCTGAGCGGCGTCGTGCGCACGTTGGCCTGGGTCATCCTGTTGCAGGATTCCGGCGTCATCAATTCCTTCCTGCGCGGCCTCGGCCTGTCACCCGTCAAGCTGATCCGCACGCTGCCGGGCGTTATCATCGGCATGACGCAGGTGCTGCTGCCCTTCATGATCCTGCCGATCTATTCCGTGATGAAGGGCATAGATACACGGCTGTTGCAGGCTGCCCGCAGCCTCGGCGCAAAGCCCTGGCGCGCCTTCGTACAGATCTACATGCCGCTGTCGCTGCCCGGCGTCTATGCCGGCGTCATCATCGTCTTCATCCTCTCGCTGGGCTTCTACATCACGCCGGCGCTTCTCGGTGGTCCGCGCAGCATCATGTTGTCCTCGCTGGTGCAGAACCAGGTACTGAGCCTGCTCAACTGGGGCCGTGGCGGAGCGATGGGCGTCGTTCTGCTGGTCGCAACCTTCGTGCTGCTCGCCATCGCCGCCCCGTTGATGCGCCAGAAACACACCAGCTCGCGCAGGGAGGCTTAAGCCGATGCCCTCTTTCCCGCGCATTTTCCTCGGTCTCTTCTGCCTGCTCGTCGCCGTGCTGTTGCTGGCGCCGACGCTGGTCGTGATCCCGATGTCGTTCAACGGCAACAAATCGCTGGCTTTCCCGCCGGTCGGTTTCTCGTGGCAATGGTACGGCAACTTCTTCACCAATCCCGACTGGACGACGAGCTTCACCAACTCGCTGTTCATCGCCCTCATCGTCGCGGTGGTCGCAACCATCGTCGGTACCCTCGCCGCCTTCGGTGTCACCCGCGCGGCGGCTCGCACCGGTGGACTGCTGCGTGCGCTTCTGATCACGCCGATGGTCGTGCCCGGCGTAGTGCTGGCGATCGGCATCTATGCCGTCTATCTCGACGCCCATCTGGTCGGTACCGTCACGGGCTTCGTGCTGGCGCATACAATGCTCGCTATTCCTTTTGTCCTGATCGCGGTGCAGGCCAGTCTTGAAGTCTTCGACCAGCGGCTTGAAACAGCGGCATCAAGCTTAGGCGCCGGCCGGCTGACGGTGTTTCGCACGGTGACGTTGCCGCTGATTCTGCCGGGCATCCTTTCCGGCGCGCTCTTTGCCTTCATCACGTCGTTCGACGAAATCATCGTCGCGTTGTTCATCACCAGCCCCTACCTGAAAACGCTGCCGGTACAGATCTATTCGTCGATCACCCGTGACGCCGACCCGACGGTTGCCGCCGTCGGCACCCTGCTCTTCATCGCAACGTCGCTCATCATCATTGCAGGCCTGCTCTTCGGCATGCGCCGTGGAAGGACATGACCATGAAAGCACCCCAACGATCCGCTGGTGCTGCGATCGAAATCCGCAAGGCTTCGAAGCGTTACGGCGCCTTCGTGGCCCTCAGCGACATCGATCTCCACATCCGCCCCGGCGAGTTCATGACGCTGCTCGGCCCTTCCGGTTCCGGCAAGACGACGACGCTGAACCTGATCGCCGGCTTCACCGACATCAGTTCCGGCACGCTGGAAATCGGCGGCAAGAGCGTGACCGGCCTGCCCTCGCACAAGCGCAACATCGGCGTGGTCTTCCAGCACTACGCGCTCTTCCCGCACATGACAGTCGGCAAGAATGTCGCCTATCCGCTGACGTTGCGCGGCATCAAGGGCGAGGACCGCGAACGACGGGTCAAGCGCGCGCTCGACATGGTGAAGATGGCGGATTTCGCTCACCGTTATCCAAGCGAGCTTTCCGGCGGCCAGCAGCAGCGCGTGGCGCTCGCCCGCGCGCTGGTCTTCGATCCGCCGCTGCTGCTGATGGACGAGCCGCTCGGCGCGCTCGACAAGAAGCTGCGCGAATGGCTCCAGCTCGAGATCAAGCGCATCCACCGTGAACTGGGAACCACCTTCGTCTACGTCACCCACGACCAGGAAGAGGCGCTGGTGCTGTCTGACCGCATCGCCGTCTTCAATGGCGGCCGCATCGAGCAGATCGGCACGGGACGTGAACTCTACGACAACCCGGCGACGCTGTTCGTTGGCCGCTTCATCGGCGAATCTACCGTATTGCGGGGCGCAAGCGAAGTCTCCGGCAACGATACGATCATGACCATCGGCAACGACAGGATCGTCGCGCGCGGCCGCCTTGCCGGCGATGCCCGGCCGGTCATGCTGCTGCGGCCGGAGCGCGTGGCCCTGAAACGCACGGGCAGCGATATCGTCACCGGCGAAAACCGTCTGTCCGGTACGGTCGCGGAGGCGATCTATCTCGGCTCCGGCTCGAAATACGAGATCCGGCTGAACGACGGCACGATCGCCGTCGTCCGCAGCCCGCTGGGCGCAACGGATTTCGCCATCGGCGACAACGTGGACATCGCCTTCACGCCTGCCGATCTCATTCTTCTGACCGACGATGCCAGCGCCGACGTGACGCTGACCTGAACCCGAAAGTATTCCCATGGACGTCAAGACCAACGGCAACATTTCCTTCTGGTACGCCGATATCGGCGGCATTCCCCAGAAGCGCCCTCCCTTACCCGGCGATCGCGAGGCTGATGTCTGCATCATCGGCGCCGGTTATACCGGCCTATGGACCGCCTACTATCTGAAGAAGGCCAATCCGGCCCTCAATATCGTCGTGCTCGAGCGGGAATTTGCAGGCTTCGGCGCATCGGGGCGCAATGGCGGCTGGCTCTCCGGTGGCTTCAGCTGGTCGCGGGAAAAGTATGCAAAAACCTCCAGCCGCGGCGCCGTCGTCGACATGCAGAACGCCATGGCCGGGACCGTCGATGAGGTCGAGCGCGTAACAAAGGTAGAGGGAATCGACGCCGATCTCATTCGCGTCGACAAGATCATCGCTGCGACCAACGCCGCCCAGCTTGAACGTGTGCGCGCGGGCTATCAGTTTGACCTTGATTGGCAGATGCCGCCGGAACGGGTGCAGCTTTTGTCGGCGGACGAGGCCGCAAAGCACATCAATATCGCCAACCTCCGCGGCGCCATCATCTACCGCGGCATGGCCCGCGTGCAACCGGCCAAGCTGGTGCGCGGCCTTGCGCGTGTCGTTGAAGGCCTTGGCGTGTCGATCTATGAGGGAACGAGCGTCAAGTCTTTTGAGAAGGGTCGGGTCGAGACAGACCGAGGCATGGTGCGCGCGCCATTTATCATCCGTGCCACTGAAGGTTTTTCTGCAGGCCTGCCGGGCTATGAGCGGACATGGCTTGCGCTGAACAGCGCCCAGATCGTCACCGAACCCGTGCCGGACGCGCTCTGGAAGGAAATCGGCTGGGAAGGCCATGAGTTGCTCGGGGATGCGGCGCACGCCTATTGCTACGCCCAGCGCACGCGCGAGGGCCGTATCACCATGGGCGGGCGTGGCGTTCCCTATCGCTTCGGCTCGAAGACTGACGTCAACGGCCAGACGCAGCAGGCAACCATCAACGCGCTCTACGGCATCCTCACGCGGTTGCTGCCGCAGACGAAATCGCTGAAGATCGACCACGCCTGGTGTGGCGTGCTCGGCGTGCCGCGCGACTGGTGCACGACGGCCGGTTTCGATCGCTCGACGGGTATCGGCTGGGCTGGCGGCTATGTCGGCCTCGGCGTCTCCAGTTCCAACCTTGCCGGCCGCACGCTTGCCGATCTTGTTCTCAACCGCGAGACGGAACTGACCGGCCTGCCCTGGGTGAACCGCACGGTCCGCAAGTGGGAGCCTGAGCCGTTCCGCTGGCTCGGCGTGCACTCCATGTACCAGCTCTACCGCATGGCAGACGACCGCGAATTCGCCGGCCAAACGCGCACATCGAAGCTTGCGGCGCTTGCCGACAGCATCACCGGCCATTGAAACACGGACTTTAAGACAGGACATATGATGATCAGTTTTGAGAATTTCGGCGACCTCCTCACCCTCGATCTCGGCGCCTTCGCGTCGAAACAGACCTCGCTTGAGGGCAATCAGGAGGAGGCGGCTGTCGCGCTCTGGACGAGCGCCGACGGCAAGATGGAAACCGGCGTCTGGGAATGCACGCCTGGCCGCTTCACCGCCGACCGCAGCCAGAACGCCGAGATCTGCCACATCCTCGCCGGCCGCGTGACGCTGCACAACACCGACGGAACGGCCAAGGAGATCGGCGCTGGCGAAATGTTCGTGCTGCCGCTCGGCTGGCGCGGCGAATGGACGATCCACGAGCAGACCCGCAAGATATACACAATGGTCGCTGCCGGCGTTTGAGCCGCTTCAACAATTCGTAATAGCGGCAAATGGACGGGCCGGGGCAAATCGATGATGTCGTTCAGACGCTGGACCGTGTCTGTGAGAAGACCGGCTATCCCAAAACGATCAGGGTCGATAATGGCAGAGAGTTTATCTCCCGCGATATGGACCTTTGGGCCTACGTCAACAAGGTCACGCTTGACTTCTCGCGGCCAGGCAAACCGACCGACAATGGCTTCGTTAAAGCGTTCAACAGCAAGCTGCGGGCCGAATGCCTGAACGCGCACTGGTTTCTGACCCTTGCGGATTCGCGCGAAAAGTTGGAGACTTGGCGTCGATACTACAATGAGGATCGTCCTCACTCGGCAATCGGATATAACGTCCCGATTGCGATACATAATCCCGGTGGCGCCACCAGCCCGTCATCGTGATGAAAGCCCGGAAACTCTAATCCCCGGCGATCCAAGGTTTGGGCTCAGAGCAAATAAACCGAAGACTCTCCTGAAAACTGGAGGGACGATGGGTCTCAGGTCAATGGTCTTCAAGCAATTGATATCCTTCCCAGACCGGCTACAAGCTAGCCTGGCTTTCCGGGTTCCCAAAGAAGCTCGTCACCCGTCGCGTCATTTGCCCCCAGCAAACGACCACTCCACACCCCATCTCAATCCCTCAATCCCCCAACAAATTGTCCCGCAACGTCGTGCCGGGATAAGCGTTGCGATACCGGCCGCGGCGTTGCAGTTCCGGGACGACGAGATCGACGAACTCTTCGAAGCAGCCTGGAGTGTAGGTTGCGATCAGCATGAAGCCGTCGGCGCCGCCTTCGTCCATGAAGGTTTCCAGTTTATCGGCGATATCGGATGGCGTGCCGACGAGGACGGGCATGCCCATGCCCTGCGCATAGATGATCGCCGCTTCGCCGATGGTCACGGGCGCGCCGTCGCGCGCGTAGAGGATCGATTCGAACAATCCCTGGATACCCGGCACTTCGATGTTCTGGACATATTCGTCCAGGTCGTATTTCGAGAAATCCAGTCCGAAATGTCCCGACATCCAGGCGAGCGCACCCTCGAGCGGGATGCAGGCCTTGATGCGTTCATATTTCGCCTGCGCCTCTTCGCGGGTTTCCGCGACGACCGTCTGGACACCGAAGATCAGCTTGACGCTGCCTTCTTTTCTGCCGAAACGCTCGCGCACCCGTTGGTCGAGGTCGCGGCTATAGTCGCGCATGCGGTTGACGGTCGGAAGGACGGCGAAGATCGCCTCGGCATGTTTGGCGGCGAAGTCCCGGCCCCGATCGGATGATCCCGCCTGCCAGAGCACCGGTTGCCCCTGCGGCGACGGTGCCACGAAATGGCGGCCGCGGCATTTGAAGAATTCGCCCTCGTGGATGACTTCGTGGACCTTTTCGGGATCGGCATAGATGCCGCTTGCCTTGTCGGCGATGATGGCGTCAGGCTCCCAGGAATTCCAGAGCTTGTAGCAAAGCTCCATATATTCTTCCAGGCGCTCATACCGGTGCCCCCGCTCGCTCATCTCCGCGCCATAGGCATCCCACTCGCTTTTCGAGTAGGACGAGACGACATTCCAGGCGACGCGGCCGCCGGACAGGTGGTCAAGGCTCGAAAGCCGGCGTGCCATCGAATAGGGGTGCTCGAACGCCGTCGAAAGCGTGACCCCTACCCCAAGATGCTTGGTTGCCCCGGTGATGATCGGCGCGATCGTCGATGGTTCATGGGTTGGGCATTGCACCGCATATTTCACGGTGAGATCGGAGGAATTGCCATGGGTGTTGTAGGGTGCCAGCTCATCGGCGATGAACATCGCGTCGAACAGGCCGCGCTCCATGGTGCGCGCCATATGCTGCCAATAGCCGGGGCTGGCATAATCCCAGCCGACCTTGTCCTTGGGATGGCGCCACATCCCCGTGGCATGGCTGTTGACGCCGTGCTGGATGAAGCCGAGGAGGTGAGCCTTTTTTTGTGTCATAGCGTTTTTTCAATTCTGCAGGAGGTTTTCACGAAGCGTCTTTCCGGCATAGGCCGTCCGGTAGCGGCCACGCCGCTGGAGTTCGGGAACGACGAGATCCACGAATTCCTCAAAACAGCCGGGCGTGTAGGTTGCGAGCAGCATGAAGCCATCAGCCCCGCCCTCGTCCATATACAGTTCCAGCTGGTCGGCCACATCCGACGGCGAGCCGACAAGTGCCGGCATGGCAAAACGCATGGAGTAGATATCGGCCGCTTGCGCGATCGTTACCTCAGCGCCGGCCCCTGATCTGACCAGGGCATCCTTAACCCCCTGGATCCCGGGTATCTCGATCTCCTGCAGGGGTGTATCGGGATCGTATCTGGAAAAATCGACGCTCAGCTGTCCCGACAGCATGGCGAGCGAGCCTTCTCTCGGCAAAAGCGCACGAATATCGTCAAACTTGCGCTCCGCCTCCCGGCGCGTCTCAGCCACGATCGGCTGCACGCCGTAGATCATCTTGACGCTTCCTGCCGCCCGCCCGAATTTGCCGGTCACCCGGCCATTCAGATCGTCGGAATAGGCGCGCATCTGAGCAATATCGGGATGGATCGCAAAAATCGCTTCCGCATGTTCTGCGGCAAAATCCCGGCCTCTTTCGGAGGATCCCGCCTGCCAGAGCACGGGCTGTCCCTGCGGCGACGGTGCGACGAAATGGCGGCCACGGCATTTGAAGAATTCACCTTCGTGAACGATTTCGTGGACCTTTGCAGGGTCGGCGTAAACACCGCTTTCCTTGTCGGCGATGATGGCGCCCGGCTCCCAGGAATTCCACAGCCGCTTGCACAGGCCGACATATTCCTCGATGCGGTCATACCGGCGGCTTCGATCGTCCATGGTGGCGCCATAGGCATCCCATTCGCTTTTCGAATAGGAGCCGACAATGTTCCAGGCGACGCGGCCACCGGAGAGATGATCAAGGCTGGAGAGGCGCCTTGCCATCGAATAGGGGTGTTCGAAAGCGGTGGACAAGGTGATCCCCACCCCGAGATGGGAGGTGGCGGTGGTGATGATCGGCACGATCGTGGAAGGTTCGTGCGTCGGGCATTGTACGGCCCATTTCACCGTCGCATCGGAGCTGTCGGCGAAGCTGCTATAGGGTGCCAGTTCGTCGGCGATGAAGATGGCGTCGAAAAGCCCCCTCTCCATGGTCCGCGCCATATGTTGCCAATAGTCAGGCCGGGTGAAATCCCACCCGACCTTGTCTTTTGGATGCCGCCACATGCCCGTTGCGTGGCTATTGACGCCGTTCTGGATGAACCCGAGGAAGTGCGCTTTTTTCTTTTCCGTCATGCGATCGATTCCGGCTCAAGGCCATTTCCAAAGGTCAGTGCGAGCGGTTCTGCTCTTTTTGAGCGGCCTCAGGCGAGAGTTCGATTTTTGTTTCAAAAAAGAACGCAACCCCTACCCCGACGGTGGTCACAAGCACGAGGAAAGGACCGACATAGATGAACCAGGAGGCGTACCCAATTCCCACGACGCTGACGATGGAGGTCAGAAAGGCAAGCGCGATGCCCGCCCAGTGACCGTTTTGGGGCACGGTGCCCTGATCGTCCTTGCCGTTGCGGAAGTCGGCAATCGCGTTGCGGACGCCACGCCAATATCCTGCGGCAAAATAGAGGGTGGACAGAAGCGCACCTGCGATGATGACGATGGTGATGTTCGACATTGTTTGCCTGTCCTTATTCGGCTGGAGACGCGATAGCAGCGCCGTTCGAGGGGTGACCAAGAGCGATGTCGTTGGTCTTGCGCAGGTCAGCGTAATCGAACCGCTGTGGCTGCAGCAGAGCGCCGATCACGACGGTCAAACCGCTGATCCCGACGATACTGATGGTTCCGATCAGATCTCCGTAGAGATGGCGGATCGGCATGCCGACGAGGATCGCAAGCACAATGCCGCTGACGAAGCCGAGGGTCGTTGTTCGCGGCCAAAGGATTGCGAGAACCAGCGGCAGCAGGATCGAGCTTTTCAGGGCGTAGATCGTCAGCACTAGCGTCGTGAAATCCACGCCCGACAGCACGATCAGGAATGCGATCAGACCACCGGCCAAAATGGAGACTTTGGTGATCAGGAAGAGTGCACTTTCCGTCGTCCCCGGCGCGAAACGCTTGACGATATCGACAGCGACGATCGACGAGAGAGCCGAGCTTGCGCCGTCAATCGTGGAATAGCAGGCCGCCAGGATCATCAGAACGTAGATGACGACGATGAACAGAGGCAGGCCCAGATGCGAGATCAGGTAAGGGCCAATGGCCGCCGTGTCGCCGCCGATATCGGCCGGTGTCAGGCCGTAGGCGATACCGATCAGCCCCAGCGTTCCCAAGGCAATCGGGATCGGATAAAACAGCACGCCGGCCCAAACGAATGTCCGGTTGACATATTCGGCCTTGATCGCCCAGGCTTTCTGCCAGAACGTCTGGTCGGCGATTGCCGCCGCAAAAATGCCGAGCGCAAGGGTGATACCGAAGCCAGCGGCCGCGTCCCAACGCAGAACCGAAAGGTTGTCCGGATTGGCCTCGCCGACGCGCTGAACCACAGCGGCCGTTCCCCCCGGAACGGCGTCGAAGGCCAATGCGACGATGATGGCTGCGGGCACCGTGATCATCAGCAGATTGATCGTTCCTGTCATGACGCTCGTCCAGAGCCCGCCGAAATAGGAATAGGCCAGCACCGATAGCAGGCCGACAAGGGCTGCATAGGTCCAGTCGATGCCGAAGACCGTCGACATGACGACCGACGTGCCCTTCAGGTTGATGAGGATCTCAAGGATGATCCCGAAGATCATCGTCAGCGTCACGATCGACGTCGCCACGCCGGACTGGTTGAAGCGGTTCTTTGTGAATTCCGAGATCGTGTAGCCGTTCGGCATCTGGCGGCGCAGGATCCTGGTGAAGGGCACCAGAAGCATGATGGCCAGGCCATTCGGAACCACGAACCAGAACAGGCCGGACAGCCCCCATTCGAACGTCATCGCCGATGTCATCATCACCGCCATGGACCATGTCCACACCGAGATGACGGAACCGACGCCGAAACCGAAGCCGATCTTGCGGCCAGAGATGATAAAGTCGTGGGTGTTTCGCACCAAAACGCGCCGGATGAAAAATGCCAGCACAAGGCTTGCGACACCCAGCCCGACGAGCAGGGAATATCCCAGAAGCGGTGTCAGCCCCGGCGTGAGCTGTAAAGTTGTCTTATCCATTATTACAATCCCCGAAACGTATCTAAAATGTCGCGAACGACGCGGCCGGGACCGTAGTGAAGCGGCAAATCGAACAACAGAGTGTTATGATTTAAATCTAGCGATTTTATAGAATATTTTATTCTTGAAGAGCAAAGCTGGACAAACGTTTTTCGTCTGCGCGTTTCGCCAGGCTGTTCCGCGTGAGACGGGGATCCGCACGTCAAATTTGATCAAATCGCGGCATCCAAGCTGCGATTGTGCCCGTTTATCAACACTTTATCAGGGTTGCGACATCAGAAGCGCGGAAAGGCCTATCTGGTGGATTGCGCTTTGAACGCTCTCACGGCTCAATCAAGCCGGTATTGCACATGCTGGCGCCCGTGATGGGCGGAGCGTTCGATATAGGCGCGCACACCAAAGACTCTCGCGATCAAATCTTCGGTCAGAACCTCTTCCGGCGTGCCGGCGGCCACGACTTTTCCGTGGTGGAGAATGGCGAGCCTGTCGCAGAACATGGCCGCGAGGTTGAGATCATGCAGCGCGATGATGCTGGTGACAGGCAGTTTGGCGACGAGCGACAGGATTTCGAGCTGGTGCTGGATGTCGAGATGGTTGGTCGGCTCGTCAAGCAGCAATTCGCTCGGGGTCTGCGCCAAGGCCCGGGCAATATGCACACGCTGGCGCTCGCCGCCCGACAGCGTGTGCCAGAGCTGTCCGGCCCGCTCCTCAAGGCCGGCATGATGCAGCGCATCGGTGACGGCCTTGTCGTCTGCAGCGCTCCAGGGCGTCAGCGGACCGCGATGCGGCGTGCGGCCAAGCCGCACCACATCCAGCACCGTGACCTGCGCCTCGGTTGTCGCCTGCTGCTCGACCAAGGCTACCCGCCGGGCGATATCGAGGCGGGCCATGCCGGCAATATCGGTACTCCCCAGCGAAATCACGCCGCTTTTGACATTGCGCAGACGGCAGATCAACTTGAGCAGGCTCGATTTTCCAGACCCGTTCGGCCCCAGCAGCCCGAGCGTCTTGCCGGCAGGCACATCGATGCTGATGCCATCGACGATCATCAGGCCACCGGCAGACCAGCGCACATCATGGATGACGATGCTCAAACCGGCCTCCTTGCCTTGTAGAGAATGAGCGCAAAGGCGGGTGCGCCGAACAATGCGGTGACGACGCCGATCGGCAGGATCTGCTGCGGGATGATGACCCGCGAGACGATATCGGCCGCCACCATGAAGATCGCGCCGGTGATGGCCGCCGCCGGCAAAAGGCGGCCATGCGCGGGGCCGACCAGAAACCGCGCCGCATGCGGAATGACCAGTCCGACGAAGCCGATCGAGCCGACGATGCTGACCATCGCCGCCGTCATCAGCGCGGTGGCGCCGAGCAGGATGATGCGCACGCGGTTGATGGCGATACCGAGCGCTGCCGCCGCATCGGCGCCGAAGGTGAAGGCATCGAGCGCCCGCGCGTAAAACATCGACACGGCAAAACCGATCAGGGCAACAGGGGCCGCCAGATAGACATCGGGCCAGCGCACGCCCGAAAGGCTTCCGAGCAGCCAGAACATGACGCCGCGCGCCTGCTCGGCATTGGCCGATGTGGTAACGATGTAAGAGGTCAGCGCGTTGAAAAGCTGCGAACCGGCAACGCCGGCCAGGATGATCCGGTCTGCCCCGCCGCCTGCACCGGCGGCAAGCGCCGAGACGAGAACGAAGGCGACGACCGCGCCGATGAAGGCACCGGTCGAGAGTGTCAAAACACCATAACCGAACCCCAGGATCATCACCGCGACAGCGCCTGTCGAGGCGCCGGCGGAGATACCGAGCACATAGGGCTCGGCCAGCGGATTGCGCAGCAGCGCCTGCAGGATGGCGCCTGACAAAGCAAGTGCGGCGCCTGCACTTGCCGCCAGAAGCGCGCGGCTGAGCCGGTAGTCCCAGACAATGCCCTGATGGATCCGGCTGAGTTCGAAAGCGGTGCCGAACAGGCGATTGGAAACGGCCTTGGCCGTCGTTTCCAAGGGAATGGGGATCTCGCCGATGGAGACGGCGAGACTGATGACGAAGCCGAGGGTCACGAAAGACAGGATGACGAGCGCGAGACGCGCCCACCACCTTTCGCCGGTCACCAGGGTTTGAGCCATGGCCAGGCTCACTGCGACAGGCCGAACGACTTGATGCCCTTGGCGAGGATCTCGATACCGTCGATCGTGCGGATCGTCGGGTTCATCGATTGCGCATCCATTTCAACGAAGCGCTTGTTCTTCACGGCATCGAGCTGGCTGGTGACCGGGTCATTCTCCAGGAAATCGATCTTCACGGCCGGATCGTCGGCGGCATAGCGGCGGCGGTCCATGGTGGCGATGACGATGACGGACGGGTTGGCCTCGGCATTCGTTTCCCAGCCGACCAGCGGCCATTCCTCTTCGGTGGTCACCACATTCTGGGCGCCCAGCGTTTTCAGGATATAGGCAGGGGCGCTGTTCTTGCCGGCGATAAAGGCATCCCCCTGCACTTCCTTGCTGGAAAACCAGAAGACCACCGGCAGCGCACCCGGCCTGGCGGCGCCGATCGAGGCAACAGCGTCGGCTTCGCGCTTCTTCAACTCTGCAATCAGCGCGTCGCCGCGATCCTGGATGTCAAAAATCCGCGAAAGCTCGCCGATTTCCTGGTAGATCAGGTCCATGGTGAACAGTTCGCGGCGAACGCCGTCGCCGCCGTCGGTATTGATCTTGGCCACGCAATCGGCCGGCGACACATAGGTATTGATGCCGAGGCCGGAAAACTGCTCGCGTTTGCCGACCGAGCCTTGAGCGCCGACATGCCACTCGAATTCGGCGGCGACCAGATCGGGCTCGGCGCCAACGACGGATTCAAAGCTCGGGTCGTTATCGGCCAGCCGCTTGATGCCCTTGTTGGTCTCGGCAAAGGCCGGCAGAACCGGACCCACCCAGACGGCGGTGCCCGCAATCTTGTCGGCGAGACCCAGCGAAAACAGGATTTCGGTCATGCCCTGGCCGATCGAGACGACCTTCTGCGGAGCCTTGTCGAAGCGCACGGTCTGGCCGCAATTGGTGATGTCGAGCGGATAGGTGGTGGGCGCTGCGGCAACTGGTGCGGCAAAGGCGATGACAGCGATGGCTGCAGCCGGCAGCGGCGCCAGAACACGGGACAGAGGAAGAATACGGGTGATAAACATTTGAACCTTCTTGAAAACGGAATTCCAGTCCGGGCGCCAGGGCGCCCGTGGAATTGAAAAGGGGAACGGCAGCTTTTGCTGTGCAAAAGCGCGCGTAGGCTTTCAGCCGCCTGCTTAGGGACGGCGACAGAATTCCGTTATGAAGAAAACGGCGCGAAAACGCCGGATGCGGCGGTCGAAATCAAACATGATGGCTCCTGTTCCGGGCAACCCCGCCCGGGAAGTTGGATGTTTCTTTCGACGGCAGGTCTCCTGGCTCACGGATATCTGTCTCTCGCCTGCCTTCCCGAAAACCTTGAGGGCTCGCAGTGGCTTGGCGCTTCTTAAAAGCGCCGGATGGCGATCGGCAATCCGCTTACAGTTGCGGGGGCAGCCACGGTCTTGGTCCCTGTTGGGTCTTCCGCACCGTGTTCCCTATTAATCCCCTCGAAGTCATCCATCGGGGAACCGTCAGATGTCACTTAGTCCAGCGGCAGTGGCGGCGTCAAGACGAGAGCGCCACGAGAGCGCCGCCCCTTCCCCGTTTACGGCATCAACTGGCCGCCATTGACCTCGATGATCTGGCCGGTGACATAGCCAGACAGCGACGGCGACGCCAGAAACAGAAAGGCGCCCACACATTCGTCGGGCGTACCGACCCGGCCCTGCGGAACGGTCTTGCGCTGGGCGTCCAGCATCTCCGGGCTGGTATAGCGGTCATGAAAAGGCGTGGCGATCACGCCGGGTGCGACCGCATTGACGCGAATATCGTCGGCGGCAAACTCCTTGGCGTGGCCGCGGGTGATGGTCGAGACGAAGCCTTTGGACGCCGCATAGAGAATGGCGCCGTTGCCGCCACCATTGCGGGCGGCAATCGAGGTCGTGTTGATGATGAAGCCACCCTGCTTCTTCAGAAAAGGATGCGCGGCGCGGGTCGCCGCCAGCACGGATCGGGCATTGAGGTCCATGACACGCTCGTAATGCGCATCGCTCATTTCGGCCGTCGTGACGCGTCCGAGCATGCCGCCGGCATTGTTGATCAACCCATCGAGACGGCCGAAATGGGCGGCAGCCTCCTCAACGACGCGTTCCGTGACACCATCGGCAGACAAATCGCCCTGCACCAGAACCGCCTTGCCGCCCTCGTCTACCACTTCGCCAAGCAGGTTTTCCGCAGCCTGCCTGCTCTCATTGTAATGGATCGCCACGCTTGCGCCCTGTGCCGCCAAAGCACGCACAAGGGCAGCGCCAATGCCGGTCGATGCGCCGGTGATCAAGACCGCCTTGCCGTCGAGGTCGCCGATACGCACCCCGTTCCATTGTCCCTGTGCCATCTCTCATCCTCGATTACAGTGAAAGGAAGCACGGAGAATAGCGTTCGAAACAGGATTGCCCAGTGCCGATTGCGTGCGGGTCTCCAAGGCGGGAAAGCACACCAGCGTGTCATCCCCCGATTGCCGGCGCATCACCGCCGGCAAGGAGAGACCGGAAAACTTGCATTGCCTCAAAAATCCCAGTCGTCATCTTCGGTCGCAACGGCCTTGCCGATGACATAGGACGAGCCGGAACCGGAGAAGAAGTCGTGGTTCTCGTCGGCATTCGGCGACAGTGCCGAGAGGATCGCCGGATTGACCTTGCAGGCCTCGGGCGGAAACAGAGCCTCATATCCGAGGTTCATCAGCGCCTTGTTGGCGTTGTAGTGCAGGAATTTCTTGACGTCCTCGGTCAGCCCGACGCCGTCATAGAGCGTTTCGGTATATTTCGCCTCATTGTCATAAAGCTCGAACAGAAGTTCGTAGGCGAAGTCCTTGATCTCCTGCTGCTTTGGCGCGCTCAACCGCTCCAGTCCCTTCTGGAACTTGTAGCCGATGTAATAGCCATGCACCGCCTCGTCGCGGATGATCAGGCGGATCATATCGGCGGTATTGGTGAGCTTTGCCCGGCTCGACCAGAACATCGGCAGGTAGAAACCGGAATAGAACAGGAAGCTCTCGAGAAAGACGGATGCGACCTTGCGTTTCAGCGGATCGGGATTGCGATAATGTTCGAGGATCAGCGCCGATTTGCGCTGCAGATGCTCGTTTTCCTCCGACCAGCGATAGGCGTCATCGACATCTGGCGTCGAGCAGAGCGTCGAGAAGATCGAGGAATAGGAGCGGGCATGCACCGCTTCCATGAAGGAAATGTTGGAATAGACGGCTTCCTCATGCTGCGTGATCGCATCCTCCATCAGCTTCGGCGCGCCGATGCTGGTCTGGATCGTGTCGAGCAGCGTCAGCCCGGTAAAGACGCGGATCGTCAGCTGCTGCTCTTCCGGCCGTAGCGTCGCCCAGGATGGAATATCGTTGGACAGCGGCACCTTCTCCGGCAGCCAGAAATTCCCGGTCAACCGGTTCCAGACCTCCAGATCCTTGTCGTCCTCGATGCGGTTCCAGTTGATGGCACGCACGCGCGAAACTGGTTTGATGGCGATGTTCATGGGAGATATCTTTCCTCAACAAAATCTGACAGGGCGCCTGGCCCCCTCACCCTGCCCTCTCCCCAAGGGGAGAGGGGGACCTCGCGCTCGCCGCACGTCTCTTCTCCCCATCGGGGAGAAGGTGCCGGCAGGCGGATGAGGGGGCTCCGGGCTCAGGCGTGACGAAAACGGTAGCGCCTCACATCACAAACTGCACGACACGCAGCCCTGCACTTCCGTGCCGGACAAGGCCATCTGCCTGAGGCGGATGTAATAGATCGTCTTGATGCCCTTCTTCCAGGCATAGATCTGCGCCTTGTTGATATCGCGCGTCGTTGCCGTGTCGCGGAAGAACAGGGTCAGCGACAGGCCCTGATCGACATGCTGGGTGGCCGCCGCATAGGTATCGATGATCTTTTCAGGGCCGATCTCATAGGCGTCCTGGTAATAGTCGAGATTGTCGTTGGTCATGAACGGCGCCGGGTAATAGACGCGGCCGATCTTGCCTTCCTTGCGGATCTCGATCTTAGAGACGATCGGATGGATCGAGGAAGTCGAGTGGTTGATATAGGAGATCGATCCCGTCGGCGGGACAGCCTGGAGGTTCTGGTTATAGAGGCCGGTCGCCATGACGGCGGACTTCAGCGCCAGCCAGTCTTCCTGCGTCGGGATGTGAATACCTGCGGTCTTAAACAGTTCGAGCACGCGCGCGGTCGCCGGTACCCATTCCTGTCCGGCATATTTGTCGAAATACTCGCCGGATGCGTATTTCGAATCCTCAAAACCCTTGAAGCTCGATCCCCGCTCGACGGCGATCCGGTTCGATGCCCGGATGGCATGGTAGGTCACCGTGTAGAAATACATGTTGGTGAAATCGACGCCCTCGTCGGAACCGTAATGGATGCGCTCGCGGGCGAGATAGCCATGCAGGTTCATCTGGCCAAGGCCGATCGCGTGGCTGTCGTCATTGCCTTTCTCGATCGAGGGCACCGACGAGATATGGCTCATGTCGGAAACGGCCGTCAGCGCCCGGATCGAGGTTTCGATCGTCTTGCCGAAATCGGAACTGTCCATTGCGGCTGCGATGTTCAGCGAACCGAGATTGCAGGAAATGTCCTTGCCCATATGCTTGTAGGACAGGTCTTCATTATAGTCGCTGGCCTCGCTCACCTGCAGGATTTCCGAGCAGAGATTACTCATGGTGATGCGGCCGGCAATCGGGTTTGCCCGGTTCACCGTGTCTTCGAACATGATGTAGGGATAGCCGCTCTCGAACTGGATTTCGGCCAGCACCTGGAAGAATTCGCGCGCCTTGATCTTCTTCTTGGAGATACGGGCATCATCCGCCATCTCGCGGTATTTCTCCGTCACCGAAATTTCGGTGAACGGCACGCCGTAGACGCGCTCCACGTCATAGGGCGAAAACAGGTACATATCCTCGTTGTTCTTTGCCAGTTCGAAGGTGATATCCGGCACGACGACGCCGAGCGAGAGCGTCTTGATGCGGATCTTCTCGTCGGCATTTTCGCGTTTCGTATCGAGGAAGCGCATGATGTCGGGATGATGGGCGTTCAGATAGACGGCCCCTGCCCCCTGGCGTGCGCCAAGCTGGTTGGCATAGGAGAAGCTGTCTTCGAGGAGCTTCATCACCGGAATGATACCCGACGACTGGTTCTCGATCTGCTTGATCGGCGCACCCGCCTCGCGGATATTGGTGAGCGACAGGGCGACGCCGCCGCCGCGCTTCGACAGCTGCAGCGCCGAATTGATGCCGCGGGCAATCGATTCCATATTGTCCTCAACGCGCAATAGGAAGCACGAAACGAGCTCGCCGCGCTGCTTCTTGCCGGCATTCAGGAAGGTCGGCGTCGCCGGCTGGAAGCGGCCGGAAATGATCTCGTCAACCATGTCGCGGGCCGTCGCTTCATTCCCTTGCGCCAGCGCCAGCGCCACCATGCAGATGCGGTCTTCGTACCGCTCGAGATAGCGTTTTCCATCAAAGGTTTTCAGCGTGTAGCTGGTGTAATACTTGAAGGCACCGAGAAAGGTCGGGAAGCGGAACTTCTTGGCATAGGCGTGATCGTAGAGGTCGCGCACGAAATTGAACGAATACTGGTCGAGAACCTCGCGCTCGTAATAGCCCTCGGTCACCAGGTAATCGAGCTTTTCCCGCAAGTTATGGAAGAACACGGTGTTCTGGTTGACGTGCTGCAGGAAATATTGCTTGGCAGCCAGCCGGTCCTTGTCGAGCTGGATCTTTCCTTCATCGTCATAAAGGTTCAGCATCGCGTTCAGCGCGTGGTAATCAATCGCGGTTTCCGTCGCCTTCAAGGGGCGTTCGCCAGCGGAATGAGCCAAAGTGTTGAGCGGTTTTGCGCTCCGCGTCAAAGTCTCTGAGACGTCCAAAATCGTTCCAATCCATTGATGACATTGGCGACGTCCTCGTCCGTACCCAGAAGCTCGAACCTGTAGAGGTACGGCACCCGGCATTTTTCCGAGATGACATTGCCCGCGAGACCGAATGTCTCGCCGAAATTGCTGTTACCGGCGGCGATCACGCCCCGGATGAGGGACCGGTTGTCCGCATCGTTGAGAAAGCGGATCACCTGCTTTGGAACCGCGCCCTTGCCGTCATCGCCGCAATAGGTTGGCAGGATGAGAACGAAGGGTTCGCGCACATCCGGCGTTTCCACGCCGTTGCTGACGGGAATGCGGATGGATTTCAAATTCAGCTTGGCGACAAAGCGATGGGTGTTTTCCGATAGGCTGGAATAATAGACGATCAGGCCCATCGCTTGTCCATTCGTGTTCAGGCCACGCTCAGGCCGTACTCAAGAAAGCGCGCTGATCTTGTCCGGCCGGAACCCAGCCCAATGATCCTGCCCCGCGATCACCACCGGCACCTGCTGGTAACCGAGGCCGATCACCTTTGCGAAGGCGTACTCGTCCTTGGAAATATCGACGACCTGATAGTCGATGCCTTTGCGATCGAGCGCGCGATAGGTCGCGGTGCACTGGACGCAGGAAGGCTTGCTGTAAACGGTGATATCCATGATGGTCCTCGTGGGTCTTGTGATCGTGGGTCTGTGATGTTGCCGGCAGGCGAAAGGCTCCGAGCCGCTGCACGCGGGTCCGATCGCTGTTGTTCATTTCCGATATTTGCGAGGGGTTAGGCCTGCGCCGCCGATCGCGATTCCGCGTCTGTTGGTCTGCGAATTCGATTGACTGACATGCCTTCACCCCGAAGCCTTGTTTGGCGGGCATCGGACGAACGCGAGCACAAAGCGGACTCATTCCGCCACATATCACGCGACCTTCCGGGCACCCCGCCCGTGGACGTTTTCGCTCAATGGCAGGTCTCCTGGCTTACGGGTCGTTGCGTCCATTCCGCCTTCCCGAAGCCTGATGCTTCAGTGACTTGAAATGAAACAGACGCTCGCCGCTGACAGTTGCGGGGGCAGCTTCGGCTTTGCCGGAGCTTGAAAGCCCTGGCGCACCGTATTCCCTCTTAGCCTCCTCACCCTTCGATTCGGAGGACCGTTGAACACTAGATATAGTATACGACGGGAAAATGACGTCAATGTGTAGACGCCGGATTCAGGGCCTGCGCCACATTATTTTTGCTGCGTTGTGGATAATGGGGAATTAATGCCGGAGATCGATGAGGCGGGACTGCGCCGGGAAATCTCCCGGCGCCGTCTGTTGTTTTGCGGCTGGCGTCATGAATTGACCGCGCGGCCCCGCTCCAGGCTGGCACGCAGCCGGATGGCTGCGGCAACCATGTTGACCAGCGCCGGCTTGACCTCTTCCCATTTGCGCGTCTTCAGGCCGCAATCCGGATTGACCCAGATCTGTCCTGCGACCAGTCCCTCGCTCGCCTTGTCCAGAAGCTCGACCATTTCCTCGACAGCGGGTACCCGCGGCGAGTGGATATCGTAGACACCCGGCCCGATTTCGTTCGGGTAGCCACGGCCGGTGAAGGCCGACAGAAGTTCCATCTTCGACCGCGACGTCTCGATGGAAATCACGTCGGCATCCATGGCGGCGATTGCCGGCATGATGTCGTTGAACTCCGAGTAGCACATATGCGTATGGATCTGCGTCTCGTCGGAAACGCCGGTCGAGCAAAGGTGGAAGCTTTCGACCGCCCAGTCGAGATAGGCTTTCCAGTCCGCCCGTCGCAGCGGCAGTCCTTCGCGCAAGGCCGCCTCGTCGATCTGGATCATCGCCGCGCCCGCCTCGGCAAGGTCATGAACCTCGTCGCGGATGGCCAGCGCAATCTGCTTGCAGACGGTGCTGCGCGGAAGATCGTCGCGGACGAACGACCAGTTAAGGATCGTCACCGGTCCGGTCAGCATGCCCTTGACGGTCTTTGCCGTCAGCGCCTGCGCATATTTCCACCAGGCAACGGTCATCGGGTTCGGACGCGAGACATCGCCATAGATGATCGGCGGGCGGACATAGCGCGAGCCGTAGCTCTGCACCCAGGCATGCTGGGTGAAAGCAAAGCCGGAAAGCTGTTCGCCGAAATACTGCACCATGTCGTTTCGCTCGAATTCACCATGCACCAGAACGTCGAGGCCGATCTCCTCCTGCCAGCGGATCGCCTGCGCGGTCTCGTGCTCAAGAAACGCCTGGTAATCGACATAGGAAAGCTCGCCCTTTGCATGTTTCGAGCGGGCCTTGCGCACCTCCGCCGTCTGCGGGAACGAACCGATCGTCGTCGTCGGAAACAGCGGCAAGCGCAATCGCTGCTGCTGCAACCGCTGACGTTTTGCAAATGGCGACGTGCGCTTCAGCATCGTGGCATCGACCTGCTTCAACCGGCCTGCAACGAGCGGATCATGCACTTTCACCGATGTCAGGCGCGCGCTGGCCGCCGCGATCGATGTGGCAAACACCGTCTCCGCCTGCGCGCTACCGGCATCGAATGCCTTTGCCAGCAAGGCCAGCTCATCGAGTTTCTGATTGGCGAACGCAAGCCAGGACCTGAGTTCCGGATCAAGCGCCGTTTCAAGCGTCAGATCGATCGGCACGTGCAAAAGCGACGAGGACGGTGCCAATTGCACCTTGCCATGCCCATGCGCTTCGATCAGCGGCTGGATGCGCTTGGACAGCCCGACAAGATCGGCGCGCCAGACATTGCGTCCGTCGATGATCCCCAGCGACAGGACGAGATCCGCCGGTGCCTTGTCGATCAGCACGGCGGCCTGCTGCGGCGCCCGCACCAGATCGACATGCAGGCCCGCGACCTTGAGTTTGAGCGCCGTCTCCAGATTGTCACCGATCGCGCCGAAATAGGTTGCCAGCATGACCTTCAGGCCGGGCGCAGCAGTGCTGAGCGTCTCGTAAGCATGAGCGAACGCGGCACGTTCCGCCTCCGTGAGATCAAGAACCAGGCAAGGCTCGTCGATCTGCACCCAATCTGCACCCGCTTGCGAAAGCTCGGCCAGGACCTGTCCGTAGACCGGCAGCAATTTGTCGAGCAGGCTGAGCGGCGAAACGCCATCCTGTGCCGCCTTGCCGAGTTTGAGGAATGTCAGCGGCCCGAGAAGAACCGGGCGGGTGTGCACACCCAATGCCTTTGCCTCGCGAAACGCGTCGAGCGGCCGGTTGGCCGTCAGCTCGAACGTCTGACCGGCTGAGAATTCTGGCACCATGTAGTGATAGTTGGTGTCGAACCATTTGGTCATCTCAAGGGCTGGTACGCCATGCCCGTGCTCCGCATGGCCGCAGCCCGCGTGGCCGCCGCCCTGGCTGCCTCGCGCCATCGCAAAATAGGTCTTAAGATCGACTGGACCACCTTTCCAGCCATAGGCGGCAGGGATGGCGCCGACCATGACGGCGGTGTCGAGAACATGGTCATAGAGCGAGAAATCATTGGAGGGGATGGTGGCGATACCCTTGTCTTTCTGGAGCGCCCAGTTTTTGACACGCAGATCCCTTGCGGTCGCAAGCAGTTCGTCTGCGGACGACTTGCCGGCCCAATAGCTCTCCAGCGCAAATTTCAGTTCGCGCTTGGCCCCGATCCTGGGAAATCCCAGATTTGCTGTGGTGATGGTCATTTTCCTTACCCCGATTGTTGAGGGCAAGGGACAAAGTGGACGCATTGCGTATCGAACGATGGACAAAAGGTCCCCGTTGCGCAAAGCGGCACACCGGGACACCCCGCCCGTGGACGTTATCTATCGCGGCAGGTCTCCTGGCTTGCGGGTCATCGTCGCTGTCCGGTCTTCCCAGGGCATTTGCGTCCCAGTGACGTTCGGTAGACAGAAACTCGCCGCTTACAGTTGCGGGGGCAGCTCCGGCATGGACACCTTGCGGCATCGCACCGGATTCCCTCTTAGCTCCGGATGCGAACTCCGGAGAACCACGATATATCCAACATGCGGCAAACGGCACACTCAGTCAAGAGACATAAAGGAATGCTTATGTCTTTAAGCGATGACGGGTTCTAGTTGCCCGCTCAAAATGCAAAAGGCCCGGAGATATCTCCAGGCCTTTGCCACTCATCCCGTAACAGTCAGGCACTTATTCTGCAGCGGCAATCGCCCGGCGGCGGCCGATGGTTGCCTGCGTCAGCAGCAGCGCTCCGACGGCACAAAGAGCAATGCCCAGGGCCATCGGCACGGCCGTGCCGTCGAAGAATACCGAGGCGATCACCATGGCGACGGCGGCCGTGACGAAATGCAGCGTTCCCATCAGCGACGATGCCGTGCCGGCGATCTCGCCATGCTCTTCCAGCGCTAGAACCGCGCTGGTCGGGATGACCAGGCCGAGAAAGCCGTAGCCGACGAACAGGAATGCGGCCATGACCGGAAGCTGGTTGAACCCGAGGCTCATGACGATGGCCATGGCCGCCATGGTCAGCGCAAAGGCCGTCACCGCGATCCGCATCACCCGCACAAGCCCGAAGCGCTCGCCAAACCAGCCGGTTGCCTGCGATACCGCAAAGAACGACACGGCATTGATCGAGAAGGCAAAGCTGTATTGCGTTGGCGTTAGCCCGTAATAATCGATCAGCACGAAGGGCGAATTGGCGAGATAGACGAGGAAGCTGGAAATCCCAAGGCCACCGATGAAGGTCAGCGTCAGAAAGTTCTTGTCCCTCAGCAACACGCCATACGCTGCCATGGCGCTGCGAAGGCCGCTTTCGGCACGGTGTTCCCTCGGGCGGGTTTCCCGCAACTGTGTTGCGAGCAGAATGAGGCCGATCAAGGCGGCGATCGTCACGGCCCAGAACACGCCGCGCCAGCCATAGAACTCGATGACGGCGCTGCCGGTCAGCGGCGCAAGGATCGGCGAAATGCTGAACACCAGCATTAACAGCGACATCAGCCGGGCAGCCTGTACGCCGGTATGCATGTCACGGACGATGGCGCGAGGAATGACCATGCCGGCCGCGCCGCCGATCCCTTGCAGGAAGCGGAAGGCGATCAGCGTTTCGATGTCGCTTGCCAGCGCACAGCCGATGCTGGCGAGCGCGAAAATGCCGATGCCGATATAGAGCGGCGCCTTGCGCCCCCACATATCCGACAGCGGACCATAGATCAGCTGCGCCAGCGCAAAGGAGATGAAGAACGCAAGCAGGCTGAGCTGCACCACCTGGTTTTCCGCGCCAAGGTCCTGCCCGATCGAGGGCAATGCCGGCAGGTACATGTCGATGGCGAAGGGGCCGATGGCGGACAGGAGGCCGAGGATGAGGGCAGTCCGGAAGAAGGAGGACGTCATGGGATCATCTTTCAGAAAACGGCAGCACAAACCCGGATCAGTCTTGCGCTGCGTTGCTCTCACGAGGGTTCAATGGATCGTTGCCAGGGTTTCACGCGGCGCTTGGGAGGACGTCTGCGCGCTTGGCAGTTCGTGTCAATATAATTGGACACAGCTGTAAAATTAGACACCATTGTCTAAAACGTCAAGAGGCATTATCTTAAACCCATGAAAGCCAATCGCGACACCGTTTCGAAGATGTCCGTGCATAGCCAGCGCGGCCAATGCGCCAAGCGCAAGTCCATTCTGGAAGCCGCTGCGGAAGTGTTTTGCCGCCAGGGCTTTACCGGCGCCAGCATCGACGAGATCGCCGCCGAAGCCTGCGTCTCGCGCCAGACCGTCTACAATCACTACCGGGAAAAGGAAAACCTGTTCACCGCCGTGGTCGAGGACGTCATGGACCGGGCAAACGCCATGCTGTTCACGACCCTGTCGACCTTTCCCGAAAATCCGGGCAATCTGAAGGACGATCTTGCGGCCTTTGCCGTGCGCCTCAGCCGCAGCTGCATCTGCAACCAGGATGGAAAATTCCTGCGCAAACTGGTTCAGTCGGAGGGCGAGCGCTATCCGCATCTGTTCGAAAGCTGGCGCCTGCACGGCCCCGGCAAGATCGGCACGGCACTGGCCGCACTCTTTGCCCGCCTCGCCCATAAAGGCCTCCTGCAGATCGACGACTTCGATGTCGCCGCCCGCCAGTTTCTGGCGCTTGTGAATGCCGACCTGCAGATGAGCACCCTGTTCGGCGCGACGCCGAGCGAAGCCGAACTGGAAAGTGCAGCCCGCAACGCGGTATGCACCTTCATGCGGGCCTATGGCGCCCCAGACATTGGCAAGCTCGAACCTGCCGCAATCAACGCCGCATCCCGCTGACGCGCAGCTGCATGTAACCCCTGCTATTACAGGCCATCGGGCGCAGTTATTGTAGCTCTTCCCGAAACGCCACCGTTTCCGCCGGCGGCAGCGACATGCGGCTATCGGGGGCATCGGCGCCAAACAGCGCATTGTGGAGATGGCTGAGCCCGATCGCCGCAGCCCCGATGATTGCCGCACGCGGACCGAGCTGGCTTGCCTCGATATCGACGGGATAGGGAAAGCAGGCCGGCAGGAATTTGCGAATGCGCTCGATCAATTCCGGGCGTAAGCCGATCGACCCGCCCATGATGACCTTTTCCGGATTGGCAATCGCCGCAATGGCGCTGATGCCGCGCGCCAGATATCTCGCCGTCTCATCCAGCGTCGCCGCAGCATGGGTATCGCCGCGCGCTGCCCGCTCAAAGATTTCGCGAACATCCGCCGTCTCACCGGATGCCGCCGCATAATGCTCCATGATACCGATCGAGGCGGCGACCCGTTCGAAGGCGCCGGTGCGCAGCGATTCCGGATCGAAAGGATCTGCGCCGAACGGCAGGAACCCCAGTTCGCCGGCGGCATTCATTGCGCCGCGCACCAGCTGTCCGCCGACCATCAGCCCGCCGCCGATCCCCGTACCGACGGCGATAAAGGCGAGATTGTCGATGCCCTGCCCTTGCCCCAGCCAGTTTTCTCCGAGCACCGCCAGATTGACGTCGTTTTCCAGAATGACGTCAATCCCCAGCGCCTTCTCGAAAGCGGCAGCCACGTTCATCGTGTCGAAATCGGCAATGTTCGGCGCCAGCAGGATACGGCCGGTCCTGGCGTCCGGTGCGCCCGGCGCGCCGATCACGGCCATGCGGATGCGTTCGCGCGGGATGTTCAGATGGCTTGCGGCCTTGCCGCAGAGATCAGCGATCTGATCGACGACGAACTGGCCGCCGCGCCGGTCGGTCGCCACGACCTCCTCGGCGAACACCTGACAGGCGAGATCGGCAATGGCGAGCCGGATCTTGGTGCCGCCAAGATCAACCGCCGCAATATAGGCCGCATCCGGCACCAGTTCATAGGTCACGGCCGTGCGTCCGACATGGCCGCTGGTGCGCCCCGTCTCGCGCACCCAGTCGTCCAGCTCTAGCTGCCGCACGATCTCCGAAATCGTCTGCTTGGAAAGCCCCGTCTGCTTGGCAATCGACGCGCGCGAGATCGGACCGTTCTGGATGATGGCCTCCATCACGGCCCTTTGGGAAAACTTCCGGGAGATACGCAGGGTTTCGCTCACGGCCACCTCAATTAATTCGTTCGTTGACCGAACTATTGAGGTGAGCGGACCGTGAGTCAACTGGAAATGGGAGGAACAGTGGCGAATGTTGAAAATCTATGCGCTGCCCTGATGAGCGAACCAGGCACGGACCTGTGTTTTTGCAAACATCTTTTCAAGAGATAGAGTGACGCCAAACAGGCCGGAGGGACCATGTGATGGCGCTGAATATCAACGACCCGGAGACCGAACGCCTCGCCAGATTATTGGCGGAAAAAAAGGAGAAACGATCACCGTGGCAATTCGTCGGGCACTCCAAGAGCGCCTTCATCGCATGAGAGGCCGGGCGGAAAAAGAGATCGTGCTGAAAGAACTCGCCACAATCCGCCGGCACTTGGCCGCGCTTCCTGTACTGGATCATCGTTCGGCAGACGACAGTCTCGGCTATGACGAAAACAGGCTTCCAAACGAACCCCGACGCAACCCCATCAAGAATGCTTGGGATGCGTGATGTCGTCATGCGGCTTCAAAAAATACCGGCGGGCAATGTCCCAGTAGCTGTTATAGACGAGCCCACCATTAGTGCCGATCAGGGACTCGCGGTGACGGCGATAAACCGACGGCAGCTGGTACCAGGAAATGCCGGGTTTGAGGTGATGCAGCACATGCAGGTTGTTGTAGAGAAACAGCAGCCCGAACAAATGGCTGTTCTCGACGATCGCTGTGCGCTCCTCGTGCCGTTCGGCGTAACGGTGCTCGGCATAGGACCGCAACCGTGTCAGTGCCGCCCCGAGATAGACGAAGCCAAAGAAATAGAGCCAGAACGGCATGCCGCAGATCACCGTGACCCAGAACAGCACGGCAGCGGCACCCACCATGTGTACCGCCCAGATGCGCGCCCGGCCGGGTTCGCCGGCTATCAGCAATCGTACCTCCTGCGCCAGAAAGCTCGCCAGCATGACGGCAGGCCCGATCGTCAGCCGCCCGAACAGCGTCGTGTTCCAGCGTGCCAGGAGCTTGCCGGCTGTTCCCAGCCGCTCCCAGGTCGCGCGGGTAAAATAGGAGGATTCCGGGTCCTCGATCGGGTCGGTCAGATGCTCGTCGCGGTGATGTTCCAGATGGCTTTCGCGGTAGATCGGATAGGGCAGCCAGAGTGACAGGGGGATCGCGCCGATCGCATCATTGATGCGCTGGTTGCCGGTCGGATGCCCGTGGATAACCTCATGCTGCAACGATCCCTGCCAGGCGATCAGCCAGCCTCCTATAAGCGCCACGGCGATAACCGGCAGCGATTGCCACCAGAATGTCAGCGCCAGAAAGCCGCCATAGATTGCAACTGCCAAAAGAACCGTCGGCCATTCCAGACGGCGGGCCGGGACTTTGATGATGTAGGACGGCGTGTTGGGCATGCACTGATATCCCCCGGAAGTAGAAGGAAATTACAGCGCCACACCAGTTTTAGATAACTATGTTGATTTATTTTATAGACTATTGGAGAAAAATCTTTCGCCTTGCGCGCCACCACCGGCAGCTTTCATCCTCCGCCAGCGTGTTTCCCTTAGAGCCTCGTACGATCAATGAGGCTCTAGACCCACGATGCCCGGGTCTTCGGCAGGCGGCCATCCGGATCGACCACGTCGAGACGCGGCGCACCCTTTCCGTTCCAGCGCCAGAGCGCCACGCAGGTCCCGCCCGGCGACATGAAGGATGGATAGACGACGCCGTCAAACCCGTCGGCGATCAGCCGCTGCCGCAGATGGTGGGTCGGCGGCACCTTGCCCGCGTCGAGAAGCATCCGCCATTCGCAATGATGAATATCATCCGGTACGGCAAGATCGGACAATACCTGCGGATCAGTCAGATCGGCGAGTGCCGCCTGCTTGAGGTCGAGCTGCGCGATCAGCGCCGGATGCTGGACAAAACCCTGATTGTATTCGGCCCAGGCGGTCGAGAGTTCGCGGGCCGCGTAGATGGTGGCTGCACCCACCGGGTTCCAGCGTCCGCCAAAACGGGCCGCCCCTTCGCCTGAAAGCGGCGCGAAGGCCCATCGCGGCACGAAGGCGCGCCACAGCGTCAGCGTCTGCCGGATCGTGTCAGGCATAAACGCCGGATCGCACCGCCTCGAGATAGGCCAGCACCTTGTCCGATTTGCCTTCGCTCACCAGATCATAGGCGGTCTTGCCCGCCCAGCCGGGGATCGGCTGATGCTTGAACCAGATGGTCGCGCGGTTGTCATCCCCAGCCATTTCGCTGGCCATGGAAAGGATGCGCACCACATGGCTCAGCGCATGATCCACCTTGCGCGCGCCAGATTTCGCGTTCAACGTATTGCGGGCAACGCCGATCAGCTTGGCAAGCTCGGACAAGGTGACACCGAGCTGCTTGGAGACCCGCTCCGCCGACAGAAACGGCGATTGACCGTCGCCAAACCGGCTTGCCGTCATATCAAAGCTCAAAGCTGTCATGACATTTCCTAACACATATTGATAAGTCTGATATCAAAATATGCTCAAACCCTGCGCATTTCAAGCGCAAGATTGGATTAAACGGGCACGCGCCAGGAGGGCGTGCGCTTTTCCAGAAATGCCGAAATCCCTTCCCGTGCCTCGTCTGTCTCCCAGACATCGGCCAGGCGCACGATCGTCGCCTCGATGACCTCATCGGTGATCGGCATGCCGAGCGAGCGCGCCAGCGCCTTGGATTGCCCAACAGCCCCCGGCGCGACCTGCAGAAAGGGCGATATTTCCGCCTCCACCCCCGCATCGAGATGGTCCTGTGGCACCACGCGCGTCAGGAGCCCGGCCGCCTGCGCTGCCTGCGCATCCAAAATCCTTCCCGACATGAACAGCGGCCGCGCCTGCCCCTCGCCAATCCGCGCCACCACATAGGGGCTGATCGTCGCCGGGATCAGCCCGAGCCGCGTTTCCGTCAGTCCGAACTTGGCGGTACTGGCCGCAACCGCCACATCGGCGATACACAAAAGCCCAACGCCGCCGCCGAAACCGTTGCCCTGAACGCGGGCGATCACCGGCTTTGGCAGATCGTTCAGCGCCTTGAACATCAGCGCCAGCCGCCTGGCCTCCGCCATGCGCCCCGCCCGGTCCGCCTCGATCTGCGCCTTCATCCAGCCGAGGTCGCCGCCGGCACAAAAGCTCACGCCATCGGCCGCAAGGACGACGGCGCGAACGGCTGTATCCGCCCCCAGCAATCGGGCAACCGTGGTCAATTCGCCGATCATCGTGCCGGACAGGGCATTGTGCTTGTCCGGCCGCGCCAAGGTCAGCGCCGCCACGCCCCTGCCGTCAACTGAAACGCGAATGGTCTCGTAGGTCATGCCGAACTCCTCAAGCCGCGCGCAAACGTCGAGGCCACCTCAAGCGCCTGCGCATTAAGGCCGGTCACAAAGCCGCGCCCCCTCACATAGGCGTCCACCTGCAGCGTATCCACGTTGCCCTTGGCACCCGGTGCAAACGGACAGCCGCCAAGACCGCCGGCCGAGGCATCGAACACCCGGATGCCGCGCTCCAGCGCCACGCCGATATTGTCGAGTGCCCGGCCGGATGTGTCGTGGAAATGCCCCGCAAGCCTTTCGGCGGGGATAGTGTCCAGCACCGCCGCCAGCATGCGGTCCACCGTCTCCGGCGTGCCCCGGCCAATCGTGTCGCCAAGGCTGATTTCGTGGCAGCCAAGCGCCAGCAACTGCCCTGCGACATCCGCAGCATTTGCGGGCGCAACAGCGCCGTCATAGGGGCATTCCACCACGCAACTGACATAGCCGCGCACCGCAATTCCGTGCGCGCGCGCAGCCTGTGCCACCGGGCGAAACCGCTCGATGCTTTCAGCGATCGAACAATTGATATTGTGCTGCGAAAATCCTTCCGAGGCCGAGGCAAAGATCGCCACCTCGTCGGCGCCGGCCGCAAGTGCGGCCTCAAACCCCTTCATGTTCGGCGTCAAGACCGCGTAGCGCACCCCCGGCCGCCTGATGATCCTGGCCATCACTTCGGCAGCATCGGCCAGTTGCGGCACCCATTTCGGGCTGACGAAACTGGTCACCTCGATCCGCTCGAAGCCGCAATCCGACAATCTGTCGACCAGCGCGATCTTGTCGCGCGTATCGATCAACGCCTTTTCGTTCTGCAGCCCGTCCCGCGGCGCCATCTCGACGATGGAGACCCGGTTGGTCCTGTTGCCGGTGGCAGACATCAGGCCTCCTCGGGTTTCAGCATCAAGAGCACCGCACCCTCGGCCGTCTGATCACCCTCGGCGACCAACAGGGTTTCGACAATCCCGTCGCGGCTTGCCGCAAGCGTCAGCTCCATCTTCATCGCTTCCATCACGATCAGCGCGTCGCCCTTCGCCACGGCATCACCCTGCCTGACGCGCACCAGCTTGATCAGCCCCGGCATCGGCGCCGTCAGGCGGTCGCTTCCGGCAGCAGTTTCGGCCTCGCTATCCAGCGGATCGGGAATCTGAAAGTCATAGGCGCGGCCGTCCACCAAAAGCGTAAAGCCCCTGGCGATCTCAAGCCGCTGCAACCGGCTCTGGCGGCCATCGGCCTCGACATGGCAACCGCCCTCGAACCGGCCGGAAATCCTCACCGGAATGACCCGGCTGCTGCTATTGACGGCAAAGAGGTCGAGACCGCGCGCCGCCACCCGCAGCACATGCCGCTCGCCGTGATGATCCAGCGTCACCGTGCGCGTCGCCTGTCCCCAGATCTGCCAATGCCCGAGCGTGCGGAAGGGATCGCCGGCCGGCGGAACCTGCAGCGTGCCGAGCGACAGAACGGCCGCCAGCGCCAGCACCGTTTCATCCGGCGCATCGGCCGCCGTCAGCGCCTCCACCTCCCGGTCGATAAGCCCGGTATCGGGATGCCCGGCCGCGAAATCGGCCTGGCGGCTGAGGCGCGCGAGAAAATCGAGATTGTTGGCGACGCCGCCGATATGGCTGTTTTCCAAGGCCGCCGTCAAACGCGCCAGCGCCGCCGCCCGCGTCGTGCCGTGCACGATCAGCTTGGCGATCATCGGGTCGTAGAAAGGGCTGATCCGGTCTCCGAGCCGCACCCCGGCATCGATCCGCACACCCTCCTGCGGAAAACGGATATCCGACAGCGTGCCGGTCGATGGCAGAAAACCCCGCGCCGGATCCTCGGCATAGACGCGCGCCTCGAACGCCCAACCGTCGATCGACAGTTCCGATTGCTTCAACGGCAGCGGCTCGCCATTGGCCACCCGCAACTGCCATTCCACGAGGTCGATACCGGTGATCGCTTCCGTCACCGGATGCTCGACCTGCAGCCGCGTGTTCATTTCCATGAAGAAGAACCGGTCGGGCCAGAGCCCGTCGGAAACATCGGCGATGAATTCCACCGTGCCTGCGCCGCAATAATCGATGGCGCGGGCCGCCCGCACCGCCGCCTCGCCCATCGCCCGGCGCATTTCCGCCGTCATGCCCGGCGCCGGCGCCTCCTCGATCACTTTTTGATGGCGCCGTTGCAGCGAGCAGTCCCGCTCGAACAGGTGCACGGCATTGCCATGCCGGTCGCCGAACACCTGGATTTCGATATGGCGCGGCTTCATCAGGTATTTTTCGATCAGCACCGCACCGTCGCCGAACGCCGCCTGCGCCTCCCGCCGCGCCGCATCCAGCGATGCAGAGAAATCCTCGGCACGATCGACCCGGCGCATCCCCTTGCCGCCGCCGCCCGCCCGCGCCTTGATCAACACCGGAAAACCGATGATCCCGGCCTCTCCGGCCAGAAAATCGCCGTCCTGGTTTTCGCCGTGATAGCCGGGAACCACCGGCACGCCGGATTGCTCCATCAGCGCCTTGGCCGCGTCCTTCAGGCCCATTGCCCGGATGGCAGCGGCCGAAGGCCCGATAAAGGCCATGCCGGCCGCCTCGACGGCCTCTGCGAAATCCGCATTCTCCGAGAGAAACCCGTAGCCGGGATGGATCGCCTGCGCGCCCGCGCGCTGCGCCGCCGCGATGATGCGCGCGGCGTTCAGATAGCTTTCGCTGGCCGCCGCAGCCCCGATGCGAAAGGCCTCGTCCGCCAGTTCCACATGCAGCGCGCCAGCATCCGCATCGGAAAACACCGCGACGGTGCGAATGCCGAGCCGCCGCGCCGTGCGAATAATCCGGCAGGCGATTTCACCGCGATTGGCAACCAGTATCTTCGAAAACATCACTCTATCCCGGTTATTGCGCGGCGATGACTTCAACCTCGAGCAGCCAGCTTTCATCAAATATCCCGGCAATGACCACCGTCATTGCCGGTGCCAAGGCGCCCAGATATTCGGCCCGGATTTCCCGGTTGGCCATCGTATGGTGCCGGTCGGACAGATACATCGTGACCTTGACGATATCCGCCTTGCTCATCCCGGCCGCCTTCAGCTGCGCATCGACGTTCAACCAGACCTGCCGCGCCTGCGCCTCAAAACCTGTTGGCAGCACATCGTCGCTATCGGCCGGGATCTGGCCGCTGACGAACAGCACCCGGCTAAAGTCCTCGATCCGCACGGCCTGCGCATAACCGCCGCGCGGCTGAGGGGCGTTTTTCGCGTTGAAAGCATCACGTTTCATGGTCTTTCTCCTCACATCCTGAACAGGCCGAACCTGGTGTCGCCGATCGGCGCATTGAGCGCGGCAGACAAGGACAGTGCCAGCACGTCGCGGCTCTTGCGCGGATCGATGATGCCGTCGTCCCATAGCCGCGCCGAGGCATAGAGCGGGTGGCTCTGCGTTTCGAACAGGTTCAGCACCGGCTGCTTGAACTGGGTCTCGTCCTCCTCGCTCCAGGGGGTCCCTGCCCGCTTCAGCGAATCGCCGCGCACCGTTGCCAGCACCCCTGCCGCCTGCTCGCCGCCCATCACAGAGATCCGGCTGTTGGGCCAGGTCCACAGGAAGCGCGGCGAAAACGCCCGGCCGCCCATGCCGTAATTGCCCGCCCCGAACGAGCCCCCGACCAGCATGGTGATCTTCGGCACCTTGGTCGTCGCCACCGCCGTCACCAGCTTGGCGCCGTGCTTGGCAATGCCTTCGGTCTCGTATTTTCGCCCGACCATGAAGCCGGTGATATTCTGCAGGAAAACCAGCGGGATCCTGCGCTGCGAGCAGAGCTCGACGAAGTGCGTGCCCTTCAGCGCCGATTCCGAAAACAGCACGCCATTATTGGCGATGATCCCAACGGGAATTCCGTGGACATGCGCAAAGCCGCAGACCAGCGTCGTGCCATAGCGCGCCTTGAATTCGTCCAGCCGCGAACCATCGACGATCCGGGCGATCACCTCGCGAATATCATAAGGTATGCGCAGATCCAGCGGCACGACACCGGCGATGTCATCGGGATCGTAAGCCGGCTCTTCCGGAGCCTGCCGCTCGATGGTGGGTATGGAAATCCGGTTGAGGTTGGCAACCGCGCGGCGCGCCAGCGCCAGCGCATGCGCATCGTCGCGCGCCAGGTGATCGGCAACGCCGGAAAGCCGCGTGTGCACATCGCCGCCGCCGAGATCCTCAGAGGACACGACTTCACCGGTCGCCGCCCGCACCAGCGGCGGCCCGGCCAGGAAGATCGTGCCCTGCCCCTCGACGATGATCGCCTCGTCCGACATGGCCGGGACATAGGCGCCGCCCGCCGTACACGAGCCCATGACCACGGCGATCTGCGGAATGCCGGCCGCCGACATATTGGCCTGATTGTAGAAGATGCGGCCGAAATGATCGCGGTCGGGAAAGACCTCGTCCTGGTTCGGCAGGTTGGCGCCGCCGGAATCGACCAGATAGATGCAGGGCAGGTTGTTCTCGGCCGCGATCTCCTGCGCCCGCAAATGCTTCTTCACCGTCATCGGGTAATAGGTGCCGCCTTTGACCGTCGCATCGTTGCAGACGATCATGCAATCGCGCCCGGACACCCGGCCGATACCCGTCACCAGCCCCGCCCCCGGCGCCTCGCCCTGGTAAAGCCCATGCGCCGCCGTCATGCCGACTTCGAGAAACGGCGTCGCCGGATCGATCAGCTGCGCCACCCGCTCGCGCGGCAGCATTTTGCCGCGGCTGACATGCCGCTCGCGCGCGACCTCGCCACCACCCCCCACGGCCACCGCCGCCGCGTCCTCGACAACACGCATCGCCTGCGCCATCGCCGCGCTATTGGCCCTGAAGGCTTCCGAAGAGGTCGAGATTTGCGAACGGATCACAGCCATGAATGTCCCTACCGGATAAGTTTCACGTCGCAGGCCAGATCGAGTTCCGACCAGACCCTATCGGTGGTAATGGCGGCGCTGCCATCGGCAGCAGCCAGCCCTATGCAGGCGCGGTCGGCAAAGGAAAGCCGCCTGGCGCGCGTATCCTTGCGCAGAACTGCGGCTTTTTCGGCTGAGGCGGTATCGAATGGCACGACCTCAAGCCGCAGCGCGCCCAGCCAAATGAAAGCTTCCTCTGGCCCGAGACCCTTGTCGATCAGCTTTGCGCCGGCTTCCGAATAGTTGACCGCCGAAATGCGCGCACCGGCCAGATGGATCATCGCCTGCTCGGCGCCCGGCTCATTGAAAGCCATGGCGAGGACCGCAGACGCGTCAAACACAGCGCCGCTCATTGCGCCTCCGCTTCCTGGCGCCGTTCGGCGATCAGTTCGTCGGACACAAGCGCACCGGCAGGCACCAGCCCCAGCGTTCGGCGCTGCAGCTGGCGCACCGCAACCATCGGCGATATCACCCGCAACTCGCCGTCCACGACACTCAACGTCACCCGTCCATCCTCGTCGAGCAGCATGGCCCGGCGCACGTCGTGCGGCAGCGCGATCGTTCCGTCCGGTGCCACCGACAGAAAGCGGAAGTCGATATTTCCGGGCGAAACCGATGCTGCCTCACGCGGCATCGCCTGTTCCTGCCGTGCAAGATACTCCTTTTTCCAATGGGAATATTGCGTAAACCCGGTGCCCTGGTTGCCGCCTTCGGCGATGTAGATATCCGCAACCTCTCGGCCGCTCGGCGGCGTGCCGTTCTTGGCAAGAAGCTCATCGCAAATCTGCCAGATGCGCGCTTTTTCCGAACCCGGCCGAACCGACAAATGTAACATATTCATCGAAATCTCCATTTAACAATATACAAATCGTACATTATGTTAAACGTAATGTAAAACGATAAATACAACCCTATGCTGTTTCATTGAAAAGCTCCCGTCCTATAAGCATGCGCCGGATTTCCGATGTGCCTGCGCCGATCTCGTAAAGCTTGGCGTCCCTCAGCAGCCGGCCGGCCGGATAGTCGTTGGTGTACCCGTTGCCGCCCAGCACCTGGATGGTTTCGAGCGCCAAGGCCGTTGCCCGTTCTGCCGCATAGAGAATGCAACCGGCCGCATCCTTGCGCGTGGTTTCGCCGCGATCGCAGGCTGCGGCTACCGCATAGACATAGGCGCGCGCCGCATTCAGCGTCACATACATGTCGGCGATCTTGCCCTGCATCAGCTGGAATTCGCCGATCGGCTGGCCGAACTGTTTTCGCTCATGCAGATAGGGAACCGCGACATCCAGGCAGGCTGCCATGATCCCGAGCGGCCCGGCCGACAGGACAACACGCTCGTAGTCGAGACCCGACATCAGGATGCGCACGCCGCCGCCAACGCTTCCCAGCACGTTCTCCCCCGGCACTTCGCAGTCGCTGAAGACGAGTTCACAAGTATTGGAGCCGCGCATGCCGAGCTTGTCGAGTTTCGGGCCGGTCGAAAATCCGGCAAACCCCTTTTCGACCAGAAACGCGGTAATGCCGCGCGGCCCGGCCTCGGGATCGGTCTTGGCGTAGACGACGAGGACATCGGCGTCCGGACCGTTGGTGATCCACATCTTGCTGCCGTTGAGCACATAGCGATCACCGCGCCGCTCAGCCCGCAGCTTCATCGACACGACATCCGACCCCGCTCCGGGCTCTGACATGGCGAGCGCACCGACATGAGCGCCGGAGATCAGTTTGGGAAGATACTTGGCCTTCTGGGCCTCCGAGCCATTGCGGTTGATCTGGTTGACGCAGAGATTGGAATGGGCGCCGTAGCTCAGCGCCACCGAGGCTGAGGCCCGGCTGATCTCCTCCATCACAACGCAATGGGCGAGATAACCAAGGCCGATGCCACCATAGTCCTCGCCGGCCGTAATCCCGAGCAGGCCGAGTTCGCCCAGCTCCCGCCAGAGTGGCATCGGAAAGCTGTTGCTGCGGTCGATATCAGCTGCCTGCGGCGCAATCCGTTCGCTCGCAAAGCGCCGCACGGTCTCGCGCAAAGCGTCGAGGTCGTCGCCCAAGGCAAAATTCAAGCCGCCGGAATACATCGGGCCTCCTCCCTGTCGGATCGCTGCCGCAACGAAAGAGGAAAACGAAATTCCACTCAGCCTCGAAACCCGGCCAGGGATATCTGCGCTCCTCCCGCTGCAGCCGCCGCTGCAAGACGGCGGGGCAGCGGACTCCTCTCCGCCGCACCCACCGGTTTTTCGAGACTAACACAGCCTCAAAACAATTTCCGAACCAAGACAGGCGCTTGCGCGCATGATTTGTAAAAAATCGCCCGGTCAAACCACTCGATCAAGGCGGACACGCCGAGGTCAGTAAGCGATAAACAGTGCCCCTCACCGCCCATGATCGCAATTGCCCTTGCGCAAAATGCCTGCAATCGCCAAGACGAACGGGAATAATCGGCAACGGACCAATCATGAAGGCAAAACAGATCGCAATCATCGGCGGCGGACCGGCGGGCCTGATGGCGGCGGAGATGCTGTCTGCGTCCGGCCATGCGGTGACCGTCTATGACGGCATGCCGACCTTCGGGCGCAAGTTCCTGCTCGCCGGCAAGTCCGGCCTCAACATCACCCATTCCGAAGATTACCCGCAATTCGCCGCCCGTTTTGGCGCCGCCTCCGATCGCCTGCGCGCGGCGCTGGATGCCTTCACCCCCGCAGACGTGCGCGCCTGGGCGGCCGGCCTTGGCACGGAAACCTTCACCGGCACATCCGGACGCGTGTTTCCAACCGCCATGAAAGCCTCGCCGCTTTTGCGCGCCTGGCTGAAGCGGCTGGAAGCGCAAGGCGTCACACTGATGCCACGCCACCGCTGGACGGGATTTTCCGGAACCGATCTCACCTTCGAAACCCAGAATGGCCCTAAAACCATCCAGAGCGACGCGACGCTTATCGCCCTCGGCGGCGCCAGCTGGCCGCGCCTGGGCGCCGACGGCAGCTGGATTCCATTGCTGCGAGACAAGGGCGTTGATATCACGGGCTTCCAGCCCGCCAATTGCGGCTTCGACGTCGATTGGAGCGATATCTTCCAGGAACGCTTTGCCGGCGCCCCGCTCAAATCCGTCACGACCACCTCGGATGCCGGCACGTTTCCGGGCGAATTCGTCATCTCCCGGCACGGCATCGAAGGCAGCCTCGTCTACGCCCATTCGGCAGCCCTGCGCGACAGCCTTGCCCGGCAGGGCCACGCCGCCCTCACCGTGGACCTCGCTCCCGGCCGCAGCCTCGAGCGCCTCGAAAAGGACCTGGCGCGGCAAAGCGAAAAAGCCAGCCTTGCCAACCGCCTGCGCAAAGGTGCGGGCCTGGAGGGCGTCAAGGCTGCATTGTTGCGGGAACTCGCCTCTCCATCTACGCTCAACGATCCCGCCCTTCTGGCCAGCCGGATCAAAGCAATCCCGATTCCCGTCATCCGGCCCCGCCCCATTGCCGAAGCAATATCCTCGGCCGGCGGAATAAGCTTCGATGCTCTCGATCAAAATTATATGCTGAAATCTCTTGCGGGTGTCTTTGCCGCCGGCGAAATGCTGGACTGGGAAGCCCCGACAGGCGGCTATCTTCTGACCGCGTGTTTCGCGACCGGACGCGCGGCGGCAGGAGGTATTAACGACTGGCTGCTGGGGCGGGCTTGATGAACCAACGTCGTCGCGCGACGATATAAGCAACCCCACATCATAAAAACATGTCGATGAAATCCGGTTTCATCGACATGTTATTTCCATATGTCGATGCCATCGACACAATATCAAATCAGTTCCGCTTCTCCTGCTTGCGCATCGGCATCTGATCGATCAGGTCAAACAACACCGCAGCTTGCACCACCTCGTCCGTACGGAATTTTACCGAGCCATCCTTGCCAACCAGCGCCAACGCGAAAAAACCGTTGGTGACATCGAGGTCGGAGCGGATGGCGTAGCAGTTGAGATCGTATTCCGGCCCAAACAAGGCCTTGACCTCGTTGCGTTCCACTTCCAGCACGATCATGTCGCGCTCGCGCAGACCGTCCGCCTCGGCCAGCAGCAGGCTGGCCTGCCGCGCCGCGTCGGTATGGCTGTCATCCGGAAAAATGATCACGACCCGGTAACGCCATTCGAAATCTGCGAGACTCATTCCACCTTGTTGCGGATCGATTTCGATACCCGACACAGCCGCCGACAATGACTTCAGCATCGCCGTTATCCTCTTCGTTGAACCATGAGGATATTAACCGGCAATACAGGGTTTGGTTCCGCAAAGCCTGTGATCGCACCCTCACTGCACCAGAATAGCCCGGAAATCGTTGACATTGGTACCCGTCGGCCCCGGCTTGAAAATGTCGCCGATCGTATCGAATGCCGACCAGGCATCGTTCCGGTCAAGGAGCGCCGCGCCATCGATCCCGGCGGCCACCAGGCGCGCGACACTCGTCGCATCGGCAAAGGCCCCGGCATTGTCCTCCGACCCGTCGATCCCGTCGGTATCGGCAGCCAGCGCCGAAATTCCCTCGGTGCCATCAATACCAAGCGCCAGGGACAGCAGGAATTCGCTGTTGCGGCCGCCCTTGCCCTTGCCCCTTATCGTCACCGTCGTTTCACCGCCGGACAGAATGACCCCCGGCTTTTGGAAAGGCCGGTTTTTAACTGCGACCTCGCGGGCAATTGCCGCATGCACGAGCCCGACCTCCCGGGCCTCGCCCTCGATCGCATCGGACAAAATGACCGCCTCGACACCCGCAGCCCGCGCCGTCTTAGCCGCAGCTTCCAGCGAAACCGCAGCAGACGCCACAAGGCGGACTTCGTTGCGGTGAAACGCCTGGTCTGTGGGTTTGGGTGCTGCAGACGCCTCGCTGCGGATGAACGCCATCACTTTTTCCGGCAATTCCAGCCGGTAGCGCTCGATCTGGCGCAGGGCATCCTCGCGGGTGCTGTCATCGGGGATGGTCGGCCCGGAGGCCACCAGCGCCGGATCGTCGCCGGGAATATCCGAGACCACCAGCGACACGACCCTTGCCGGCCAAGCCGCTTGCGCAAGACGCCCGCCCTTGATGCCGGAGACGTGTTTGCGGATTGCATTCATCGCGCTGATCGGCGCACCGGAAGCCAGCAGCGCGCGGTTGACGGCGATCTCGTCGTCGAGCGTCAGGCCGCCCGCAGGCATGGGCAAAAGTGCGGAGCCGCCACCGCAGATCAGCGCCACCACCAGATCGTCTTCGGTGAGCCCGCGCACCTCCTGCAGCAACCGCCGCGACGCCGTCATCCCGTTCTCGTCCGGCAGCGGATGCGATGCCTCCAGCACCTCGATCCGCTCGCAGCGTGCGCCATAGCCGTAGCGCGTCACGACCGCGCCGGTGAGCGGTCCGTCCCATAGCCGCTCGAAGACCTGAGCCATCTGCGCCGCCCCCTTGCCCGCGCCGATCACCACGGTGCGGCCCTTCGGCTTTTCCGGCAGGTTGGCGGCGAGCACCCTGGCCGGGTCGGCGGCTGAGACCGCCGCATGAAACAGGCTTTCCAGAAAGGCTTTCGGGTCGGCGATCACGGCCATGTCTTCATCCTCATTCCATAAAAAAACCGGGCGGCCCTCCTCCTGGCCGCCCGGTCCTTGCCGTCAGGCGACCGCGTGGTTGGCCATGCGTTCGAGAGCCGTGACGAGGCCCGAATGATCAAGCCCGGCATCGCCATGGGCAGCGCAGCTGTTGAACAGCTCCTGCGTCGCTGCCGTGTTTGGCAGGGAAACGCCGATGGCCTTTGCGCCCTGCAGGGCGAGATTGAGGTCCTTCTGGTGCAGCGAGATCCGGAAGCCCGGATCGAAGGTGCGCTTGACCATGCGGTCGCCATGCACTTCCAGAATACGCGAGGAGGCAAAGCCGCCCATCAGGGCTTCGCGCACCCTGGCCGGATCCGCACCGGCCTTCGATGCAAACACCAATGCCTCCGCGACAGCCTCGATGGTCAGCGCGACGATGATCTGGTTGGCGACCTTGGTCACCTGCCCGTCACCGCAATCGCCGACCAGCGTGATGTTCTTGCCCATCAGCTTGAACAGCGGCAAAGCCCGCTCGAAACTGCCCTCGGTGCCACCGGCCATGATCGACAGCGACGCGTTCTTCGCACCGACTTCCCCGCCCGAGACCGGCGCGTCCATGTATTCGGCGCCGGTTTCGCGCACCTTCTTGGCAAATTCCTTGGTGTCGATCGGCGAGATCGAGCTCATGTCGATCAGCAGCTTGCCCGCCGACAGGCCGGAGGCAACGCCGTTTTCTCCGAACAGGACATCCTTTACATCCGGCGTGTCCGGCAGCATCAGGATGGTGATATCGACCTTTTCGGCCAGCGCCTTCGGCGTTTCGGCAAATTGCAGGCCGTTATCGATGAGTTCCTGCTTCGGCGGAATGTGGAATTTCGAGGTGACAACGGTATGGCCGGCATCCTGCAGGTGGCGCGCCATCGGCGTGCCCATGATACCCAGTCCGATAAAGCCGATTGTGGCCATGATGCTTAGCTCCTGATCTTGATAATGTCTGCGCTGCGGGCTGTGGTCGCGGATTTAAGCCAGCCGAGCCCTTCGGATGTCGTGGTGCGCGGCTTGTATTCGCAGCCGATGAAGCCGTCGTAACCGGCCGTATCCAGCGCCGAAAAGACGAAGGGGTAGTTGATTTCGCCGGTGCCCGGCTCGTTGCGGCCGGGATTGTCGGCCAGCTGCACATGCGCGATCTGCGCCTGATATTTTTTGAACGTGCCGATCAGTTCGCCCTCGGTACGCTGCTGGTGGTAGAGATCGTACTGGATGAACAGGTTGTCGCTGCCAACCTCCTTGATGATCGAGGCCGCCTGCTCCACCGTGTTGAGGTAGAAGCCGGGAATATCGAACCGGTTGATCGGCTCGATCAACAGCCGGATGCCGTGTTTGCCGAGTTCGCTTGCGGCCAATCGCAGATTGGCAACGAAGGTCGCCCGCAGCACGTCGTCGGAGACGCCGACCGGCGCAATGCCGGAGAGGCAGTTGATCTGCGTGCAGCCGAGTGCGGTCGCATAGTCGATGGCCTGTGCCACGCCGCGGCGGAATTCGTCGATCCGGTCGGGCAGGACGGCAATGCCGCGCTCGCCGGCGGCCCAGTCGCCGCCCGGCAGGTTGTGCAGCACCTGCGTCAGGCCGTTGACCTCAAGTGCTGCCTTCAGAGCCTTCGCCTCGAAATCGTAGGGGAAGAGATATTCCACCGCCGTGAACCCGGCCTTGGCGGCCAGTGCGAAGCGGTCGAGTAACGGCACCTCGTTGAAAAGCATGGTCAGATTTGCCGCAAACTTAGGCATGAAAAGTCCTCCGTCTTTTTGATCAGTCGAGCAGTGCCAGGATAGCGGTCGGCGCATCCTCGCCGCGTTCGGCCAGTTCCTCGAACTCGACCACCGCATTGATGTCGGCGCCCATCGAAATATTGGTGACACGCTCGAGGATGAATTCGATGACGACGGGCACCTGGTGCTCGTTCATCAGGTCCTTCGCCCGCGAAAATGCCTCCTGGAATTCGTTGGGGCTCCGGACCCGGATCGCCTTGCACCCCAGCCCTTCCGCCACCGCGACGTGATCGACGCCGTAGCCCTTTTCCGCATCGCCGGAATGGTTGATATTGTCGAAGGCGAGGCTCACTTCGAAATCCATGTTCAGCCCGCGCTGCGCCTGGCGGATGAGGCCAAGATAGGAATTGTTCACGACCACATGCAGGTAGGGCAGCTTGTGCTGGGCGCCGACGGCCAGTTCCTCGATCATGAACTGGAAATCATAGTCGCCCGACAGCGCCACGATCGTCCGCTCCGGATCAGCCGCCCGTACGCCGAGCGCGGCCGGCAGCGTCCAGCCGAGCGGTCCCGCCTGGCCGCAATTGATCCAGTTGCGCGGCTTGTAAACGTGCAGGAACTGCGCGCCGGCGATCTGGCTGAGCCCGATGGTCGAGACGTAGCAGGTGTCGCGGCCGAAGGCCTTGTTCATCTCCTCGTAGACACGCTGCGGCTTCAGCGGCGTCTGGTCGAAATGCGTCTTGCGCAGCATCGTGCGCTTGCGCTCGCGGCATTCCTGCGCCCAGCCCGACCAGTCCTTCAGCTTGCCCGCCGTCTTCCATTCGGTGGCGACATCGAGGAACAGTTTCAGTGCAGCACCGGCATCCGAGACGATGCCGAAATCCGGCGCAAACACCCGGCCGATCTGGGTCGGCTCGATATCGACATGCACGAAGGTGCGGCCCTCGGTATAGGTCGGCACATTGCCGGTATGGCGGTTTGCCCAGCGGTTGCCGACACCCAGCACGAAATCCGAGGCTAAAAGATTGGCATTGCCGTAGCGGTGCGAAGTCTGCAGCCCGCACATGCCGGCCATCAGCGGATGATCGTCGGGGATCGTGCCCCAGCCCATCAGCGTCGGAATGACCGGGATGCCGGTGATTTCGGCAAATTCGGTGAGCAGATCGGACGCATCGGCATTGATGATACCACCACCGGCGACGATCAGCGGACGGTCCGCCGCGTTCAGCATGGCAATCGCCTTTTCGGCCTGCGCCCGCGTCGCGGCTGGCTTATAGGCCTCCAGCGGTGCGTAGGTATCGATATCGAATTCGATTTCGGCCAGCTGCACATCGACCGGCAGGTCGATCAGCACCGGACCGGGACGGCCCGACCGCATCAGGTGAAACGCCTTCTGGAACACGAACGGCACCAGCGCCGGCTCCATGACGGTGACGGCCCATTTGGTCAGCGGCCCGGCAATCCGGGCGATATCGACCGCCTGAAAATCCTCCTTGTCGAGCCGCGCACGCGGCGCCTGGCCGGTGATGCACAGGATCGGGATCGAATCCGCCTGGGCCGAATAAAGCCCGGTGATCATGTCGGTCCCGGCCGGACCCGAAGTGCCGATGCAGACGCCGATATTGCCATGTTTGGCGCGGGTATAGCCCTCCGCCATATGGGAAGCGCCCTCGACATGCCGCGCCAGGATATGGCGCACCGAACCGCGCGCCTTCAGCGCCGAGTAAAAAGGATTGATTGCAGCCCCCGGAACCCCGAAGGCGCAATCGACGCCCTCCTTCTCCAGAACCAGAACCGCCGCATCGACTGCGCGCATTTTCGCCATGACTATTCCTCCATCGTGTGAGGATCAGGGTAGTCCAAAATTCCGGCCGGGCAATCACTAAATGGAAATCATTCCCACCCTATGGAAATAAACATCTTCAACGAATCCGCTATGAATGGCGGCGCTCTGGACCATGATAAATGGCTATGCATTCATCCGCAGCCGCACACTCCCTTTCTCACACGCGGGCAGAGCCGCGCACTCCCTTTCTCACACGCGGGCAGAGCCGCGCACTCCCTCTTCTCCCCAGCGGGGAGAAGGTGGCGCAAAGCGCCGGATGAGGGGGCCAAACGCTCAGAACGTGCCGAACCGCCCCCTCATCACCACCAACTGCCCATCAAAACCGTTCCGCTTTCATCAACGATGCAATATGTCATGCACGATCACACAAACCGGAGCCGACATGCCCGAAAAGCCACCATCCCCGGATCATCTGCGCGCCAAGCCCGGCCGCAAGGCCAGCGAAAATGCCGTTCCCTCCTCCGTGCAGGTGCTCGACCGCAGCCTGAAGCTGCTCGATCTCGTCGCCAGCGGCGATGGTGCGGCGCTCACCGACCTGTCAGATCAGTCCGGCATGGCGCCCTCCACAGTGCACCGGCTGCTGACGGCGCTTGCGGGGCACGGCATGGTCACCCACGATACCGAGACCGGCGCCTGGACGATCGGGCTGAAAGCTTTCGAGATTGGCAATGCCTTCCTGCGCTTCCGCAAGCTCGGCACGATCAGCCGCCCCTTCCTGAAACAGCTGATGGAACACTCGGGCGAAACCGCCAATATCGGCATCGAGGATGGCGGCGATGTCGTCTTCGTTTCGCAGGTGGAAAGCCACGCCCCGATGCGCGCCTTCTTCCGCCCCGGCCGCCGCGGCCCCATCCACGCCTCGGGCATCGGCAAGGCGATCCTGTCCACCTGGGAGACCGCCGCCATCGAACGCCTGCTGTCGCGCCAGCCGCTGATGCGCTTCACGGAAAAAACCCGCGATACACTGCCCAGGCTCCTCAGCGATATCGAAACCATCCGCTCACGCGGCTGGTCGATCGACGACGAGGAGCATACGCTCGGCATGCGCTGCCTTGCCGCCCCGATCTTCAACGAATATGGCGAGGCAATCGCTGGGATTTCCATATCGGGGCCAGCTGTCAGGCTCCCCGACGGGACGCTCGCGGCGCTGGGTCCGGTGGTGAAAGCCGCAGCCGACGGCGTGACGCAGGCCATGGGCGGACGCCGGGAGGACGGCCAAAAGCACAGCGCTTGAAGGACCCTGTGCTTCAGAATATCGGATCAGGCTGTTTCGGCCCGGCTCCCCGTCAGCTACGCGCCGCCCAGTGATGCCAGTCCTCTTCGCTGCCATGGAAGACATTGAGATCGATCCGGCCTTCGACACCGTGCGAGAGCCCAGATCCCGAATATTGCCAGAACAGCCACTTGCGGCCCGGATAGACCTGCGACGGGTGCGCGGCCACCGAGCGCAGCCAGAAGGGATAGTTCTTGAACTCGCCCGTCAGGTTGTCGCGGTAGAAATCCGGTGCGGTGTAGATTACCGGACGCTTGCGGTAATGGCGCTCCAGCTTGTCCATGAACACCTGCATCTTCTCGATCGCCTGGGCCCGCGACAGGCGATATTTGCAGCTGGATTCGCCGTTATATTCGACGTCGATGACGGGCGGCAGCGCGTCGGGGTCGCGCGGCACGTTGCGGATGAACCAGTCTGCCTGTTCGCCGGCGGTGCGGCACCAATAGAAGAAGTGATAGGCGCCGCGCTTCAGCCCGGCATCCTTTGCCCGTTTCCAGTTCGTCCTGAACATCGGGTCGAGATGGTCGCCACCATCGGTCGCCTTGATATAGGCGAAGTTCGCCCCTTGGGTGCGCAGCTTCGCCCAGTCCATCTCGCCCTGCCAGCGCGACACGTCGACGCCGTGCACGGCGAGCTTGCGCGGCGAGGCCTTGCCGAAATTGATCGGATGGGCATCGCGGAACTGGCGGCTGTAGATTTGCGCGCGCCGGGTGCGCGCGGTGCCGAGCCCCGGATTGTCCGGCATGATCATCGCTACCGGACGCTCGGCCGGAACTGCCATGCCTTCGGTCGTGACGGATTCGAACGCCTGCGATTGCGGCACCTGCCCGGCCCAGGCCAGTTGCTCGGGATGACTTTCCGCCTGCGCGATCACCGCGCCGACATCGGCGGTGGGCACTGGCCCTGCGGAGACGGAACTGGTCGTCTCTTTCGACGGTAGCCCCGCCACCAGGCTTTCCGGCCCGGAACTCGATGTGCAACCCGCCACCAGAAGGCCGGCAAGAAGGATCGCTGGAACAGCCGAAAAACGCATGAGACCCCGTACGCAAAACTAAAAACAGGCGGCACCCGCCCCACTGCCTTCAATTCCTAACGGAAAATTACCAACAAAGATTGAATCCGATCTTTCTCACATACAAAGGCGCGGGGAATGGGCTGTTGGCGGGTGAGATTTCCCCTCCGGATCCGGCCGCCACCGGGGACCCAACACCGCAAATATATTTAAAGACATGAGGCGCCGGCTGCACTTAGCCCCCGCCCCCGAAAAAAATCATCCCCGCAAATCCCCGCTCCAAAGGCTCGTGCCATACTTCTTCCCGTCCCATCACGGATACACCGGTTTGCGTTGCCGGCGAGAAGGGGCCGGTGCCCGGATGATGTTGCGGAACGCGCGCAAAATCCCCGGGGCTGCGTGAAAGGTGGTTCTCCTCCGGTTCGCCAATGAACCGGGCGTGCCGGGTTCGTCACGCCGTCTTCGACGGTCCAGGGCGAAACCCCGCCTTATTGAAAAGCCTGGCGGATAAGCGGCCGGGCTGGGGCATTGGAGGCCCCTCCTTGAAAAAGAGAGGCGCAGAAGAACCTGAGAAGCGCGGCAAAAGACACTGAACGGGGCGCCGGAAGGCGTCATATAAACTTACTAACCTGCGGCACTTTCCAGCGCCCCGGCCAAGTCAGAATCAAGGATAACCACGGCGGATTTTTTTCCGGGCGTGGCTATTAGGCGTTGCGCCAAGAGCTCCCTCTTCTCCCCAGCGGGGAGAAGGTGGCCCGCAGGGCCGGATGAGGGGGGCGAAGCCACCTCCAAGTCTAAAACACGGGGAAACTGAAAATGGAAAATCTGAAAACACACCAGGATGAAAAGCCGCCCGCTCCACGCCGAACCGCCCCCTCTTCCGCCCTCCGGGCACCGTCTCCCCCTGGGGAGAAGAGGGAAGTCCACCTCCCCCTTGAGGGGGGAGGTCGCCGCAGCGCGGCGGGTGGGGGTGACCATCGCGAGCGCCATAGTCAATCGCATATGCCGCAGATCACCCCACCCCGGAGCTTCGCTCCGGCCCTCCCCCTCAAGGGGAGGGTTCAAACAGACTGTCCCTTGAAACACAGGGCGATTGGTCGCAGAGAAAGAGGAACGTTGCGGGTGCCGCAATGTCACCTCCCCCTTGAGGGGGGAGGTCGCCGCAGCGCGGCGGGTGGGGGTGACCACCGCGAGCGCCATTGTCAATCGAACACGCCGCAGCTCACCCCACCCCGGAGCTTTGCTCCGGCCCTCCCCCACAAGGGGAGGATAAGCTCCTCACGCTGTCTCCAGCGTCCGTGCCGGAATACCGGCCTTGCGCGTTTTCATCGCCTTGCCGGCCACATAGACCTCGGCCACACACCGGTCATCGCCCATGGTCTGCAGAATGAACAGCTCTTCCACCAGCGATTTTGCGGTGCGCATCCGCAGTTCCATCGCCGATTTGCCGCTGGAATCGAGGACGACGATATCGGCGTCGGCGCCCACATGCAGCGAGCCGATACGGTCCTGGAGCCCGAGCGACCGGGCGTTGCCGAGCGTCATCCGATAGAAGGAATTGAGCGGCGACAGCCGTTGGCCCTGCAGGTGCAGCACCTTGTAAGCCTCGTCCATCGTTTCCAGCATCGAGAAGCTGGTGCCCGCCCCGACATCGGTCGCCACCGACCAGCGGGCGCCGAGCCGGTCGAACCGGTCGCGGTCGAACAGGCCGGAGCCGAGGAAGAGGTTGGATGTCGGGCAGAACACGCCGACCGCGCCGGTCTCGGCCAGCACCGAGATTTCCCGGTCGCTGAGATAGATGCAATGCCCCAGCAGCGTCTTGTCCGTCAAAAGATCGTAGCGGGCATAGATGTCGGTATAGTCTTTCGCGTCCGGATAGAGCGAGGTGGCAAAGGCGATCTCGTCCTTGTTTTCCGACAGATGCGTCTGCACGTAGCAATCGCGATGTTCCGTCACCAGCGCCTTTGCCATCTCCATCTGCTCAGGCGTCGAGGTGATGGCAAAGCGCGGGCTGATCGCATAGTGCGCCCGGCCTCGTCCATGCCATTTTCCAATGAGCCGCTTGGTCTCGTCATAGCCCGTTTGCGGCGTGTCGCGCAGCGCGTCCGGCGCATTGCGGTCCATCATCACCTTGCCGCCGACCATCAGCATGCCGCGCTGTTCGGCGGCCGTGAAATAGGCGTCCACGCTTTGCGGATGCACCGAACAATAGGCAACAGCCGTCGTCGTGCCATTGGCCAAAAGCTCGTCCATGAACCGGCCGGCAATGAAGGCCGCATGGTCCGGCTCGGCGAATTTCTGTTCCTCCACGAAAATATAGGTGTTCAGCCATTCCATCAGCTGCGCGCCATAGGATGCAATCGCCTGGGTCTGCGGGAAATGCAGATGCGTATCGATCAATCCCGGCAGGATGAGATGGGGCCGGTGATCGGCCACCGCAACGCCGGGACCGGCAGACTTGCGGATATCGGCGTAATCGCCGACGGCGGCGATTTTGCCGTCGCGCACCAGAACCGCGCCATCGTCCACGGTCAGATAGGATGCGGTATCATCGATACTCTTGGGCTCATCGATAAAGGTCAGCACGCGTCCACGGATCAGGAGTTCGCTCATTGGGTTTTTCCTCCATTCACAACTGTCTCGTACCAGGCGACCAGAAGCTTGCGCTCGTCGTCGGTCACGGCCGTCACGTTTGCCGGCGGCATCGCGTGGCTGCGTCCGGCCTGCAGGTAGATCTCCCGCGCATGATTGGCGATCTCAGCATCGCTCTCCAGCACCACGCCCTTGGGCGGCTTGATCATGCCTTCCCATCCCGGCTCCTGCGCATGGCACATGGCACAGCGGCCAAGGATTGTGTCGCGAACCCTGGGAAAGGCCTCCGCCGTGACGAAAGGCTGCTGCGCCGCAGACACCTGTTCCGGCTCGCCGGTCAGGACCTTCGGCACGGTCGACAGCCACATGATGACGATGAACAGGAGCACGGTCGCAAGCCAGGTCCAGGTCGGATTGCCGGTATTGGCGTGGCGGGTGTTGAAATAGTGGCGGATGGTCACGCCCATCAGGAACACCAGCGAGGCGATAATCCAGTTGAACTGGGTGCCGAAGGCCAGCGGATAATGGTTCGACAGCATCAGGAACAGAACGGGCAGTGTCAGGTAATTGTTATGCGTCGAGCGCTGCTTGGCGATCCGGCCGTATTTCGCATCCGGCGTGCGCCCGGCGATCAGGTCGGCGACGACGATGCGCTGGTTCGGCATGATGATGAAGAAGACGTTGGCCGACATGATGGTCGCCGTGAAGGCGCCCAGATGCAGGAAGGCGGCGCGGCCGGTAAACAGCTGCGTATACCCCCACGCCACCGCGACCAGGATGAAATAGAGCGCCACCATCAGCCGCGTATTGTCGTTGCCGAAGGGCGACTTGCAGAGCAGGTCGTAGATGATCCAGCCGAAGGCGAGCGAGGCCAGCGAGATGCCGATGGCAACCGGCTTGGAAACATCCAGCACATTGGGGTCGATCAGGTAGAGATCGGCGCCGGCATAATAGACCAGACACAGCATGCCGAAGCCGGACAGCCAGGTGACGTAGCTTTCCCATTTGAACCAGATCAGGTGTTCCGGCATGTTGGCGGGCGCGACGAGATATTTCTGGATGTGATAGAAGCCGCCGCCATGCACCTGCCATTCCTCGCCATAGGCCCCGGCCGGAAGGTCAGGCCGCTTGCGCAGGCCAAGGTCGAGCGCGACGAAATAAAAGGACGAGCCGATCCAGGCGATGGCGGTGATGACGTGGAGCCAGCGGACGGCGAAGGTCAGCCAGTCCCAGGCAATGGCGTATTCATACATAAAGGCCTCCCTGTTTGGGAGACTTCTGCCACCGCGCGATATCAATCGAAATGCCGGTTAATCCCCAACACTTTCAAAAAAATCTATAAGATCAACCCGGCTGTGGTCGGTTCCTGCCTGTGGTAGAAGGGTGTCATGTCCTATCTTGATAATATCCGCGTCTTCGTCCGCGTCGTTGAACTCGGCACCCTCTCGTCGGCCGGCCGCGACCAGCGGGTGACGCCGGCTGTCGCCAGCAACCGCATCAAGGAGCTGGAGCGGCACCTTGGCGTGCGCCTGTTCAATCGCACGACGCGCAAGCTGTCGCCGACCGAACATGGCCGCGTGTTCTATCTCGGCGCCGTCAAGATCATCGAGGCGGTCAACGAGGCGGAAAGCGCGATTGCCGATCTCTCCCACAATCCGAAGGGATCGCTCAGGATAACCGCGCCGCTCGGCATCGGCCGCCGGCTGATCGCCTCGGGCATCCCCGAATTCCACGATAAATACCCGGATATTGAGGTGCGCCTGCGCCTCTCCGACCACAATGTCGATATCCTCAGCGAAGGCGTCGATGTCGCCTTCAAGCTCGGTGTGCTCGAGGATTCCAATCTGCGCATGCGCGGCATCCTCAACTGTCAGCGCGTCGTCTGCGCCGCCCCCGGCTATCTGGCAAAACGCGGCACGCCGGAGACGCCAGATGCGCTGATCGACGACAAGCACGACTGCCTGCTCCTGCGCTATCCCGGCTCCAAGGAATATTACTGGACGCTGCAGACCCCGGACGGCCCGCGCAAACTGGAAATCGGCGGCCCTTACGACAGCGACGATGGCGACGTCCTGACCCAATGGGCGCTCGAGGGCCGGGGCATCATCAACAAGCCGCTGTTCGAAGTGAAAAGCTATCTCAACGACGGCGCCCTGGTCGAAATCCTCAAGGACACGCCCCCCGCCAGCGTCCAGCTCGCCGCGATCTATCCGCACAAACGTTTCCAGGACCCGAAAGTCCGCCTGATGATCGATTTCATGGCCGAACGCTGTCAAAGAATGATCGGCAAGATGCTGGAGTGAGAAGTTTAAACTTAAATACGATGACAGCTTTATCTCTTGAAACCCGATCCCGAGGTCCGAGCATGAAATTCGCTTCAATGAGCAGTACCGCCGTCAGCAGAAACCCTAAGGCAGCGAAGAGAGCGGCTGACGAGCAGCCGCTTGTCATCACGGAACAGGGCGAACCCCGCTATGTCTTGCTCAACTACAAGGATTTCCAGCAGAATTTCAATAAGCAAATGAGCCTGCTCGAAGCGCTTGCAGATCCACTTTCCCGATTCGACAATGATTTCCAGCCGGAAAGAATTGATTTTTCCGGTCGCGACTTTTCTTTTTGAAGCGGCCAGGCTGACGTTGGAAGCCCGCAAAGCTCAGCGCAACGCGCTCGCTTTGGCCGGCGCGTTTCTGCTGCTCTGCAGCCGAAGATCGCTGCCATTGCCGCAATTCAACGCCGCCGTCATGATCTCCGCCGCTGCCAGAGCCGCAATCACCGCTGGCCGCTTGTCCTTCACGGCCGTGCCGCCGATCGGGCAGATCAGGCGGTCAAAAAGTTCGGGGCGGCCGACTTCGCGGGAAAGCCAGTTCTTGAAGGTCGCGCGCTTCGTCTTCGAGCCGATCATGCCGACATAAGCGGCGTCCTGGCGGCGAAGCGCCTCGGCGGTGATCAAAAAATCCAGCGCGTGATCATGGGTGAGGACAACGAAGGAACTGCCCGCCGGGGCGTCGCGGACCAAGGCTTCAGGCATCGCCGTCAGGCAGGTTTCAATACCTGGAATGTTCGATGCGGAAAGTTCCTCTTCGCGGGTATCGACGAGAATGATGCGCAAGGGAACCAGCGACAGCGCCATGGCCAGCGCATCGCCGACATGACCGGCGCCGAACACGTAGACATGCGGACGCGACGCCATTTCGCGGTCGCTGCGGGCGATGAGAAACATGGCGAGCTCCGTGGTCATCGCCGTAAAGGAAAGTCCGACCCGGCCGCCGCAGCATTGGCCGATTTCGGGTCCGAGTGGAACGCTCATGGCTTCGGCCGGACGACCATGGCGAAGGGCCCGCCGCGCGTGGTCGATCGCCATATATTCGAGCTGCCCGCCACCGATCGTGCCGAAGATGCAATCGGCCGCCACCAGCATCCAGGCATCGGTATCACGCGGTGTCGAGCCGGCAGCACCCGTTACCTCGACGAACACGCAGTCCGGTTCGCGGCGCAGGAATTCCCTGATGTCTTCGCGCTTGGCAGCCATGCCATTCACCCGTTCTTTGCCGCGCGGCGCAACCGCTCGATGGCAAGCAAGACCCGTTCCGGTGTCGCCGGCGCATCGATGCGCGGTGCGATACGATACTCCGCAACGCTCGCCGCCGCCATCGAGATTGCTTCCAGAACCGAAATCGGCAGCATGAAAGGCGGCTCGCCGACGGCCTTGGAGCGGCGGATGGTGTCCTCGCGGTTGACCGACCATTCGGCCAGCTTGACGTTGAAGATGCGGGGACGATCGGAAGCGAGCGGGATCTTGTAGGTCGACGGCGCATGGGTACGCAGCCGCCCTTTGGCATCCCACCACAATTCCTCCGTCGTCAGCCAGCCCATGCCCTGGACGAAAGCGCCCTCGACCTGGCCGATATCCAGCGCCGGATTGAGCGACTTGCCGACATCATGCAGGACATCGGTACGATCGACCTGATATTCGCCCGTCAGCGTATCAACGCTGACCTCGGAACATGACGCACCATACGCATAATAAAAGAATGGCCGGCCCCGGCCTTCCGAACGATTCCAGTGAATCTTCGGCGTCTTATAGAAACCGGCAGCCGACAGCTGGATGCGCGCTCCATAGGCGAGCTTGATGAAATCGGCAAAGGCGAAGCGCTCAGCGCCGATGCGGATCGTGTTGGGCTCGAAGGCGATATCCCGCTCGCCGACGCCCCAGCGCTCGGCCGCAAACGTCACCAGCCGTGCCTTGATCTGCTGGGCCGCATTGGCGGCGGCCATGCCGTTGAGGTCGGAGCCGGAAGAGGCCGCCGTGGCCGACGTGTTCGGCACCTTGCCGGTCGTCGTCGCCGTCACCTTGATCCGGTTGAGATCGACCTGGAATTCATCGGCCACCACCTGCGCGACCTTGGTGTAGAGCCCCTGCCCCATTTCCGTGCCGCCGTGGTTGAGATGGATCGAGCCATCCGCATAGACATGCACGAGCGCGCCGGCCTGGTTATATTCCGTCTTGGTGAAGGAGATGCCGAACTTCACCGGCGTCAGCGCGATACCACGCTTGATGATCTGGCTCTTGCGGTTGAAGGCGAGCACTTCTTCGCGCCGTGCCGCATAATCGCAGGACGTCTCCAGCTCCTCGATGATCCGGCCGATGATATTGTCTTCGACGGTCTGGTGATAGGGCGTGAGGTTGCGCCCCTCGCCGCCGTAGAAATTCAGCTTGCGGATGTCGAGCGGATCCTTGCCGAGTGCATAGGCCACGTCCTCGATCATCCGCTCGCCGCCGACCATGCCCTGCGGTCCGCCGAAGCCGCGGAAGGCGGTGTTCGAAACGGTATTGGTCTTCAGCGGCCGCGAGCGCAGCCGGACATGCGGATAGAAGTAGCAATTGTCGGCATGGAACAGTGCGCGATCGGTGACCGGGCCGGAAAGATCGGCCGAGAACCCGCAACGGGCGGAGAACGTCGCGTCAACGGCCTCGATCCGGCCGTCATCGTCGAAGCCAACCTTGTAGCCGACATGGAAATCGTGGCGCTTGCCGGTGGCCGTCATGTCGTCGTCGCGGTCCGGGCGGATTTTCACCGCGCAGCGATATTTCCTTGCGGCGAGTGCTGCGACGGCGGCAAACAGGTTCGCCTGCGTTTCCTTGCCGCCAAAGGCTCCGCCCATGCGGCGCACGTTGATGGTCACGGCATTGGAAGCGACGCCGAGCACCTGGCCGACCATGTGCTGGGTTTCGCTTGGATGCTGGGTCGAGGAATAGAGCGTGATTTCGTCGTCCTCACCAGGGATGGCAAAGGAAATGTGGCCCTCGAGATAGAAGTGATCCTGCCCGCCGATCCGCATCTCGCCTTCGAGCACATGCTTTGCCTTTGCAAAACCGGCGGCGATATCGCCGCGCTCCAGCTTCAGGGGATCGATGACCAGCGGATAATTGGCGGCGGCGGCCTCCAGCACATCGGTCACATGCGGCAGGTCCTGATATTCGATCGTGACCTTCGCGGCGGCGCGGCGGGCGGCATCGCGGGTTTCGGCGATGACGGCGAAAATAGGCTGACCGTGAAACTCGACCTTGTCGGTGGCAAAAACCGGATCGTCATGCTTGTGCGCCGGGCTGACGTCGTTTTCGCCGGTAATATCCTCGGCGGTGAGCACGCCGATAACGCCCGGCGCGGATGTCACCGCCGCAAAATCGATCGACAGGATCTGCGCATGGGCGCGCTGCGACAGGCCGAGATAGGCGTGCAGGGTGCCTGCGGGTTCGGGCATATCGTCGATATATTCGGCGGTTCCCGTCACATGCTTGTGGCCGGATTCGTGCCGTTCGTTTTCGTGGACGCCGCCGCGGATGCGGTCGATAGGCTGCATGACGTTCATGATCTTCTCCTCACACGGCCTGCTTGCGGTCAAGCCGCACCGGCGCGTCGCCCTGCGTTTCCAGATAGAAGCGGCGCAGAAGGTTTTTTGCGACCAGCAGGCGGTAATCGGCCGATGCGCGCCAGTCGGTCAGCGGCGTGTAGTCCTTGCCGAGCGCCTCCATCGCGGTCTCGACCGTGGCTTCGGTCAACTCTGCACCCGTCAACGCCGCTTCGGCATGTCCAGCCCGCTTGGGTGTCCCCGCCATGCCGCCAAAGGCGATCACGGCGCCGCTGACTTTACCGCCCCCGTCGAAGGCCAAGTGGAAGGCGCCGCAGACGGCGGAGATATCCTCGTCCAGCCGCTTGGTGATCTTGTAGACCGCATAGCGCGCATTCTGATTGAGGAACGGGATGCGCACGGCCTCGACGAACTCGCCGGGCTGGCGATCCTGCTTGCCATATTCGATGAAGAAGCGTTCGAGCGGCACGGTGCGGCGCACCCGGCCCTTGCGCAGAACGACGGACGCACCGAGCGCGATCAAGGCCGGAGGCGTATCGCCGATCGGCGAGCCGTTGGCGATGTTACCGCCGATCGTGCCCATGTTGCGCACCTGCTGGCCGCCGATGCGGTTCCAGAGTTCGGTAAGCTGCGGGAAGTGCTTTGCAATCAGCGGAAAGGATTCCGTGTAGCTGACGCCGGCGCCAAAGGTCACGCCGGTCGCATCGATCTCAATGCGGCGCAACTCGTCGAGATGGCTGAGATGCACCACGGGGGCGATATCGCGCATGAATTTCGTCACCCACAGACCAACATCGGTAGAACCGGCGACGATCCGGGCCTTCGGCTCGGCCTCGTAGATATCGGCGAGATCATCGACGGAGGCCGGCAGCAGAAAGCGCTCGGAGCCTTCGCCGATTTCGACGCGCTTGCCGTCCTTCAGCCCTTCCAGTTTCTGGATGATCGTGGCGCGTTCCGCGACCAGCGGATCGCGGTCGAGATCGCCGATCACCGACACGGCCTCGGCGGCGCGGATGATGGCGGCATATCCGGTGCAGCGACAGAGATTGCCCTGCAGCGCCTTTTCGATTTCGGTCACGGACGGTTTCGGATTTTCCATCCAAAGACCATAGAGCGACATCACGAAGCCGGGCGTGCAGAAGCCGCATTGCGAGGCATGCGTATCGACCATCGCCTGCTGTACCGGATGCAGCGGGCCACCGGGCGACGCAAGCGAATCCACCGTGACGACATGGCAGCCATCAAGCGAGCCGACGAAACGGATGCAGGCGTTGACGCTCTCATATTTCAGCCGGCCATCCAACAGGCGCCCGACCAGCACCGTGCAGGCGCCGCAATCGCCTTCGGCGCAGCCTTCCTTGGTGCCGCGCAGATTGCGGTCGATGCGCAGGAAATCGAGCAGGGTCTGAACTGCCGAGACGGCCGAGAGTTCGACCAGGCGGTGATTAAGCAGGAAACGGATGGAGCTGCGGATCTGAACGGTCATGGCTCAGCTCCCGCGATAGGTGGAATAGCTGTACGGCGACAGCAGCAGCGGCACATGATAATGCGCCGACACCTCTGCGATGCCGAAGCGGATGGGGATGATGTTCAAGAACGCGACCTGGCCATCTTTCCGGCCGAGATAATCACCGGCATAAAAACGCAGCTCGTAAATACCTGAGGTCATGGTCTCGCCGCTCAACAGCGGCGCATCGCAGCGGCCGTCATCGTTGGTACGGGTGGAGCCGATCGGCTCGGCGTGCTCGCCGTCGATGCGGAAAAGGTCGATGCGCAGGTTTTCGGCGGGCTTGCCGAGCGCTGTGTCGAGCACATGGGTCGTCAGCCGGCCGGCTGTTCCAGTTTGCATGCGTTTCACCTCCCGAAGACTGCATTCATTGCGCCACTATCCGCCACTCCACTTCCCTGCGGTAGCGGGCTGATCGTTCGAGACTTTCAAAATTTTGAAGGGGAATGGCGCGCGCGTTTTCTGTTTAGAAATCGGTGCATCACAGACTTTGGGAGGAGCGACTTCATGAGATATCCGCGCGATCTACAGGGCTATGGCGCGACCGCGCCAAACGCCGCCTGGCCGGACGGCGCCCGCATCGCCGTGCAATTCGTCGTCAATTACGAGGAGGGCGGCGAAAATTGCGTGCTGCATGGCGATATCGCCTCCGAAGCCTTCCTGTCGGAGATCGTTGGCGCCAGCGCCTGGGCGGGCCAGCGCCACTGGAACATGGAATCGATCTATGAATATGGTGCCCGCGCCGGTTTCTGGCGGCTGCACCGGCTTTTGACCGGGCGGGACGTTCCCGTCACCGTCTATGGGGTCGCAACCGCCTTGAAACGCTCTCCGCAGCAGGTGGCGGCGATGCTGAGTGCCGGCTGGGAGATCGCCTCGCACGGTCTGAAATGGGTCGAGCACAAGGACATGGATGCAGCCGAAGAGCGCAAGCAGATCGCAGAAGCGATCCGGCTGCACACGTTGGTGACCGGCGAGCGGCCGCGCGGATGGTATACCGGCCGGTGTTCGGAAAACACCGTCGACCTCGTGACAGACGAAGGCGGCTTTGCCTATGTGTCCGACAGCTATGCCGACGACCTGCCCTATTGGCACGAACATGACGGCAGGCACCAGTTGGTGATACCCTATACGCTCGATACCAACGACATGCGCTTTGCGACGCCGCAAGGGTTCAACAGTGGCGACCAGTTCTTCAGCTATCTGAAAGACACGTTCGACGTGCTGTATGCGGAAGGCACTGACGGCGCGCCGAAAATGATGAATATTGGCCTGCATTGCCGCCTGGCCGGACGGCCGGGACGCGCCGCCGCTCTCGCCCGGTTCATCGATTATGTGAAGAGCCACGACAAGGTCTGGCTCGCGCGCCGCATCGATATTGCCGAGCATTGGGCAAAGACATTTCCCTTCAAGCCGAACGAGGATCGCCCGTCGCGCCTTCCTGAAGAGGTTTTCGTTGCCAAATTCGGCGGCGTCTTTGAACATTCGGACTGGATCACCAGGCGCGCCTATGCCAGCGAGCTCGGCGCGGCCAACGATACTGCTCTCGGCCTGCATGCGGCCTTGGCAGCCGTTTTTCGCGGCGCGAGCGAAACGGAGCGGCTGGCGGTGCTCAACGCCCACCCGGATCTTGCCGGGAAGCTGGCGCAGGCCAAGCGCCTGACCGAAAGCTCGACCAGCGAACAGGCATCTGCCGGGCTCGATGCGCTGACAGATGCGGAACGCGAGCAGTTTAACATCCTGAACGGCCGCTACGTCAAAACCTTTGGCTTCCCCTTCATCATCGCCGTGCGCGGGCTTGGCAAGGCCGACATTCTGGCCGCCTTCCAGCGCCGCATCGGCAATGACTGGCAAACGGAATTCCAGACCGCCTGCCGCCAGGTCGAGCGGATCGCGCTGCTGCGCCTCACCGACATGCTGCCAAACTGAGGAGGGACACGATGAAGACGATCAATATTCAACCGCTGACCCGCGAGGCTTTCGCCCCCTTCGGCGAAGTGCTGGAAACCGAGGGTGCGCACCATTTCCCGATCAATGCCGGAAAATGCGTGCGCTATCATGATCTCGCCAGGATCGAGACGACGGGCGAAAAAGCCCGCCCGATGATCAGCCTCTTGCGCGGCGAGCCCTACCCGCTGCCACTGGAACTCACCATGGTCGAGCGCCACCCGTTCGGCAGCCAGGCGTTCATTCCGCTCAGCGAACACCCGTTCCTGGTCGTCGTCGCTGAGGAAACGCCGGACGGACCGGGCGAACCGATTGCCTTCAGGACGGCGCCCGGACAGGGCGTCAATATCGGCCGCAATATCTGGCACGGTATCCTGACGCCACTGGATGGCGTCTCCGACTTCGCCGTGGTCGATCGCGCCGGCGAAGGCGTCAATCTCGAAGAGCATTTCTACGACGCGCCGTTTCTGATCCGCTGAACCATCCACCGCGTTCAAGCCGTCCCATCGCCCGCCTTTCCGGCGGGCGAAAATTTTTCTGCTGACAATGTCGATTTCCGGAAAGCCCGTTCGTCGTTAGGATGTGAGGCCAGATGAGGCCTGCTCTAACCAGGAGATTGACGATGCGTGTGATGGTTCTCGTGAAAGCGACCGAAGACAGCGAAAAGGGTTTCGTGCCGACAGCCGAAACCCAGGCGATGATGGAGGCGATGGGCAAATTCAACGACGAGCTTCGTGAAGCCGGCATCCTGCGCGATGCGGACGGCCTGAAACCCTCTTCCGCAGCCAAGCGTGTCGCCTTCGACGGCACCCGCCGCACCGTCATCGACGGCCCCTTCGCCGAGGCCCGCGAACTGGTGGCCGGCTTCTGGCTCTGGGACGTCAAGGACATGGACGAGGCAGTGGCCTGGGTGAAACGCTGCCCCAATCCGATGCCGGGACCGAGCGAGATTGAGATACGGCCGTTGTATGAATTGGCGGACTGGCAATGAAGCTCTGACGCTCAAGGTACGCGGGAAGCTGAAGCTGCGCAGACAGTCGCTGGTTTCACCCTAAGCTCTTTTGACAAACGACTAAGTTTCCATGATCGGGCGCCGCGAAAAGAGATGATGGTTTCTTTGTCGCCAAACCCTTGTTTGCAATGTCTGTGAACGCAATCACCAGATAACGGGACGTTCCATAAAAAACGGGCCGCAACGCATGCGGCCCGTTCTGTGTTTATCTCCCCTGAAACGAGGCGCTGCCTCGCCTCACTCCGCGAAAAACGCGAAGCGGATGACGAAGAGGATGGCGACGATGAGGGTAGCCGGGTGGATGGCGCGCCATTTGCCGGTGAACAGTTTGAGGACGACATAGCTGATGAAGCCGAAGGCGAGGCCGTTGGCGATCGAGTAGGTGAAGGGCATGGCAAGAGCCGTCAGCGCTGCCGGTGCGGCTTCGGTGAGGTCTTCCCAATCGACTTCGGTGAGCTCGCGCATCATCAGGCCGGCGACGTAAAGCAGAGCCGGCGCCGTCGCATAGGTGGGCACGGAGGCCGCCAGCGGCGAGATGAACAGTGCGGCAAGAAAGAGCAGCGAGATGACGAGGGCTGTGAGCCCCGTGCGGCCGCCAGCCTGAACGCCGGACGCGCTTTCGACGTAAGCCGTGGTGCTGCTGGTGCCCATCAGCGAACCGGCGACGATGGCCGTGCTGTCGGCCAGAAGCGCGCGGCCAAGGCGGCTCGGCTGGCCTTCCTGGATCAGGTTGGCCCGCTTGGCGACGCCGATCAGCGTGCCCGTCGCGTCAAACACTTCGACGAGAACGAAGACGAGGATGACATGGATCAGGCCGCCATGCAGAGCGCCGACAATGTCGAGCTGCAGGAAGGTCGGCGCCATGCTCGGCGGCATCGAGACGACGCCCTGGAACTGGCTGACGCCGGTGACCCATGACAGCACCGTGACCGCCAGGATACCGATCAGGATCGCCCCCTTGACCCGCAATGCATCGAGCACCGCGATGACGAAGAAGCCGAAGATGGCGAGCAGCGGTCCGGTTTCCCTCAGGCTGCCGAGGCCGACAAGCGTTGCCGGATTGTCGACAACGATACCGGCATTCTTCAGGGCGATGATGCCGAGGAAGAGGCCGATACCGGTGGCGATCGCGCTGCGCAGCGAATGCGGTATGCCCTGGATCAGCCAGCTGCGAATACCGGTGACCGTCAGAAAGACGAAGATCAGGCCCGAGATGAAGACCGCACCGAGCGCCTGTTGCCAGGTGAAGCCGAGGGCGGCAACGACGGTAAAGGCGAAGAACGCGTTGAGGCCCATGCCGGGCGCCATGCCGATCGGCCAGTTGGCGACCAGCGCCATGACGATCGAGCCGAGTGCGGCGGCCAGACAGGTGGCGACGAAGATCGCGTCGCGATCCATGCCGGTGGTCGACAGGATGTCGGGATTGACGAAGATGATATACGACATCGTGAGAAATGTCGTGACGCCCGCCACCAGTTCGGTGCGGATCGTGGTATTGTGCTCACTCAGCTTGAAGAGCCGTTCAAACATATTTCCTCCCTTGGCCGGAAAAATCCATTCCCGGCGCATGCCAATGGCCAAGCCGCCTTCTCCTCTGGCGGCAAGGCCAAACTGTACCGATCTTCAAGCCATCATGGCTCGTCAGGGCCCCTGCCCGATCAGTCTCCGGCCGCCATGATGGCAGGCCGGATGTCTCATTCACGGTTTTATGATTGTGCGTTTTCGCGCGGCAGATCGCTAGCCGTCCATTTCGACGCCGCGAGCGAAAGACTTTCAAATTTTTCGGGGGACAGTTTGGGAAGACATCTCGCCCACTCGGCGGAAAACCCGTGCGAGTTTCGCGACATCGGCTGCAAAACCGGCGGAAATGCTGTAATTTTTCTGCTCATCATTGTGTGAGCCTTCGCAGCAAAGTCAAGCAAGGTCAGCTGCGTTCGATATCGCGGCGCAGAACGATCGATGTGGTGAGGTCATCGACATTGTCCATCGTCGCCACTTCGTTTCTCAACTCGTTCAGCGCATTGATGGAGCCGACCTCGACCTCGACGACGAGATCGAGCTGGCCGCTGACCGAGGACACTTTGCGCACGGAGGAGAAGCCGGCCAGCCGGTCGAGCACGCCAATGGAAGGTGTCTTTTTCAGCGTCAAAAGCAGGAAGGCATGCACCTGGCCCTCGTCCAGCTGGCCGATATCGGCCCTGTAGCCGCGGATGATCCCGGCCTTTTCCAGCCGGTTGACGCGCTCGGTCGTCGCACTCCTGGAAAGCCCGATGCGGCCCGCCAGAGACTTCATCGGGATGCGCGCCTCGCGCGACAGGATGCTCAAGATCGTGCGGTCGATCACGTCTGTGTCCTGCATGCTGTCGGGCCTTTCTGCGAACGGGCAAGATGACGGTTATTATAAACATAATGCCGGTGCAACCGGCATATTGCCGGATGCAAAGCTTTGCCTTCCCGTGCCACTCTGCACGCAGACGAGGACCAATCATGACCGATATGCTGAAGACCACACCGGATTTTTCACGCGATGACGCAAAGCGCCTGCTGGCCGAGCATTACGGCCTCGACGGCACGCTTTCGCCGCTCGACAGCGAACGCGACCAGAACTTCAAGGTGACGGCCAGCACCGGGGGTATCTATATCCTCAAGATCGTCAACGCCGCCGAACCGCCTGTCGAAAGCGACTTCCAGACGGCGCTTCTGAGCCATGTCGGCGAACACGCCCCGGACCTGCCGGTTCCGCATATCCGCCCAACAATCTCGGGGGCAAGCCTTGGCGAAACCACGAGCGCGCATGGGGTGCGTCATCTTTTGCGGCTGGTCGGCTGGGTGCCGGGCCTGCCGCTGGCGCAGTCGGCCCGCAGCCCGGAAGCACTGACATCGCTCGGCGGCCTGCTTGGCCGCTTCGACCGGGCCCTGCAGGGTTTCATGCATCCGGGCGCCCTGCGCGATCTCGACTGGAACATCCGCAATGCCCGCCGCTCAGCGGACAGGCTGCAACATGTTGCAAATGCTGACGACCGGGCGCTGCTTGAGCGGTTCCTTGACCGCTTCGACACCGTGGTCGAACCGAAGCTGGCGAAGCTGCGCTCGACGGTCATTCACAACGATGCCAATGACTGGAACGTCCTGGTGGCTGACGAGGATCATGACCGGATCGCCGGGCTGATCGATCTCGGCGACGCGCTCTATGCGCCCGTTATTGCCGAGGTTGCCATTGCTGCTGCTTATGCCGGGCTCGATCATGCCGATCCGATCGGTGCTGCCGCTGATATCCTGCGCGGTTTTCATGCCGAATATCCGCTACTCGAGGAGGAAGTCGATCTTCTCTTCGACCTGATCGCCATGCGGCTCGTGACTTCGGTGACGATCTCGGCATCGCGCCATGCCCATACCGGCGGCAATCCTTATCTCGCCATTAGCGAAAAGCCGGCCTGGACGCTGCTGCGCAAGATGGATGCGATGAACCGGCGTTTTGCAACCGCCATCCTGCGCCATGCCTGCGGCTTCGAGGCCACCCCCGGCACGCGCGCCGTCACCGCCTGGATCGCGGCAAACCGCACGTTACTTCATCCGGTGCTCGACCGCCCGGCCGCCACATATCCGGCAGCGCTGGTGCCCTATGCCGATCCGCAGCATCCGATGACGCTGACATCCGCCGGCGAACAGCCGGATGCGGCGCAGGCGATTTGGGAGCTTTACTGCGCCGAACAGGGCGTCGATCTCGGCATCGGCCCCTGGGGGGAGGCACGCACCGTCTATTCCGGCGAGATGTTCGTATCGCGGCTGATTGAGGACACGCGCCGCACCCGCCATCTCGGCCTTGACCTGTTCATGGCTGCGGGCACCCGGCTCTACACGCCGATCGCTGCCACGGTCGTCAGTGTCGAGATCGAGCCGGACCCGCTCGGCTACGGCTGCCTGATTGCGCTGCGCCATGAACCGGAGGGTTGCCCGGCCTTCGTCAGCCTCTGGGGCCATCTTGCCCACGAAGCGCTTAGCCGCTTGAAGGCGGGAGACCACCTGGAAGCGGGCGCGCTCGTCGGCGAAATGGGTGCGCCTGCCGAAAACGGCGGCTGGGCGCCGCATCTGCACCTGCAGCTCTCGGTCGATACGCGGCTTTCCGCCACCGAAATCCTCGGCGTCGGCGAGGAGCGCTATCTCGATGTTTGGGCCGAGCTTTTCCCCGATGCCAACGCCTTTGCCGGTATCGCACCGGAATTCTATGAGAAGAGCGGGCGGTCGCATGAGGAGATCGTCACGCTACGCCGCGAGCTGCTGGTTCCCAACCTGTCGATTTCCTATGACAAGCCCATCAAGTTCGTGCGCGGCGATGGCGTCTGGATGATCGATGACAGCGGCCGGGCCTATCTCGATTGCTTCAACAATGTCTGCCATATCGGCCATGCGCATCCGGCCGTGGTGGAGGCGATGGCGCGCCAGGCGTCGGTGCTCAACACCAACACGCGCTACCTGCACGACAATATCGTTGCCTATGCCGAGCGGCTGACCGCGACGCTGCCGAAGGAACTGACGGTGGCCGGTTTCGTCAACAGCGGCTCGGAAGCCAATGGCCTGGCGCTGCGGATGATGCGCGCCCATACCGGCCGCGAAAACGCCATCGTGCTCGACTGGGCCTATCACGGCACGACACAGGAGCTGATCGACATCAGCCCGTACAAGTTCCGACGCAAGGGCGGAAAAGAAAAGAAGCCGCATGTGCATGTTGCACCCGTTCCCGACAGCTATCGCGCACCGGCCGATTGGGCGGCCGGAGAGCATGGCAAGCGCTATGCCGAGAGCGTTGCCGAACTGATTGCGCAGATGCAGGTAAAGGGCGAAGGCCCCGGCTTCTTCATCGCCGAATCGATCCCGAGCGTTGCCGGTCAGGTGTTCCTGCCGGAAGGGTATTTGAAAGAAGTCTACCGGATGGTGCGCGACGCCGGCGGTGTCTGCATCGCCGATGAGGTCCAGGTCGGTTTCGGCCGGGTGGGCAGCCACTGGTGGGCGTTCGAAGACCAGGGCGTCGTTCCCGATATCGTCACCATGGGCAAACCGATCGGCAATGGCCATCCGTTGGCGGCCGTCGTCACCACCCGCGAGATTGCCGGCAGCTTCAACAACGGCATGGAATATTTCAACACGTTCGGCGGTAACCCGGTCTCCTGCGCCGTCGGCCTTGCCGTGCTCGATGTGATCGAAGGCCAGGACCTGCGTGGCAATGCGCTTGCGATCGGCACTTACCTGATGGACGGCTTCCGCAAGATGCAGGCGCGTTACGAGGTGATCGGCGACGTACGTGGCATGGGGCTTTTCCTCGGCATCGAACTCGTGACCGACCGCAAGACCAAGGCACCGGCGACGGATTTTGCCCGGGCGGTATCGAACGGCGCGCGCCACCGCGGCGTGCTGATGGGGACTGAGGGGCCGCATGACAACGTGCTGAAGATGCGCCCGCCGATGATCTTCTTGAAACGCGATGCGGACCATCTGTTGTCCGTGCTTGACGACACATTCGAGGCGGTCACGGCGCGGGGCTGACGGCCCGGCCAATAGCAAAGAACCAACAAGAAAGAGCTTGGCAGCGCTTGGCGCTGCCCGGACGGAGCAGGTGCGACTTAAAAACCGGAGGAGAACGACATCATGAAAACAGCAATTTTTGGACTATTGGCAGCGGCAACGCTGGCTGGAACTGCAGCACAGGCGGGCACGCTGGAGATCGCGCGGGAACGCGGCGCGCTACGCTGCGGCGTCAGCCAAGGCGTGCTCGGCTTTTCGAGCCCGAATGACAAGGGTGAATGGGCAGGCTTCGACGTGGATTTCTGCCGTGCGGTTGCGGCGGCCACGCTCGGCGATTCCAGCAAGGTGCAATATGTGCCACTCTCCACCAAGGAGCGGTTCGCCGCCCTGCAATCGGGCGAAGTCGATCTCCTGTCGCGCCAGACCACCTGGACGCTGTCGCGCGATACCGATCTCGGCATGAGCTTTGTCGGCGCCAACTATTATGACGGCCAGGCCTTCATGATCCGCAAGGATCTCGGCGTCAAGAGCGCCAAGGAATTATCGGGGGCTTCGGTCTGCACCGAAACCGGCACCACGACCGAACAGAACATGGCGGACTATTTCAGCGCCAACAACATTCAGTACAACGTGATCGCCTTCGAAAAGCCCGACCAGACCGTGCAGGCATTCGGAACCGGCCGCTGCGACGTCTATTCGACGGATGCATCGGCTCTCTACGCCCAGCGCCTGACGCTGACCGATCCCGACAACTACATGGTTCTGCCCGAGGTCATCTCCAAGGAGCCGCTCGGCCCAGCCGTTCGCCAGGGCGACGAGCAGTGGTTCAAGATTGTCCGCTGGACCCTGTTTGCGATGATCGAGGCGGAGGAACTCGGCATCACCAAGGACAGTGCGGCAAAGACGGCGGAAGACGGCACTGTGGCGCAGAAGCGCTTCCTCGGTGCTGACGGCGCGATTTCGAAGAATTTCGGCCTCGATCCGAAATGGGCTTTCCAGGCGATTTCGGCCGTCGGCAACTATGGTGAAGTCTTCGAGCGCCATCTGGGCAAGGATAGCCCGCTGAAGATCGAGCGCGGCCTGAACAACCTGTGGAACAATGGCGGCCTCGTCTACGCGCCGCCGCTTCGCTGATCGAAAAACAAAAACTGCCTGAGCCGTCGCGAGGTCGAATTTCGCGGCGGTTTTTCATGTCTGTCAGGGAAACAAAGAGAAAAAGGCTCAGAATCGAAAAAGCCTGCCGCGGGAGGAGGTGCGGCAGGCTTTCGAATAAAACCGAACGGCAACTGGGAGGAGGAGTGTTGCCATTCCGCAAGTGCCCTCTGGGAGGAGGAGTGAGGCCACTTACATATCGAAGCTTTGCGGGAGGAGGTGCATCACTTCGATGAGTTGAATATACATCGATTCAGCTTAAATCGTAGGCAGAATTTTGCAGAGCAGCCATGCGCTATGCGCGTAGCAGATGGCTGACCTTGGACTAAATCGGTTCAACGCCAGACCTTCCTTCGCTACTTGCATTGCTGCGCGACGGCAGCTTCCATAGAGTGCCGTCGCAGAGGCCGGTTCATTCTGCGGCGATCGCGGCCGGATAGGACACGGATGCCTTCGGCTCATCGCCGGCTTTCTCCGGCCCGGCAACCTTGTCCTTCGGTGCCTTGCCGAAGAACAACGCATATCCGGCCGGAAGGACGAGGATGGTCAGCACGGTGGCAACCAGAATGCCGCCCATCATCGCATAGGCGAGCGGCCCCCAGAAGACGCCGCGCGAAATCGGGATCAGCGCCAGGACCGCCGTCATCGCCGTCAGCACGATCGGCCGGAAACGCCGCACCGCCGAGCCGACGATTGCTTCCGTCCGCTCCATGCCTGCGGCAATATCCTGGTCGATCTGGTCGACGAGGATGATCGAGTTGCGCATGATGATGCCGAGCAGCGCGATGACGCCGAGGATGGCGACGAAACCGAAGGGGGCGCCACTGATCAACAGCGCGGCGGCAGCACCAATGATGCCGAGCGGACCGGTTGCCAGAACCAGCATCGCCTTGCCGAAATGCTGGAGCTGGATCATCAGGAGCACGACGATGACGGCAAGCATGACCGGCGCCTTGTCGGCGATCGACTGCTGGCTTTCGGCCGCATCTTCCGCTCCGCCCTGGATTTCGACCGAATACCCCGGCGCAAGGCTGTCGCGCAGCGGCTTCATGTCGGCATAGAGTTTCATCGCCACGTCGTTCGGCTGCACATTGTCGGGCAGCGTGCCGCGCACCGTGATTGTCGGCAGGCGGTTGCGGCGCCATTCGACGCCCTGCTCGAGAACGGGCACCACCTTGGCAACCTGCGACAAAGGCACATAGCTGCCAAAATCAGTCGGCACGTAGATCGAATGCACCGCCGACAGGAGGTGGCGGTTGGCATCCGGTTCGCGGGCAACGATGGAGACCGTTTCCTCGCCGTCCCGGAAATCGTCGAGCGGCGCACCGCTCATCGTCGCCTGCAGCATCTGGCGGATGCGTTGCGAGGAGACGCCGAGCGCGCGGGCGCGATCCTGGTCGATGATCAGCTTCATCGCCGGGACGGGCTCCAGCCAATCGTCGTGAATGGCGCCAAGCTCAGGGTTCTCCGCGAACTTCGCCTTTACCTGATCGGCGATACGGCGCACTTCCGCGCGGTCCTGCCCGGTCACGCGCATCTGGACCGGCCAGCCGGTCGGAGGACCGAGGAACAGGCGATCGACCTTGCCGCGAACGGACGGGAAGTCCTCGGCCAGAATGCTGCGAAGCTTGACGATCAGCCGTTCGCGGGCGGGTTCGTCATTGGCCATGACGAGAAGCTGGGCGAAATTGGGATTGCGCAGTTGCTGGTCGAGCGGCAGGAAGAAGCGCGGCGCGCCTTCACCGATATAGGTGGCGATGAACTTCTTGTCCTTGTCGTCAAGGATTTTCGCTTCCAGCGCCTTTGCCTGGCTTTCCACTTCCTTGATGCTTGTGCCTTCGGGGAGCCAGAGATCGACAAGGATTTCCGGGCGCGATGATTGCGGAAAGAAGTTCTTCGGAATGAACTGGAAGGCAAACAGACTGGCCGCGAAGGTGACGAGCGTCAGCGACAGCACGATCACGCGGTGGCGCACCGCCCAGCCGACGGTCAAGCGCAGGCGGCGATAGAAACGCGTATCGAAGACGTCGTGATGGCTGCCGGCATGGGCACGCTGCTTGAGGATCATGTAGCCGAGCCAGGGCGTGAAATAGACGGCCACGAACCAGGAGACGACCAGCGCGATGCCGACGACATAAAACAGCGAGCGCACATATTCACCGGCCGTCGAGGCTGCGAATCCGACCGGGATGAAGCCGGCCGTGGTGATCAGCGTGCCGGTCAGCATCGGGAATGCCGTCGATGTATAGGCAAAGCTGGCGGCGTCGAGCTTGTCGAGCCCCTCCTCCAGCTTGCGCTCCATCAGTTCGACGACGATCATGGCGTCATCGACGAGAAGCCCGAGCGCGATGATCAGCGCCCCCAGCGAGATGCGCTGCAGGTCGATGCCGAGTTCGTACATGATGGCAAAGGTGGCGGCCAGAACGAGCGGGATGGCAATGGCGATCACGAGGCCCGAGCGCCAGCCGATCGACAGGAAGGACACGACGAGCACGATGACAAGCGCTTCCCCGAGCGCCTTCATGAATTCACCGACGGCTTCGGTGACAACCTCCGGCTGGTCGGCGATCTGAGCAACGGTGACCCCATAGGGCAGCGCGGTTTCAAACCGCTTGTAGGTTTCCTCGACCGCAGCGCCGACATCGGTCACCTTGTAGCCCTTGGCCATGACCACGCCGATCTGCACACTATCCTGGCCGTTGAAACGATACTTGCGCTGATAGGGATCCTCCAGACCTGAGGAGACGGTGGCGATATCGCCGAGACGGGTGATCTCGTTGCCGGAGCGCAGCCGCAGCTCGCGGATATCGGCCGGTTTTGTCACCCCGCCCTCGACCGAAATCCGCACGGAACGCGTGCCGGTATCGACGGAACCGGCGGGATCGACATTGTTCTGTCCCTTGATGGCATTCTGTACGTCGGTGAGCGTCAGGCCGCGCGAGGCGAGCACGGCAGAGGAGATGTCGATATAGATCTTTTCCGGCTGGTCGCCGATGATGACGGCCTTCTCGACGCCCGGCGTCGTCAGCAGCATGTCGCGCGCCTGGATGGCGAATGTCTTCAGTTCGGGGTAGCTGTAGTCCTCGCCGCTCAACGAATGCAAAGTCACGAAGGTGTCGCCGAATTCATCGTTGAAATACGGACCGAGCAGGCCCTGCGGCAGCTCATTGGCGATATCGCCGACCTTCTTGCGCACCTGGTAGAAGGCATCGGCAACCTGGGTGGCATTGGTGTCGCCCTTGACCTGGAGGGTGATGATGGCGCTGCCGGGACGCGTGTAGGAGCGGACGAAATCGAGATGCGGGGTTTCCTGCAGCTTGCGCTCGATCTTGTTGACGACCTGATCTTCCATGTCCTGGATCGACGCGCCCGGCCAGATCGCCTGCACGACCATGACGCGGAAGGTGAAATCAGGATCCTCCTTCTGGCCCATGCGCATCAGGCCGAGCACGCCGGTGATCAGGATCAGCCCGAACAGGAACCGCGCGATGCTGGGATGTGCAATCGCCCAGCGCGATAGGTTGAAGGACTGTTTTTGGTCGGTGGAAGAGGTCATCGCATTGTTCCGCTTTCGATGGAGCTGGGGTCAGCGCACAAGCTGTGTATTGCCGGCGTCGGCGGATTGTTGCGTGGCATCGCTGCCGAGCTTCACCTTCAGGCCTTCGGTCATGAATTGCGTGCCGGCAGCGACCACCACATCGCCAGGCTCCAATCCTTGCGCGATCCGCACGCCGTCATTGGTGAAATCGGCGACCTCGACGGGACGGGAATGCACGGTGCCTGCGGTGCGATCGACAGTCCAGACGATCGATTGCTCGTCCTTTTTAGCGAGCGCGCTCAGGGGAATGGAGACCAGTTTCTGCGTATCGGCGGCAGCAGCGACGATGCCGGCCGTCATCCCGAGCAGAACATTCGGATCGCTTGGCAGGCTGATGCGAACAGCGAAGGTGCGCGACTGCGGTTCGGCGCTGCCGGCGACTTCCCGCACCTTGCCCTCAAGCATCAAAGCGGCATCCGACCAGAACCCGACGGTCACCACCTTGCCGGGCTTGAACTGGGCGATATCCGTTTCGGGTATGGCGACCAGCACTTCCTTCTCGCCATCGACGGCAACGCTGACAACGGGGGTTCCGGAGCCGACCACCTGGCCGATATCGGCGCTGATCGCCGTGACGATGCCGTTCTGATCGGACTTCAGATCGGTATAGCTGACCTGGTTCTTTGCCTGGTCGAGAGCCGAGCGGGCCGCATCACGGGTGGCGACGGCCTGATTGTAGCTGAGCGTCGCCTGCTCGAGTTGCGATTTCGGCGAGACGTTCTTGGCAAACAGCTGCTCGGCACGCAGGCGGGCAAGCTCCGTGGTTTCGACCTGCCGCTCGGTGGCGTCGAGGTTTGCCTGAGCGCTGGTCAGTGCAAGCGCGTAATCGGTCGGATCGATGCGGGCGAGCAGGTCGCCGGATTTCACCCGCTGGCCGATATCGACGCGGCGCTCGGTGATCTTGCCGTTGACCCGGAAGCCGAGGTTCATTTCGGTGCGGGCGCGAACCGTGCCGGAATAGCTGAGCGTGCGCGAGGTGTCGATAGCAGCGATCTCGACTACCTTGACCGGCCGTACGATCTCCCTGGTTTCGGCCTCTTCCTGTGAACATCCGGACAAAGCGAAAACGGCTGCGGAGATGGCGGCAATCACAGACAAACGGATATAGCTATGGCTTGGCGAAGGCATGTTCGCACTCCTGGTCAAAAATGAAGTCGGGGAAGCGGGCCCGCAGGCGCCGCGTTCATCTCAAGGCTTTAATCGCAAATTCGGTAATTTCGTCGGGCGTCGCCCGGTTCGGCTTGGACAGACATTGCGCCACCAGCTGCGGATGGCACATGATCACCGTCGCCGCTCCGAAAGAACGGGCGGCAACCGCAACGTCCTGTTCGGCAAATTCGCCGGCAGCGATGCCCTGGCGGATCATCTCTTCCAGCAACAGGTGCATGCGGTCGATATGCTTTTCGATGACGTGCCAGTCGCGCTCGATGGCGACGATGACCATCTCGTGGACCTTTTCATGGTCGAGCATCGCGGTCAGGATCAGCTGGTACTCCGCATGCAGATAGCGGCGCAGGCGATCTGCGGCGCTGATCGGCAGCTGCGAGATCTCGAAGGCCTGCTGATAGCTTCCGGCGAGCATGCGGCCGCAGATCGCCTGATGAATTTCGGTCTTGGAGGCAAAGAAGCGATAGATATTGGCGGGCGACATGCCAAGATCGCGAGCGATATCGGCGACATTCGTCTTGGCATAGCCATAATGCCGGAACAGCCGCTCCGCCGCCTCGAGAATCCGCGCAATATTGTCCTGCCGTGCGGTGTCGAGGATATCGCTGGTTTCGTCCATGAGCAGTTCCGATTTACGACTGACGAATTTAGAATTTCGTCAGTCGTAAATCGGAACTGTCGCCATGTCAACTGCGGCATTCTAACCTTTGGCCAGCGCAGTGGCCGATTGCAGGCTCTGGTTGGCGCGCAATTCGGCCACCAGAAAGTCCACGAAGGCCCTGGTCTTGGCGGAGATATGGCGGCCTTCCGCATGCATGACATGGATGGGAATCGGCGCTTCCTCATAGCCGGGAAGAACGATTTCGAGCCGTTCCTCCCGCACTGCCGATGCGACCTGATAGGAGAGTGCACTGGTCAGGCCCCAGCCGCTGAGCGCGGCGGAAATCGAGGCATCGACCGTGTTGCAGAACAGTCTTGGGCGTAAGGTGACGCTGCTTTTTTCCGCGCCGGAAAAGCGCCAGTCCTGCGGTGCGGACGAGCCGGTATTGGCGATGACCGTGTGCTCTGCCAGATCGGCGGGAATTTTGGGCATCGGATGGCGCACGAAATAGGAAGGCGCACCGCAGATCACCCGGCGAACGCTGCCGACCTTGATGGCATGATAGCCGGAATCCGGCAGTTCGCCGATACGCAGGGCAACGTCGATCCCCTCCTCCAGCAGATTGACGACGCGATCGAGCAGAAGGGCTCGGCCATTGACGGCCGGATGCTGCGTCAGGAAAGACGTCAGGACCGGCATGACATAGATCTGGCCGAAGAGGACGGGCGCGGTCACCGTCAGCAGCCCGGAGGGTGTTGCATGCGAGCCGCCGGCAGACGCCTCGGCCTCATCGATATCGGCAAGGATGCGGCGGCAATCCTCCACATAGCGGCTCCCGGGCGCCGTCAGTTTCACCGATCGCGTCGATCGCAGGAACAGCCGGGCACCCGTCAGATCCTCCAGATAGGCAATGGCGCGGGTCACGGCCGGCGGGCTCATATTGAGGGCGCGGGCTGCCTGCGCAAAGCTGCCGGTATCGGCGGCCTTGACCAGAACCCGCATGGATTGAAGCCTGTCCACGTCCCAATCCCCGTTCATTATTCCACAAGATGGAATGACATCTTGTCTTTTATCATACTTCTGTTTTCACGAAGAAAGAAACATCTTCTCCAGGGCAAACAAGCCTGAAGGAGACTGTCGATGAAACTTTACTATCACCCGCTGTCCGGCCACGCGCATCGCGCCCGGCTGTTCATCTCGCTGCTCGGGATCGATGCCGAGCTAGTCGAAGTCGATCTTGCCGCCCGCGCCCACAAGAGCCCGGACTTTCTCAAGCTCAATCCCTTCGGTCAGGTTCCGGTCCTCGACGATGCCGGTGACATCATTGCCGATTCCAACGCCATTCTCGTCTATCTCGCCAAGAAGCATGGCGCGAACAACTGGTTGCCGGAAGACGCAAAGGGCGCAGCGGCCGTGCAGCGCTGGCTATCTGTCGCCGCCGGCGAAATCGCCTATGGGCCGTGCGCTGCGAGACTGGTCACCGTTTTCGGTGCTGGCTTCGATGCCGGCGAGGTTATCGCGCGCGCCCATCTTATCCTCGGCCAAATCGAGGCTGCCCTTGACGGCCGCCAGTGGATCGCAGCGGGTCATCCGACCATCGCCGATGTCGCGCTCTACAGCTATATCGCCCGCGCGCCGGAGGGTAATGTCGATCGTAGCGCCTATGCCAATATCAGCGCCTGGCTGAAGCGCGTCGAAGAGCTTCCCGGTTTCGTCGCCTTCCAGAAGACCGCAATCGGCCTTCCGGAGGCTGCCTGAGCAGGTGGCGCTGCTGCCAGCCTGTTCATCAACCCACTTTCAAGGGAGCGTTTGATGCTTTTGACCACCGCAACCGAAGACGCTTCCCCCTGGCATGCCGGTGAGCAGGCGCTGCAGCGTCAGGCCGGTGTGGCCGGGCGTATGGAAGAGGTCGGCCGCCGGGTTCTGCGTAATCATCTGATCGAGCAGCACCGTGCCTTCTATCCGCAGCTGCCATTCATCGTGCTGGGAACGGTGGATGGCGACGGTGATGCCTGGGCAACCGTTCGGGCAGACACGCCGGGGTTCCTGCAGAGCCCGGATCCGTACACGCTGCACGTCACTCTTGGCCGCGAGAGCGCAGATCCGGCAGACGCCGGGATTGGGGACGGCAACGCTATCGGCATGCTCGGGATCGAGTTGCACACGCGGCGGCGCAACCGGCTGAACGGAACGATCAGGCGTACCCGGGCGGCAGGTTTCGAGGTCGATGTTGGTCAGGCCTATGGCAACTGTCCGAAATATATCCAGCTGCGCGATTTCAGCTCTGTCGATGACCCTTCAAACGAGCCGATCGCCGGGCCAATCGTCCTTCAGACGCTCGACGGAGACGCACGGCGGATGATCGATGGTGCCGATACGTTTTTTGTCGCAACCTATGCGGACCTTGCTCACGGAGAGCGCCAGGTGGATGTCTCGCACCGGGGCGGCAAGCCGGGCTTCGTGCGGGTGGATGGCGACGGCGTGCTGACCATTCCGGATTTCGCCGGCAATCTGTTCTTCAACACGCTCGGCAACATCCTTGCCAATGGTAAAGCCGGCCTGGTGTTTGCCGATTTCGAGACCGGCGGTCTCTTGCAGCTGACCGGAGACGCCGAAGTCATTCTGGAAGCGCCGGAACTTGCGGCGTTCGAGGGTGCCGAACGCCTTTGGCGTTTCACGCCGCGCCGCATCATCCGCAGACCCGGCGCCCTGCAACTGCGGTGGACCCCGCATGCGGAAGGACAGTCGCCGAGCCTGCGGATGACCGGAAGCTGGGACGAGGCCGCGCGCCGGTTGGCGGGTCCGATGGCCTGAGACCGGGCTTCAGGACGGCGAAGTTCCGATATTTACGTCGGCAAAAATCCCGGCAGGAACTTCCGCCCCTGCCGGGACTTTAACTCATGGCTCTGCCCGATGGAGGATTGCCATGTCCGAAAAACCCAGTCTCTTTTCCAGATTTTCCGGCGGGGTCGCGCAACTGACCGGCAAACCCGCGACATTCGTGATCGCGGTCGCCGGGATCCTGCTTTGGGCCGTCACCGGCCCCATTTTTGGTTTTTCCGAAACCTGGCAGCTTGTCGTCAACACAGGGACGACGATCATTACGTTTCTGATGGTTTTCGTGCTGCAAAACTCCCAGAACCGCGACGGCAAGGCAGTGCAGGCGAAGCTCGACGAGCTGATCCTGACCAGCGGAGCCGAGAACCGTTTTATGGGCATCGAACATCTCGACGAAAAGGAATTGCGGCGGCTGACCGAGCTTCTGCGCGCGGCAGCCGAAAGCGAGCCGGACCATGCACTTGCCGGAAAAGTCGATCACATCATCCGCGACCGGCGCACGAAACTGAAGAAGAAGGGTTGAACGGGAGGTCCATGCAGACCCGAACGGCACGTAAATTTGCTAGACATTGACTTGAAGGGAAAAAAGGATGAGCCGCGCATTCACCAAGGAAATCGACGACGCCCCGCCGCCGCCTGTTCCCGAGCGGCCCGTCAGTGCTGCGCGCAATCTTGTGACGCCGAACGGCGCCAGACAGATCGAGCAGATGGTGGCGGCGCTGATGCAGCAGACAGCGGCCACCAGCGACAACGAGGTGCTTGCCGCCCTCAAGCGCGACCTGCGCTATTGGGAGGCACGGCGCAGCACCATGGAAATCGTCGAGCCCAGCGCGGCGCCAGCTGCGGTAAAGTTTGGAACGCAGGTCTCGATCCGGCGCGGCGGCATGGTCCGGGATATCCGCATCGTCGGCGAGGACGAGGCCGATCCTGCGGCCGGGGCCATCGCCTGGACATCGCCACTTGCCCGCGCCCTTGAAGATGCGGCCCCCGGTGACACGATCGAGTTCGAGGTCGCTGGCCGCGAAGAGGATATCACCGTGCTCTCCGTGACCGCATTCGCGTAACGCAAGACGGGTACACCCTGAAAATCATCTTCCTCATTGATATCACCGGCAAATCACGGCAAGACCGTGATTGCGACGATGTGAGGACATGATGTGGAGACCACGCTTTACCTGCCGATCAAGGGCTTTCTCGAAGCCGCCGGCTATAGCGTCAAAGGCGAGATCGCCGGTTGCGATCTGGTGGGATTGAGCCCAGACGAACCGCCTATCGTGGTCCTCTGCGAACTCAAGCTCAGCTTCAACCTCGAACTCATCCTGCAGGCGGTCGACCGGGCGTGCGCCAGCGACGAAGTGTGGATCGCCGCGCGTGTCTCGGCCAAGGGGAAGGGCCGCGAAAGCGACCGCCGCTACCGCGACCTCTGCCGCCGGCTCGGCTTCGGCATGCTGAGTGTATCCGACAACGGCACGGTCGATGTGGTCGTGAGCCCGATGGCGCTGATGCCGCGCAAGAACCCGCGCAAGCGGTCCCGCCTGGTCACCGAACACAAAAAGCGCAAGGGCGACCCCGCCCTTGGCGGCAGCACGCGCGCGCCGATCATGACCGCTTACCGGCAGCAGGCGCTGGCCTGCGCTGCAGCGCTGCGGGACGGCCCGTTGCGGCCAAGGGATCTGAAGCCGGTCACGCCTTCGGCAGCAACCATTCTGCGCGGCAATGTCTATGGCTGGTTCGAGCGCATCGATCGCGGCATCTACGCGCTGACGGCCGCCGGCATGGAGGCGTTGATACGCTGGCCGCAGGAGCGGAAGGAACCGGAAAGCATCGAACCGGCAGAGATCACAGGCTGACGGGCCGGGTTCAGACTGCCCTGGAAACCTGGCGCAGCATGCCGACGATGGCCTGATCGCGTTCGGCGTCCACCGGCAGGGTCTGTGACGACAGCTTGACGATCACGGTCTGGCTGGCCGGATCGACCCAGATCCACTGTCCGTGAATGCCGATCGCGGCCAATTCGCCCGCACCCGTTTCGTACCAGTAGTTGCGGTAGCTGCCATCTGGAAACAGCGTCGCCTGGTCGCCGTTCTTCCAGGCCTCGCGGCTGCCACCCGTCCACAGGTCATCGATGAAGGATTGCGGGATCAGACCGGCTCCCTGTTTGCGGACAAGCTCGCCCACCAGCGCAAGATCGCGCGCCGTCGCCGACATGCCGCCGGCAGCGCGTGCCGTGCCGATCCGATCGACGGTGATCATGGCGTTCGAGCCGGCGCCCATCGGCTGCCAGAGATGGTCGCTCAGCAATTTTGCCAAGCGCCCACTTGCCGCGCGCTCCACGACGATGCCGGCGAGATCGGTGTTGGGCGAGCGGTAGGCATGCTTTTCGCCGTGGTTCCAGCCGCCTTTCCCGATGCTGCAGATGAAGCTCTTCAAGTCCGGCGCCGGAATGTCCGGCCGATCCGGGTTCCAGCCGGTTGCCCGGCGGTAGCGATCGAAGCCCCCTGATGTATCGAGATAGTCTTCGACGAAATCGACGCTGATCTCCATGTCGAACAATTGCTGTACCGTCGCATCCGCATAGGCCGACCCCGCAGCCTCCGGCACATAATCCACGACGCGCTTGCCGAAGGACAGCAGGCCCTTGCCCACGAGAATTCCGGCCAGGAGTGCGGTCAGGGATTTCGACACGGAAAAGATGATATGCGGCAAGGCGGGATCGGAATGTCCGGCAGACCACTCGGCGATGATGCGGCCTTGCCGCATGACCACCAGCTCGTCGGTCTCGCTCTCAGCCAGAAATGCCGTCAGGGGCTGGGAGGTGCCATCGATGCCGGTGACATTCAGGTCCCCGAGCCCACTGAGATCAAGCGGCGGTTCTGCGGCTTTGACCTTGGCCGCAATGACCGCCGATGGCACGATTTCGCTGACATTCTCAAAAGCCCATTTCGAGAAGGGCGCGGTGCGCCAGTTTGAAAGCGTAATGTCCGAGCGCTTGAATTCCGTCACGTCCTGTCTCCTCCGTCTGCCGTCGCCAGCGCGCCGTAAAGATCCGGGCGGCGATCGCGGAACATGCCCCAGGCGGCGCGGTTGCCGGCAAGGTCTTGCCGGTCGAATGTCGCGATGAGAACGGCCTCTCCGTCACGCGGTGCGTCGGCCGCAAGCTGGCCGTCCGGTCCGGCAATGAAGGACGAGCCGTAATAGGATTGCGTCTTTCCGCCGATGGTTTCCGCGCCGATGCGGTTGGCAGCGGCCACCGGCATCATGTTGGCGGCGGCATGGCCGCGCATCACCATGCGCCAATGGTCCATCGTATCCAGGTCCGGACGTGCCGGCTCCGAGCCGATGGCGGTCGGATAGAGGATCAGTTCGGCACCCATCAGCGCCATGGCGCGGGCAGCCTCCGGAAACCACTGGTCCCAGCAGATGCCGACACCGATCGTGCCGAAGCGGGTCGGCCAGACCTTGAAGCCGGTATCACCCGGCCGGAAATAGAATTTTTCGCTGTAACCCGGACCGTCGGGAATATGGGATTTGCGGTAGACGCCCAGGATAGCGCCCGTGTCATCGATCATCGCGATGCTGTTGTAAAATGCCTGGTTCTTCTTCTCGAAGAACGAAACCGGCAGGACAATGCCAAGTTCGCGCGCGAGCGCCTGCATCGGAGCAATGACAGGATGATCCGCCAGCGCATGTGCCCTTCCAAAATGGATGGGATCCTGGGTCTGGCAGAAATACAGCCCCTCGAACAGTTCCTGCACCAGCACGATATTCGCGCCCTTGCCCGCGGCCTGATGGATCAGGCGGGACGCGGTCTCAAGATTATCCGCGAGATCGTCCGTGCAGGCGAATTGGACGACGCCCAATGTCGTCGTAGAACCGGACGCCACGGTCAATTGCCCTCAAAGCCGGTCAGGACGCTGACGGCATTAACGCCGATTTCGGCGACGGCATAGCCGCCTTCCATGACGAACAGGGTGGGGAGATTGAGACGGGCGATGCGCTCGCCGATCTTTGGGAAATCCTCGGTCTTCAGCTTGAATTTGCTGATCGGGTCCTTCTCGAACGTATCGACCCCGAGCGAAATCACCACCACGTCCGGATTGTAGGCTACCAGCTTGCCGCAGGCATCCTCCAGCGACTGGCTCCAGCGGTCCCAGTCGGTGCCGAAGCGCATGGGGTAGTTGAGATTGTAGCCTTCGCCCTCGCCCGCTCCACGCTCATCGGCATGGCCAAGGAAGTAAGGATATTCCTGCATCGGATCGGCGTGCAGGTTGATCACCTGTACGTCAGAGCGGGAATAGAAGATTTCCTGCGTGCCGTTGCCGTGGTGATAATCGACATCGAGGATCGAGACGCGCTTGGCGCCATTGTCGCGAAACCATTGCGCGGCTACGGCAGCATTGTTGATATAGCAATAGCCGCCCATAAAGCCGGCGCCGGCGTGATGACCCGGCGGGCGGCAGAGCGCAAAGGCCGCGCGCTCGCCGTCCTGAATAAGGCTGGCTGCCGTCAGCGCCACGTCATGCGAGGATTTGATCGCATCCCAGGAGCCTTCGACAATGCCGCAGCCGGCGTCGAAGGAATAATATCCAAGCAGCCCATCGATGAATTCCGGCGGCACGTCGCCACGCAGGCCGCGTGTCGGCCAGGTGAAGGGCAGCGCCGTGCCGGTGCGTCGCTCTGCGGTCCAGCGATCCCAGATTGTCGGCAAAAAGTCGAGATAGTCCTTGCGATGGATGCGCGCGGCCGTGGTCAGGTCATGCTCCTGCGGCGCAAGGATGGGGCCTAGTCCCACGGTCTTGATGCGTCCGGAGACATATTCGGCGCGTGATGTCAGCTCATAACCGGGAACGATGGCACCGGCGACCAATTCGAGCTGGTTGGCATGACCGAGATGACGCGGGGAGAAGACGGTTTTCATGAGACGATCCTGCGGACGGAAACAAAACGCACCCCGCCGCGACCGGCGGGGTGCGAGGAAAAAGAATTACTTCTGAAGCTCGGTCCAGATCTTGGTGTAGAGCTCCTGAACCTCCGGCGGGCAGGTCTGCGAGGGCACGCCGACCGAAGCGAATTCGGCGGGGATATCGATTTCCGGTGCGCCCTTCATATCGGCGGGCATGAAGTCGCCGGACCCGGCGATGCCGTTGGCATAGCGATGGAACCCGGAATTCATCCCGGCATTCTGCGGATCCATCATGAAGTTCTGGAAGAGTTTTGCATTTTCGACGTTCTTTGCGTCTTTCAGAACGGCAAGATTGTCGCTCCAGTTGACGAAGCCTTCCTTCGGATAGCCGAATTTGATGGCAGGATTGGCCAGGCGCTGGCGGAAGGCCGAGCCGTTCCAGTCGCTGGACGCGGCAAAGTCGCCCGATCCCATTTTCTGGATAGTGCCGTATTCCATCGCCACCCAGTTGGGCTTGGCCTTTACCAGCGTATCGCGCACCTTCTTGAGGATCGCGAGGTCGCCGGTGCACTTCTTGCCGCCATTGTAGAGCACGGCTGCGTCGATGACATCCGTCATTTCCGGAACGACGTTGACCTTGCCTTTCAGCTCGTCCGGCGTGTCGAAGACGATGCCCCAGGTGTTGATGTCACCCTTGTAGACATCCGTATTGACGACGACGCCAACGATGCCCATGGCCCACGGAACGGTGTATTTGCGGCCTGGATCGAATTCAGGATTCTGCCATTCCTTGGCGACGTGGCTAAAATTTTCCATCTTGCCCGGATCGGTTTCCAGAAACAGACCTTCCGAAATCCAGATCGGGATATAGTTCTGCGACGGCACGACCATGTCGAAGCCGGAGCCGCCCTGGCGAACCTTGGCGAGTGCCGTGTCGTTGGAATCGTAGTCGGTGATCGTCACCTTGACCTTGTACTGGTCCTCGAATTTCTTGATCATTTCGGGGCTGGTATAATTGCCCCAGTTGTAGATGTTGAGTTCGCCTTCGGCCCGGGCAAGGCCGGTGGAGGCGAGAAGTGCGGCCGTGACCGCCATGATCATCCGTTTCATGATGTTGTTCCCTTTTCTTTCGTTAGACACGTTTTCTGTTGACGATGAAGAACACGGTGACGACACAGACCGACAGGAACAGGAACAGCGTCGAGATCGCGTTCATTTCCGGCGTGATGGAGCGGCGGATCTGGCCGAGCATGTAGGTCGGCAAAGTGTCCTGCCCGGCCGACTTGACGAATTCGGTGATGACGACGTCGTCGAGCGAAATCACGAAGGCCAGCATGAACCCGGCGAGAATGCCGGGCCAGAGCAAGGGCAGGGTAACATAGCGGAAGGCTTTCCAGGGCGTTGCATAGAGATCGGCAGCCGCCTTTTCAAGCGTCAGGTCCATATTCTCCAGCCGCGCCCGGATCGGCAGATAGGCGAACGGGATGCAGAAGGCCGTATGGGCGGCGATCAGATAGCCCAGGCCGGAATAACCGGTCCAGATCTTGATGCGCGCAAAGAAGATCAAGAGAGCCACCGCCGTGACGATCTCCGGGATCATCAGGGGCTGGTTGATGAAGGCATATTTCAGCGTCAGCCCGCGATAGGCCTCCGTACGCGTCGTTGCCAGCGCCGCCATGGTCGCGGCAATGGTGGCGACCACAGCGGCAAACGAGGCGATCTGCAGCGAGCGGATGGAGGCGTCGATGACCTGCTGGTTTTGAAAGGCCTTGGTGAACCAGCGCAGCGAAATTCCGTCAAAGGATGCCAGCGATTCGCCCGCATTGAATGAATAGAACACCAGGACGGCGATCGGCAGATAAAGCGCAAAGAAGCAGGCCATCGCAATGGTGGTGAAACCGCGCTGACGCCGGATGGAAAATGTCTTAGCCATGCCGGCTTCCTTGCGATCCCGCATTGCGGACATAGACGAGCAGCGCCGCCATGACGATCAGCATCAGCGTGATCGACAGCGCCGAGCCGAGCGGCCAGTTCCGGCCCTGGCCGAACTGCAGCTCGATTAGATTGCCAAGCATCATGTTCTTGCCGCCGCCCAGAATGCTCGGCGTCACATAGGCGCCGAGCGCCGGGATGAAAACGAGGATCGAACCGGCGATGACGCCGGGCTTGACCAGCGGAAAGATGATTTTCCGCAGCACCCGGAAGGGTGTCGCATAGAGATCATATGCCGCTTCCACCAACCGGAAATCCAGCTTTTCCATGCTGGCATACAGCGGCAGAACCATCAGCGGCAGATAGACATACACCATGCCCGTCAGGATCGCGCCATCGGTGAAGAGCATCTGGATGGGCCGCGCAATGAGGCTGGCCTTCAGCATCAGTCCGTTGACCAGCCCTTCATTGCGGATGATTTCGAGGATCGCGAATGTGCGGATCAGCAGGTTGGTCCAGAAGGGAATGGTGATCAGAAACAGCCAGAGCTCACGGGTCTTTTCCGGCCGGGTGGCAATGAAATAGGCGGTGGGGAAACCAACCAGCAGGGTCAAGACCGTCGTTGCCAGGGAGAGCATGACGGAGCGCATGAAGATCGAGACATGCGCATCGGCAAGCGTGACGGTGCCGTCGAAAATGTCCTTGTTGAGGACGACGCCGAGCCAGCCATCCAGCGAGGGCAGCCATTGCACGTCACCATAGGGGCCGGGCGTCAGGAAGGAATAGACAAGAACGATCAGCAACGGGCCTGTCGATGCGAGGAGGATGATCAGCAGGGCGGGAAGCGAGAGCAGCCACCGTTTCCGGATATCCCTGCTTTTTTCCGCTTCGATCGTCCCTGGCAGGTCAGTCATCTCAGTTCCTCAACACCCGGGCGGCATTGGCTTCGAGCGCAATGCCGACCATGTCGCCCTGGCTGAAGCGCGCGCTCTGCAACGGCTTGTTCTGCTCGCGCAGGGTAAACACCGTTTCGCCGTCGGAAAGACGGACGTGGTAATGCGTATCGGTTCCGAAATAGACGACGTTTTCGAGCGTCCCAGTCATCTGGCTGGCACCGGCGCGGTCCGGCGCACAAAGCGTCGCATGTTCTGGGCGCAGCACCACCGTCACCTCGCCTTCGGCGTGGAAATCCCGCGGAACCGTTGCCGATATGCGGCCGGCAACTGGCGTATCGACCTCGGCGATACCATCCGTCACCGCGCTGATCCGGCCTTTCAGGAAATTGGTCTCGCCGATGAAATCGGCGACGAAACGGTCTGCCGGAGCGTCATAGATCTCTCTGGGATTGCCGACCTGCAGGATTTTTCCCGACGACATCACCGCGATGCGGTCCGACATGGTCAGCGCCTCTTCCTGGTCATGGGTGACGAAGATGAAGGTGATCCCGGTTTCCGCCTGCAGACGTTTCAGTTCGATCTGCATGTCCTTGCGCAGCTTGTAGTCGAGCGCGGACAGCGGCTCGTCCAGCAAAAGAACCTTCGGCTGCGGCGCCAAGGCCCGGGCAAGCGCAACACGCTGCTGCTGTCCGCCGGAAATCTGGCTCGTGCGGCGGCCGGCCAGCGCTTCCATGCGCACCAGCTTGAGCATGGCATCGACCCGGTCCTTGATCTCCTGCTTCGGCTTGCCGAGCATGGTGAGACCAAAGCCGATATTTTCCGCCACCGTCATATGCGGAAACAGTGCGTAGCTCTGGAAAACCGTGTTGATGGGCCGCTTGAACGGCGGCATGGCGGCGATATTTTCGCCATTCAGCATGATCTCGCCGGATGTCGGATATTCAAATCCGGCAATCAGCCGCAACAGCGTGGTCTTGCCGCATCCGGACGGTCCCAGAAGCGTAAAAAACTCGTTTTGCCGGATTGATACCGATGTCTGATCGACGGCGGCGAACGCAAACTCGCCAAAGCCGAATATCTTAGAAACATGGCGTATTTCGACCGCGTTCAATTCCGCCATATGCGGCACACTACCCGTTGCATGAAGCTGCTGTTCCCGCCTTTTTGGCTTTGTGCTAGGTGACCACAGCGGCCTCGCGTTGACAACAGCATTCTTGATATTTTGATCTAAAAATCATCGGGATGAGAAACTGATACGCCCGCCGCAAATTGTGGTGGTGGGCCGGATCGTCTGCAACTCAGCTACGGCTACGGCCTCGATATCACCATTCAGCACGACAATATCGGCGAGATAGCCAGCGCGGACCATGCCCTTGCGATCCTCCTTGAACTCGGCATATGCGCCTTCGACGCAATAGGCGGAAAGCGCTTCCTCAAGCGAAAACGACTGGTCCGGGTCGCTTTCAGCCCAGCGCTTGCGGGTCACGGCAGCCTCTATGCCGATGATCGGGTCGATCGGCGATACCGGCCAATCGGAGGCAAAGCAGATATGTGCGCCGGCATCCTTGAGCGTGCGCCAGGCATAGCTGACAGGCCAGCGGTCCCGGCCGATGCGCGATACGGTCGGCTCCAGCGGCACGCCGGCGCAGCCCGGCGGATGCGGAGGCTGCATCGAGGCGATGACGCCGAGTTGCGCAAACCGGGCGATGTCATCGGGGTGCACGACTTCGATATGCTCGATGCGATGCCGGCTGTCGCGGGTGCCATTTTGGACACGCGCGGCCTCGTAGCCGTCAAGCACCGCCCGCACGGCGCCATCGCCGATCGCGTGAACCGCGATCTGCAGACCGCGCCGGTCGGCCTCCACAGCGACATCGCGAAACGTTTCGGGCGTGAAAAGGCCTTCGCCGCAATCTCCGGGCTTGTCGGCATAGGGCTCGACCATCACGGCGGTCCAGCTGTCGAGCACGCCATCGTAGAAGACCTTGACGATGCCGGATGACAGCCAGTCACTGTTAAAGCGGCGGGCGAGTTCGGAGGCTTTCTCAAGCATGTCGATCGACATGAAATTCTTGAAATGGAACGGAATGATCACCCGGCACGGCAGGCTGCCATCCTCTTTCTCGATCGCGGCAAGAAGCTCTAGTTGATAGAGATTTCCGTCCATGTTCTGGATGGTGGTAATGCCGTGGCGGGAGCAATAATCGAGACCACGCCGCATCACGGCGATATCCTGTGCCCATTCGGCGTCGTTGGGATAGGGGTCTGGCTCGCCGCCGGTGGACAGGCCAAGGCGGTAGCGATCGAAACCGCCGGCGGCCTGCAGCGGGCTGAAGGCCTCCATTTCCCGCAGCTCCCCTGTCGCCAGGCCATCGGACCCGACCACGACCTCATTGCCAGGGCCAAGCTCTGCGCCGTGCACCATGTCGACCAGTTCCAGCGCCTTGGTATTGGCCCAGGCCGTATGATGATCGGGTGCGAAGAGAACCAATGGCTGGTCAGCCAGGATCGCATCGAGATGATGGCGCGTCAGCCGCTCGTCACCGAGGATCGTATAATCCGCGCCCTGTGCAAAGAGGACCTTCTCGGCGGTCCGCGTCTGCGCGTAGGCTTGGACGGCGTGCGTCAGCGCGGCCAGTCCGCTGATACCGGCGAGTTGCAGATGGTCGAGTTCGGCGGCGCCTGAAAACAGGTGCATGTGATTTTCGGAGAAACCGGGAAGCACCGTCCCGCCGGCAGCATCGATCACCTCGGTGCCCGCGCCGCGAAATGCTTCCATCTGTGCAGCCGTGCCGACGGCCAGGATATGACCGGCAGCGATCGCCACCGCCTCGGCCCGGGGCCGCTCCTCATCCAGCGTCAGAACACGGGCATTGAGGATGATGATATCGGCGGTCTGCGTCATGATGCTACTCGCTGCTTGCTTTTTAAGACGTTGCGCGAGCTAAGCCGATCCGGCTGCGCAATTCAACCGGGGTAAAACTCTTTCCTCACCATCCGTCCGACAGCACGCGCTCGAGCATATCGGCAAAGAAATCAGCGCTCTGCTTCGACAGGCACAGCGGCGGCTTGATCTTCAACACGTTCAGATAATCGCCGGTCGGCTGCATGATGACGCCGAGTTGCAGCAGCCGGTCGCAGATTGCCGCCGTTTCGGCGGTGGCCGGCGCAAGCGTTTCGCGGTCCCGCACGAATTCCAGCCCGAGATAAAGGCCCATGCCATGCACGGCGCCGACAAGCGGAAAGCGTTGTCCCAGCGCCTCCAGACGGCGCTTCAGATGATCGCCGACGCTACGGGCATTCTCCTGCAGGCCTTCGTCGCGCATGATATCGAGCACCGTCATGCCGACGACCGAACTTACCGGACTGCCGCCGGCGGAGGAGAAGAAATAGCCTTCCTTCTCCAGCGCATCGGCGATCGCCCTGGTGGTGATGACGGCGCCAAGGGGATGGCCGTTGCCCATCCCCTTGGCGACCGTGATGATATCGGGGACCACGCCCTGCTCTTCAAAGCCCCAAAAATGGTGCCCGAGGCGGCCATAGCCGACCTGGACCTCATCGGCGATGCAGACGCCACCGCGCGCGCGGACCCTCGCGTAGATGTCCTTCAGATAGCCCGGTGGTAGCGGGATGCCGCCGGCATTGCCGTAGACACATTCGCAGATGAAACCGGCCAGCCCCTTGCCGTCGCGATCAAGCGTGTCCAGCACCGGCTGGACAGCTTCGACATAGGCTGCGGTCGAACCCTCCCCGCGAAAAGGGCCGCGATAGGTGTTGGGCGCCATGACCGGATGGACCCAGTCCGGCCGGGTGGTCAACGCCTGCGGATTGTCGGCAATCGAGGTGGAGACCGCATCGCTGGCAACCGACCAGCCGTGATAGCCCTCCAGCAGGCACAGCATGTTGCGTGCGCCTGAGGCTGCCCAGGCAAGCCGCAGCGCCAGATCATTGGCTTCCGAGCCGCTGTTGACCAGAAACACCGTATCGAGCCCATCCGGCGCAAGCTCTGCCAACCGCGCGGAAAAATCGGCGACGGAGGCATAGTGAAACCGGGAATTGGTGTTCAGCCGAAGCCATTGCCGGTGCACGGCACCGGCAAGACGGGGATGGCCATGGCCAAGGATCGTGACATTGTTGACCATGTCGAGATAGGCGCGGCCTTCGACATCGACCATGTGTTCGCGCAAGCCGCGCTCGATCTGCGGCGGCGTCTCGTAATAATTCTTCTGCGGCCTGGCAAAATGGCTCTGGCGGCGCGACAGAAGCGCTGCGCTCTCAGGCACCGGTGCGTCGCAATCAAAGCCCAGCAGCCTTGCCGGTGACGGGCAAAGCTCCAGCCATGCGGCAGCATGATCCGGCGGCACGAAAGGCGGCGGCACCAGTTCCTTGTCGCGGCAGAGCTGGACGCGCAGCACGCTGTTGTCTCCAGGCGGACCTGCAACCAGGCCCAGCGGCTGGCCGGGATGGATGAAGTCGTCCGGACCCGGCAGGGCATCGATCCCAGCCAGATGCAGGGCGGCATCCCGCCCAAGCAGGATCAGGCCGCCATCAGTCAGTTTCAAAATGCCGCTGAACGGCGCCAATACGTTTGTGCCCGCCGGGAGCAGCAGATCGACATGAAGGGCACATGTCGGCGCGGGTGCCGGCGAAATGAGCGCGGTCCGCGTCAGCCGGTATTCGCCATACCGGGTCGAGACACCATCATTTTCGGCGGATGCCGCCAAAAACAGCTGGTCTTCGAGACCCGGCTGCGGCCACGCAACGCCATCGAACAGCGCGCTTTGGCTGTTCAGCTCAAGCACGGCAATCCCGGATATGTCGATTTCCGGCAAGAGCTGTTCACCGGTGATGACAGGCTGCAAATCGCGGGGCTGGCCAAGAGCCTGCAGGATCGCGATTTCCATAACGGATGAAGGCACAGAGACCGCGACATCGAAAATTTGCCGTTCGTGGCTGATATTGCCGGCAACATAAGCATTGTCCGGATCAAGCGCCAGTTGCTGCTCGCTGCTGGCCACCAGCACTGCGGCCCGCGCCACGATCAACGGCCAGAGCGCGCGCAGTTCCGCGCCGTTCAGCGGATAGACCTCGTGGAACGCCTTGACCGCCGGCAGGATGATGCCGGGATCGCCATCGGCATGATGCAAAAGCGAGGCGCAGGTAACGGCGAGATCGGCAACAAGCCAGCCGTCGATGACATCGCCGAAATCGATCACGCCGTCCGGTATCAGCTGGCCGGCGTCATTGGGCAGGCTGACGACATTGTCGTCGGTGACGTCGTGATGGATTGCTTGCTGCCTCAGCTCCGGCTTCAGGCCATCCAGACGGCGCATGGCCGCGTCCATCTCCCGGCCGATGCGCGCTTTGCGGTCCGCGTCCTTTACTGCCGACAGGAGATGGCTGACCACCGGTGCGGCGTTACGCAGATCCCATTGCAGGTCGCGCGACAGGCCGGGATGCGTGAAATCCGCAAGTGCCAGCGCCAGTTTGCCGCCGAGCGCGCCGAGTGCGGCGACCGTCGCCACCGGCAAATGCTTGCGCTGCGTCAGCGGTTGTCCGTCGATATAATCGAGCAGACGGATTTGATAGGCTTCACCGCGCACGGTGGCGAACAGGATCTCGGCACCATCTGAGGCCGCCACAAGCCTTGGAACGCGTGGTGCTCCGGCCTTGCCTGCGATATGGCGCATCGCAGCGTTCTGGGCTTCCAGCTCCAGGGTGGCATAATCGGCGCGGCAGATCTTGAGGACGAAGCGGCCGTTTTCCGTATCGATACGGTAGTTCCGGTCCTGCTGGCTGCCGAGTTCCACGATCGGCCCCGACAGGCCGTAATGGGCCGCAAACAGGACGCTTGCATCCCTGGCATTCACATCAGGCCGCGACAATTCCGTCCGCCGCAAAAACGCATGTTCCAATCTCTTGCCCCCCGGAATCAGATTGCCGGCAGATTGGCACACCCTTGTACGAACGCGAATGACAAATCAGTGCGTTCTGACGGGAAGTTTGCCGCAGACACGAAAATGCCCGCAGCAAGGGCCACGGGCATTTTGGGAAACGTCGCTGGAGGTAGCGTTGCGCGGTATTAGCGAGCGACCGAGGCGCGAGCGATGCTGTGGATATCGGCGCGGTCGATGCCGAGGTCGCGCAATTCGCGGCTGGTCATGCGGCCGAGTTCGGTGACCGTCTGGCGGTACTTGCGCCAATTGTTGAAAGAGCGTGCTACGTTCATGATAATCCCCTTTCCAAGGGCTTTGCGGGCCCGGCCATTCAGCGGCGCCGTTGTCGTTCTGATGCGCTGTGTATAAGCCTCCCGATTATGGAGTAACAGCGCCAATACTTCAGGACACCCATGCATCCGCTGCATGGTCAACTATCAGCGCGCAGAGCGCGCTGGCAGACTGATCGCTGAAACCGATTCTGACTGGGCAGCGGCGCATCCCCGGACAAGTGACACGATCCCTTCAAGCCGATGGAACTTTCCCATCTGCGCCACGTTTGCGCAGATGAGGTAAACAGGAGTAAATGACATGCTCGCAAAGTTTTCTTATCTCGCATTCGGATTTACGCTCGGCGCCGCTCTCCTATTGTCGCTGGCGACGTTCGACAATACCGTCGCACTCTCGAAAACGAGCCGCCTGAACAGCACGGTCACACATGGATCAGCGCATGGCTTTGGCTCGGCACCAGCCGATTTTGCCATGGAACGGTTTGGGTAAAATCTTGCTGTAGAAAACACGCAGCTAGTCGCGCCCAGAGGTGGACGCGACGTAGACGTCATCATGTTCTTTCAGACCGCTCTTCCCAGCCGAAAGAACTAGGACAATACGACCCGCTGCATCGAGAGAAAGAGCCCCTTTAATTCCGGCTCGCGCACACGCCGCGCTGCCTCGACGCAGGATACCCATTCTGTCTGCCGCTGGCCTTTCTCCCGAAACACATCGCAGCTTTCTTTCACATTCAGCAGATGGACCTGAACGCAGCATGGCGCCCGCTGGCCGTTGTCGAGTGTTTTCAGATAGGTGAAATATCCGAGCGGCTTCTTCTTAGCCTTGCCGCGCACGCCCGCTTCCTCGAAAGCCTCGATCGCCGCGACCTCATGCGGCTTTTTGCCCGCCATCGGCCAGCCCTTGGGAATGATCCAGCGGCCACTGTCACGGCTCGTTACCAACAGCACTTCGAACCTGCCGCTATCGGCGCGCACGCGATAACAGAGTGCCGCAAATTGCTCCCGGATGCGCTCGCGGAAGAGCGCATTGGTAAAGGGCACCAGTTCCGACAGAAACGTGCCGGACTTTTTCGGCAATTTTTTCAGCGCACTTCCCATGGTGCTTAACCGCCCCTGATCGAGGTGCGCCAGACCAGATCGGCATGCAGACGCACCGTATGGTGCTCGGGCTCGGGCGTCTCCGATACCAGCCAGGACACGGCCTCGCGGGCAATCATGTCCACGGGCTGCGCGAATGTCGTCAATCCATAGGATGACCAGGAAGCCTGTTCGATATCGTCGAAACCGGCGACGCAGATCTGATCGGGAACGGACATGGAAAATTGATGCCGGGCAGCATCCATGAAGCCGCAGGCAAGCAGGTCGGTCGCGCAGAACACCGCGTCTGGACGTTCCTTGCGGGTCAAAAGCTGCTGGGCAACGACCCGGCCGCTTTCATAACCGGTATGGCCGAACCGCTCGACGATCACATCCATGCCAAGAGCCTTTGCCGCGGCGACGAAACCGTGCTCGCGCGCCATCAGGCTCGGCGTTCCCGCCTGCGAATTGGCAAAAGCGAGCCTGCGGCAACCGGCGCGCACAAAGGCGGTGGCAATGCGGGCTGCTGCATCGGCGTCATCCAGGTTGATCTTCAGCGGCCCTTCCCGGTCATCATCGCGATTGATCAGCACCAAGCGCTGGCCGTTCTTCAGACAGAGGTCGGTGATCGACTTGTCCGGCAGGCCGGACAGGATGATCGAGGCATCGGCGCGGTAGCGGATCGCCTGCCTCAACGCCAGATCGACGCTGCCGTCCGACCGGTCCGTGTTGATCAGCATCGCCACCTTGCCGGAATTTTGCAGCTGCTGGGTCAGCGCCCGCAGCAGCGCCGAGCGATAGGGCGTACCGATTTCCGAGACGATCAGGCAGACGATACCGCTTTCATTGCGCATGAGCCCGCGTGCGAGATGATTGACGTGATAGCCAAGCGCTTCCGCAGCATCGAGCACCTTTTGCCGTGTCTTCGGCGATACGCTGGCGCCAGACGTAAAGGTGCGGGAAACCGCAGAACGCGAAACGCCCGCTTTTTCAGCCACTTCCTGGGCACTGACGAATAGTTTCTGCGACACCGGACACTCCACCCTGAAGCAACAATCTGCACAATTTTGCAATTGCGTGCAAGCGTTCGATCCGCCGAATTATGACAGTTTTGTGAAGAATTTGTTTGACAGCGGTTTTCATCTCATGCAGCATTTGCACACGCTTGCAAAAAGCGAGCAGCGTGGAGGCGCTGCTTCAACAGGAGGAAATTTCATGGGTTCACGATATCTTGCCGTCGCGGCACTGGCCGCCGGAACGACACTCTCAGCTTTTTCGGCCCATGCGGCCGGCGGCCTCAACCTGATCTGCTCGGCCGATGTGGTCATTTGCGAGCAGATGAAGGGTGACTTCGAGAAGGCGCATGGCGACATCAAGGTCAACATGGTCCGCCTCTCGTCCGGCGAGACCTATGCCAAGATCCGTGCCGAGGCGCGCAACCCGAAGACCGATATCTGGTGGGCTGGCACCGGCGATCCGCACCTGCAGGCGGCATCGGAAAACCTGACCCTGGAATACAAATCGCCCATGCTCGACCAGTTGCAGGATTGGGCCAAAAAACAGGCGGAAAGCTCCGGCTACAAGACGGTCGGCGTCTATGCCGGCGCACTCGGCTGGGGTTACAATACCGAGATTTTCAAGGCCAAGGGCTTCAAGGAGCCGAAATGCTGGGCTGATCTTCTCGACCCGGCATTCAAGGGCGAAATCCAGATCGCCAACCCGAACTCGTCGGGTACCGCGTATACGGCACTGGCATCCCTGGTGCAGATCATGGGCGAAGATCAGGCCTATGATTATCTGAAGAAGCTGAACGCCAATATCTCGCAATATACCAAGTCTGGCTCCGCCCCGGTCAAGGCGGCCGCACGCGGCGAAACGGCGATCGGCATCGTCTTCATGCATGATGCGGTCGCCCAGACGGCCGAAGGCTTCCCGGTCAAGTCGGTCGCACCTTGCGAAGGCACCGGTTACGAGATCGGCTCGATGTCGATCGTCAAGGGCGCCAAGAACCTCGACAATGCCAAGACCTGGTACGACTGGGCCCTGCAGCCGGACGTGCAGTCGCGCATGAAGGATGCGAAATCCTTCCAGCTTCCGTCCAACAAGACGGCTGAGATCCCCAAGGAAGCGCCGCGCTTCGAGGACATCAAGCTGATCGACTACGACTTCAAGACCTATGGCGATCCGGCCAAGCGCAAGGAACTGCTCGAGCGCTGGGACCGCGAGATCAGCGCCAACGCCAACTAAAGGGGAACTGGCCGTTCCGGGCATTTCGTGTCCCGGGCGGCTTAAAGTTTCTGCCGGCCGGGGATCGCGCAACCCTCCACAGATTGCGGCGCGGTCTTCGGCCAACCATCATTCCATCTTTGACATCATGAAAAGGCGCGAGGATCGTCATGGACCATCGCAACCGCAGACTGGATATTGTCCTCGCACTGGGGATCGCGGCGTTTATTCTCGTTCCGTGGTACCGGATCGAGGGCGGCTTCCTCGGCTTTGGCTGGCTTTCGGGTTTTCCGTCTGAGGCTTCCGTCGCGCCCGGCATCCTGCAGATCCTCGGCTTTGGCCGCTGGTGGCTCGGCGTCGCCGCCGCCGTCATGGCGGCCGCCGTCGCAGCACGCTTCATTGCTGATCCGATGCGGCGCGGAACCGTGCTTGCCATAGCTGGGGCGCTTGGCGTCCTTTTCCTGACGTTTCAGGGTCTGGCAATCGGCTTTTCCGGCTGGTCCTGGACGGTCAGCGAAACCCTGTTTGGCGCCCTGGCCGACGGTCAGCCGTCGATGGGGGCCGGCGCAGTTCTGTCGGCTTTTGCTTTCGTGCTGATCTTTTCCTTTGGCCTTGCCGAACGCGGCGTCATGAAGGGCGATGCTTTCGTGGTCGCCTCCATCGCCATCCTGGTCTTTCTTGTTGCGATCTTCGTGTTCTATCCGGTCGGCAGCATGCTGGTCGGCGCGTTCCAGGATTTCGACGGCTCGTTCAATCCGGATGGCTTTACCCGCAACATCCAGGACAATTCGATCTGGAGCCTCGGTTGCGTGGTTGGCGGCGAGCGCTGCGGCGTCGCCTGGCGCACGCTCTGGCTGGCGCTGATGACGGCCGGCGGCTCGACCATCATGGGGCTTGCGTTTGCGCTGGTTGCCACCCGCACGCGCTTTCCCTTCAAGAAGGGCCTGCGGCTTTTGACCGTGCTGCCGATCATTACCCCGCCCTTCGTCATCGGCCTTGCGCTCACCCTGCTGTTCGGCCGCGCCGGCGTCATCACCGAAAGCCTGTCCAACCTGTTCGGCATCGAGCCCGGCCGCTGGCTTTATGGCCTGACTGGCATCTGGATCGCCCAGGTCCTGTCATTCACGCCGATTTCGTTCCTGGTGCTCATAGGCGTCGTTGAGGGCGTCAGCCCTTCCATGGAGGAAGCGTCCCAGACGCTGCGGGCCGACCGCTGGCGTACCTTCTGGCACGTATCGCTGCCATTGATGAAGCCGGGCATCGCCAACGCCTTTCTGATCGGCTTTATCGAAAGCATGGCTGATTTCGGCAATCCGCTGGTGCTCGGCGGCAGTCATGGCGTGCTTTCGACAGAAATATTCTTTGCCGTGGTCGGCTCGCAGAACGATCCGTCGCGCGCCGCCGTGCTCGCCATCATCCTGCTGTGCTTCACGCTGACGGCTTTCCTTGCGCAGCGCTACTGGCTGTCCGGCAAGAATTTCGCCACCGTGACCGGCAAGGGTGACAGCGGTTCGCATATCGCACTGCCCCGCTCGATCTCCATTGCCGTGCACGCCATGGTCATCCCGTGGATGATCTTCACCGTCGTGATCTACGGCATGATCCTGTTCGGCGGCTTCGTGAAGACATGGGGTCTGGACAATTCGCTGACGCTCGAACATTACGCCCGCGCCTTCTCCGTCGAAATGCGCGATGGAGCGCTCGCCTGGACCGGCGTTGCCTGGAATTCCTTCTGGACGACGATCGAGATTGCGTTGATCTCGGCGCCGCTGACGGCGGCGGTCGGGTTGCTGACCGCCTATCTGATCGTCCGCCAGAAATTTGCCGGCCGCAACGTGTTCGAATTCGCCCTGATGATGAGCTTTGCCATTCCGGGTACGGTCATCGGCATCAGCTACATCATGGCCTTCAACTTGCCGCCATTGGAAATGACCGGCACGGCGCTGATCCTGATTGCCTGCTTCGTGTTCCGCAACATGCCGGTCGGCGTGCGCGGTGGCGTGGCGGCGATGAGCCAGCTTGACAAGAGCCTTGACGAAGCATCGCTCACCCTGCGCGCCACCAGCTTCCGCACGATCCGCAAGGTCATCCTGCCGTTGCTCAGGCCCGCGATCACCGCCGCACTGGTCTATTCCTTCGTGCGGGCGATTACCTCCATCAGCGCCGTCATCTTTCTTGTCAGCGCCCAGTACAATATGGCGACCTCCTATATTGTCGGCCTTGTCGAAAACGGCGAATACGGCGTGGCAATCGCCTATTCCTCCATGCTGATCGTGGTGATGATCGTCGTTATCGCCGGCTTCCAGCTTCTCGTCGGGGAACGCCGGCTGCGGCGCGAAAATCGCGTGGCCGGCATCACCACAGCCCCTTCCCTTTCCCTCGGTCAGGAGAAAACCGTATGATCACCCCCCGCTCCGGCTCGGTCGTCTTTCAAAATATCAAGAAGCAGTTCGGCGCCTTTACCGCCATTCACGACCTGTCGCTGACCATCGAGCCCGGCCAGCTTGTCACGCTGCTCGGTCCCTCCGGCTGCGGCAAGACCACGACGTTGCGCATGCTGGCCGGCCTTGAACATCCAAGCGCAGGCCGGATCCTGATCGGCGGCAAGGATGTCACCATGCTGCCGGCCAACGAGCGCGACGTTTCGATGGTGTTTCAGTCCTATGCGCTGTTTCCGCATATGAGCTCGCTCGACAACGTGGCCTACGGCCTGGAATCGTCCGGCCTGAAGAAAAAGGAGGCGCGGGAAAAGGCGGAAGAAGGCCTGAAGCTCGTCGGCCTTGCGGGCATGGGCGCGCGGCTGCCCGCTGAGCTTTCGGGCGGCCAGCAGCAGCGCGTTGCCGTTGCCCGTGCGCTGGTGCTCGAGCCCCAGGTTCTTTTGCTCGACGAGCCGTTGTCCAACCTCGACGCCCGGCTGCGCCGCCAGGTGCGCACCGAAATCCGCGACCTGCAGCAGCGTCTTGGCTTTACCGCCGTCTACGTCACCCATGACCAGGACGAGGCGCTTGCCGTGTCCGACCGGATCGTCATCATGAAGGACGGGGTGATTGCCCAGGAAGGCTCGCCGCGCGATCTCTACGAGGCGCCGGCTTCGGCCTTCATTGCCGATTTCATGGGCGAAGCCAATGTGGTTGCCTGTGACGTCATCAGTGTCGATGGCGCCGACGCCACCATCCGCATCGGTGCGCTCGAACATCGCGTTCCCAGCCGCAATGCCCGGCCCGGACCGGCAAAGCTTGCCGTGCGCCCGAATTCGATCACGCTCGAGCCGGCATCGGGGGCCGCCTTCCCGGGCCAGATCACCCATTCCGCCTATCTTGGCGACCATGTGGAATACGAGGTAGAGACAAGCACGGGCAGGCTTTTCGTCGTCGATCCGGCCGTCGAGCGTGCGCTTGCACCATCGACGGAAGTCGCCATCGGTTTCAAGGGACGCGGCATCGCCATCATCAACGGCTGAGCCACACGATATTACAAAAGGACCATTCCATGACATCGCAGATATCCGGGCTCGACGTGCGCTTTGCCCTGGCACAGGCCATCGCCAAGGAAGCCGGCAGCGTCGCACTCGATTATTACAACAGGCGCGAGACGCTGGTGATCGAAACCAAACGCGACCTGCAGGACGTCGTCTCCATTGCCGACCGCGAGGTGGAAAACCTCATTCGCGCCCGCGTTGCCGAAGCCCATCCCGGCGACGGGTTCCTGGGGGAGGAATATGGGCTTGCCCGTGGCGATAGCGGTTATACCTGGGTGGTCGATCCGATCGACGGCACCAGCCCCTTCGTCAACGGCATGCCGAACTGGTGCGTCTCCATCGCCGTTTTGCACAATGACGAGCCGGTGATCGGCGTCATCTGCGCGCCCTGCCATGACGAGCTTTATGCGAGCGCAAGCGGCAGGGGCGCGACGCTCAACGGCCGCGTTCTCACCCTCGATCCCTCCCGCACCATCCGCAATGCCGTCACCGGCATCGGCGCCAACAATTATGTGACGCCGGCCTTCGTCGGCAAGATGGTCGAGGATCTCCTGGAAGCGGGCGGCAACTTTATCCGCAACGGTTCCGGCGCGTTGATGCTTGCCTACGTCGCCGCCGGCCGCCTCGTCGGCTATTACGAGCCCTATATGCATGCCTGGGATTGCCTTGCCGGCTATTGCCTCGTCAAGGAAGCGGGCGGCTGGTACCACCCGTTCCCTGTGGAGGGCGAACAGCTAACCAAGGGTTCGCCCGTTCTGGCCACGGCACCCGGCGCACGGGAAGACCTGATGAAGATCGCCGGTCTCTGAACGTATCACATGGGGCTTATGCCCTCCGGCGGCGCCATCACTCTCATCTTACGGCGTGGCGCTGCCGGTTGGCAAAGCGCGGGCGGCCGCGCTCAAAAGATCGGTCTGGGATATCAGCCCCAGAATACGATGCTCGCTATCGATCACGATGACGGCATGGGCGTGTCCGTCCGTCAGAACCGGCAGCAAGGAGAATGCCGGATCGGTGTCCGGCGCGGTTGCCGCTTTCGACAGGATTTCGCCGACACGCGTTGCCGGACGGAAAAGTTCGCGCAAACCGACCGTGCCCGCCAGCCTGCCGTCCGCGTCCTTCACCGGCAGCGTGCGGATATTGTGCTTCAACAGCAGCGCACGCGCCTCAGTGGGATCGGCATCGGCATTGATCGCGATGACGTCACGCGACATGATGTCGGCGCAGCGGATATCACCATGGGCGCGGATGACTGCCTGAAGCTCGACCTGCTGCAGCAGGCGGCTGAGATCCCCCCGGTCGATGTCGAAGGTCTCGTCGAACGCTGCAAGGGCCGCGTCCAGATCTTCCTCGCGGAAACCGGCGCGCAAGGATGCCGGCGGGTCCGCGGTCCTGTGGGTATTGACCGGTGCGATGGTCGCGAGATGCGGGTAGTTGCGCCTTGCAAGCTTGTGAAACAGCAGGCCGAGCGCCACCAGGATGCAGGAATTCAGGCCGACCGGCACGAAGGGAAACAGCAGCCCCCAACCGGCAACCACCGGTCCACCGAGCACGGCGGTGAGCGCCGCAGCGCCGCCCGGCGGATGCAGGCAGCGCGCCAGGGACATCGCGGCAATCGCCAGCGCGACGCCGACACCGGAGGCGATGACCGGATCGCGGATCAGCGAGGCGGTGATGATGCCCACTAGCGCCGAAATCGTGTTGCCGCCGATGATCGACCAGGGCTGCGCGAGCGGGCTGGCCGGGACCGCAAACAGAAGCACGGCGGACGCCCCCATCGGCGCCACGATCAAGGGCAGATGCGGGCCTTGCCCGAGCAGATAGCTGCTGATGAGGCCGGTCAGGCCGATGCCGATCAAAGCGCCGACGCAGGCAATCAGCCGCTCACGCAAGGTGGCGCCGGCGAGAATGGGCACGAACATCCGAAAACGGCCGTCCGGCTTTGGCTTTGGGGGATTGGACATCGGAAACCGGGCACGCCGAAAGACGGAAACGGGTGGCGGCGCGCGCGTCATCCCGTGTCCCGGCTATAGGAAAATCGGCCGCAAAGCGCAACGCCAAACGAAGGCCGCCCTTTTCTGACAGAGGAGACGGCCAGCTTCCCGGCCGTCTCAATGTGCCTAGTTCTGTTTGGCGGCCTCGGCGAAGAACCCTTCGGGACTATCGACCTCGACCAGCTTCTTCCTGTCGATCAACCAGAACCGGTTGGCGACAGCGCGGACGAAGCTTCGATCATGCGACACGAACAGGCAGCTCGTCTGCTGCGCCATCAGTTCCGCCTCCAGCGCCTCCTGCCCATCGATATCGAGATGGTTGGTCGGTTCGTCCAGGAGGTAGAAGTTGGGATTGGTGAGCCGCAGGATCAGCATGCCGAGCCGCGCCTTCTGGCCGCCGGAGAGCTGACCGACCGGGCGGGCCTGAAGCTCGATCGACATTCCGGCTCCGGCCAGAAGCGCCCGCGCCCGCTGGTCGCCGATGTCGAACCGGCGGATGATCGTCGCCATCGGCGTTTCAGCCGGGCGAAGATCGGCCAAGGCCTGGTCGCCATAGCCGAGAACCAGCGATGGTGTCGCCTTGATGCCCTCCTGCGCCGTCTCCGGCAGTTCGACCGCCTTGCGCAGCATCATGACCAGTCGGGTCTTGCCCGCCCCATTGGCGCCCAGAAGCACGATCCGGTCGCCCTGGCAGACGAATTGCTTGCCTGTTTTAAACAGCTGCGTGCCATCCGGGGTCTGCACTGCGGCATCCTCCAGGGTGATGAGCACCTTGGCATGGGTGCCGCGATTGGCGAGCCTGATCGCACCGGCCGACCGCTGCAGATAGGCGGGTTTGGCGGCGTCCTCGAGCTTGTCGGCCCGCTGCTTCAACTGCTTGGTCTTGACGACGAGCAGATCGCTGCCGGAATTGATGCCGATATTGTTGAGCTTGGCCGCCTGCTTGCGCAATTGCCCGGCGGCCTTGATATCGCGCTGATAGCGGCGCTCATCGGCAGCATCCGCCTCGTCGAGCGCGACCCGCGCCCGCGTATATGGCAACGGAAAAATCTGCGACTGCTCGGCGCGCAAAAAGAGCGTGCGATTGGTCACGGCGTCGAGAAAGGCCCGGTCGTGGCTGGCGATGATGACGGGAACGTCACGCGGCAGGGCATTCAGCCATGCCTCAAGCATCGCGATCTTGCCGAGATCGAGATGGTTGGTCGGCTCGTCCAGCATCAGCACATCCGGCTCGGTCACCCAGACGCGGGCGAGCATGGCGATGCGCTGCCAGCCGCCGCTCAGCTGTGCCAGCGGCCGTTGCCGCAGCGCCTCGGGCACATCGAGTTCCTCCAGCACCACATCGACACGCCAGCTCTCGCTCTCCTGCTGATCCGCAGAGAGTGCGTCGAGGACGGCGTTGTAAAACGTCAGGTCGAAAAGGCGTGGCGGGACATTCTGCTCGACATAGCCGACCGTGAGGCTGCGAGCCTTGGTGATCTCGCCTTCGGTTGCCTCCAGCGCACCCGAAATACAGCGAAAGAGCGTCGATTTTCCACGGCCGTTGGCTGCGACAAGGCCGATACGGTCGCCGGCATTGACGACGAGATTGAGTTTCGAAAAGAGCGGACTACCCAGCACGATGCCGAGATTGCGGATGTTGATGAGGGTCATGGATCGGTCTCTGGTCTTGCCGCACGGTCATCCATCGAGGGCTCTCAGGCCATCATCGATGCGATGCGTCGCGCGCGGCGAATTGGAAAATGCAGACGGCGAAACCAACGGGATCGGCGCTGCAGTGCCACGAAGGGCAGACCAGAAGACGGTTTTTTAAGAGAAACGGACTTTGGTCAGCCCTGCAAACGCATTTGCAGGGCGTTGACGGGGCCACGCTGGCGATGGTGCCGGAAAAATGTGTTCATTGCGCAGCCCTCCTTTCTCGATAATGGCTTTCATACCATTGGATTTCGAGATGCGCAATCACGCCGCCTCGCGTGAATTGTAGACATATTTTCCATTGTGTACTTTATTGTCTATATTCTCCATGATACACAGCCGCATAACGTTCACGGAGATAACGCCCATGCAGATCGAGGAATTCACGCTCGAACGGATCCAGTCGCTCTACGAAAACCTGGTGGAGTATAATCTCTCCGATAGCGGCGTTCATCCCTATTCGCTGAAGGAATTGCTGACGCCCGATCAGCTGCTTGGCCTGCATGAGGTGGAGCTGGGTTATGGCTGGACCAACGGCGGCGTCGAGCTGCGTGATACCATTTCCCGCCTGTACACCGGCCGCGACGGTGACAACGTCATGGTCACCAATGGTTCGGCGGAAGCGAACTTCATTCTGGTGATGACCCTTCTGGAGCCCGGCGACGAACTGGTGCTGTTCGTGCCGAACTACCTGCAGATCCGGGGATGGGCAAAGGCGCTCGGCGTCACCGTCAAGGAGATCGTGCTGCGCGAAGAACTTGGATGGCTGCCGGATCTCGACGAGGTGCGCGCCGCCGTGACGCCGAAGACCAAGATGATCAGCCTGTGCAATCCCAACAACCCGACCGGCAGCCTCCTGCCGCGTGGAACGATGGACGCACTTGTCGCGATCGCCCGCGAACACGGCGTCTACCTGCATGCCGACGAAATCTACAAGGGGTCCGAGCTGGATGTGGAGGAATCCGTCAGCTTTGCCGATCTCTACGAAAAAGCGGTGGTGACGGCGGGGCTTTCGAAAGCCATGGCGCTGCCGGGCCTGCGGCTTGGCTGGCTGGTTGGGCCTGCCAAGGAAATCTACGGCACCTGGCAGCGCAAGGATTATACCTCGATCACCACCGGTGCGCTCAGTGAACATATCGCCAATATCGTGCTGCAGCCGGCCAAACGCGCTGAAATCCTGTCGCGCAGCCGCCATCTGCTGCGGGAAAACCGGGCGCTGCTAACCGCATGGATCGAGGCGCATAACAATCTGTTTTCATACCTGCCGCCGCAGGCCGGCGGCATGGCTTTTGTCCGCTATAACAGGGAGATCAACTCCTCCGTTCTGGTCGATCGGGTCCGCGAGCAAAAGAGCGTCATGCTGGTTCCGGGCGATGTCTACGGTCTCGATGGCTATGTGCGCATCGGCATCGGGGCGCAGAAGCATCATCTGGAGGCAGGGCTTTCGCGCCTTGCAGACTTTATGAGGGCGTGACGGGATGAAGCCCGAGCTCGCCTCCTACGCCGCCGTCTGCGACGGCGTTGCCCAGCTGTTCCAGCCGTTTGTCGAGGTCGTGCTGCACGATCTTGAGACGGAGACGGCGGCGCATATTGCCGGAAATTTTTCAAAGCGCGAGGTCGGCGAGCCGTCGCTGCTGCACGAGATCGATTTCCGCCCGAGCGAACGGCTTCTCGGCCCCTATGAAAAGGTCAATTGGGACGGCCGCCGGATCAAATCGATCAGCATCATCCTGCGCGACAGCGGCGAGCGGCCAATCGCGGTGATGTGCATCAATGCCGACGTCTCGCATTTCCACGCGGTGATGCAGACATTGAGCGCCTTCGCCTCGATCCCCGTCGACCATGCCAAGCCGGCGAGCCTGTTCAAGGAGGACTGGCACGAGCGGATCAACGAATATATCCAGAACTGGACGGGATCGCGCGGGCTGATCATTGCCGGATTGAGCCGCGAGCAGAAGCAGCAGCTGGTCAAGGATCTCTCCGCCGACGGCGCCTTTGGGGGCAGAAACTCCGCTGCCTACATTTCCCGTATCCTCGGCATGGGCCGGGCGACCGTCTATAAATATCTGAACCAGAACCGGCCGGAGGACGAATGATCATCCTGTCCCGGTCACAGATCGAATCGCTGATCGATCCCGGCCGCGCGCTCACAGCCATTCAAGCCGCCTATATCGCCGCATCCGACGGCCGGGCGGTCATGCCGCCGGTCGGCTATCTCGCCTTTCCGGAAAAGGACGGCGATTGCCATATCAAATACGGTCATATCGCCGGCGATCCGAGTTTCCTCGTCAAGATCGCCGCCGGATTCTATGGCAACCCATCGATCGGGCTGCCGACATCCCACGGTGTGATGCTGGTTTTTTCGGCGCAAACTGGCGTCCTTGAAGCGATCCTGCTCGATGAGGGTTTCTTGACCGACCTGCGCACTGGTCTTGGCGGCGCCATTGCCACGCGGGCGCTTTGCCGCCCGGATGCACGGCGGGTGGCCATTATCGGAACCGGCATTCAGGCCCGCTGGCAGATCCGCTGCCTGCGCCTCGCGATGCCGGAAACGGATTTTTCGTTCACCATCTGGGGCCGGTCGCACGACAAGGCGATGGAGACGGAAACCCAACTTGCGGCGGAAGGTATCGGCGCAAGCGCGTCGCCCGATCTGGAGCGTCTTTGCGGTGACACCGATATCATCATCACCACCACACCCTCGCGGCAACCGCTGATCCGCGATGCCTGGATAAAGCCCGGCACGCATATTACCGCAATCGGCGCCGATGCACCCGACAAGCAGGAGCTGGACACGGCGCTGGTTGCCCGCGCCAACCGTCGCGTCTCAGATAGTCTCGAACAGTCTCTCGATCACGGCGAATTCTCAGCGGCGTTCCGCGCCGGGGAGATGTCTGCCGCAAGCTGCGTCGAGCTTGGAGCGGTGCTCGCTGGGACTAAGCAAGGCCGGCTCGATCGCGGCGATATCACCATCGCTGATCTTACCGGCATCGCGGTTCAGGATATCGCCATCGCCACGTCTGTTCTTGCAGCGCACCGGGATGCCAGTGTGGTTTGATCTCCGCGATTGCTCTATCGACCCCTACTGGCGGCTCTGCCCCATCCGCGAGAGCAGGATCACCGGCAATATTCCGATCACGACGATGGCGAGCGCGGCGATGGAGGCCTCCTCATAGGTGCCCCTTGCGGCCTCGCCGTAAAGATGTGTGGCGAATGTCTCGACGTTGAGCGGCCGCAGCAGAAGGGTCGCCGGCAGTTCCTTGACGCAATCGACGAAGACCAGGAGGCCGGCCGCCGTGATCGCCGCTTTCGACAGTGGCAGATGGACATGGCGGAATGTGCCGCCTGCCGATTGGCCAAGCACGCGGGAAGCATGGTCGAATGACATCGGGATCCGCTGTAGTCCGGCATCGATCCCGCCTGCCGAGATGGCGAGGAACCGCACGGTATAGGCATAGAGCAAGGCCGCACCCGAACCGATAAACAGCAGGCCCGTCGATACGCCGAACCAGGCACTTGCCGTGCGATCGATGAAGCCGTCGAAAGTGGCAAGAACGATGAGCACGCCGATCGCAACCACCGTGCCCGGTGCCGCATAACCAAGCGTTGAAAGCCGCTGCAGCCAGGCCGTCGCAGCGCCCGGCCGCAGGCGGCTGGCATAGGCAATGAGCAGCCCACAAAGGACAGTTGCGATCGTCGCGGCGGAGGCGAGCACGATAGTGTTGAACGCTTCGGTCAAGAAGCGTGGCGACAGCCCGGCAAATTCGATCCGTTTCCACGCTTCTGTCACCAGATAGAGTGCGGGCGCGCCAAAGCCGATGAGGATCGGCAAAAGGCCTGCGAACAGGAGGACAAAGCCTTTTCCCTTAGATACCCGGCGCGGCTCGAAGGCGCGGTTGCGCTGGGCGCCGCTCGAATAGCGCTGCCTGCCCCTCGCCCATTTCTCCAAGGCCACCAGCGCCATCACGACGATGAGCAGCGAGAGGGCGATCTGCGATGCGCCCGGCAGATCGGAGCGGGTAACCCAGGTCGTGTAGATCGAGACGGTCAGCGTCCGCACACCGAGGAATTCCGAGGCACCGATATCGTTGAGGGTTTCCATCAGCGCCAAGCTGACCCCGACGGCGACCGCCGGCCGGGCAAGCGGCAGGGCGACATGCCAGAAGGCGGCGCGGCGCGAGATACCGAGCGTGCGCGACGCATCGATCAGATTGGCCGACTGCGTCAGGAACATCGCCCGTGTCGGAATATAGACATAGGGATAGAGCACGAAACCGAGAAGCAGGATGCAGCCCGTCATCGAACGCACATCCGGCAGGCGGAATTCGCGCGGGCTGGAATAGCCGAGCATCCAGCGGATGGCCCCCTGCACCGAGCCGATCGGGTGGAGGATATCGAGATAGGCATAGGCGATGATATAGGTGGGGACTGCCAGCGGCAGCAGCAGCGCCCATTCGAGCATCCGGCGGCCGGGAAAGGCATAGGCCGTGACCAGCCAGGCCGTGGATGTTCCCAGAATGGCGGTGATCAGACCGACGCCGGCCAAAAGGATAGCCGTATCAGCGAGCGCCACCAGCAAGATGGTCGAGACGAGATGGGACCAGAGCCCGGCAGACCCTTGCAGCGCCTGCAGCAAAAGCGCGATGATGGGCAGCATGACCAGACAGGCGACAAAGCCGGCGCCAAACAGCCAGCGGGCTCCGGCGCGGCCTCTGTGCCAGCTTCGCGCAGCGCTGATCATCGGCTGAAATCCATCGTTCGGGCGGAAGAAATGGCGCCCGCGATCAAGCGGGCGCCAAAAGTCCTTTAGTTGTCGAAGCCGACCTTGTCGACCAGTTCGCTCGCCTGCTTGCGGTGGCTGACGATTTCCGTGAGCGGCTTTAGATCGATCTTCAGCTCGCCGAACGAGGCCACGATCGGATCGACTGCAGCACCAGCCTTAACCGGATATTCGAAATTGGCTTCAGCAAAAATCTTCTGGGCGTCGCCGGAGACCAGATATTCCAGAAGCTTCACGGCCTCGGCCTTGTTGGGCGCGTTCTTGGCCACGGCAGCGCCGCTGATGTTCACCTGCGTTCCGCCGTCCTTGAATGTCGGCAGCACGACCTTGATGGCATCGCCCCACGCCACCTGCTCTTCGCCACCCTTGCCCGAGCGCATCAGGCCGACATAATAGGAGTTTGCCACGGCAATATCGCAAATGCCGCCGAGAATATCCTTGGCGCCATCGCGGTCGCCACCGGCAGCCTTGCGGGCGAGGTTATCCTTCAGACCCGTCAGCCATGTTTCTGTGGCATCAGCGCCATAATGGGCGATATGATCGGCAAACAGCGCGGTGTTATAGGGATGCTGGCCGGAGCGAATGCAGATCTTGCCCTTCCATTTCGGATCCGCCAGGTCTTCATAGTTGAAGGCCGTCAGGTCCAGATCCTTGGCGGCGTAGATGACGCGGGCGCGCATCGACAAGGCAAACCAATGGCCCTTTTCATCGCGCAGCTGCGCAGGGATCGATTCCGTCAGAACGGTGGATTCGATCGGCTGGGTAATGCCCTTTTCAACGAGATCGATGAGGTTTCCGGCATCGACGGTCATCAGGATGTCGGCCGGCGAGCTTGCGCCTTCTGTGGCGACGCGCTCGGCCAGACCGTCCTTCATGAACACCGTGTTGACCTTGGTGCCGGTCGCGACAGTGAAGGAATCGAGCAGCGGCTGGATGAGGCCCGGTTCGCGGGTTGTGTAGATGTTGAGTTCGGCCGCCGAGGCAGTGCCCGCAGCAAGCAGCAATGACGCCGTGAAAACTGTGGATTTTGCGATGCGTGACGTATTCATAAGTGCCTCCAGATGAACAATGCACCGCTGTCGAGCATTATTTGATCAAAACAGTCAAGTTTACCTGGAGGACTTTACCGTAAACCGTCTTTGCCGCAGTGCGTGCACTCAAGCGTTCGAAAACACCAGCCAGCTATTGGGCAAAACCGACAGGTTGACCGTTTGCGTCTTCGGCGGCAAGCGGTGCATGGTGCGGACCTGCAATACCTGGTCAAGACCATCGACGGCGATTGCGAGTTGCTCGACTTCGCCGAGGAATGTGCGGCTTTCCACCTGCCCCGAAAGCGTGCCCGGACCGGGTGCGACCGAAATGCCCTGCGGACGGATATACACTGTGGCTGGCATTCCATCGCGGCCATCGAGCATCTGGCCAAAGCGGCCGATCGCCGTTTCGATCTGGCCGTTGGTATAGACACCGGAAATCCTGTTGAAGGCGCAGAAGAACTCGGCGGCATAGGGAGATACAGGCCGATCGTGCAGATCGTAACCGGATCCCGCCTGGACGATCCGGCCGTCCTTCATCAACACCACCCGGTCGCCGGCCGAAAGCGCTTCTTCCGGATCGTGGGTGACCATGATCACGGTGGTGCCAAGGCTTTTCAGGAGAGACAGGGTTTCATCGCGAACCTTTTCGCGCAATCCCCGGTCAAGATTGGAAAACGGCTCGTCCATCAGCAGAATGTCCGGCTGGGGAGCGAGCGCGCGGGCAAGCGCCACACGCTGCTGCTCGCCACCCGACAGCATGTGCGGATAGCGCCCCTTGAGATGGGCAATGCCGATATGCGCGATCACGTCTTCGGTTCTGGCGGCAGCCTCCGGTTTCGGACGGCGTTTCAGGCCGAACAGGATATTCTGCTCGACGGTCAGATGCGGAAAAAGGGCATAGTCCTGGAACACGAAACCGATTTTGCGGTCTTCCGGCTCGACGAAGCGGGAGGGGCCTGAAACCTCCTCGCCGTTCAACACGATACGGCCGCCATCGACACGGTCCACCCCGGCAATCATGCGCAGCAAGGTCGATTTTCCGCAGCCGGACTGGCCGACAAGGCAGATGATCTCGCCGGACGCGATCGTCAGCGACACTGAATCAAGCGCGACGGTTGCGCCAAAACTGCGGCTGACATTGTGGAGTTCAAGTGTCCGATTCTGGGCGTGTGGTGTCAAAATCCGCTCCTCTCGATGCGGCAGATGGCATCCTGCCGGGGCAGGTGCGACTCAAGCATTGGAGCCCGTTTATCCGGATGTTTTATGAAAAAGACAATCAACCCGCTGCAGGTCACGGCGATCTCCAGGAGCAGGGGCTTTGGCTGGAACGTCCGGCTTGCCTCTGGCTGGCGGGAGAATGATCAAATTCTGCAGGAAATCATCGGCGCGGGCGGTCGCGGAAGGGCAACACGCCCGGATCGGGGTTACGCGTCTGGCCGCAGCCCCGCCGTCAAAACGGCGGGTAGCGGCAATTGCCTTAGACTTCGGTGCCCAGCAGCGCGGCCACGGAGACCTGCAGGGCTGCGGCAATTCTTCTCAACTTGGCCGGATCGGCATCGCTGCCATCTTCGATGGCTGCAATCTCGGTATTCGCCAGTCCGCAGGTTACGGCAAGATCTTCAATGCTGTAACCGGCCGATTCACGATGGGCTTTCACCTGAGAGCCAACGGTGCCGCCGGCAATGGCCTCAAGGCCAAGATTGTCGAAATTATTGAGTACAATAGACATGAAAGTCTCCTGTTGTGCGTGAATAGAACGTCTGCGTTTTTCGTTCCCCGTTTTTATGCCTGACTGCAAAAATACGAATTCCTTTTATTGCTGCGGTGCGGCATCGACAAGCGATTAATGCTGCACCCGCTTTATGAGGCACATCAATGATTTCAGCCGCAACCTGCCAAATTTCCAAGAATTCAAATAAAATCAACAAAATGCGACCATCTTCTCATGAAAATGGTCCGGTTATTTCAAAATACGAAATCCGTCAGCGATGGTCTCAAGCGGTGCTGATCGCACATCCACATCGGTCACCGAAGCACCGGGAGGTCCAATCCGGCAACGCTCCAGCATGGCTTTGACCGCAAACCCAGGTCCGCATATCAATGCCGCGACCGAGCCATCCGCTTCGTTTCGGACCCAGCCCGACAGGCCAAGCCTCTGTGCCTGGCCCCGCGTCCAAAACCGGAAACCGACACCCTGGACACGTCCGGCTATGCGAACCAGCACCGCTTCGGCCTCATCCATCATGCCTCTCCCTCACCGCCGGTCACATCAATCTGGTGCGGGCATCAAAGATTGCAAGCCTGTTTTCCATTGCAGCGATCCCCTGCTATGGGAGAGCGGCGCCTGCGTGGGACACTCAGCATTTAACCCGACTGCAACAATGGAAATCGATATGGACACCGTGGAAATCAATGGCCGCAGCGACTTTGCTCTCTGGGCGATCCAGCGGGCGCAGGAAATCGTCATGGCTGAGGGCGCGGCTCTGGCTCTGGCTGCCCGTGACATGAACGAGGACGCCCTTCAGGAACATGGCGCGGCTCTCGGCAAGGCAATTGCGGATGCGATGCTCGAGGTCTTTGACGGCTTGATGGCCGAGTAAAAATACGGGCGCTTGAACAGTCACGGATGGTTGTGGATAATCACGATCGATTTGGGGAATGGCGATAGAGGGGTGACGTTTTTGGAAACTGGTCATGACACGAGCCGGCTCGAGATGGTCGTGCTGATGACGCCCGACATGGCCAATTTCAGTGGCAAGGTGCATGGCGGCGCGCTGCTCAATCTTCTTGATCGGGTCGCCTTTTCCTGCGCCTCGCGCTTCTCGCAGGAATATGCCGTGACCCTGTCGGTCGATCAGGTCGTCTTCCGCCAGCCGATCCATGTCGGCGAACTCGTCACCTTTCGCGCCTCGATCAACTATGCCGGCCGCACATCGATGGAGGTCGGCATCCGGGTCGAGGCGGAAACCATCCGCACCGGCGAGCGGCGGCACACCAATTCCTGTTATTTCACGATGGTGGCGGTGGACGCCGACGGCCGTCCGACCAATGTTCCCGCCTATAGCCCGACGACCGGCGTCGCCAAGCGCCGCGAACGTGCCGCGCAGGTGCGGCGCAGTTTGAGACGCGAATTCGAAGAGCGGTTCAAGGCTGCGGGCGCCGAAGCCGAAGAATGATTTCGGCGAGCCTCTGTCATTGACGCGCTTGCCGGGCTGGTATCAGGCGAGATCGTCCAGCGTGTAGGCGCGGATATAGTCGATCTTCATGTCCGAACCATTGGGCAGACCGTCTGACGGCGCGCCCGCCATGCCGCCGACGGCAAGATTGACGATCATGTACATCGGCTTATGCATATCCGACGGCGTATCAGTGCGCGCGACCGCGACATCATCGATATACCAGACGATCTCATCTTCCTGCCACAGGACACCGTAGGTGTGGAAACCTTCCGTTTCGGAGACGCTGACTGCAGTAGCAACGGATGTCTGCTTTCCGGTTTCGTTGGAGTGAACCGTGACATGCACGGTATTGGGGTCCTGGCCGCGCATCTCCACGACATCCAGTTCCGGCGGCCAGGAGCCATCTTCCGGAAGCAGCCAGAACGCCGGCCACACGCCCTTTTCATCCGGCATGTCGGCACGGATTTCGAAATAGCCATAGGTCTGGGAAAAGGATGCATGCGTGGTCAGCATGCCCGACGTGTAGGCATGGCCCCCGACCTCTGCCTTGAGCGCATCAGGCGTTTTCTCTGCCGTTATCGTCAACACGCCATTGCTGACGGAAAACGGATTGCTGGCCGATGTCGGCGCGTAGCGGGGATTGACATACCATTGCAATTCGCCATTGCCGGACAAGGTCGCGCCTTTCTCCGGCGCCCACCAGTATTTGGCCTCCCAGACACCCTGCGTGCCGTTGATCAGTTGCAGCGCGTTGAAATTGTCGCTGAAGGTCTGCGTCAGTGCGGAACGGTCGAGGCTCAACTCGAACTGGCTGGCGCTGAGGTCCGTCTTGGTCGTATCGGCAAAGACAAGGCTTTCGCCATCACCGAGATCGAGTCTCAGATGCGCGCCTTCCTGTTTTGCATGGGCGAGAACCTGATCGAAGGAGGTCAGCGAATAGCCGTCCAGGCGGACAATATCGGCGGCTTCAAAATCGGTGATCAGATCGCTGCCATTCCCCTTGGCGAAAATGAACGTGTCTGCGCCTGCACCCCCGGTCAGCACATCATTGCCGCCGCCGCCGTCCAGCGTCTGCCGGCCCGAGCCGCCCTTGATGATATTGTCGGCGGCGTTTCCGAAGGCATAGCGCAGATTGCCGGTGACCGTCAGGTTTTCGAAATTGTCCGGCAGGGTATAGCTCATCCAGGTGCTGATCGTATCGATCCCCTGGCCCGCCGCCTCGTAGGCGCGGTTGATCGCCGAATAGAGGTAGTAGATATCGTCGCCGGTGCCGCCGCTCATCGTGACGTTGACGGCGCTGTCGCCCCACATCGAATCATGGCCGGCCGTGCCCTTCAGCGCCGGGCCAGATCCGGTTGCGGAGAAAAACCCGGTCGAACTATCGCTATAGTAGAGGGTTTGCCCAAGGGCATTCAAAACGGTCTTGCGCATGATCATCTCCTGTCCGGCTGGCCAGGGCATCGTGAAACGAGATCGATGCCGCAGTGCACACAGGGTACAACGGGCCAGCAGATCCACCCATGATGGATCGGGATGAGGCGCATGAAACCGTCAAGCTGCGTTAATACGCAGACAAGCGGTCCCGTTCTGGGTCAGCTATGGCCAGATTTGGAACAGCAGGGTCAGCTTCTGCCCTTTTCAGGAATACGCGAGAAGGCGGCAAGCACGGTGCGTTCCGACTGGAGAAGGTAGCTTTCCAGCGCGGCTGCCGCGTCTTGCGTCGCGCCGGCATTCAGCTTTTCAAGGATGCTGGCGTTGAGCTCGATATAGGGCTCGTGCAGAAGTTCGGGGCTGTCGAGAAGCCCGAAACTCAGACGCAGCTCTGCCGCGATCTGCAGATAGAAAGCGTTCAGCCGTTCGCTGTCGGCGAGATCGACGATCGCTGCATGAAAGACCATGTTGGCGCTGCCGACCGTGCCCCAATCGCTGCGGAGGCTGGCTGCACGCGCCTCTTCGACGGCGGCACGCATGCGGGCGACCGCCGGATGTTTCGGATAGGCCTGCGCCAGCGCCCGGCACTCGATAAGGCGGCGCACGCGGTAGATATCGATGATCGAGGCCATGCTGGGGATTTCAACGAAGACGCCGCGATTGGGCTCATGCCGCAACAGGCCTTCCTTGGTCAAAAGCCGGAACGCTTCGCGCAGCGAATTGCGGGACACCTGCAGATCGCTGCTCAATTTGACTTCCGACAGGCGTTGACCGGGCTTGAGTTCGCCGGCGATCAACTTGTTGCGGATCGCCTCCGCCAACCGGGGCGCAAGTGCGGATATGGTGTCCTGCTCAGTCATGCACGTCCTTCATTCGAAGCGATAAGCACCGTGTGTGACGGATATCTTGGATTCCCCCGCTTGGAAATGGGGTCTGGGCCGAACACGTCGGCAGGCATATGTTTTGCGGCAGGAAGAGCAGCCTCCGGAATGATTATTCCAATAGGCGGGCCGTACCGGGGGACATTGAACCGGGACACAAGAACCTTTGAAGGCACGGAAATCTCCATCAAGGCGGCACTTCAGGTCTTGAGGCAAATATGAAAAGCTCAACATTTCAACAGTGTGATAGAACGATAAAATAATAATCGTTGAACAATATTGACAGAATTGTGAAATGCGGCGACGGTATGGCAGTCAAGATCATTGACGAGGCCTGCCGGGGAATGCGCAGGCGGATAATCAGAGAGAGGGTTCATGGAACAGTCACCGATTTCACCCGCCAATGGCGCGCCGCCAAAGGCGCCCATGTCCGCCAAATCGCGGCGTGCCGCGCTCGTCGCTGCCATCTTCCTGATGGCGACATCGGCCATCGGTCCAGGCTTCATCACCCAGACGGCCACGTTCACAAGTCAGCTCGGCGCTGCCTTCGCCTTTGCGATTCTTGCCTCCATCCTCATCGATTTCGTCGTGCAGCTGAACATCTGGCGGATCGTGACGCTGACGAAGATGCGCGCATCCGACATTGCCAATGCGGCCATTCCGGGCACCGGTTACCTGCTCGCCGTCCTCGTCATCGTCGGCGGGCTGTTCTTCAACATCGGCAATATCGGCGGCTCCGGTCTTGGCCTCAACGCCATGATCGGCCTTGATGCAAAATGGGGCGGGGCAATCAGTGCACTGATCGCCATCGGCATTTTCAGCTCCAAACGGGCCGGCCTTGCCATCGACCGCCTGATCGTCGTCGCCGGCGTCCTGATGATCCTCCTGACGCTCTATGTCGCGATCGTCTCGGGCCCGCCGGTCGGCGATGCGCTGTTCCAGACCTTCCTCCCCTCCACCATCGATTTTGCCACGATCACCACCATCGTCGGCGGCACGGTCGGCGGCTACATCACCTATTCCGGCGCACATCGCCTGCTCGACAAGGGCACCGTCGGCATCGAGAATCTCGGCGCCGTCAACCGTGCGGCACTGACGGGCATCGCCGTCACCGGCCTGATGCGCTACGTGCTGTTCCTTGCCATTCTCGGCGTGGTCGCCAGCGGCGTCGTCATCGACGTGTCGGGCAAGGGTGCCAATCCTGCGGCACAAGCCTTCCAGGCAGCGGCAGGCGAGACCGGCTACCGCATCTTCGGTGCCGTTCTGTGGTTTGCCGCCATCACCTCGGTGATCGGCGCCGCCTATACGTCGGTATCGTTCATCACCGTCTTCAAGAAGGACATCAGCGAGCGCGCCCGCAATATCGCGACCGTGATCTTCATCGCCGTCTCGCTGTTCTTCTACGTGATCATCACCACGCCACCGGCGCAGATGCTGATCTTCGTTGGCGGCCTGAACGGCCTGATCCTGCCGATCGGCCTGTCGATCTTCATCTATGCCGCCTGGGCACGGTCCGACCTCATGGGCGGTTACCGCTATCCGCGCTGGCTGCTGGTACTCGGTGTGCTGGCTTGCGCACTCACCTGGTACATGGGCTACAAGTCGATCGGCCCGATTTTCGCCCTGCTGACGCCGGCCGCCTGAGGAGGATAGACAATGACTGCCATCGATCTGAACAGCGATCTCGGCGAAAGCTACGGCGCCTGGCGCATGGGCGAAGACGAAACGATGCTGGGCATCGTCTCGAGCGCCAATGTGGCCTGCGGCTTCCATGCCGGCGATCCCGCCGGCATCTGGAAGACCGTCAAGGCGGCGGCCGGCAAAGGTGTTTCGATCGGGGCGCATGTCTCCTATCCCGATCGCGTCGGCTTTGGCCGGCGCGACCTCGATGTGACGAGCGGCGAACTGATTGCCGACGTCATCTACCAGATCGGCGCGCTGAAGGGCATGGCGGCTTCAGCCGGCGTTGCAGTCGGCTATGTCAAGCCGCATGGCGCGCTTTACAACCGGATCGCCCATGACCCGATACAGGGACAGGCGGTCATCGACGCCATCAAGGCGATCGATCCGTCGCTGGTGCTGATGGGCCTTGCCAATGCGCCGATCCTGAAACTTGCCCAGGCATCCGGCCTGAAAACCGTTGCCGAGGCCTTTGCCGATCGCGCCTATACGCCGGACGGACAATTGGTCTCGCGCCGCGAACAGGGCGCCGTCCTACACGATACGCAACTGATCGCCCGCCGCATGCTGCAGCTTGCCCGCCAGGGCACGCTGGAGGCAATCGACGGCTCGACCATCACGATCGCAGCGCAATCGATCTGCGTCCATGGCGACAGCCCGGGCGCCGTTACCATCGCGCAGGAAATCCGCCGGGCCTTCGAGGCAGACGGCATTTCCGTCCGGTCGTTTCTAACAGCCTGACGGACATTCTGGGAGGAATAGAATGATTGCCATAGACCACCTGCGCCATGTGAATACCGGACAGGCGCGCATCGCCCGCGAGCGCTACCGCGCTGGCAGCATCGAGCCGACATCGGGCGTCGCGCCCGGCTTTACGCAAGCCAACATGATCGTTTTGCCGCGCGATTGGGCCTTTGATTTCCTGCTCTATGCGCAGCGCAATCCGAAGGCCTGCCCGGTGCTTGACGTCTCCGATCCCGGCTCGCACACGACCCTGCTGGCGCCAGGTGCCGACCTGCGCACCGATATCCCGCTCTACCGCATCTGGCGCGACGGCAAGCTTGCCGAGGAAACGGCGGACGCACGCGCAGCCTGGGCAGAGCATCCCGATCTTGTCAGCTTCCTGATCGGCTGCAGCTTTACCTTCGAGACACCGATGGTGGAGGCAGGCATCGAAATCCGCCATATCACTGACCGATCCAATGTGCCGATGTACCTGACCAACCGGCCATGCCGCCCGGCCGGGCGCCTGCACGGCAATATGGTCGTATCGATGCGGCCGATCCCGGCGTCGCGCGTTGCCGATGCGGCGACGATTTCCGGCCGCTTCCCGTCCGTGCATGGCGCGCCCGTGCATATCGGCGCGCCGGAAGAACTCGGCATCAAGGACTTAGCCAGGCCTGAATTTGGCGATCCCGTGCGCATCGAGCCCGGTGAAATCCCGGTCTTCTGGGCCTGCGGCGTCACCCCGCAGGCAGCCGTCATGGCATCCGGTGTACCGTTTGCCATCACCCATGCACCGGGACATATGTTCATCACCGATATCCCCGATTCCGCCTATCACGCCTGAGGTTCCGATGCGTTTTCTACCCGTCAGCCTGACAGTCCTGCTTGTCGAACTCGCCGATCTCGATGAGACGCTGGCGCTGTTTGCCTCGCTTCAAGCCGATCCGGTCGATGGCATCGAAGACATGGTGCCCGCCGCCCGCACCCTGATGATCCGTTTCCGCCCGGAGCGGCTGACGGCCGAGAAGCTTTGCGGCGCCATCGCGACCCGCGATCTCTCCGCCCGTATTGCGCCGTCGGACACATGCGTTGAAATCCCCGTCCATTATGACGGCGAGGATCTGGCGGATGTCGCCGAACTCACCGGCCTTTCGGTCGACGAGGTCATCCGCCGCCACACCGCAAGCGAATTCACCGTCGCCTTCTGCGGCTTTGCTCCGGGCTTTGGCTATCTTGTCGGCGGCGATCCCAAACTTCAGGTGCCGCGCCGGCAGAGCCCGCGCACGAAAATCCCCGCCGGCTCCGTCGCGCTGGCCGGTGCCTTTTCCGGCGTTTACCCGCAGGCAAGCCCCGGCGGCTGGCAGATCATCGGCACGACGCCGGAAAAGATGTGGGACCTGTCCCGCGATCCGCCAGCTTTGTTCCAGCCGGGTTACCGGGTGCGCTTTACCGATCTTTCGAAAAGCAAGTCCGTTGTCTCGGTGGGCACGGCCAAGAGCGCTGCAGCGCCCGCAACGGTCCAGACAGCCGGTGCGCTGACGCTAAAGGTGCTCGCAGCCCCGATGCCCGCGCTATTTCAGGATACCGGCCGCTTCGGCCAGACGGGCCAGGGGGTTTCGGCCTCCGGCGCGCTGGACATCGGTGCGCTCAAGGCCGCCAACCGGGTTGTTGGGAATCCTGTTGATTTCGCCTGTCTCGAAATTACGCTCGGCGGCTTTTCCTTCGAAATCAACGGCCGCGCCGTGCTAGGGATAACCGGCGCGCCCTGCCCCATTCAGGTGCGCGACGCTTCCGGGCGTGTCCAGACGGCCGGAACCTACCGGCCGATTTCGCTTGAGCCGGGTGATGTCGTCACGCTCGGCCATGCGCCGAAGGGCATGCGCAGCTATCTCGCAATGCGCGGTGGTTTTGCGGTTACGCCGGTGCTTGGCAGCGCCTCCACCGATACGCTCGCCATCGTCGGGCCGGACCCGGTCACGGCCGGCACGGTGCTGACGATCCAGAGCGGAACAAAAGACTTGGTGCCCGTCTCGTTGACAGAAGCACCGGCCTTCGATCACCCGGCGTCCGGTGAAACGGTGGTGCTCGATGTGGTGATGGGACCGCGCAGCGACTGGTTTACGCAGGCTGGCATCGACACGCTGTCCGGGCAGCTCTGGACGATGACGCCGCAGTCAAACCGCGTCGGCATCCGCCTCGCCGGTGACGTGCCACTAGAGCGCAAAGACAAGGCGGAGCTGCCGAGCGAAGGCACGGCGACCGGGGCCATCCAGGTGCCGCATAGCGGCCAGCCGGTGCTGTTCCTTGCCGACCATCCGCTGACCGGCGGCTATCCCGTGATCGGCAATGTCGCCGAATATCATTTCGATCTCGCCGGCCAGATTCCGGTCAATGCAAAGATACGCTTCCGGCCCGTGGGGGCTTTCGCCGACATCAAGCCCGTCAAGGCCTGAGATCGCGATACCCGCCGGACAAAGACAATGAGGATAGACCCGATGAAAAAAGTGCTGATTGCCAATCGTGGCGAAATCGCCGTCCGCATCATCCGCGCCTGCCGCGACTACGGCATCGCCTCGGTTGCGGTTTATGCCGATCCGGACATGGATGCGCTGTTCGTGCGCCTGGCCGACGAGGCCTATGGTCTCTCCGGCAGCCGCCCGGCGGAAACTTATCTCGACATCGAAAAGCTGATCGGCATCGCCAAACGCTCCGGCGCCGATGCCGTGCATCCGGGGTACGGCTTCCTGTCCGAGCGGGCGGAGTTTGCCCGCGCCGTCATCGATGCCGGCCTGATCTGGATCGGCCCCGATCCGCATGTCATCGAAGCGCTCGGCGACAAGGTGCAGGCGCGGCGGATCGCTACCAGCGTCGGCGCCCCCCTGGTTGCCGGCAGCGATGGTCCGGTCGAGACGGCAGCGGAAGTGATCGCATTTGCCGAGCAACATGGCCTGCCGGTGGCAATCAAGGCGGCCCATGGCGGCGGCGGACGCGGCCTGAAGGTCGCCTGGAAGATGGAGGATGTGGCCGATCTCTACGCATCGGCCGTGCGCGAGGCGGAAGCTGCATTTGGCCGTGGCGAATGTTTTCTCGAACGCTTCCTTGACCGGCCGCGCCATATAGAGGCGCAGGTTCTGGCCGATAAACATGGCAATGTGCTGGTGCTCGGCACCCGCGACTGCTCGCTGCAGCGCCGCAACCAGAAGCTTGTCGAAGAGGCGCCGGCGCCGTTTCTCTCAGACACCCAGCGGCATGAAATCCATGATGCAGCCAGGCGCATCTGCGCCGCCGCCGGCTATTCCGGCGCCGGTACGGTGGAATTCCTGCTCGGCGTCGACGGCACGATCTCCTTCCTAGAGGTCAATACCCGCCTTCAGGTGGAGCACCCCGTCACCGAAGAAACGACCGGTATCGACCTGGTGATCGAACAGTTCCGCATCGCCGACGGCCTGCCGCTACTGGTGACCGAGACGCCCGCACCCCGCGGCCATTCGATCGAATTCCGCATCAATGCCGAAGATCCCGGCCGCGGCTTCCTGCCGACGCCGGGCACGATCACCACATTCGAGGCACCGTCCGGACCGGGCGTTCGGCTCGACAGCGGCGTCGTCACCGGCTCGACCATTCCCGGCACATTCGATTCGCTGATGGCCAAGCTGATCGTGACCGGGGCAACCCGCGAACAGGCGCTCACCCGCGCCCGCCGGGCGCTCAAGGAGTTCAGGATCGAGGGCGTAGCGACCGTGCTGCCGTTCCACCGCGCCGCCATGGAGGCCGCCGATTTTATTGGTGACGACGGCTTCAAGGTGCATACGCGTTGGATCGAAACCGATTTCGCCGACCGCCTTGCCGCTGACGCACGGCCCGATCCGGGCGCCGATACATCTCTCATCCGCACCCATGTCGAGATCGACGGCAAGCGCCATGCGCTGGGTATTCCCGCCGCACTTCTGGCCGGTCTCGGCGGCCTGAACGCACCGACAGGCGATGCCGGAAGCACGGAGACGCAAGAAGACTCTTCCACCGTAACAGCGCCCATTTCCGGGACGCTGCAAGCCTGGAAATGCGCCGATGGCGATACCGTGAAAGAGGGCGACCTGCTCGCGGTGATGGAAGCGATGAAGATGGAAACGCAGATCCTATCGGCCCGCTCCGGGACATTGGCGATCAAGGCAGCGGAAGGCGCTTATGTGAATGCCGGAGCGGCGCTTGGCCGTATCGAATAGGTCCCAGTCCAGAAGCCGGCTAGAAAAGTGCTCGCGCCGTGTCACCTCGCGAGCACTTTGCGTTTGGACGTCCGGCCATCAGCGCTTCCGGCCAAAGTCGGCACGGTTGATGCCGTGGCGCTGCAGCTTGTCGTAGAAAGTCTTTCTGGGAATACCCAGCGCCTCGATCGTCAAGCGGACATCGCCATCGCTGGCCGAAAGCGCCTGGCGGATGATATCCGCCTCGTACAGCTCCAGCTTTTCCGGCAGGCTGTTTTGGGTGGAAGTGGAGGGGGTAGCCTGCCATCCGGCAGCTTCGACGCCGAGAACCACACGCTCGGCAAAATGCGACAGCTCGCGCACATTGCCTGGCCAGGCATGGGTGGACAGATATTGCTGCACGCTGCGGGAGATGACCGGAATATTGCGCTTGAAGCGTTCGGCGGCGCGGGCGGCGAAATGGGAAAACAGCAACGGAATATCCTCCCGGCGCTCGCGCAGCGGCGGAATGGAGAGGGTCACGACATTCAGCCGGTAGTATAGATCCTCCCGGAAATCCCCCCTCATGGCCGGATCGCCGAGATCGATTTTGGCGGCGGCAACCACCCGCAAATCGACCGGCCTGACCTCGTTGGTCCCCAGCGGATTGACCTGGCGCGTCTCAAGCACCCTCAGCATCTTGACCTGCGTCGCCGGCAGCATGCTCTCGATCTCGTCGAGAAACAAAGTCCCGCCGCCCGCATGCTCGATGCGCCCGATCCGCCGTTTCTGGGCACCCGTAAAGGCGCCCGCCTCATGGCCGAACAGTTCGCTCTCGATCACCGTTTCGGGCAGCGCGCCGCAGTTCAGGGCGACGAAATTTCCCGACCGCCGCCGGCTCCAATTGTGCAGGAGTTGCGCGACGACCTCCTTGCCGCTCCCGGTTTCGCCGGCCACAAGCACATCGACATCGGTGTCGGCGATATAGCGCAGCGTCTGCCTCAGACTCTCCATCGCCGGTGTCTGGCCAATCAGCGGCAGGCTGTCGCTGGCTGTCTGCGCTGATTGCCGCAATGCCCGATTTTCCATGACAAGCCGGCGCTTTTCCACGGCGCGGCGGGCGCTTTGCACCAGCCTGTCGGCAGCAAACGGCTTGGCGATAAAATCATAGGCGCCAGCCTGGATGGCCTGCACGGCCATCGGGATATCCCCATGACCGGTCACCAGGATCACCGGGAGATCGGCGTCCATCCGTGACAACCGTGCGAATAATTCCAGCCCGTCTATATCCGGCATGCGGATATCGGTGATGACGGCGCCGTTGAAATCCACGGATATATCGGCAAGCGCGGTGCGCGCGCTGCTGAAGGCCGAGACGGAAAATCCGGCGAGTTCGAGCGTCTGGATCATTGCCAGCCGCAAATCCTTGTCGTCGTCGATCAGGATGATATTGCCGCCATCCGCCATGCCGCTATGCCTTCTTCAGATGCACTGTGAAACTGGTTCCGGCATCACTGCTGGACACCTCGATCCGGCCGGCGTAATCGGCCACGATGTCTTTTGAAATGACCAGGCCAAGGCCAAGCCCGCTCTCCTTGCTGGTATTGAACGGCGTGAACAGGCTTTGCAGGATTTCCGGCGCGATACCCGGGCCATTGTCGGACACCGTGACGGCGACCGCCTCGCCGGTGACCTCGAACCGCACCTCTACCCGGCCGTCCGTCTTTTTATCGCCAATCGCCTCGAACGCGTTTTGCAGAAGGTTGATCAGCACCTGTTCCAGTCGGATGCGCATGCCCATTACCAGAAGATCGGGCGGCGGCAGCGCGATATCCAGCGTCTCCATGCGTCCGGCAAAACGGCTGCGAAGCAATTGCACGGCGCCTTCGATCACCAGCCTGAGCGAAGTGGGTTCGGCGTCGCGGCGGCCCTTGCGCGAGAGTGCCCGCAATTCGTCGGTGATCACGCCGATGCGCTCCGTCAGCGCGGCGATATTTCCAAGATTGTCTGCAGCAAACGCACCCTGCCCGCGCTCCAGGAATACCCGCGCATTGTCGGCATAGGCGCGGATGGTGGCGACCGGCTGGTTGATTTCATGGGCGACGCCTGCCGCTACCTGGCCAAGGATGGCCAGCCTGTTTGCCTGGACGAGGTCCTGCTGCACCGCCTGCAGGGTCTGTTCCGTATTGCGATGGTCGGTGATCTCCGTTTGCAGGCGGTCGCGCGCCTGGCTCAGGTCTGCGGTTCTCTCCAGGACACGCCGCTCCAGTTCCTCACGCGCCCGAAGTGCCTCGGAGATGCGCAAGGATGCGGCGTGCCGCCGACGGAGCAACAGCGCGCCAGCAGCCAGAACAGGAAGCAGCCCAAGCAAAGCCAGCAGGCGCCCTTCGCGCGTCGCCGCATCAAAAGACGGGGCGGTCTCGACCAGATGCTGCAGGGTCCAGGGCGTTGTGGGTACCGGTGTCTTCAGATCGAGGAACTCGGTGGCTCCGGTGCTTCCCGGCATCACCACCTCGACAAGGTTGCCGCCATCCAGGTCCCCGGCCTGCCGGAACGGCAGCGGGCGCAGCGGCGCCTCGCCGAACTGCAGGCTTTCGCGGATGGCCACAAGTGCATTTGCCGGGATTTCTCCAATGGTCATGAACCGCCAGGACGGGATGCTGGTGATCAAAACGATCCCACGGCGATCCGTCACATAGGTTGGTTTCTGCGACGCCGCCCAAGCCGCCTCCACCGGATCGAATTCCAGCTTGACGACGACGACACCCAGCGGCCCGCTTGCGCCATCGACCCGTTGCGAGATGTAAAGACCGGGCTTCTTGCTGACGCTGCCAAGGGCGAAATGCTCCGCCTTGCCGCTGCTGATCGCCTTTTGGTAGTATTCGCGGAACCGGTAGTCGTTGCCGACAAAACTGTCCGGCTCGCGCCAATTGCTGGCGGCAACCGCCACACCATGCCTGCCGACCACATAGATGACGGCGGCCTGGGTGCCGGCGGCCAGCCCTTCGAGCTTGTGGTTCAATTGATCCAGCGCCGCTCGGTCTTGTGTCACCAGGGCGTCGCCAAGGGCGGTGTCCTGTGCAAGCACCAGCGGAAGCGCCCGCTGTTTCTCAAGAACTGCCCGTAGCAGCGCGGCCTTGAGATCGGCATCCGTGCGCGCCTGCGCTTCCAGCGATACCGTCGCCAGCCTGCGCGCCACCTCACCGCTGACCCACAGGACGAGGATCGCCAGCACAGCCGAAAACACGCCGTAAAGCACCCAGGCGCGCTGCATGCGGCGGGCGGATTCCTGAGCTCGAACGCGGCCTGACACCGGGAAAAAATTCATGGCCAATTTGTGCATAAATTCGCACAAAACACAACGGGAGACGTGCTGATAACCGCACAAAAGATTGTGTTTAGGATGGCGCCTTAGAAAATTTGTCCATATGAATCAATAATTTAAATGGCACCACCGAAACTGGCACGGCACTTGCGAAGATATCCGGATAACGGCACGCCCGTTCAACCATCAGTCACAGGCCCGGGAGGCCGGAATTCGTTCCGGGCGGGTCAAAGGAGGATATCATGATCTCTGTTCCAGCAGACGCAGCCCCGACACCTGCAGTCAAAACTCCCTTTTACCGGCATCTGTACATTCAGGTTCTGGCTGCCATCGCAGCCGGCATTCTTCTCGGCCATTTTTATCCCGAGATCGGCGCACAGCTGAAGCCGCTTGGCGACGCCTTCATCAAGCTCGTCAAGATGATCATCGCACCCGTCATCTTCCTGACCGTGGCAACCGGCATTGCCGGCATGAGCGATCTGCAGAAGGTCGGCCGCGTCGCCGGAAAGGCGATGCTGTACTTCCTGACATTTTCAACGCTCGCCCTCGTTATCGGCCTGATCGTCGCGAATGTCGTTCAGCCGGGTGCCGGCATGCATATCGATCCCGCGTCGCTGGATCCGGCCGCCGTCGCCAACTATGCCGCAAAGGCGCATGAGCAGACGATCACCGGCTTCCTCAGCAACATCATCCCGACCACGATCGTCGGCGCCTTTGCCGATGGCGATATCCTGCAGGTGCTGTTCTTCTCGGTGCTGTTCGGCCTCGCTCTTGCCATGGTCGGCGAAAAGGGTCAGCCGGTCGTCAATTTTCTCAATGCGCTGACCGCTCCGGTCTTCAAGCTCGTCGCCATCCTGATGAAGGCAGCTCCGATCGGTGCCTTCGGCGCCATGGCCTTCACCATCGGCAAATACGGCGTCGGCTCGATCGCCAATCTCGCCATGCTGATCGGGACATTCTATATCACGTCACTGCTGTTCGTTTTCATCGTCCTGGGTGCGGTTGCCCGCTACAACGGCTTTTCGATCATCGCCCTGCTGCGCTATATCAAGGAGGAACTGCTGCTGGTTCTCGGCACCTCCTCTTCGGAAGCCGCACTGCCGGGCCTGATGGACAAGATGGAAAAGGCCGGCTGCAAGCGCTCGGTCGTCGGCCTGGTCATTCCGACGGGATATTCCTTCAATCTTGACGGAACCAATATCTACATGACGCTGGCGGCGCTGTTCATTGCGCAGGCGACCGATATCCAGCTGTCCTTTGCCGATCAGATCCTGCTGCTGCTCGTCGCGATGTTGAGCTCCAAGGGTGCTGCGGGGATCACCGGCGCCGGCTTCATCACGCTGGCGGCCACGCTCTCGGTCGTGCCTGCCGTTCCCGTCGCCGGCATGGCGCTCATCCTCGGCATCGACCGCTTCATGTCAGAATGCCGGGCACTGACCAATCTCGTCGGCAATGCCGTCGCAACCATCGTGGTTGCCCGCTGGGAAAACGAGCTGGACAAAGATCAACTGGCACAGGCGCTGCAGGGAAACCAGGGACAAGCACCGGCCATCGGCAACCTGCAGCCTGCCGAATAAAGCCTATCATAGTGTGAAAATCGAAATGCGGTCCGTGTCTCACGGGCCGCATTTGCTTGTGCGCAGGGCTGCGCCGTCTCGACCAGCCTTCGTCAACGGCGCTGATGCGCAACAGAGACACCGGCTGCATTTTCTCTTCGGCCTCGCTGCCTTAACCCTGCATTTACCATGATGAGCGTCACTGGTGGACAGGAGTTCCTGCGCCGCACAATCGCCCCATCCCGGCGATCAAAGCGTTGAAGTTGCTCGCGAAGGGATTGAGACCATGAAAACGGACAAAGGAATAACGCTCGCCGTCATCGTCGTCACGATCGTTGCGATGTTCACATTGAATTTCGCGATGACCCGTTATGGCACGCCAGCCATGGCCGACGGCGTCTCTGGCGAAATCACGTCGTCTATACCGAAATAATCCGGCCCCGAGGACTGCGGCCGCCCGCTGAGCGCCTTTATGCAGACAGCGTCCGGGAACTTTCTATCCTTCAGCAGTGTTTCTCCCGTGAGGAGAAATACGATGGACGAAAATAGTCTGCCCCTTGACACGATAATCTTACAAACCCACGCTTTGATGCCGGATGCGTGGCATTCAAGCTTTGTTTCCGCTCACGACGGCAGCGCTCCGTCGCGCATCTCTGGAATCAGTCCTTCCGGTAATCAGTCATGACGGCGCGCAACGTTTTGCTCATACTGCTCACGGCATTCTTCTTGACCGCGCTCCTCCTGATCCACAACGCCTTTTACCGGCCCGTCCCGACCAGTTCCATCGAGCCGCCTGCCAAGACCAATGGCGAAATACGCTCCTACAGTTAAGCCGCGTTGCTCAGTTGGAACTTTGAGGGTTGCGACAGCGTTTTGTGGCTTGAGGAGACACATAATGATCAGCGTAACGTGGATCTTAGCACTGGTGGCTGCGCTTGCAGTCTTTGGTATTGCCATTGGCTACGGCATTTTCAGTCAAAGGCGGTTTAACTCGAAAATGAACCCGACACAGCAGGACCGTATCGACGAAATGTCCTGGCGTGAAAACCTGCTTGATCAGTAGAACCGCCAAGAGTTCATTTGATCAAATTGTGTTACCGCCAACGCTCATTTTGCGGCGTAAAGCGACCGCGACCGTTCCAGATGCTTTAGCACCGCCTGTTCCGCCGCATCCGGATCGCCAGCTTTTAGACAGATGATAATTTCCTCGTGCTCGGCCAGGGTGAACTTTTCCTTGCCGGTCCAGATCAGCATTTCCGTGTGATATTCCTTCAGCCAGGCCAGCATCGCGTCGCTGACGGCGACATAGATCGGGTTGCGCGAAATCCGGGCAATGCGTGTGTGAAATTCCATATCAGCGGCAATGAAGGCTTCCGCGTCGCCAAGCGATGCCCGCTGCTTGTCGAGAATGTCGCTGAGATCGGCAATATCTTTGGAATCGCCTTTGATCGCCGCCTCACGCGCCATGCCGCGCTCGAAGAAGATGCGGGCGCTTTTCAGATGCTCCAGCGTATCCGACGACTTGGCGAGCATCATCTTTGCGGTCATGTCCATCTGGCGGAAAATGGATTGCGCGGTCAGTTCCAGCACCTTGGCGCGCTCGCCATGCGAAATCGCCACCAGCCCCATGCCGGCCAGCGCCTGCATCGCCTCGCGGATTGCCGGCCGGCCGACGCCAAAGCGCTCCATCAGCTCGCGCTCGGACGGCATCTCGTCGCCGGGCTGTAACTCGCCTGACGTGATCATCGTCTTCAAACGCGCGAAAACTTCGTCAGACAGTTTGCGACGGACGATCTGTTCGGTCTGCTGGCCCATAATGTCTCGCTGGTTACCCTTTGCCATCCTTATGCACCGCTCCCACGGCGAAAGAAATGCGCCCATCCGATTGTAAGGGCACAGTCCACATTGATGATGGGGGATGCAAGCTCCCTCTTGCTTAATTGATATACTCATTATACCAGTTGCGGAAAACACGCCAGCCGGAACCGGCTGGGTTTGCCGTAGCGGGAGGCTTTTGCACGATCATGATCGTCGTCACCTACAGAATTGAGACATCCGGCAGCATCGAGGCGATGGCGGAAAAGATCGCCAGCGATCAATCGACCGGCACCTTCGTGCCCGTTCCTGGCGAAACGCCCGAGCTGAAGGCGCGCGTTGCCGCCCGCGTACTCGCCATCCGCCCGCTTGCCGATGCCGAATATCCGAGCTGGCCGGAGGCTGCGGCCGGTCATGGCCCGATCCGCCGCGCCGATGCCGATATCGCCTTTCCGCTCGATGCTGTCAGCACCGATCTCTCCGCGCTGATGACCATTGCGGTCGGCGGTATCTTTTCAATCCGGGGCATGACCGGCCTGCGTGTCGTCGATCTGAAACTGCCGCAGGAGTATCAGTCGGCCTATCCCGGCCCGCAATTTGGCCTGCCCGGCAGCCGCAGGCTCACCGGCGTCTATGACCGGCCGATCATCGGCACCATCGTCAAGCCGGCGCTTGGCCTGCGTCCGCATGAAACCGCCGAACTTGTCGGCGAACTGATCGGCTCCGGCGTCGATTTCATCAAGGACGACGAAAAGCTGATGAGCCCGGCCTATTCGCCGCTCAGCGAGCGCGTGGCCGCGATCATGCCGAAAATTCTCGACCACGAGCAAAAGACCGGCAAGAAGGTCATGTATGCCTTCGGCATCTCGGCGACCGATCCCGACGAGATGATGCGCAACCACGACCTCGTTTTGGAAGCGGGCGGCAATTGCGCCGTTATCAATATCAACTCGATCGGCATGGGCGGCATGGCGTTCCTGCGCAAGCGCTCCGGCCTGGTGCTGCACGCCCACCGCAACGGCTGGGACGTGCTTACCCGGCATCCCGGCATTGGCTTCGATTTCAAGGTCTGGCAGCAGTTCTGGCGACTTCTGGGCGTCGATCAATTCCAGATCAACGGCATCGGCGTCAAATACTGGGAGCCGGACGATAGTTTCGTCGAGAGCTTCAAGGCAGTGACGACGCCGTTGTTTGACGCATCCGATTGCGCGCTGCCGGTTGCCGGTTCCGGCCAATGGGGCGGACAGGCGCCGGAAACCTATCGCCGCACCGGCCGCACCACCGACCTGCTCTATCTCTGCGGCGGCGGCATCGTCAGCCATCCCGGCGGTCCGGCGGCCGGCGTGCGCGCCGTACAGCAGGCCTGGCAAGCGGCCGTCGCCGATATTCCGCTTGAGACCTATGCCAAGGACCACCCGGAACTTGCCGCCTCCATCCAGAAATTCGGTAGCGCAAGCGAGTGACATCATGACCGCGAAGACAAATCCGCTGATCTCCTATTATGGCGACGACCTGACAGGCTCGACCGATGTCATGGAAGCGCTGGCCTCCAATGGTGTCGATACGGTTCTGTTCATGGATGTGCCGGATAACGCCCTCAAGCAGCGGTTTGACCATTGCCGGGCGATCGGCCTTGCCGGCACCAGCCGCAGCGAAACGCCGGACTGGATGGACTGGCACCTGACACCCGCGTTCCAGTGGTTGAAGAGCCTTGAAGCCGATATCTGCCATTACAAAGTCTGCTCGACCTTCGATTCCAGCCCGCAGGTCGGCAATATCGGCAAGGCGATCGAAATCGGCAAGGCGATGTTCGGCCAGCCCTATGTGCCCGTTCTCGTCGGCGCGCCGCAACTGAAGCGCTACACCGCCTTCGGCCATCTCTTTGCAGCCTATCAGGGCGAGGTCTACCGGATCGACCGCCACCCCGTCATGAGCCGCCATCCTGTAACGCCCATGGCAGAGGCGGATCTGCGCCTGCACCTGAGCGCGCAGACGGCTCTGAAGACCGGACTGGCCGATCTGTCCATGCTGGCCGCTGCGAATGCGGATGAGAGAGTCGATACGCTCTGCCGGGATTTCGACGGCATGGTCCTGTTTGATGTTGATAGCCACGAAAGCCAGTCCCATGCCGGACGCCAGCTCTGGCGCCTGCGGCGGGAGGGCGGCTGGTTCGTTACCGGTTCATCCGGCGTCGAATATGCGCTGCTGACCGCCTGGGATAGAGATGGTTTGACACAGGGCAGGAAGACCTTTCCCTTGCCCGGCAAGGCAGACCGTATCGCCGTCGTTTCCGGCAGCGTCTCCCCCACCACCGAACGGCAGATCCGCCACGCCACGCAAAACGGGTTTACCGGCATCAATCTCGATCCTCTAGAACTGCTAGGCGAAAACGGCAATGCCGCGCTCGAACAGGCGATTGCCAGCGGCCTCGACAGCCTCACGCGCGGCGAAAGTGTCATTCTCAACACGGCGCTTGGTCCATCCGCCGATCGCGGCGGCGATATCGACCGCATTCCCGGCAGCCGCCATCGCCTCGGCCGCATGCTCGGGACGATCCTGCGCCGCCTTGTCGAAGAACAGCATTTGACCCGCGCTGTCATTGCCGGCGGCGATACATCAAGCCATGCATTGAGGGAGTTGCATGTCCAGGCGCTGACCACGCTCTTGCCTTTGCCGCAGACGCCGGGATCGCCGCTCTGCACGGCGCACGGCACCTATGCCGCCACCAACGGACTTCAGATTGCACTGAAGGGTGGTCAGGTCGGATCGGACGGTTATTTCGCACAGATCAGGGATGGCCTTCAAGGCTAGGCTTAGACGCTATTGAAGCGTGCGGACGCTGCTGCGGCGCTCGCCGGGCGGCGCCGGTGAAAAGGATGCACGCAGACTGGCATTGAATTGCGCTAGGAGGTGCCGGTCGAAATGGCCATCCGATTTCAGCATCATGCGGAGCGTCTCGGCAGGCGTCCATGCCCGCTTGTAGGACCGCGCCGATGTCATCGCGTCATAGACGTCGCAGATGGCCGCAATGCGCGCCGGCATACTGATCTGCTTGTCCGCGAGCCCGAACGGATAGCCCTTGCCATCGATCCGCTCGTGGTGATGAAGGCAGACGTCAAGGACAATCTCCGGCATGTCGCCCTGGCGTGACAGCAATTCGTAACCACGTGCCGGATGCGTGCGGATCTCCGCCATCTCTTCATCGGTGAGCGCGCCCTTCTTCGACAGAAGCGCGTCGGGCATGACCATCTTGCCGATATCGTGCAACAGGCCGCTGACGCCGAGAATGCGGACGGTCTGCTCGTCAAATTTGAGAAACCGGGCGAAATGCACCATCAATGCGCTGACGGCGACCGAATGCAAAAACGTATACTCGTCCTTGGTTTTCAGCCGCGTTATGCCGATCAGCGCCGCCGGATTGCTTTCCATGGATTTGGCGATCTGCTCGACAACGCGGTCGGCAGGCTCGAATGCCGCCGCGCCGTTTTGCCGGACACCGGAAAACAATGTGTCGAGCAGCGGCCTTGTCTGTTCGATCGTCTGCAGTGCCTGCTTGATTTCGGTCTCGGTAAAGGCGCGCGAAAGATTGGGCTGCGCGCTGTCCTTGGCTACCGTCTGCACCGTGCCTGCTCCGACATCGATGCCCCGGCGGGTATCGATGACAAGGCTGATAATATTGCTTGCCCGCACTTTTGCGGCGGCGGCTTCGTCTTTCAAAAGAAAGCTGCGGACCGGTGTTGCTTCATCGCGCAAGGGATCTTCGATGTCGGTGATATACATTCCCGCACGAACTTGATGCCTTTTGATGCGCTTGAGCATTCCTACCGTTCTTTTCCAATCATCGAGGATAATGCAACGGGATCTTCACCGTATATCGCGCGCTTCACAGTAGAACTCTCCTCAGAAAGGCCTGTGGCACGTGAAAAAATCAAGTGTTCGGTGAAAACGTTCTCCTCCCAACGAATATCTCATCTTCGATCTTCGCCTGCAACCATTTAATCGCGGTTAATATAGCCGGATAAAAGAGTAATAAGGCAATCCAATCAAAAGACTATCTTCGATTGCTAAAGCAATGAGACGCCTTCTTCCGATTGCCGATATGCGCCGGCGGCGGAACACAAAGCAATTACCCGATCAGAAAAATCACCTCACTAGGTGACATACTCATTGACTCATAATACCAGTTACCTTAAACCATCGCAAAACAAACGCGCAGGTGAGGAAACATGACTTCGATCGCACTCTTCGGTGCTGGCGGCAAAATGGGCTACCGGCTCGCCAAGAACCTCAAGGGCTCACGCTTCGACGTGCGCCATGTCGAGCTGAGCGACGCCGGCAAGGCGCGCCTGCAGGACGACCTCGGCCTTTCCTGCGTCGATGCCGACACCGCCCTTTCCGGCGCTGAAGTCGTTGTGCTGGCCGTACCGGACACAGCGATCGGCAAGGTTGCCGCCGGTATTGTCGACAAGCTCGCCTCAGGCACGATCGTCATCGTGCTCGATGCCGCCGCACCTGCCGCCGGCCATCTGCCGAAGCGCGACGATCTCACCTATTTCGTCACCCATCCCTGCCATCCTCCGATCTTTAACGACGAGACCGATCCAGCCGCCAAGCGCGACTTCTTCGGCGGCGTCGCGGCCAAGCAGCATATCGTTTCGGCCCTGATGCAGGGCCCGGAAGAGCATTTTGCGCTGGGCGAAGAAGTGGCCAAGGTCATCTGGGCGCCCGTTATGCGCTCGCACCGCGTCACCGTCGAGCAGATTGCGCTTCTGGAGCCAGGCCTCTCGGAGACCGTATGCGCCTCGCTCCTGGTCGTCATGCGCCAGGCCATGGACGAATGCGTTGCCCGCGGCGTGCCGAAGGAAGCTGCCCGCGACTTCCTGCTCGGGCACATGAACGTGCTCGGCGCCGTCATTTTTGAAGAGACGCCGGGCGTCTTTTCCGATGCCTGCAACAAGGCCATCGAATTCGGCATTCCCGTCCTGATGAAGGACGACTGGAAAAAAGTCTTCGAACCCGAGGAGATCGCCGAAAGCATCCGGCGCATCACCTGATCGACAAGGAGCAAACGCTCCGCACATCGACGGCTCCGCCGGGAACGGAGCCGTAACCTATATCAACCGGGAGGAACCACATGAAACTGACACGCAGACTGACGCTTGCCGCCTTTGCCGGCGCCCTTTCTCTGGGCGTTGCCATGCCGGCATTTGCCGCCGATCTCATCGCCATCATCACGCCCTCGCACGACAACCCGTTCTTCAAGGCGGAAGCCGTCGGCGCGGAAGCGAAGGCCAAGGAACTTGGCTACGAGACGCTCATTCTCGTTCACGATGACGACGCCAACAAGCAGAGCCAGCTGATCGACACCGCCATCGGCCGTGGCGCCAAGGCAATCATCCTCGACAATGCAGGCTCGGAAGCCTCGATCGCCGCTGTCCAGAAAGCCAAGGACGCAGGCGTCCCCTCCTTCCTGATCGACCGCGAAATCAACGCCACCGGCGTTGCCGTCTCGCAGATCGTTTCCAACAACTACCAGGGCGCACAGCTCGGTGCGGAAGAGTTCGTCAAGCTGATGGGCGAAAAGGGCAATTATGTCGAACTGCTCGGCCGCGAAGCCGATCTGAACGCCGGCATCCGCTCCAAGGGCTATCACGACATCATCGACGAATATCCGGACCTGAAGATGGTTGCGCAGCAGTCGGCGAACTGGAGCCAGACGGAAGGCTATTCCAAGATGGAAACCATCCTGCAGGCCAACCCGGATATCAAGGGAGTCATTTCCGGTAACGACACGATGGCCATGGGCGCAATCGCCGCTCTTCAGGCTGCCGGCCGCAAGGACGTCATCGTCGTCGGCTTCGACGGCTCCAACGACGTGCGCGATTCGATCACCTCGGGCGGTATCAAGGCGACTGTCCTGCAGCCGGCCTATGCGCAGGCACAGATGGCCGTCGAGCAGGCTGACGCTTACATCAAGACCGGCAAGGGTCCGGCGGAAGAAAAGCAGCTGATGGATTGCGTGCTGATCAACGCCGACAATGCCAGCAAGCTCGAAACCTTCGCGCTCAAGGACTAATCCTCCAAAAGGATGCGCACAGGGCGGATGTACTCTGCCCTGTGCGTTTTTTGCCATCTGACGGAGTGACATTCATGCCGCATTTCCGGCCCGCCGCCTCAATCCCGCTTTGCCTTGCGCTGGCTGCCCTTGTGGCGCTGAGTGGCTGCAAGATCATCAAGACACCGACGGCGGAAGAGGCTGCGGAGGCTGCAAGCGGCGGCTTCAATTCTGCCCGTCAGGTTGCTGGAATCTGGGACAGCAAGGTCATCCCATTCCTGGAGACGCGCGCCGGCCCGTACCAGGACGTCTCTGCGCTCGCCAAATCCGATCTTGATGCCGCAGCAGCAAAATATGGCCATAAGGAAAAAGAGGGCAGCGCGCCCTGGACCTTTGCAGCCAAGGTGTCCGGAACGATCGTCAAGGCCGAGACCACGTCGCGCGCCGCTTATCTCGACACCGATGTCGATGGCGACGGCAAGGCCGATGTCCGCATCCAGATCGGCCCGGTCATCCGGGGTACGGCGATCCGCGACAGCCTCGATTTCGTCAATTTCAACGAATTCAAGAACCAGATCCAATGGGCCGAATTCGGCAAGGCTTTCAACACCCATGTCAATGGCTTGACGCTTGAGAAGCTACCGCGCGACGATCTCAAAGGAAAGAAGGTCGAGGCGCTCGGCGCCTATCCGCTGCCCTCCTCCGGCCAGCCGGCGCTGCTGACCCCCGCCACCATCACGATCGGCGGCTGACATGGCGGCCGAACCCCACGATACGATCCTGAAGCTTGACGATGTGACCAAGGTCTATTCCGGCATCGTCGCCGTCAAGCATGCGAGCCTTGAGCTCAAGCGCGGCGCGGTCAATGTGCTCGTCGGCGAAAACGGCGCCGGAAAATCGACGCTGATGCGCATGATCGCCGGCGTCGAGAAACCGTCGCTCGGACGCATCCTGCTCGAAGGCCAGGAGGTCGAGTTCAACTCGCCCGCCGACGCCCAGAAACACGGCATCGGCATGGTGTTCCAGGAACTCAACCTGTTCGGCAATCTCTCGGTTGCCGAGAACATTTTCGCCACCCGCGAAATCACCCGCGGCATTCGCGGCATCGACCACAAGGCGCAGGTTCAAAAGGCCAACCAGTTTCTCGACAAGCTCGATGCCGGGATCAGCGCCGAAACGATGGTCGAGGACCTGCCGATCGGCCAGCAGCAGCTGGTCGAAATCGCCAAGGCGATCTCGCTAGACACCCGCATCCTCATTCTCGATGAGCCGACATCGGCGCTGTCTGCCGCCGAGGTCGATATCCTCTTCAAGGTCATCGGAGAGCTAAAGGCGCAGGGCGTCGCCATCGTCTATATCTCGCACCGGCTGGAAGAGCTGATGCGCATTGGTGATTACATCACCGTTCTGCGCGACGGCCAGATTACCGGCCAGGCCATGGTCCGCGACATCGACACGAAGTGGATCGTGCGTTCGATGATCGGCTCGGATGCCAAGGACTTTGCCAAGTCCCTCGATCACACACTGGGGGCTGAGGCCTTTCGCGCCGAAGATATCTGCCTGCCGCGCAAGACCGGCGGCTTTGCCGTCGATCACCTGTCGATCTCGGTTCGCGCCGGCGAGGTCTTGGGCATCTATGGACTTATGGGTGCCGGGCGCAGCGAATTCTTCGAATGCGTCATCGGCCAGCATGCGCATTCGACCGGCAAGATTTTCGTGGCCGGCAAAGAGATTGTGGCAAAGGACACCTCCACCCGCATCCGCAAGGGTCTGGCTCTCATTCCGGAAGACCGTCAGCGCGAAGGGCTTGTGCAGGTCCTGTCGATCGCCGCGAACCTGACCTTGGCGAGCCTTGAAAAATTCGTGAAATTCGGCTTTCACATTTCCGGCGAGCGCGAGAATGCGGCCGTCAAGGAGCAGGTCCGCAATCTCTCGATCAAGGCGCCGAACCCGGATTTCGACGTCACCTCGATGTCCGGCGGCAACCAGCAGAAGGTCGTCATCGGCAAGGCGCTGATGACGAGTCCGAAGGTTCTGCTGATGGACGAGCCGAGCCGCGGCATCGATGTCGGCGCCAAGGCGGATGTCTTCCGCACCATGCGCAAGCTCGCCGGCGAAGGTCTCGCCATCCTGTTCTCCACCTCCGATCTCGAAGAGGTCATGGCGCTCTCCGACCGGATTGCCGTCATGAGCAACGGCAAGGTGACGACGATCCTTGACCGGGCCGATGCCACCGAAGAACTCATCGTCAAGGCTGCGTCCGAGGGACACAAATCGGCCGGCCACACATCGACAAGGGAAATTGCGTGATGACGACTGCAACCTCGACCGAAAAAGTCCCTGCGGCCGATACCGGCTCCATCCTCCTGACGCTGATGAAGGCGAGAACCTTCATCGCGCTGTTTGCCGTCATCGCCTTCTTTTCGATTTTCGCGCCGAACTTCCTGTCGACGGCCAATATCATCCTGATGTCGAAGCATGTGGCACTCAATGCCTTTCTCGCCATGGGCATGACCTTCGTCATCATCACCGGCGGCATCGACCTTTCGGTCGGCTCGATCGTCGGTCTCTGCGGCATGGTGGCCGGCGGCCTGATCCTCAACGGCATCGATCTGCAGATCGGCTACACGATGTATTTCAACGTCGTCGAAGTCTGCCTGATCACGCTGGTCGTCGGCATTCTCATCGGCGCGGTCAATGGTCTGCTGATCACGAAGCTCAACGTCGCGCCCTTCATCGCCACGCTCGGCACGCTGTATGTCGCCCGCGGTTTCGCGCTGCTGTCGTCCGACGGCCAGACCTTTCCGAATCTAATCGGCAAGCCTGAACTGGCGACGACCGGCTTTGGCTTTCTCGGCTCCGGCCGCATCATCGGGCTGCCGGTATCGATCTGGATCCTGATCGTCGTGGCGCTTGCCGCTGCCTATGTCGCCAAATATGTGCCGATCGGCCGCCAGATCTTCGCGGTCGGGGGTAACGAGCGCGCCGCCCGCATGTCCGGCATCCGCGTCGATCGCGTCAAGATGTTCGTGTACATGTTCTCCGGCTTCTGCGCCGCGATCGTCGGCATCGTCATCTCGTCCGAGCTGATGGCCTCGCATCCGGCAACTGGAAACTCCTTCGAGCTCAACGCCATCGCCGCAGCCGTTCTCGGCGGCACCTCGATGTCCGGCGGCCGCGGCACGATCGGCGGCACGATCATCGGCGCCTTCGTCATCGGCATCCTGTCCGACGGCCTGGTGATGATGGGCGTGTCCTCCTTCTGGCAGATGGTCATCAAGGGTATCGTCATCATCGTCGCGGTGGTGGTAGACCAGGCACAGAGACGGCTGCAGCAGCAGGTGACGCTGATGCAGCTGGCGAAGAAGGGTTGAGGTGTTTCCACTCTGGCGGCTTCCCTCTTCTCCCCTGCGGGGAGAAGGTGGCCCGCAGGGCCGGATGAGGGGGCGGCTGGCTCGGAATGCGCTGACACACCCCCTCATCGCCTCGCATCCGCTCGGCACTTCTCCCCGATGGGGAGAAGGGGAAACCACCGCCAGCGGCCATACATACATGTAATCGCCCAATCCGCACACGAATGAGGGTTTTGAGTCTTGAAGGATCACGATATGCCAGACCTCAAGGGCGCCCTGATCGGCTGCGGCTTTTTCGCCGTCAACCAGATGCATGGCTGGAACGACGTCGATGGTGGAGACATCGTTGCCATCTGCGACCGTGATCCGCAACGCTTGAAGATCGTCGGCGACCAGTTCGGCATCGCGCGCCGCTATACAGATGCCGGCCAGATGTTTGCCGAAGGCGGATTCGATTTCGTCGATATCGCCACGACCGTGAACAGCCACCGTGCGCTGGTCGAGTTGGCGGCAGCCCACAAGGTGCCGGCAATCTGCCAGAAACCGTTTGCGCCGACACTTGGCGACGCCAAGGCCATGGTTGAAGCCTGCACGGCGGCCGGCATTCCGCTGATGATCCATGAGAACTTTCGCTGGCAGACGCCGATCCAGGCTGTGCGCAAGGTCTTGGATGCGGGCGCGATCGGAACGCCCTTCTGGGGCCGTTTTTCCTTCCGCTCCGGCTATGATGTCTTTTCCGGCCAGCCTTACCTTGCAGAGGGCAAGCGCTTCATCATCGAGGATCTCGGCATCCACACGCTGGATATCGCCCGCTACATTCTGGGCGACGTAACGTCTCTGACGGCCCGCACCAAGCGGGTTAACCCGAAGATCAATGGCGAGGATGTCGCCACCATCCTGCTCGATCACGAAAACGGCGCGACCTCCATCGTCGATGTCAGCTATGCGACGAAGCAGCCGGTCGAACCCTTCCCGGAAACGCTGATCGAGATCGACGGAACCGAGGGCTCGATCCGCCTGTCGCAAGGCTACGAATTGCAGGTGACCAATGCGCAAGGCACGGTCAATACCGACGTCGCGCCCACGCTTCTCTCCTGGGCTTCGCGCCCCTGGCACAACATCCAGGAAAGCGTGTTCGCCATCCAGCAGCATTGGGCCGACAGCCTGAAGGCGGGAGCGGAAACCTCCACGTCCGGCACGGACAATCTGAAAACCTTTGCGCTTGTCGAAGCCGCCTATAAAAGTGCCGCCTCCAAAGCCACGATCGACATCGGAAGCTGTTGAAATGAACGATGCAGAAACCGCGTTCAAGCTTTACGGAACCAGGCAGGCCGAGCCTGCGCCCCGTTTGCTAAGAGCCGGAAAACTGACGGCGCAACTGGCGGGCGGCAATCTGCGCGCAATCCGCTATGATGGCGTCGAGGTGCTGCGCGCCATCTCCTACCTGGTGCGCGACCGCGACTGGGGCACCTATGATCCCACAGTATCAAACCTTGCCGTCACCGAGACGGAGGCGGGGTTCAGCGTCGCCTATAGCGCCCGTTGCCATGGTCCGTATGGCAGCCTTCTCGATATATCCGCCGCGATCGAAGGCACAGCGGACGGAAGGCTGATTTTCAAGGGCTTGGCGCAATCGGAGACCGGCTTTGAGACCAATCGCTGCGGTTTTTGCATTCTCCATCCCATCGTCGGCATCGCGGGCACGCCGGTGACCGTCGAGCATGTCGATGGCGCCATCGAAGACACGAAGCTTCCTGACCTGATCGAGCCGTGGCAGCCGTTCAAGGACATGCGCTCCATCACGCACACCGCCCTTGCCGGCGTCAGCGCCGAATGCCGCATGGAAGGCGACACGTTCGAGATGGAGGACCAGCGCAACTGGTCGGATGCGTCCTACAAGACCTATGTCCGCCCGCTCGCCCTGCCCTGGCCCTATATGATCCCGGCAAACGGACCGGTCTCCCAGCAGATCACCCTGACGATCACCGACAGCCGAACCGCGTCCGACGTTGCCGCCGCCGCCGCCGAAAATCATGGCATCGTCCATCTTACGCCCGGCACAGGCACCGGCACCATGCCTGCGATCGGCCTGTTGATCACGCCTGAGGAAGCGAAAGACAGCCTTGCGGCTCTTGAGCAACCGGATGCGCTGAACGTTCAGGAGCTGCTTTTCCATTTCGACCCGGCAGCCGGTCACGGCCCGTCAGCCTTTACAGATTTCGCCGCAGTTTCAGCTGTTCACACCGGCACCACGACGCTCGAAATTGCCGTCCCCTGCCAAAGGGCACTGGGCGAGGAATTGCAGGAAATCTCTGCCTGGATGCGGGACGCGGGTTTCGGCCCTGACGCCATCATGGTCTGCCCCTCGGTTGACCGGCAATCGACACCGCCCGGCAGCGCGTGGCCGGACTGCCCGCCGCTTGCAGACGTTTACGCGGCGGCCCTGCAGGCGTTTCCCGGCATCCGCCTCGGCGGTGGGATGCTGTCCTATTTTACCGAACTCAACCGCAAGCGCGCGCCGGGCGAAAACCTCGCCTTCATCAGCCATTGCACCAACCCGATCGTCCATGCCGCCGACGATATCAGCGTCATGCAGACGCTCGAGGCCCTGCCCTTCATCACGAAATCCGTCCGCGCCATCTATGGCGGCAAGCCCTACCGGATCGGCCCCTCCACCATCCCCATGCGCCAGAACCCCTATGGCAGCCGCACGATGGACAATCCGGATGGTGGCCGCATCCCGATGGCCAACCGGGATCCGCGCCATAACGGCCAATTCGCCGCAGCCTTTGCCGCAGGCTATGTCACCTCAGTCCTGGATGCCGGTCTTGAAACCCTGACCTTGTGCGCACTCACCGGCCCGTTCGGACTTTATGCCGGTAAGCATGAGCCGGTCGAAGACGGCGGCAAACGCCCGCTCCATGCCATCGTCAGGGGGCTTTCGGACATTGCCGGAAACCCCTGGCAGGCGGTCACGTCCTCCGCGCCGGACAAGGTCTTGGCATTTACGGTGGATACAGCGGACGGCCGTCTTGCCTGGATCGCCAATCTCACGGCGCAGGAACAGTCGATCGACACCACGAAACTCGGCATGAGTTCCCAACCGGTGCAGCTTGCTCCGTTTGAAGCGTCCTGCCTCTCAGTTTGAACAACAAAAAAGCAAAAGGACGGCGGCACGCAGCAGTGAGGTGCGGCAAGGCGGCTACTGCTTACGCCAGCGACTGCAGGAATGCTTCCAGCTCCGCAGGCTCGATGCCGACCAGATGCGATTTGGCGGGATAGGCGCCGGATTTGACATCGGCCACAAATTCGCCGAATGCGGCAATGCGCTCCTGTTGCAGCCGGTTATATTCGACGGCGAAGTTCCGATAGATCCTGGCGTGGCGCGGAACATGGCCTTTGGTGGCGCCGAGCACATCGTCTGCAAACAGATATTGCGCGTCACAGCCGGTGCCCGCTCCCATGGACAGCATCAACATGGAGGTGCGTTCGCTGATCGCGGCTGCGACTTCGCCCGGAACGACCTCGATCTCGGCGGCAAATGCACCGGCGTCTTCAAGTGCCTTTGTCTGCCGCCAGATTTCAAGTGCGCTGACCGACGTCTTGCCGACCGCGCGGAAACCGCCGGTCCAGGTGGCTTTTGAGGGAATGAGCCCGACATGGCCGCAAACCGGGATACCTTCTTCGCGCATACGGCGGACGGTCGAAAGACCTGCGGCGCAATAGACCGCGTCACCACCTGCTTTCAGGGCCTGGAAAGCAGCACGGATATACTCGTCCGCCGTGACAAGATCGCCATATTCCAGACCGGGAAAGGCAAAGACGGAGGGTGCTGCCTCGCGGAAGGCCGGGCTCAGAAGCGATGGCGGCACGGAGACGAGATCGACCCCTGCCCGTTCGGCGGCCTCCGCCTCCTCCAGTGTCTCGACGCGCAGCATGCTCAGCTGACGTTTTCCCTTCATCGACAGAAGGTCGGCGACGGTTGGCCGGTGATGTCTCATGGCATCATTCTCCGTTGCCGCGAGCGGCGAAGGAGCCGCTGCGGTTGGTTCTCTGTTTGGTCCTGCGGCCTTCAGGCCGCCAGCAGCGTCTTCAGCTTGGTGTCCGGCGCTGCAAGGGCTGCCGGATCGGGGTGGATGCCGGCCGCAATCATCATTTCGGCAAGGCGGATATCGCGGGCAACTGTGTTGCCGGGACCGATACCGCTGGCGGCGATCAACCGGCCCCCGGCATCGAGATGGAAGAGAATGAAGGCGCCTTGAGCCATCTCGCGGCGGACGGTCTGGGCCGCACCGTCGGCGAGACCGGCAATCTGCAGCGTCAAGTCGTATTGATCCGACCAGAACCAGGGAATGGCGGTGATCGTCTCTTCTGCCCCCAAGAGATTGGCGGCGGCAAGCTGGCCCTGGTCCTGGGCATTGCGCCAGGCTTCCAGGCGCAGGCGGCGATTGCCGTAATGCGACAGGGGAAATGAGCAGCAGTCGCCTGCGGCAAAGATGTCCGGCACGGATGTTCGCAAACTTGCGTCAACGGCGATGCCGTTGTCGATTGCAAGTCCGGCATCGCGGGCAAGTTCGATATTCGGGATGGCACCGATGCCGACGACGATCAGGTCTGCAGCAATCGTGCTGTCATCATCCAAAAGGATTTTTGCACCCTCCCGGTTTTCTTCAAGGCCCCGGATCTTGACGCCGCAGAGGATTTCGACGCCCTCGGCCTTGTGCCGCTCGGCGACCACGGCGGCCAGTTCTTCCGGTACGCCACGGCTGAGGATGCGGGGCAGGCCCTCGACCAGCGTGACGCGCGCGCCGAGCTTGCGCGCGGTTGCCGCCAGTTCAAGACCGATGAACCCGCCGCCGATGATGGCAAGATGCGTACCCGGCTGCAGGGCAGCACGGATGGCAACGGCGTCACCATGGGTTCGCAATGTCCGAATGCGTGTGCCGGACGCTGCGGCGACTGGATTTTGGCCCGGAAACGGGCGTGGGCGGGCACCTGTCGTCAAAAGCAGCTGGTCATAGGCGAGATTGCGGCCATCGGACAAGCGTACAGTTTTCCCGAGCGGCTCGATATTTTCCGCGCTGATGCCGGTGAGCACCGTGATGCCTGCCTCCAGATAGCGGGCGGCATCGGAGACCAGCCTGGGCGCATGTCCCAGCAGCAGCGCATCCTTAGAGAGCGGCGGGCGCTCATAGGGCAGATGTTCCTCGGCGCCGACAAGGGTGATCTCTCCAGGAAAACCCTTTTCGCGCAGGCAAAAAGCTGCGCGCGCGCCGCATTCCCCTGCCCCGATGATGAGGATATGCGTCATGATCGCCCCCTCAACCCAGTGAAATGAAGACGCTGCCATCCTCGACCTTGACCGGGTAGGTCTTGAGATCGACGCAGACGGGAGCTCCCTTGGCCTCTCCCGTCATATAGCTGAAGCGGCCATTGTGCTTTGGACATTCGATGATGTCGTCCATGACAAGCCCGTCGGCAAGATGGATTTTTTCATGGGTGCAGAGCCCATCGGTCGCAAAGAACCGGTCGTCGGGGCTGCGGTACACCGCAAAGGTTTTTCCCTCGTGATCGAAGCGGATGACATCCTCTTCATCGATATCGTCCGTTGCGCAGACTTCCACCCAGTTGCTCATCGTTTCCTCCATTCGCTTCTGTTCTTTGATACCGCTCTATTCGGCGGCGATTGGCTCGGCGTGAAATTCCTCGCGGTACGGCTTGGCCGTCGGCGGCAGCGCGCGCTTGAGAAAATAGTCCTCGTTTCTCAGCTGGCGCAGGAAGGCCGGGATCATCTCGCGATAGCCTTCGAGCATCGACCTGTTCGGGGCGGGCAGGTCATGCTTGATCATCGCATGCAGCTGCGGCAGTGCATGATAGGGCACCATCGGAAACATGTGATGTTCGACATGATAGTTCATGTTCCAGTACACGAACCGGCTGAATCGGTTCATGTAGACGCTGCGGCTATTCAGGCGGTGATCGATGACGTTGTCGGCAAGGCCGCCATGCTGCAAAAGCCCGGTCAGGACATGATGCCAGGCCCCATAGAGCCGCGGCAGTCCGACCAGCATCAGCGGCAGGATGGAGCCGAGATAGATCGCCAGTGCAAGCGTTGCGGCATAGATCAGCATCCAGATGCGGGCGACACGGATCACGCGCGGCTGTTCCTGCTCGGGGATAAAGGTTTTTTCGGCCGGACTGATGATCCCCGCGGCATTGCGGACCATGTCGATCATCGCATAGCCCGCGTCCAGCAGGCCGAAGACATTGAGGATCAGCCTGAACAGGTCCGGCGGGCGCATCACGGCGATTTCCGGATCGCGGCCGACGATGACCGTATCGGTGTGGTGCCGCGTGTGGCTCCAGCGCCAGGTCACCGGATTGCGCATGATCATGAAACAGGCGATCTGATAGACCGCATCATTCATCCAGCGCGTCTTGAAGGCCGTGCCGTGACCGCATTCATGCCAGCGCGAATCCGATGCCGAGCCATACATGACGCCGTAGATCAGGAAGAACGGCACGCACCACAAGGTGCCCCAGAAATAGATCCCAAGTGCGCCGGTAACCACCATGCTGCCGAGCCAGATCACCGTATCGCGGATAGCGGGGCCATCCTCGCGCTTCATCAGCTCTTTCATCTGCCTGCGCGGAATGTCGGTGTGATACCATTCGGCAGCGGCAAGTCCGCTGTCGACGGCAGCCTGGGCATCGCGGCCGAGCAGGCTATAGTCGCGTTTCGTGGCAACCTTGTCCATTTACATCCTCCCGCCGTCCGGTCTTGGCTTGTGCAATCAGGATAGGTTGACTTTGATTGCAGCTCAATGCAGCCTTGATGTAATCTATCAAAACACATCATATCTCTCATGAGAAAATGATGGTTTACCTCAGGAGAACCGATGAGCGGACGCCCGACCATTACCGATCTCGCCAATGCTGCAGGCGTCAGCGTCGCCACTGTCGATCGCGTTCTGAACGGCCGCCACAAGGTTCGGGAGGAAACCGCGCGGCGGGTTTACGATGCGGCCAAGGCGATCGGCTACCATGCCGTCAGCCTGTTGCGTCAGCGGGTCTTCGAGGATCTGCCGCAATATCGACTAGGCTTCATCCTGCAAAAGCCGAACCAGTATTTCTACCAGTCGATGACAAGGGAGATCGAAGCTGCGGCCCTGTCGGCGCCCGGCGTCCGCATCATTCCCCAGATCGACTATAATACGAGTGCGACACCGACGGCATTGACGGAAAAACTCAAGGCGGTGGCCGCCCGCAACCAGGCGGTGGCGCTTGTTTGCCCGGATTATCCGGCCGTGACGGCGGCGGTGGAAGACTTGCGGGAAAAGGGAATTCCCGTTTTCTCGCTTCTCTCCGATTTCGCCGCCGGCGTGCGTGAAGGCTATGTGGGGCTGAACAACCGCACGGTCGGGCGCACCGCCGCCTGGATGATCGCCAAGGCGGCGCGAAAGCCGGGCAAGGTCGCGACATTCATCGGCAGCCACCGTTTTCACGGCCATGAACTGCGCGAGATCGGTTTCCGGTCTTATTTCCGCGAGAACGCGCCAGACTTCGAGGTATTGGATACGCTGGTCAATCTGGACACTGCCGAGATTACCCATGAGGCAACCGTCCATCTCCTGCAGCGTCACCCCGATCTCATCGGCTTCTATGTCTGCGGCGGCGGCATGGAGGGTGCGATCACGGCGCTGGCGGAAGAGAAGCGTGCCGGAAAGCTGCTTGTGGTCGTCAACGAACTGACGCCGGAATCACGCGCAGCGCTGGCCGATGATCTGGTGACCATGGCGATATCAACACCCGCCGCCCCGATCGCCCGCGAACTGATCGGCCAGATGGTTGCCGCGATAGATCGCGGCATCGGCGGCGTTCCCGGTCAGACATTCTTGCCGTTCGATATTTTCACGCCGGAGAATATTTGACCGGCACAGCGCGGGAAATGATGGAATTCCCTCAAGACGTTTTCGCATTCTGTCACGAATGACAGGGAAATGGCGTCTTCCTCTTTGACTGTTCCGCAATAAGCTGCTGATCCTCCAGCCTCAGGGAGAGAGATTTTCATCCGGACCGCACGCGTGAAAAGCGTGCCGCCCGGCCCTCCCTGGCCCGTTCATTTCGCAGGAGGAACAGCAACCATGACCACTCTTTCATTCGCACTCAATCACATGACGGCTCCGGCATTATCGCCGGACGCGTTTTTCGGTCTAGCGGCATCGCTCGGCATTGAAGCCGTTGAAATTCGCAATGATCTCGATGGCAACGCCATCATCGACGGGACGCCGCCCAGTGAGATCAAGGCCTTGGCCGAAAAGCACGGGCTGACGATCATCTCGATCAATGCCTTGCAACGCTTCAATGAGTGGAACGAGGCCCGCGCCCGCGAAGCGCAGGAACTCATAACCTATGCGCGCGACTGTGGCGCCAAGGCGCTGGTTCTCGTGCCGGTGAACGACGGCAGCGGCCAGGCCGATGGCGAGCGCCAGGAAAACCTGCGCCAGGCGCTGACCGCGCTGAAGCCGATGCTGGAAGATGCAGGCATTACAGGTCTCGTCGAGCCGCTCGGGTTCGAAATCTGCTCGCTGCGGTCCAAAACCGAGGCCGTTGAGGCCATTCGCGCCGTTTCGGGGGAGAATCGGTTCAAAATCGTGCATGACACGTTCCATCATTATCTGGCAGGAGAAGAAAAATTCCATCCTGAAATGACCGGGCTGGTGCATATCTCCGGTGTCGCCGATCCGGATGTCACCGTGAACGCGATGCGCGATCCGCACCGCATCCTCGTTGATTCAACCGATCGGCTGGATAATGCCGGCCAGATCCGGAAACTGCGGGAAAACGGCTATCCCGGACCATTCTCGTTCGAGCCTTTCTCACCGGACGTCCATCAATCCACCGACATCCAGACAGCCATCCGGGAGAGTATGAACTTCCTTGCCGCCAAGGCGTAGGAGAACGGACGTTCACGCCGACGTTTTTGCAGGAATGCCGGATGGAACGCCCTTGACGATCCAATCATAAAATGGAATATGTATTCCGTATTAACAAACTATCGGTTTGTTTATTCTGTTTTGATGCAGAGCCGCCCGGGAGAGGCGGCATACGGGAATTGGGCGCCGCCGGGAATGGGGCGCCTCCGGCTTGTGGAGGGTGGTCGCCGGTCACCGTTTTGTGGAGGAACTACATCATGAAGAAAATGATTATGAGCGCAGCCCTGGCTGTGATGATGTCGACGGCGGCCCATGCCGAAACGGTCGGCGTATCGATGGCGCTGTTCGACGACAACTTCCTGACCGTCTTGCGCAACGGCATGCAGGATTATGCCAAGACGCTTGATGGCGTCACGCTGCAGGTCGAAGACGCGCAGAACGACGTTGCCAAGCAGCAGAGCCAGATCCAGAACTTCATTGCCGCCGGCGTCGATGCCATCGTCGTAAACCCGGTCGATACCGATGCGACTGCCGCTATGTCGAAGATTGCGGCCGATGCTGGCATTCCGCTGGTTTACGTCAATCGCGAGCCGATCAACATCGACACGCTCCCGGAAAAGCAGGCTTTCGTCGCATCCAACGAAGCCGAATCCGGCACGCTGCAGACCCAGGAAGTCTGCAAACTGCTCGGTGGCAAGGGCAAGGCCGTGGTCATGATGGGCGAGCTTTCCAACCAGGCCGCCCGCATGCGCACCAAGGACGTGCACGACGTTCTGGCAACCGACGCCTGCAAGGGCATCACCATCGTTGAAGAGCAGACGGCCAACTGGTCGCGGACCCAGGGTGCCGACCTGATGACCAACTGGCTTTCGGCCGGTCTGGAATTCGACGCCGTCATCGCCAACAATGACGAAATGGCGATTGGCGCCATTCAGGCACTGAAGGCCTCCGGCCGTCCGATGGACAAGGTCGTGATCGGCGGCGTTGATGCCACGCAGGATGCTCTTGCCGCCATGGGAGCAGGTGACCTCGACGTGACGGTGTTCCAGAACGCTGCCGGTCAGGGCAAGGGTGCGCTGGACGCAGCCTTGAAATTTGCCCGCGGCGAAACGGTCGAAAAGAAGGTTTATATTCCTTTCGAACTGGTGACCCCTGCCAACCTCAAGGACTATCAGGCCAAGAACTGAGCCTGATCACCGGGGCGCCCACAGGCGCCCCGGACTGCCCGGTCTCGTTGATGACGGGCGCATTGCGCAGCACAGCGAAACCTATGAAGAGACCGCGCCGCTTAAAGGCGCAGGTCCCGGCCAGACAAGGCGACAGGGAGGCATCACTACATGGTCAGTCCGACAACGATGGCAGCCGTACGTGCCAGTGGCGCCGTGCCCAATGCCGAATATCTTCTCGCTGTCGAAGGCGTACGCAAGGAATTTCCGGGCGTCGTGGCGCTGGATGACGTTTCGTTCCGGTTGAAGCGCGGCACGGTGCATGCGCTGATGGGGGAAAACGGCGCTGGCAAATCCACCTTGATGAAGATCCTCGCCGGCATCTACACGCCTGACAAGGGCGAGGTAAAATTCAAGGGTGTCGATATCCGGTTGAAATCACCGCTGGATGCGCTCGAAAACGGGATCGCCATGATCCATCAGGAACTCAACCTGATGCCCTTCATGACGGTCGCCGAAAATATCTGGATCCGCCGCGAGCCCCTCACCCGGCTGGGTTTTGTCGATCATGGCGAAATGAACCGCAAGACGGCTGACCTTTTCATGCGGCTGAACATCGCGCTCGATCCGCAGGCGGAAGTGCGCGACCTTTCGATCGCCAATCGCCAGATGGTCGAGATCGCCAAGGCCGTGTCCTACGAATCCGATGTTCTGATCATGGACGAGCCGACATCGGCGCTGACCGAGCGCGAAGTCGCCCATCTCTTCACCATCATCCGCGACCTGCGCAGCCAGGGCATCGGCATCGTCTACATCACCCACAAGATGAACGAGCTGTTCGAGATCGCCGACGAATTCTCGGTGTTTCGTGACGGCAAATATATCGGCACGCACGCCTCCACCGACGTGACCCGCGACGACATCATCAAGATGATGGTCGGCCGCGAAATCACCCAGATGTTCCCCAAGGAAGAGGTGCCGATCGGCGATGTCGTGCTGTCGGTGAAAGACCTCTGCCTGAAAGACGTCTTCCACGACGTATCCTTCGACGTGCGCGCCGGCGAAATCCTGGGCGTTGCCGGTCTTGTGGGTTCCGGCCGCTCGAATGTGGCGGAAACATTGTTCGGCGTGACGCCGGCAAGCTGGGGATCGATCGAGATCAACGGCAAGCCGGTAAAGATCGGTTCGCCGACGGAAGCGATCCGCAACCGCATGGCCTTCCTCACTGAAGACCGCAAGGATACCGGCTGTCTGCTGATCCTCGATGTGCTGGAAAACATGCAGATCGCCGTGTTGCAGGACAAGTTCGTCAAGATGGGCTTTGTCGATCAGAAGGCCGTGTCGGCACAATGCGAGGAGATGGCGCGCAAGCTGCGGGTCAAGACCCCGAACCTGCAGGAGCGCATCGAGAACCTCTCGGGCGGCAACCAGCAGAAGGCATTGATCGGCCGTTGGCTTTTGACCAATCCGCGCATCCTCATTCTGGACGAGCCGACGCGCGGCATCGATGTCGGCGCCAAGGCGGAAATTCACCGGCTGGTGACGGAACTCGCCCGCGACGGCGTTGCCGTCATCATGATCTCCTCGGAAATGCCGGAGGTTCTCGGCATGAGCGACCGCGTCATGGTGATGCATGAGGGCCGGGTCACAGGCTTCCTTGACCGGGCGGAAGCGACCCAGGTCAAGGTCATGGAACTTGCAGCGCAGTGATGGCGCGCTTTTAGAAATACCATCAGGGAGGACAGACATGAGCACCAAGATTGAAGCCTCGGCCGCAACGGCATCGTCGCCGGCCAGCAAGCGGCGCATCCCGCCGGAATTCAACATCTTCCTGGTGCTGATCGGCATCGCGCTGGTTTACGAGGTGCTTGGCTGGATCTTCATCGGCCAGAGCTTCCTGATGAACACCCAGCGGCTGACGATCATGATCCTGCAGGTGGCCGTCATCGGCATCATCGCCGTTGGCGTCACGCAGGTGATCATCACCGGTGGCATCGATCTTTCCTCCGGCTCCGTTGTCGGCGTCACGGCAATGATTGCCGCAAGCGTCGCCCAGGCTTCGACCTGGCCGCGTGCGCTTTATCCGGCCCTGACCGACCTGCCGGCCATCGTGCCGATCGGCCTGGGGCTCTGTGTCGGCCTGCTTGCCGGGTTGATCAACGGCTGGCTGATCGCCAAGACGAAGATACCCCCCTTCATCGCGACGCTGGGCATGATGGTTTCTGCGCGCGGCCTCTCGAAATGGTACACCAAGGGCCAGCCGGTTTCCGGTCTGACGGACCAGTTCAACTTCATCGGCACGGGCATCTGGCCGGTCATCGTCTTCCTCGTCGTCGCCCTCATCTTCCATATTGCCTTGCGCTACACCCGCTACGGCAAATTCACCTATGCAATCGGCGCCAATGTCCAGGCTGCCCGTGTTTCCGGCATCAATGTCGAGGCGCATCTGATCAAGGTCTATGCAATTGCCGGCATGCTTGCGGGCCTTGCCGGCGTCGTCACTGCGGCGCGTGCCCAGACCGCACAGGCCGGCATGGGCGTCATGTACGAATTGGACGCGATCGCAGCCACCGTGATCGGCGGCACGTCGCTTGCCGGCGGCGTCGGCCGCATCACCGGGACGGTTATCGGCACGGTCATCCTTGGCGTGATGACCTCCGGATTTACCTTCCTGCGGGTGGATGCCTATTACCAGGAAATCGTCAAAGGCATGATTATCGTCGCTGCTGTCGTCGTCGATGTCTACAGACAGAAAAAGCGCAAGACGGTCTGACGGGCTGCAGGATAATCGGTAAGGATAATCGACATGAAACCATTGGGCGTCGGCTTGATCGGTACGGGATATATGGGCAAGTGCCACGCGCTGGCCTGGAATGCGGTCAAAACCGTCTTCGGCGACGTGGCCCGCCCGCGCCTGGTTCATCTGGCGGAAGCCAATGCGGAACTTGCAAGCGTGCGCGCCGATGAGTTCGGCTTTGAAAAGGCAACGGCAGACTGGCGCCGCCTAATCGACGATCCGGAGGTCGATGTCGTCTCCGTCACCACGCCCAACCAGTTTCACGCTGAAATGGCCATTGCAGCCCTTGAAGCCGGCAAACATGTCTGGTGCGAAAAGCCGATGTCGCCGGGCTTTGCCGATGCTGAGCGCATGCTCAGAGCAGTTGAAGCTTCCGGCAGAATTGCCATCATGGGCTACAACTATATTCAGAACCCGATCCTGCGCCAGATGAAGACGCTGATCGATAACGGCGCGATCGGCACCGTCAACCATGTCCGCGCCGAGATGGACGAGGATTTCATGGCCGATCCCGAGGCGGCCTTTTACTGGAAGAGCGAGCGTTCGGCAGGCTATGGCGCACTGGATGATTTCGCGGTGCATCCGCTGTCATTGATCTGGTATCTCTTCGGCCATGTCCGCTCCGTCGTGACCGACATGGCAAAACCCTATGCCGACCGCCCCTTGCCGGATGGTGGCCGCCGCGCGGTGGAAAACCATGATGGTGCCAGCATCCTGATGCGGCTCGACCACGGCATTTCGGCCGTGCTCATGGCAAACCGCGCCGCCTGGGGCCGGAAAGGCCGCATCGCGCTACAGATCTTCGGGTCCAAGGGCTCGATCCTTTACGACCAGGAACGCATGAACGAGTTCGAACTCTACCAGTCCGGCGGCAATGCCACGCAACAGGGTTTTCAGCGCATCCTGACGGCACCTGTCCATGCACCCTACGGCCAGTTCATTCCTGCACCGGGGCATGGCCTCGGCTTCAACGACTTGAAAATCATCGAATGCCACGAACTGATTCGCGCCATCGCGGGCGAACCCTTTTCGGCGATCGACTTCAAGCAGGGCCTGCGCATCGAGCAGACCGTGCATGCCATGGCACGGTCGTTTGATGAAAAGAGCTGGATCACCGTCGGCGAAGGTTAAATCGGCACGTCACAGCGGGAAGTTGGCCAGGGCGGCGACAAAGCCGCCTCAGACAGTCACCGCAAAGACCGCGACGCAGTCGCCGGGCTTGACGAGGCCGGGAAAATGGCGTGCGCAAAGGAGGCCGTCCATCTTGGCACGGATTTCCACCGGCCGCTGGCCGGTGCGCCCGACAGCATGGATGAGCGCGACGGCCTCGCCTTTTTTGACGGCATCGCCCAGATCAAAACATGGCTCGACAAGACCGGCGTCTTCGGCAAAACAGAAGCAGTCGCCATCCGGCATGTCGAGCCACTGGGTCGGCGCCACCTCGGCTGAAACTTTCAGGATGCCTGCCTTTGCCAAAACGTTGCGGACGCCGCGCTTGGCAATCCCTGCACTTTTGGCCGTTGCGGTGCCGCCGCCACCCAATTCGGTGGTGATGAAGATCTTGCCCATCTCTTCCGCTGCGGTGTCGTACATCCCGACGGCATCGATCTCCAGCATCCGCATGGAATAGGGTGCGGAAAACGCCTCGACGAGTTCGAAGGAGCGCGCCTCCTGCTTCTTGTCGGACAGGACATGCGCGGCACAGAACGGCAGAAAGTCCAGCGTCCTGCCGCCGGAGTGGAAATCCAGCACGATATCGGCAAGGGGCAGAAGTTCGCGCTGGAAATAATCGGCGATCTTCTGGGTCACGGTACCATCGGGCCTGCCGGGAAAGCTCCGGTTGAGATTGCCCTTGTCGATCGGCGATGTCCGCGTGCCTGCCAGGAACGCGGGATAGTTCATCGCCGGAACAATGATGACGCGTCCCTGCACATCCTGCGCCTGCAATGTCTGCGCAAGATCAAACAGGGCAATCGGGCCCTCATATTCGTCGCCATGATTGCCGCCGGTGAGAAGGGCCGTCGGCCCCTCCCCGTTCTTGATGACCGTGACCGGGATCATCACCGAACCCCAGGCCGAATCGTCGCGGCTATAGGGGAGACGCAGGAAACCATGCTGGACGCCAACGGCCGAAAAATCGACCGTCGGCGTGATGGGGGATGGGCGCAGTCCGGTATCGTTCATGACCACTCAATCCTTGACGAACAGCTTGCGCGGAACGTTGGCAAGGCATTCGACGCCGGTGTCCGTGATCAGGATGCTCTCGGTGATCTCGAGCCCCATCGTTTCCAGCCACAGCCCTGTCATGAAATGAAAGGTCATGCCCGGTTTCAGCTCGGTGCGGTCGCCGGGACGCAGGCTCATGGTGCGCTCGCCCCAATCCGGCGGATAGGAAATACCGATGCCGTAGCCGGTGCGGTTGTCCTTGACGATGCCGTATTTCTTCAGGACTGCGAAGAAGCCATTGGCGATGTCCTCGCAGGTATTGCCAGGCTTTGCGGCTGCAAGTCCGGCCTCCATGCCTTCGAGCGTTGCCTTTTCCGCATCGAGAAAGTCCTGCGTCGGTTTGCCGAGAAAGACGGTCCGCGACAACGGCACATGGTAACGGTTGTAGCAGCCGGCGATCTCGAAGAAGGTGCCCTCGCCGCGCTTCATCGGTTTGTCATCCCAGGTGAGATGGGGCGCAGACGCATCGACGCCGGATGGCAGAAGCGGCACGATTGCGGGATAGTCGCCGCCGATACCATCGACGCCGCGCGTTCCGGCATCGTAGATTTCAGCGACCAGATCGCATTTGCGCATGCCGATCTCGATCTTGTCGAAGATGCGCTGGTGCATGCCTTCCACGATGCGGGCGGCATTGCGCATATATTTGATCTCGGTCTCGCTCTTCACGGCGCGCTGCCAATTCACAAGTGCCGTTGCATCGACGAAGCGGGCGTTTGGCAGATGCTTGACCAGGGCGGCGAAGGCGGCCGCCGAAAACCAGTAATTGTCCATCTCGACGCCGATGGTCAGCCGCTCATAGCCGCGCTCGGTCAGCTTGGCCGACAGATAATCCATCGGATGGCGTTCGGTCGATTGCACATAGTGGTCGGGATAACCGATGATATTCTCATGCTTCAGATAGGCCGTCAGCTTGGCGCCATTGGCGTCCTGCCCGCGGCCGTACCAGACCGGCTCTCCGTCCGGAGGAACGATGACCGCCTGATGCACATAGAACGACCAGCCGTCATAACCGGTCAGCCATGCCATATTGGAGGGGTCGCTGCAGATCAAAAGGTCGATGCCCTTGGCCTCCATGGCCTTGCGCGTCTTGGCGAGCCGCGTTTCATATTCCCCAAGGGAAAATTTGAGGTTCGGTTGGGTCATGTTTCTCCCACATTCTCCGGTCTTTGCCGGTCTCAACTTTCAAATGGCGTGCCCGCGCCGGCAAGGCCGGCACGAGCGAAGGCGAGTGTTGCGATGGCCGTGTCCTGAATGCCGGTCCCGGTGAGATCGGCGATGGTGACTTGGCTGGTTGCGGTGCGTCCCGGCTTGAGGCCGGCGATGATCTGCCCAAGCTCGGGAAAATCCGCAGCCGCCGGGACAACACCGGTTTTGATGGCATGGTGCAATTCACCGAGCAGCCGGGTCTGCGTGAGACGATCGGCAACATAGAGACCGGATGCGGCAATGGCCGCCGGGTCGATCTCGTTCTTGTGTTCGGCATCCGATCCCATTGCCGTGATGTGCTGGCCGGCTTCCAGCCATCCGGCTTTCAGGATCGGCGTTTCAGACGGTGTCGTGGTGACGGCAATATCGGCTCCGGACATGGCCTGATGCGGATCGGCCATTGCGACAACCCTGATGCCCAGCGCGCCGGTCAGGTCGGCAGCCGTTGTTTCGGCCTTCGCCCGGTCGCGCGCCCAGATCCGGGCTTCCCGGATCGGCCGCACCAAGGTCAGCGCCTGCAATTGCAGCCGGGCCTGCACGCCGGCACCGAAGATCGCGGCAACCTGCGCGTCCGGCCTCGACAAGTATTTGGCCGCGACGGCGCCGGCTGCGGCAGTGCGCACATCGGTCAGATATCCATTGTCGAGCAGCAGCGCCTGCACGAGGCCTGTTTTTGCCGAAAGAAGGACCATCATGCCATTGGTGCTGGGAAGGCCGATCGACGGATTGTTGAAGAAGCCGGGGCTGATCTTGATGGCAAAGCCATCAAGGCCGGGCACATAGGCGGTCTTCACATCCACTTCGCCGCGATGCTCGGGAATGTCGAGCCTAAGGATCGGCGGCATCGCCACATCCTTGGTCGCAAGCGCCCGGAAGGCATCTTCCACGCAGGTTATGGCATCCATATCCAGTGTCACGACGGATCGCAGATCCGCTTCCGTCAGAATGATCATCCGGCTCATGCGGCAACCTCCGCAGGCAAGAAAGATGCGCCGCTGATGATGCGGCGATGCAGTCCCATATCGATATTCCGGCCGGACAGGATGGCGACGATCGCGCCGGCCGATGTCACCCGTCCAGACAGAAGTGCGGCGATGCCGACCGCGCCGGCGCCTTCCAGGATCTCGCGTTCGGCGGCATAGGCGTGGCGTAAACCGGCGGCGATCTCGTCCTCGGTGAGGAGGATAACGTCGTCCAGCAGGTCGCGGCACATGGCAAAGGTCAGCGCATTGTGAAGTCCGATACCGCCACCCAGCGAATCCGCCAGGCTCGGCAGTTCCTCGACCTGAACCGGATGCCCGGCATCAAGGCTTGCCTTCATCGCAGCCCCGCGCTCCATGGTGAGCCCGATGACTCTTGTCTTTGGGCGCAGGCCCTTCACCGCCGCAGCTACGCCGGCGGCGAGACCGCCTCCCGATAACGGCACGAGAACCGTGTCCGCCTCGGGCACCTGTTCCATGATCTCAAGCCCCAGCGTTCCCTGCCCGGCGATGACCGAAGAATGATCGAAGGGCGGCACCATGATCATGCCCTTGTCCGCAACCAGCCGATCGACCTCATCCTGCGCTTCGTCCTGCGAATTGCCGACGATGCGGACATCCGCTCCGAGCCTGCGGATTTCCGAAATCTTGTTCTCCGGCACCAGGCGCGACATGCAGATCGTTGCGACCGCACCCTGCATCTTTGCCGCATGCGCCAGTGCCCGGCCGTGATTGCCGGTGGAGGCTGCGACGACGCCCGATGCTCGCTCAGCCGGTGTCAGCGACAGGATCGCATTGCTGGCACCGCGCAGTTTGAAGCTGCCGGTAATCTGCTGATGCTCGAGCTTGAGATGGACGGGAACGCCTGCCAGCTCGCCAAGGGAAGCGGATTGCGCCATCGGCGTGTGCAGGATTTGGCCGCAAATGCGGGCGGCGGCGGCACGGATATCATCCAGTGAAATGAAGGGTTGCTGCATGCCGTCAGCCTTCCGCATAGGGCTTGTTCATGAGAAGCCCAAGCTCGGGGCCCGCGTCCGTGTCGCCGCAGAGCCGCAGGCATGCCCAGGCTGTTGCCAGATTGCTGCTGACCACCGGCTTTCCAAGGGCTTTTTCGATCCGGGGCACGGCCTCTGCCGCACGAACGGCGGTACAGGAGATAAAGAGCGCATCGGATTCCGGTGCCATGGCTTCTGCGGCAAAGGCGGCGATCTCGTCATGCGGGATGCGCGCCATGTCCCGGTCATCGGAAAGCCCAAGGCAAGTGAAGCGGTCGATCTCAAAACCAAGATCGGCGAAGTAAGCCGCCATCGGCGCGCTGGTTTCGGCGGTATAGGGTGTCAGTACCGAAATCCGTTTTGCGCCGAGAGCCTTCAGTCCACTGACAGCCGCAGCCGTCGGCGTGACGACGGGAACACCGGGCTTTGCAGACTGCACAGCAGCCTCGATCTGCGCATCGCCGATAACGACGGAAGCAGACGTGCAGGAATACATGACCACGTCGAGCGTCTCGCCGGGCAGGATCAGGGCCGCGCCGGCGCTCAGCAACGGCTGCATCTTCATCAGGTTTTCCGGCGTCACCGGATTGGCATAGGGAATGCGGGTGACATAGACGCCAATCCGGTTGCTGGCGACCATACGCTGGAAATCGACCTCGGTCGTATGGTCCGTCGCCAGGATGATCAGGCCGATGCGTTTCGGCAGCTGGCGATCGTCCAGGCGGGGCGCCCGGCTTGCCGTTTGGATTTTGATCTCCGTCTTGCTCATCGTTCATCCACCCGGGCAAACCGCTCTTCCAGGAAACGCAGCGCGACCACCGAGATCAGGCTGATGACGAGGAAGAACACGCCGACCATGGTGATCGGCTCGATATAGCGATAGCTGCTATTGGCGACGCTCTTTGCCTGGTTCATCAGTTCCAGCACGGTGATGGCCGAGAGCAGCGGCGTCTCCTTGAACATGGCGATGAAATAATTGGCGAGCGCCGGGATCATCGGCGGGATCGCCTGCGGCAGCACGACATGAACCCATGTCTGCCGGATGCTGAGATTGGTGGCGCGCGCTGCCTCCCACTGGCCGCGCGGCACATTGTCGATGCCCGCCCGGTAAACCTCGGCCGCATAGGTGCCGTAGTGGATGCCAAGACCAATGACACCGGCAGTCAGCGGCGACAGGCGGATGCCGATATCCGGCAGCACGTAGAAAATGAAATAGAGCTGCACCAGAAGCGGCGTCCCGCGAATGAAATCCGCCAGAAGGCCAACCGGCCGCGAGATAAGACGATTGGGCGAGCGTCTGGCAATCGCCAGCACCAGGCCAACGACAGCGGCGACGATCGCGCCCAGCACGGTCGCAAGGATGGTGATCTTCAGCCCTTCGAGAAGGGTCGGCATGATCTGCCAAACGAATGCCCAATCCCATTCCATGATCAGACCCTCACCCCGTCAAGACCACGCGACGCGCGGCGCTCCAACCAGCGGATGCCGGCGGAAATGGCCATGGCCATGGCGAAATAGAGGATCAGAATGGTCGCGAACGGGATCAGCGTGCTGCCGGTCTGCGCCCTGACCACCTGCGCCTGAAACGTCATGTCCGTCAGCGAGATCAACGAGACGACGGCGGTGCCCTTCAATAGCTCGATGGCATTGTTGCCGAAGGTTGGCAGCATCAGCGGCAATGCCTGGGGTAAAATGATATGCCGCATCCGGTGATAGCGGCCAAGGTTGAGAGCAACGCAGGCCTCGTGCTGTTCGCGGCCGATGGCCCGCACGGCCCCGCGCACAACCTCTGCACCATAGGCGCCGACATTCAGCCCCAGAGCCAGAACACCCGCCTGCAAGGGCGTCAGCGTGATGCCGGCAAATGGCAGCACGAAATAGGCCCAGAACAGCTGCACGAAGATCGAGGTTCCGCGAAAGAACTCGATATAGACAGTGGCGAGCGCGCGCACGCCGGCAAAACGTGACAGCCGGCCAAGCCCTGCGGCAAACGCCATGACCAGCGCCAGCGCGGAGCCCATGACCGTCAATTCGATGGTCACCAGCGCGCCTTGCAATATCAGTCCAATGTAGCCGGACCAGTCGATCATCTTGCCTTCTCTGCAGTTGCCACGGCTTCTGGGAATGCCGCATGACCTGTCTTTGTGACGGAGCGGGATGCGCACCCGTCGTCACATATCGTCACCAATTGTCTCGTTTGGGGGGAGAACGGCGCATGCCATCCTCCCCTCAGCGATTACTGCGCAGCCGCGCAGAGCTTTTCACGCGTCGTCGACATCGCCGCCGCAGCCGAGAAACCATAGGGCTCGATGAGCTTGGCGAACTCGCCGGATTCCTTCAGCTTTGCCAGCTCGACGTCGAAGGCGTCGCGCAGTGCCTCGTCGCCCTTCTTGAAGGCGGCGCCATCGCAATAGACCGGCGCACCCTGGACCGGCGCGATGACCTCGAGGTTCGGATCGTTGGCCTTCTTGACAAGATCGTTGATCGACAGGACCGGCAGCGAATAGGCGTCGATGCGGCCGTCCTGCAGCATTTTCAGGCCGCTCTGGCCGTCGGGCACGACGATGACGCGGTCGCGCGGCACGCCGGCTTCCAGCGCCAGCTTTTCTTCCGTGCCGCCGCCTGGCGCGCCGATCGTGGCGGATTGGTCCTTGGCAACATCCGCATAGCTCTTGAAGGCTTTGGGATTGCCCTTTTTCACCAGCATCGCTTCCGCATCGCACAGAACCGGCTCGGAATAGGCAACGGCTGCGCAGCGCTCCGGCTTCATGAACAGACCGGCGGTGACGGCATCGTGGCGGCCGGCCTGAAGACCGGGGATCATCGCGCCATATTCCGAAATCGAGGCGACGACATCCGGCACGCCGAGGCGCTTGAAGACTTCGCGGGCCACATCGGGGGCAGCCCCTGACACCTTGCCGTCGGCGCCGACAGCCGTGAAAGGCGGCTCGTTGGCAATGGCGATGCGGGCAAAGCCCTGTGCCTTCAGCGCCTCCAGCTTGGCATCGTCGGCATGTGCCGGGACTGTAGCAAGACCAGCCATCAACGCCGTGGCGCCGGCTGCCATCGTCATGAAATACGTCGCTCTCATTGTTCCAACTCCTCTGGATTTTTCCATTTTTATCGGAGGCATTGTCTGATCGCCGCAGCGGTCAGACGCGGTGCCCCGCCGCGATGATCTTGCGCAGGAAGCTTTGCGTGCGCTCCTGCCTGGGATTACGGAATATGTCGTCCGGCTTGCCTTCCTCGACGATCTTTCCCTTGTCGAAAAACAGGACGCGATCGGCGAAATCATGGGCAAAGCCCATTTCGTGGGTGACGAGCAGCATGGTCATATCGGTCTCGACCGCGAGCCTCCTCATGACATTCAACACTTCCTCGACCAATTCCGGATCAAGCGCCGAGGTCACCTCGTCAAACAGCATGATCTTCGGCGAAAGCGCCAAGGCACGGGCGATGGCAACACGCTGCTTCTGTCCGCCGGACAATTGCGCGGGCATGCTCTTTGCCTTGTCGGCCATGCCCACCATGTCGAGAAGCTCCATCGCCCGCGCCTCGGCAGCAGCCCTTGGCACGCCCTTGGTCAGCATCGGCGCCAGGGTGATATTGTCGAGCACGCATTTATGCGGAAACAGGTTGAAGTGCTGGAAGACCATGCCGATCTTTTCGCGCATCTTCTGCAGGTGCTTTTCATCGGCATCCGTAAGACTGCCGGCTTTGCGCATATGATAAAGCTGATCGCCATCGACCTCGATATGGCCGCCGTTGATTTTTTCCAGCGTCATGAGGATGCGCAGGATGGTGGTCTTTCCCGAACCGGACGGGCCGATCAATGCCAGCTTCTCGCCGGGCATGACATCCATCGACAGACCGTCAAGCACGGTCAGCGGCCCGTAGGTCTTGGTGATGTTGTCGATGCGGATCATGGGCGAAGGCATGCAGATCTCTTCCTGTTGAGACGAGCGATGCCTAACGATGACGAGCCTATCAAATCATGTCAATTGTCAAAATAATCTCATGACAATTATTCTTTGCCTGCCCATTTGACAGGCGCAACTATCAGATCGCAAGCAGCAGAGCTTCCGGATTTCCATGCGCCAGCGACGCAACGATGCCAAGCCCCGTGCGCAACTCGGCCTCGGTTGTCGAGCCGAGCGAAATGCGCACGGCGGGTGCACGGCCATGGTCGGCCGTCTGGAAGGATGCGCCCGGAGCGATCGCCACCCCGCGCAGACGCGCCTGCGCCACGAACCCCTCTTCGGTGTGCTGGCAGGTCAGCGGCAGCCAGATATGCAGGCTTTGCGGGTGGGAATGGTAGAAGAGTGCCCCCAAGGCCTCGGTCGCAATCTCGTGACGCCGCGCCAGCGCCCGGCGCTGCCAGTTCACCAATTCCATCGCCGTGCCGTTGCTGACCCAGCGCGTGGCGATCTCGGCAATCGCCGGCGTTGCCATCCAGTTGGAGACGAGGTGCCGGTTGGCGACTGCGGCGACATAGCGGTCTGGCGCAACGAGATACCCGATGCGCAGGCCCGGCACGGTGATCTTGGTGAAACTCGTGACGTAAAGCGTGCGCTCGGGCGCAAAGGTTTGCAGCGGCGGCGGCCGATTTTCGACCAGGGGGCCGAGGATATCGTTCTCGATGATGGCAATGTCATGCCGGGCCGCAACGGCCGCCAGCGCTTGGCGCCTCTCAATGCTCATCAGCGTCGCCGTCGGATTGACCACCGAAGGCTGCAGGAAAACGGCGCGGATGGGGCCTTTCCGGCACGCCTCGTCCAGAGCTTCCGGGATCATGCCATCGTCATCGATCGCCAGACCTTCCAGGTGAATGCCCAGATAGGTCGAGAGCGGCACCAGCGTGTGGTGGCTGATTGCCTCGGTCGCAACCGTCGATCCTGGCGGTGCAACGCTCATCAGGGCGACGGTCATGCCGGACGTGGCACCATTGGTCAGATTGACGTTGAGCGGCGAAACCTCCAGCCCGCATTGCGCCAGCCATTCAGCCGCCACCGCCCGATGGCGTGGAAACACCATATTCGGCCGGAACGACAGCGCCGAACTCGACGGCAAGTTTTCCGCCAGCCAGCCAAAGGCTTCGCGCATCCGCTCAAGATGGATTTGCTCGCAGACCGGTTTCAGGATCGACAGGTCGATGAGTTCGCCCAGCCGTTCCGGCAGATAGGGCGGCTCTGGCTCTTTCGGCTGGGTCTGGACGAAGCTGCCGCGTCCGATCTCCCCGGCGATCATGCCGCGGCGGATGAGTTCGTCATAGGCGCGGCTGACCGTCTGGATCGACAGCGTCAGATCTTCCGCCAGCTTTCTGTGCGTCGGCAATCGCTCGCCATTCACCAGCTTGCCGTCATGAATGGCATTGGCAATCTGCTCGGCAAGCGAGAGATAGGCCGGCCGGCGGAGCTGCTGCGGATCGGGACGCCAATTTGTCATGATTTGACATTGATAAAATTCAGGTCAATTGACAATCCAAAAATTGCATTCTGCATCCGGATTTCATAGGCTTTGCCATGATAACCACGCCGGGATACCCGTTCGAATGAAACTTGACGCCATCGACCTGCGGATTTTAGAGGCCGTCCAACGGGATGGGCGCATCACCAAGCTGGCGCTGGCTGAAGAGGTCGGCCTGTCGCCGACGCCCTGCTGGATGCGGCTGCGCAAGCTCGAAAAAGCCGGGATCGTCTCGGGCTACCACGCGCGTGTCGCTGTGCGCCGCGTTGCGCCTGTTGCGAGCGTGATGATGGAGGTCACGCTCGGCAATCACCGCCAGGTGGATTTCGACCGTTTCGAGCGGGCAGTGACGGCCATTCCTGAAATTGTCGCCTGCTGGTCGGTCGGCGGTGGGGTCGATTACATCGTGAAAATCATGGCGTCGAATATCGACGCCTATCAGCGGCTGGTCGATGACCTGCTTGACCGCGAAATCGGCATCGCCCGATATTTTACATATATCGTGACGAAGACGGTGAAAGAGGAAACCGTGTTGCCTGTTTCTGTTCTCCTGTCGCAGGAGAGCATAGCGGACAGCTAGACAATTCCTCTGCAAGCCCCCCGTCATTTGGACAGATCCTCTTCTGTCCTTGCTGCCAACAGACCATCTCTCCCCCCAAAGCTGTCAGACTGCGTGGCAATCGACGCATGAGGAGCCGCAGATGAACGCTGTTTTCGCCCGACCCGCCTGTCACGACGCTCTTGCGCGGCTGAATGACAAACATCTGTTGAAATCGCTCGCTTATATCGGCGGCCGCTGGGTCGCCAACGCGGCGAACAACACGTTCGAAGTGCGCGATCCCGCCACATCGGTACCTCTCGCCTGGGTTTCGCAGCTGGATGCGACTGAAACGTCGCAGGCCATCGATGCCGCCGCACGCGCCTTTCCAAAATGGCGATCGCTTTTACCGCAGGAGCGCGCCAAAATCCTGCGCCGCTGGTATGAACTGATGCTCGCCGCCAAGGATGATCTGGCTCTGATCATGACGCTGGAGCAGGGAAAGCCGCTGGCGGAATCGAAGGGCGAAATCGATTATGCCGCGTCCTTCATCGAATGGTACGCGGAGGAAGGCAAAAGGCTGAATGCAGAGAGCGTCACCAGCCACCTGCCGGACGCCGAAATGATCGTGCGCCGTGAGGCGCTGGGTGTCGTCGGCATCGTCACGCCCTGGAATTTTCCGTCCGCCATGATCACCCGCAAGGCGGCTGCAGCATTGGCTGCAGGCTGCACGGTCGTTGCCCACCCGTCTTCTGAAACTCCTCTTTCCGCACTGGCACTGGCAGAGCTTGGGGAGAGGGCCGGCATTCCGGCGGGCGTTTTCAACGTCGTGACCGGCGACGCTGCCACCATTGTCGGCCGCCTGTGCGAAGACAGCCGGGTCCGGGCGCTGAGCTTTACCGGCTCCACCGAAATCGGAAAGCTCATCGCTGGGCAATGCGCGCCGACCCTAAAACGGCTGGTGATGGAACTGGGCGGCCACGCGCCGCTGATCGTCTTTGACGATGCGGATGTGGACAAGGCGGTCGATATCGCCATCAATGCAAAGTTCGCGACATCGGGCCAGGATTGCCTCGCCGCCAATCGCATCTTTGTGCAGCGCCCCATCCTCGACGCCTTCAACGCGGCTTTCAAGGCACGCATAGAAATGCTGAAGGTGGGGGACGGCCTGGAACCCGGCGTCGATATCGGCCCTTTGATGCATGAGCGGGCGGTGACAAAGGTGCATGAGCATGTGACCGATGCCATCAAGCGCGGCGCGCAGTGCCTGACCGGCGGCACACGTCACCCGGCTGGACCCTTGTTCTACACCCCGACGCTGCTCACCGGCGTGCCCAGCGATGCTCTGATCATGTCGGAAGAAACCTTCGGGCCAGTCGCTGCCATTGCCGTTTTCGACACCGAGGACGAGGTGATCGCCCGCGCCAACGACACCGAATACGGCCTCGTTGCCTATGCCGTCACCGAAAACGGCGCTCGGCAGATGCGGCTCGGCCGGGCCCTGGACTACGGCATGGTGGCGATCAACCGGGTCAAGATCACCGGCGGCCCCATTCCCTTTGGCGGCTGGAAACAATCCGGTCTCGGCCGCGAAGGATCGCGGCACGGCATCGAGGCTTTCACCGAACTCAAATATCTCTGCATCGACACCGCCGCCTGATGGCGCCACCGACCCATTGAACATAGACACGAGGAATAGGCATATGTCCGACCACAGCAACGAAATGACCGCCTGGGACCGCGACCACTTCTTCCATCCGTCCACCCATATGGGCATGCATGCACGCGGCGAGACGCCCACCCGCATCATTGCCGGCGGCGAAGGCGTCTACATCACCGATACCAACGGCCGCAAAAGCCTGGATGCGTTTGCCGGCCTCTACTGCGTCAATGTCGGCTATGGCCGCCGGAAGATTTCCGATGCCATTGCCGAACAGGCCAAGAACCTTGCCTATTATCACGCCTATGTCGGGCATGGGACCGAGGCTTCGATCACGCTTTCGAAGATGATCATCGACCGGGCACCGGCCGGCATGAGCCGCGTCTATTTCGGCCTGTCGGGCTCCGACGCCAACGAGACCAATATCAAGCTGATCTGGTATTATAACAACATCCTCGGCCGCCCGGAAAAGAAGAAGATCATTTCCCGCTGGCGCGGTTATCACGGCTCCGGCGTCATGACGGGCAGCCTGACCGGTCTTGACCTGTTCCACAATCTGTTCGACCTGCCGCGCGCGCCGATCCTCCACACGGAGGCGCCCTATTATTTCCGCCGGGCCGACCGGTCGATGAGCGAGGAACAGTTCTCGCAACATTGCGCCGACAAGCTGGAAGAGATGATCCTTGCGGAAGGCCCGGAGACGATTGCGGCCTTCATCGGCGAGCCGATCCTCGGCACCGGCGGCATCGTGCCGCCGCCGGCCGGCTACTGGCAGAAGATCCAGGCCGTGCTCGAAAAATACGATATCCTGCTGGTCGCCGACGAAGTTGTCACCGGTTTCGGCCGTCTCGGCTCGATGTTCGGCTCCGGTCATTACGGCATGACGCCAGATCTCATCACCATCGCCAAAGGCCTTACCTCTGCCTATGCGCCACTTTCCGGCTCGATCGTCTCGGACAGGATGTGGCAGGTGCTCGTCGAAGGCTCCGACAAAATGGGCGCGATCGGCCACGGCTGGACGTATTCAGCCCACCCGATCTGCGCTGCCGCCGGCGTCGCCAATCTGGAACTGGTCGATGAACTCGGCCTCGTTGACAATGCCGGTTCGACCGGTGCCTATTTCCGGGCTGAACTGGCAAAAGCTGTCGCCGGCCACAGGAATGTCGGCGAGGTGCGCGGCGATGGCTTGATGGCGGCGGTGGAATTTGTCGAGGACAAGGATGACCGCACATTCTTCGATGCATCCCGCAAGATCGGCCCGCAGATCTCGGCCGCCCTTTTGGAACGCGGCGTCATCGGCCGCGCCATGCCCCAAGGCGATATCCTCGGCTTTGCACCGCCGCTGTGCCTGACACGGGATGAGGCAGATATCGTGGTCAAGGCTGCGGCCGGTGCCATCGAGGCGGTTTTGGGCCGCTGAAGGTTAAGTACAGGGAATATGGTTTTAAACATTGAATGCCGGGCCTGTGAGTGCCCGGCATTCATCAAACAGCATTGCTAAGTCTACCGAAGCGCAGGTCGCTTCGCGAAACGCCGATGTGGTAGCGGTTACAGGCTCAGTTTACGGCTGTAATCGTCTTCGACACGCAGAACATCGTCATCCTTGATATAGGCGCCTGTTCTGACTTCAATCAGCTCCAGAGCGACACGTCCTTTATTGGCGATACGATGCACCTTTCCAAGCGGGACATAGATCGATTCGTTTTCAGTCAGGATCGAGGTGGTGTCGTCAATCGTGACGGTCGCGGTGCCGCCGACGACGACCCAATGTTCTGCACGGTTCATATGGCTCTGCAGGGAGGTGCGGGCACCGGGATCGATGACAAGGCGCTTCACGGCGAAGCGGTCACCCGTCAGCATCTCCTCGACATAGCCCCATGGACGGTATCCGCGTTTGTGAGTTTCGGTTATCCCACTGTGGCCGCCACTTTTCAGTGATTCGACAAGTCCCTTGACCTCCTGCGCCCGCGCTTTCGGCACGACAAGAACGGCATCCTGCGTCACCACCACGACCAGGTCCTTAGCACCTACAACCGTCGTCATCATACCGGTAGAGTGGATCAGGCAACCTTCCGATCCAAGTGCCAGCCCTTCTCCGACGATCGCATTGTCTTTCTCACTCTTCGGCGCAACCTCCCAGATTGCATCCCAGCTGCCGATATCCGACCAGCGGAAATGCCCGCGCACGACGGCGATTTTTTTGGTCTTCTCGATAACTGCGTAGTCGATCGAGTCCTTCGGCGAACCTTCGAAACTTTCCTTATGAAGCCGAAGGAAGCCGAGGTCGGTTTCTGCCTGTTCGACTGAATACTGAACAGCGGCCAGAATGTCTGGCGCATAAGCCTGCAGTTCGGCGATCATCATGTCCGAGCGGAACAGAAAATTGCCCGAATTCCACAGATACCCCTTCTGCAGATAGCCGATCGCCGTTTCGGCATTGGGTTTCTCGACGAAGCCTTCGACCAAATGCAAATCCGCTTCGCCGTTGAACGGCGCGCCAGGATTGATATAGCCATAGGATGTGCGAGGCTCGGTTGGAGTAAGCCCGAAGACCACAATATGCCCCTCGAGGGCCGCCTTGCATCCGAGTTTTACGGCGTCAGAAAACAAACCCTCGTCGAGGACAACATGGTCCGCGGCCAGGGCAAGCACAAGGCCACCAGGAGAACGCCGTTCAGCAAGGACAGCCGCCGCCGCCATCGCAGCGGCACTGTCGCGCCGGGCCGGCTCAAGCACAACCGTAGACGGTACGCCAACTTCCTTCGCTTGATGCTGTGCGAAGAAACGAAAATCCTCGTTGGTTATCACCACCGGCGCCCCGTAGAGTGCAGGGTCGGAGACGCGCTTCAATGTCTGCTGATAGGTTGATAAATCACCCACCAGAGGCTGAAATTGCTTCGGGAGCTGATCGCGCGACACCGGCCACAGTCGCGAACCCGAACCGCCAGCCAAAAGAACCGGGGTAATTTTTGTCGTTTTAAACGGCACGCAATATGTTCCTATTCTTCCTAAACAGCCTTGGATTGTTGCGCGCAACATCTCCGCACAACATGTAATCGTCAAGCCTTTGTTGTGTTTTCGCTATTTTTGCAACAACCTTGGCGATCAATATACTGAATAGCCTCAAGAAATATGACATATGTGCGTCCACATCGACTTGCACCCTGGCTCCCGTAGACATGTGACACGCAACGCAAAATCTTCTGGTCTGCCGCAGCGGGCAGTCGGCAGTGGATGACTCTTTCGCGTCGAAGTGATGTCAGACCGATCCGCCAAGCCTGTCCTACCAGCCGCACCCGGACATTTACTTGCCCTTCGACGGCGTTTCCGTCTTGGCGTCCGGTTCGCCGCTCAAATCCAGCGCGCGGGTGACGCTCAAGGCGACGATCGTGCAGATTGCGCCGGAGATCAGGTAGCCGCCGATGAAGATGATGCCGAAGTTGCTGGCAAGGCCGAGCGCGACCAGCGGTGCAAAACCGGCGCCGATCAGCCAGGCAAGGTCCGAGGTCAGGGCTGCGCCGGTATAGCGGTAATATTGACCAAAGCGCGAGGAGACGGCGCCCGATGCCTGGCCGAAGGACAGGCCGAGAATGCCAAAGCCGATGATGATGAAAGCATCCTGGCCCGACCGTCCGGCATCGAGCAGAAACGGAGCGGAGAAGGAGAAGATGGCGATGATGACAGCGCCGATCATCAGCTGGTTGCGACGGCCGATACGATCCGCAATGAGGCCGGACAGGATGATGGCGATGAAGCCGACGGCAGCGCCGGCCACCTGCACCCACAGGAACTGCGCCGCCGACTGGCCGCCGAACAGCGTTACCCAGCTTAAGGGAAAGATCGTGACGAGGTGGAACATGGCAAAGCTTGCCAGCGGCGCGAAGGCCCCGAGCAGCACATCGGAGGAATGCTTGCTCAGCATTTCGAAGACCGGGCGGGCCTGCAACTCGTTATTTTCCAGTGCGGAGCCGAATTCCTGGCTGGCAACGATGCGCAACCGGGCAAACAGCGCCACGACGTTGATGGCGAAGGCCACGAAGAATGGATAGCGCCATCCCCAGGAGAGAAAATCTGCATCGGAAAGATTGGCGACGAAATAGCCGAACAGGGTGCTGGCCAGCGCAAAGCCGATGGGCGCCCCGAGCTGCGGGATCATCGCGTACCAGCCACGGCGGTGCGGCGGTGCGTTGAGATTGAGTAGGGAGGCCAGGCCATCCCAGGCGCCGCCGAGCGCAAAGCCCTGGCCCAGCCGGAACAGCGCCAGGAGCGCCACCGACCAGTAGCCGACGGTCTCATAACTTGGCAGGAACGCGATGGAGGCAGTGGAGCCACCGAGGATGAAGAGCGCGATCGTCAGCTTCGTGCCGCGTCCATAGTTGCGGTCGATCCACATGAACACGAAGGATCCGACGGGGCGAGCCAGGAAAGCCAGTGAGAAAACCGCAAAGGACATCATCGTTGCCGCCACCGGATTGGGCGCGAACGAGAAGATCAACCGCGGAAAGACGAGCACTGAGGCGAGGCCATAGACGAAGAAATCGAAAAACTCCGACATGCGGCCGATGATCACGCCAAGCGCAATGCTGCCAGCCGAAAGCGGCTTGTCGCCGTGCATACGCCGGGCGTCCTGCTCAAGTCCCGATGACGAAGGATTTGCCACTACGCCCATAATCTTGCTCTCCCCGAAGGATTCCGATTTCATCACAATGTGAACCCAGGCCGGGCTTTGACTGAGAATATGGTGCAAAACCGCTGTGGTCCATCCTATAAACGAACGTGCCGTTCACGAATGCCACAGAAGCTTTGACCTCAACCAAAGACCGTCTATACCTTAGCCCAGACAGACGTTCGACTTCGATCCAGGCCAAACTTTTTGCAACGCGACAAATTGCTGCACTGCGACGAACCACCTCATTCCTGTAGCAGGGATGCTTCGCTAGTGCGGAAGACACGGAACGCAAACTTCGAGCCCGCTATGTCCAAATGGAAAACCGCCAGCCGCTTTCTCACCCTGTTGCCACTCCTGGCGCTGGCCGGGTGCAACATGGTTGTCATGGCCCCATCCGGCGATATCGCCATGCAGCAGCGGGATCTCATCATCATTTCCACGGTGCTGATGCTGTTGATCATCGTGCCCGTGTTGTTTCTGACGGTGTTTTTCGCCTGGCGCTATCGTGTCTCCAACACCAACGCCAAGTACGACCCGGAATGGCATCATTCGACCGCGCTGGAAGTGGTCATCTGGTCTGCGCCGCTGATCATCATCATTGCGCTGGGTGCGGTGACCTGGATCAGTACACACAAGCTCGACCCCTATCGCCCGCTTGACCGGATCGACGCGCAACGCGCAGTGACCGCCGAAGTGAAGCCGATCAACGTCGAAGTGGTCGCGCTGGACTGGAAATGGCTGTTTTTCTATCCGGATTACGGCATCGCCACCGTCAACGAGATGGCGGCTCCCGTCGATGTGCCGATCAATTTCAAGATCACCTCCTCGTCTGTCATGAACTCCTTCTACGTGCCGGCTCTTGCGGGCATGATCTACGCCATGCCGGGCATGCAGACCCGCCTTCATGCCGTGATCAACAAGGAAGGCGAATATGATGGTCTGTCGGCCAACTATTCCGGCGACGGTTTTTCCCATATGCGCTTCAAGTTTCATGGCGTGCCGCAGGAAGGCTTCGATCAGTGGGTCGCCCGGGTCAAGGCACAGGGCACCGCCCTCAACCGCGACGCCTACCTGAAGCTCGAGAAGCCAAGCACCAAGGAGCCGGTTCGCTACTACGCTACCGTCGATGACGGCCTTTACACCTCCATCCTCAACATGTGCGCCCATCCCGGCAAGATGTGCATGAGCGAAATGATGCATATCGACATGATGGGTGGTTCGGGCAAGGACAGTGCTGAAAATCGCGGGCGCCTCGAATATGACAGCCGGCACGGCACAGAAGAAGCTCCCGCCGCAACATTTCCGGCGACCGGCAATCCGGCACGCAGTGAAAAACCCGCCGAAGGCGTGGATGAGAAGCAGCCGATGGACCATTCTATGCACGGGGGCGACCCCATGCCCGAAAATGATCAGAACGGGCCCGCTCCGGCGCAACTGAACACCAACAGCACGACGCAGCCATAAGGCCGCGCCCGCGACATTTTGGACAAAACCATGTTCGGCTATAATACTTTGACGGAATTCATCTTCGGACGGCTCACGCTTGAAGCCATCCCTTATCACGAGCCTATCCTCGTCGTGACGTTCATCGGCGTGGCGCTGGGCGGCCTCGCCGTCCTCGCATTGATAACGCGCTTCAAGCTCTGGGGCTATCTCTGGACCGAATGGTTCACCAGCGTCGATCACAAGAAGATCGGCGTCATGTACATCATCCTGGCGATCATCATGCTGCTGCGCGGCTTTGCCGATGCGATCATGATGCGTGTCCAGCAGGCGATCGCCTTCAACGGCAATGAGGGCTATCTCAACGCCCATCACTATGACCAGATTTTCACCGCCCATGGCGTGATCATGATCTTCTTCGTGGCGATGCCGTTCGTCACGGGCTTCATGAACTATGTCGTCCCGCTGCAGATCGGCGCACGCGACGTATCCTTTCCGTTCCTCAACAATTTCTCGTTCTGGATGACGACAGCCGGCGCGATCATCATCATGATGTCGCTGTTCGTCGGCGAGTTCGCCCGCACCGGCTGGCTTGCCTATCCGCCACTGTCGGGTTCGGACTACAGTCCGGGCGTTGGCGTCGATTATTATATCTGGGGGCTGCAGGTGGCAGGTGTCGGAACGACATTGTCGGGCATCAACCTGATCGCCACCATCGTCAAGATGCGCGCGCCAGGCATGACATTCATGAAGATGCCGATCTTCACCTGGACATCGCTTTGCACCAATATCCTGATCGTTGCCACCTTCCCGGTTCTGACCGCAACGCTCGCACTTTTGACCCTTGACCGCTACGCCGGCACCAACTTCTTCACCAACGATCTCGGCGGCAACCCAATGATGTATGTCAACCTGATCTGGATCTGGGGCCATCCGGAAGTCTACATCCTCATCCTGCCGGCCTTTGGCATCTTTTCCGAAGTGGTTGCGACCTTCAGCGGCAAGCGGCTGTTCGGCTATGCCTCGATGGTTTACGCGACCTGCGTGATCATGATCCTTTCCTATCTCGTCTGGCTGCACCATTTCTTCACGATGGGTGCGGGAGCGTCCGTCAACGCCTTCTTCGGGATCACCACGATGATCATCTCGATCCCGACCGGGGCAAAGATGTTCAACTGGCTCTTCACCATGTATCGCGGCCGTATCCGCTACGAACTGCCGATGTACTGGACGATCGGTTTCATGATCACCTTCGTCATCGGTGGCATGACCGGCGTTCTGCTCGCCGTTCCGCCGGCAGACTTCGTGCTGCACAATTCGCTGTTCCTCATTGCTCATTTCCACAACGTCATCATCGGCGGTGTGCTGTTCGGGCTGATGGCCGGCATCGTCTACTGGTGGCCGAAGGCATTCGGCTACAAGCTCGATGAATTCTGGGGCAAGATGAGCTTCTGGTTCTGGCAGATCGGCTTCTTCTTCGCCTTCATGCCGCTCTATGTGCTCGGCCTGATGGGCGTGACGCGGCGCGTGTCCCAGTTCGAGGACCCGTCCCTGCAGATCTGGTTCATCATTGCAGCCTTCGGCGCCTTCCTGATTGCGCTCGGAATTGCCTCCTTCATCGTCCAGCTCGTCGTCAGCTACCTCAGGCGCGACCAGCTGGCTTGCGGCAGCGATCCCTGGGATGGGCGCACGCTGGAATGGTCGACGTCCTCGCCACCGCCGGAATACAACTTCGCCTTCACGCCGGTGGTGCATGATCATGACGGCTGGTATGACATGAAGAACCGTGGGCATGAGCGCCCGGTAACCGGCTTCCGTCAAATCCATATGCCGAAGAACACCGGCACCGGCGTCATCCTGTCTGTCCTGAGCATAGCGTTTGCCTTTGCGATGATCTGGTACATCTGGTGGCTGGCGATCCTCGCCTTCATCGGCCTTATCACGGTCGCAATCGCCCATACGTTCAATTACAACCGCGACTTCTATATCCCGGCGGAAACCGTTTCCGCGACGGAAGATGCGCGCACCAAGCTGCTCGCGGAGCGGATCTGACATGGCAAAAGACATTCAACTGCATGAGGGCGACAAGCCGGTCTTCTACCTGAAGGAAGACCACCATCCGGAAGGCAGCACCAATCTGGGCTTCTGGCTCTACCTGATGAGCGACTGCCTGATCTTTGCCGTGCTGTTTGCCACCCATGGCGTGCTCGGGCGCAACTATGCGGCCGGCCCCTCGCCTGCCGACCTGTTCGACCTGCCGCTGGTGGCGATCAACACGGCGATGCTTTTGTTCTCGTCCATCACCTATGGCTTTGCCATGCTGCAGATGGAGCGCAATGCCAAGGCCGAAACGCTGTTCTGGCTTGGTGTCACCGGCCTGTTCGGTGCAGCCTTTCTGGGCCTTGAACTCTACGAGTTCACGCATCTGATTCTGGAGGGTGCGGGGCCAACGCGCAGTGCGTTCCTGTCATCGTTCTTCACGCTGGTCGGCACCCACGGCCTGCATGTCACCTTCGGCATCATCTGGCTGATCACGCTGATGGTCCAGGTCCACAAGCGCGGCCTGATCCCCGAAAACCGCCGCCGGCTGATGTGTCTTTCGATGTTCTGGCACTTCCTCGACGTTATCTGGATCGGCGTCTTCTCGTTTGTCTATCTGATCGGAGTCCTCGGATGAGCTCACACCCGCACGCCCCTGCTCATAACGATGGTGACAACGCCCATCACGGGCATGGTCATGAGGCCGGCCATGGTTCGCTAAAGGGCTACATGATCGGGTTCGGGCTGTCCGTCATCCTGACGGCCATTCCGTTCATTCTCGTCATGGCCGGCGTTTTCGACAGCAAGCTCCTGACGGCGGTTCTCGTCATGGCATTCGCTGTCGTCCAGATCGTCGTCCACATGGTCTACTTTCTGCATATGAGCCCGCGCTCGGAAGGCGGCTGGACGGTCATGGCGCTGCTCTTCACCCTCGTCATTGTCGGCATCACACTCGCCGGCTCGCTCTGGGTCATGCACCACCTCAATGTGAACATGATGCCGATGTCGCCGGATATGATGCGGAACATGCCCTGACGGTCGATCCAGGTGAGTGCTGAACATCCCGTGACAGCGGACGCAGCCGGACATTCACGCCGCGCCCGGCGTGTTTTCATCAGCGCCATGCTGGTCCTGACACTCGTCTTTGCCGCACTGGGAACCTGGCAGGTCCAGCGGCTGCTCTGGAAGCTGGACCTGATCGCCCGCGTGGACGCGCGTGTTCATGCAGGTCCAGTACCCTCGCCCGCACAGGGAGAGTGGGGCGGGATCAGCGCCGAAAAGGACGAGTATCGCCATGTCACGGCGACAGGCACCTTCGAGCATGGCAAGTCGGTTCTCGTTCAAGCGGTCACTGAACGCGGCGCCGGTTACTGGCTGCTGACGCCACTGCTTCTGTCGGATTCATCGGTGGTCCTGGTCAATCGCGGGTTTCTGCCAGCGGCGGAACGTAACTCGGCTGCGCGCACGGCAAGCGAAATCGTTGCCGGGCCTGTCACCGTCACCGGTCTGCTGCGCATCAGCGAACCCGGCGGCGCCTTCCTGCGCTCGAACGATCCGGCCAATGACCGCTGGTACTCCCGTGATGTCGATGCCATCGCCCGCTCCAAGGGCCTTACGCCGGCCGCACCCTATTTCATCGATGCCGATGCCACGCCCAATCCCGGCGGCCTTCCCATCGGCGGCCTGACCGTGGTTCAATTCCGCAACAGCCACCTTGTCTATGCGGCGACCTGGTATGCCCTTGCAATCATGACGGCGGCAGCGCTGATCATTCTGCGCCGCCGCCGTCTGATCTGACGAAAACACGGGTTACGCGCCGGGCTCCGCCTTCAATCCGCGTTTCGCAAACATGGGCGTGAGCGTGTTCAAAACAAAGCTCCGGCCGGGCTCATGGTTGCCGGATAGCCGGCGTCTTCGAGACCCTTCGTAAGAGCCGACGGCGTCGCCGCCGTTTCCACCTTGACCGTGCGGGCACTGAGATCGATCGTTATCACGGCATTCGGATCGACGGATTGGATCGCCTTGGTCACAGATCTGGCGCAGCCGCCGCAGGTCATGTTTTCGATTGTCAGTTCCATTGGGATTTTCCTCATTTGGCTATGCTGCAGAAGATGGGGCTTCCAACCATGGGAAGGTCAAGTGGCAATGAAACACTAAATCTGCTATTGACCTTCCCATGGTTGGAAGCCCCATCTTCTATCCGGACCTGAATTCGGAATGAAAAGGAGGCGGCTATGAATGCCCCTGTTCGCGCAAAAGACCTGACCGGAACGCTGTCGCTCCCCATCGAGGGGATGAGCTGTGCGTCTTGCGTCGGCCGTATCGAAAGAGCGCTCCATAACGTTGCGGGCGTTGACACCGTTTCGGTGAACCTGGCGACGGAACGTGCGACCATCACGACCAAATCAGCGGTTGCGCACGAAATGCTTGTCGAGGCCGTGGAAAATGCCGGCTATTCGGTTCCTGAACAATCTCCCGGTTCCACGGCTCTGACGGAACTGTCGATCGAGGGCATGACCTGCGCATCCTGCGTCGGCCGTGTCGAGCGGGCGTTGAAGACGGTGCCCGGCGTGACGCAGGCTGCCGTCAACCTGGCGACGGAGCGCGCCACGATCCACGGAACCGCCGATCAGGCAGCCATGATTGCGGCGATCGCCGAGGCCGGTTACGCGGCAAGAGTGATCGCTGCGGCAGCAGGCGGCGAAAGCGAGGGTAACGGGCACGCGGAAAGAAAAGAGGCCGAGCGCCGTCAACTCACCCGGGATTTCACCATCGCGGCGGTGCTGACCGCGCCCATCTTTCTACTGGAGATGGGATCGCATCTCATTCCGGGCGTGCACGGCCTTATTGACGCGACGATCGGCATGCAGGCGAGCTGGTACGTCCAGTTCGCGCTGACGACGCTCGTGCTTTTTGTTCCGGGCATCCGTTTTTACGCCAAGGGGCTGCCGGCGCTCTGGCGTCTGGCGCCCGATATGAACTCGCTTGTGGCTGTCGGCTCGCTGGCTGCCTATGGATATTCACTGGTTGCAACATTCGCCCCCGGCTTCCTGCCGCCGGGAACGATCAATGTCTATTATGAAGCAGCCGCTGTCATCGTGACGCTCATTCTGCTCGGACGTCCGCTTGAGGCGCGTGCCAAGGGCCGGACATCGGAAGCGATCAAGCGGCTGGCCGGTCTCCAGGCGAAGACCGCGCGCGTGCGTAAAGACGGCAAGACGATCGACCTGGCAATCGGCTCGGTCGTTGCCGGTGATTTGGTCGAGGTTCGTCCGGGCGAGCGGCTGGCCGTAGATGGCGAGGTCGTTGAAGGCGCCAGCTATGTCGATGAATCGATGATCACGGGCGAGCCGGTCCCGGTTTCAAAAATCACAGGCAGCGCAGTTGTCGGTGGCACGGTCAACCAGAAGGGCGCGTTCGTGTTCCGCGCGACGGCGGTCGGCGGCAAGACGGTCCTGTCGCAGATCATCCGCATGGTCGAGGAAGCGCAAGGCTCCAAGCTGCCCATCCAGGCGCTGGTCGACAAGGTCACCATGTGGTTCGTACCGGCAGTCTTTGCGGTCGCGGCGCTGACCTTTGCGGCCTGGCTGATCTTCGGCCCGTCGCCCGCGCTCACCTTTGCGCTCGTCAATGCCGTGGCCGTCCTGATCATCGCTTGCCCCTGCGCCATGGGTCTCGCGACGCCGACATCCATCATGGTGGGCACCGGGCGTGGCGCCGAACTTGGCGTGCTCTTCCGCAAGGGAGAAGCGCTGCAGCTGCTGAAGGATGCCAAGGTCGTGGCGCTCGACAAGACGGGGACTTTGACCGAGGGCAAGCCGGCCCTGACGGACATGGAACTGGCTGATGGCTTCGACAAACAAACCGTGCTCGGTCTTGTGGCCGCCGTCGAGGCAAGGTCAGAGCATCCTATTGCCGGTGCGATCGTCGATGCTGCCACCAGTCAAGGCATGCCGCTGCCGCCGGTGTCGGATTTTCAATCGGTGACGGGCTTTGGTGTCAAGGCCAGTGTCGGCGGCAAACGCGTCGAGATCGGTGCGGATCGCTACATGGCCGAGCTTGGCTATGATGTGGACGTGTTCTCCGAAGTGGCCGGGCGCCTGGGCAATGAGGGCAAATCGCCGCTATACGCCGCAATCGACGGCACGCTTGCAGCCATCATCGCCGTGGCCGATCCGGTCAAGGCGACAACGCCGGCGGCTATCAAGGCGCTGCACGATCTCGGCCTCAAGGTGGCGATGATTACTGGCGACAATGCCCGTACCGCCAAAGCTATCGCTTCCCGGCTTGGGATCGATGAGGTGGTGGCGGAGGTATTGCCGGACGGAAAGGTCGATGCGGTTCGCCGTCTTAGGGCAAGTTATGGCAAGATTGCCTTCGTTGGTGACGGCATCAATGATGCCCCGGCGCTGGCCGAGGCGGATGTGGGACTTGCCATTGGCTCGGGAACGGACATCGCCATCGAGGCGGCTGACGTGGTGCTGATGTCGGGCAGCCTCCAGGGCGTTCCGAACGCCATCGCTTTGTCGAAGGCGACGATCGGCAATATCCGGCAGAACCTGTTCTGGGCGTTTGCCTATAATACGGCGCTGATACCGGTCGCCGCCGGCCTGCTCTATCCGGCCTATGGCATCTTGCTGTCGCCGGTCTTTGCCGCGGGCGCCATGGCGCTGTCGAGCGTGTTCGTGCTCGGCAACGCGCTGCGCCTGCGCCGTTTCAAGCTGACAAACTGAGAGACCACCGAAGCATTCTAGTACGGAGAAGACTGATGAATATTGGACAGGCCTCAAAGGCATCGGGCGTTTCGGCCAAGATGATCCGTTACTACGAGCAAACCGGCCTCATTCCGGCGGCAGACCGGACGTCATCCGGCTACCGCGATTATTCCGGCACCGATGTCCATATGCTGCGCTTCATCCGCCGCGCGCGCGATCTCGGTTTTTCGGTGGCCGAGATCAGCGATCTCCTCGGCCTCTGGCGCGACGAGGCCCGCCAGAGCAGCGAGGTCAAACGCCTGGCGCAGGGCCATATCGACGAGCTCCATAAGAAGATCAAGGGCCTTCAGGACATGGCCAATACGCTGACAACGCTCGTCAATACCTGCAACGGCGACCACCGCCCGCATTGCCCGATCCTGCAAAGTCTCGAAAGTGGCCTGGACGACGAGGACCGACCTGTCCACCCTCGCGCCGGTGCTGTCGCACGCGCAGCGCCATGAGCGAGAACGCGGTAGTTTTACCATGCCGTCTTAATAGCAATCACAGCTCTCTCGCGCTTTATTGGGAATCATCGCCATCGATGCGATGAGTGCCGAAAAACCCGCCCGCCCCATTTGCTTGGAAAACTACCGGGCGAAATGTGTCTCGGCGATATCAGCGATATGCTTGCCGATCGGCAGGGCCGACGTGGCTGCGGGCGAAGGGGCGTTGAGCACATGCACCGTGCGCGCCGTGCGTTCGATCAGGAAATCATGCAGGAGACGGCCGTCGCGGCTGACTGCCTGAGCGCGGATACCGGCGGGATGCGGCTGCAGATCGGCCAGTTCCAATTCCGGGCAATAGCGCTGGCAGAGCGCCAGATAGCGGCGGCGGCTGAGGGAGTTGGCCATTTCGCCCAGGCCATAGCGCATGTTGTTTGTCATGACGTGGCGGAACCCCGGAAAGCGGATCATCTCCCAGATATCCTTGGGGTCGATCCTGCCAAAACTGTATCCGTTGCGCGCAAAGGCCAGCACGGCGTTGGGGCCAACCGTCACGAAGCCGCCGATCATCGGCGTCAGATGCACGCCGAGGAATGGCAAAGACGGTTCCGGGATGGGATAGATGAGATGTTCGACGATGCGGTTCTTATCCGCCCCGAGACGGAAATACTCGCCGCGGAAGGGAATGATCGCGATATCCTTGGCAAGCCCGCACATGCGCGCGAGACGGTCGGCATTGACGCCAGCGCAGACGATGACATGGCGGGCACTAAGCAGCATACCCGTATCGAGGGTGATCTCGACGCCGTCAGCCTGCTCATCAATGCGGGTAACTTCGACATCGGTCATGATGGTGCCGCCGGCTTCGATCAGCAGCGCGCCCATGCACCGCGTCACTTCACCGTAATCGACAATGCCGGACGCCGGAATGAACAGCGCGGCAAGACCGGCAATATGCGGCTCGCGCTCGGACAGTTCCGCCTTGCTGACCCGGTGTACTTCTAATCCATTGGAAACGGCACGCTCATGCAGCTTTTCCATGCGCGGCAATTCTTCCGGGCGCGTCGCGACCAGCAGTTTGCCACGCTGCTCAAAGCGGATGCCGTAGTCCTTGCAAAACTGCATCGTCGCCGCACTGCCCTCACGGCAGAAGGTTGCCTTCAGGCTGCCGGGTTCATAATAAACCCCGGCATGGATGACACCGCTGTTGCGTCCGGTCTGATGACTGGCAAGCATCTGCTCCTTTTCCAGGACGGCGACGGTAAGGCCGGGAAACCGCTGTGACAGTTGCATGGCTGTCGATAGCCCGACAATGCCACCCCCGATCACAACGATATCGAAATCCGCCACGCGCTCGAAGTTCATTCTGCCCGGCCCCGTCGTCTTCGCAGAAAGCCTTTTATCGGCTCGGCACCGGCTGTATCAGTGCCAGGCACCACGCGTATCATAGATTACCTTGCCTGTCAGGCGTGTATGCCGCATGGCCTTGAAAGGTTCATGCTCAACGAGAAGCACCACGATATCGGCGCGCTCCACCGCCTGATACGCGCCCTCCAGGCGAAGATTGTCATACTTCGCCAGAAGCGGCGGCATGACGCTCACATAGGGATCCGCCACAAGGATATCGACATCTGGCAATGATGCGGCGATCAGGCCGACGACCTCGATTGCCGGACTTTCGCGCACATCATCGACATTGGCTTTGAAGGTCAGACCAAGGCACGCAACGGTCGGCGCACGGAACCGTTTCGCCTTTTCCACGACCTGTCCGGCGACGTGATGCGGCCGGTGATCGTTGACCTCACGGGCTATGCGGATCAACCGCGACAGTGTCGGTGCCGCAGAGACGATGAACCAGGGATCGACCGGGATGCAATGCCCGCCGACGCCCGGTCCGGGGCTTAGAATATTGACGCGCGGATGCCTGTTGGCGAGACGGATGACTTCCCAGACATCGATATGCAGACTTTCGCTGATCAGCGAGATTTCATTGGCAAAAGCGATATTGACGTCGCGATAGGCGTTTTCGACGAGCTTTGCCATTTCCGCGCTGGCAGCGTCGGTCAGCAGAATCTCGCCCTGGGCGAACAGGCGATAAATCGACGCCGCCTTTTCCGCGCATCTCGGCGTCAGACCACCGACGACGCGGTCGTTGGTGATCATCTCGATCATGATGCGGCCGGGAAGAACGCGCTCCGGGCAATGGGCAATAAAGATGTCGGCACCGGTTTCGCCATCGCGCGGCATTCGCAGATCCGGACGCAGCGCTCCGATCCAATCGCCGATCTTTTGCGTGGTTCCCGGTGGCGACGTCGATTCAAGCACCACGATGTTGCCCGACTTCAGCATCGGAGCAATCTGCTCGGCAGCCGTCTTCACATAGGACAGATCAGCGGTCCGGTCCTCGTTGAAGGGTGTCGGCACGGCGATGATGAATGCGTCCGCTTCCGGGGTTTCGGTTGTCGCGGTCAGCCGCCCCATAGCAACAGCACCGCTGACGGCCACGGCCAGATCCGGCTCGACGAAGGGCACCTCCCCGCGCGACAAGGCAGCAACGGTCGCCGGATTGATATCGACACCGATCACATCGACGCCGCGCGTCGCAATCACCACGGCGGTGGGCAAGCCGATATAGCCCATGCCCAGAATGGCAAGTCTGCCCTTAAACACTTCACTCATCAGCAATGCTCCGAAGTTGCGCATCTGGAATTCTGGATCTCACCGGCGCCACATTGCGGTTCGCAACGAACCGGAATGCGCGCGCCGGATGAAGCATTTCGCGGGCGGTGAGTTGAACGAAGCTGGTGTTGGTTTTCAGGTAACGCCACCAAAGGCGGCGCGGCTCCTGCAGCAATCGGTAGGCCCACTCCATACCAGCCTTCTGCCAGGCGGGCGGCGCGCGTTTTGTAAGCCCGGCAATGATATCGAAAGAGCCGCCGACACCGTGCAGGACGGGCACGTTCAGCGACGAACCATAGGATCCGAGAAATATCTCTTTCTTCGGCGAGGTCATTCCCAAAAAAAGCATGTCGGCGCCGGAAGCTTTGATATCGGCCGCAATCTGGCCTGCTTCCGCAGCCTCGTAATATCCGTGATGGCTATAGGCGATCTTCAAACCGGGAAAACGCTCGGCAATGACACGGCGCATTTCTTTCAGCACTTCAGGTTTGGCACCCAGAAGCGCTATCGACCGGTCGTCGCGATGCGCAAGGAAGAGGAGGCGCGTGAAGATATCGATACCGGCCACGCGCTCCGGCAATGGCTTGCCGAGCAATTTGCTCGCCCACACGACGGATTGTCCATCGGCCAGCAAGAGATCGCATTCCAACAGGGATTCGCGCAGAACCTTGTGCCTGTGTAGCTCGACGATTTTTGCGGCATTGAGCACGCCCAGAAGGATCGGCCGGCGCGTCGAAAGGGCTGCCCGGCATCGTTCGATGACGTCATCCATGCGCATGGCGTCCATATACATGCCAAACAGGAGCTGGCGTTGCCTTTGCATATCAAATCTCCTTGAGAATTGCGGGCCGGTCTGCGGTCAGCCCCGGCGAAAGCCTTGCGACCACGCCGCCGGCAAGCCATGCATATAAAAGCCACCCAAGCTCATAGGGCCGGCATTCATAGTCGATGCGCACAGGCGGGAAGAGCATATCGAGGCCTGGAACATGCCATCCCCGCAGAAGCGACGTCGTCACGGCGGACAGGGCCCTGACCACCTTGCGCGGTTCGCGGCGCGCCACCTTGCGCCAGATCACACCTTTTTCCGATGCCACAAGCGGCATGGACACCTCGGGATGTTCGTCGAGCCAGCGCATGCCCTTGATGATCGCCTGCGAATGGTCGGTGCCGCCGGCTTCGCGAAGGTCGAGCAATGCCATGGGCGCCATTGCGTGCTGGTGCACACTATAGACCGGATATCCCTCGACCACGCCGCCGTTGCGGGTATCGTAATGCCACCACCATTGGCCGGCCGGACCCTGCAAAGCGCAAATCCGTTCGGCACAGGCTTCCGCCGCGGATAATGCTTCGACATCCGATCGTGCCGTATAGAGGCGGGCGAGTGCCTGTATCGGATAGACCTGATCGGCAAAGCAGCCGATATGGGCGCGGAAACGCCCGCTGGCGGAGGCAGGCAGCATATGTGGGAACAGGCCTGACGCGGAGCGTCCCGACATCAGCCGCTTGGTCGCCAGGGAGACAACATCCTGCGTATCACCGAATTGCCGCGCGGCTAATGCGGCGCTCAAGGCCCAGGCACAGTCGACCGTCGCGATCGGCGTATCGGAAGAGAGTACCTGAACAAGCTGGCGAAACAGCGCCACGGAATGGAACCGCCCGGCCTCTGCAGCGGCCCAGGCGGCAAGCGCGATGGCGCCCATATCTGCCGATGTCGTGGCACGAACCGCACAGGCATGGGCAAGATCGAACGCGGTGTCGCCGTTTAAGATCAGTTGTTGTGTGCCTCGATCAATGTAGGAGAGCCCAAGCGCCGCGATGGCGGTGTAACGAAGGCTGTCTCCCTCAAGGCGCTCCGTCCAATCCGAGTTTATCTTGACCGCGCGCAATGTGTGGCCGAAAGCCCCTTTGCGGTGCATGCGCGGCAGGCCTCGCTTTGCAATATTCAAGAAGCGGCCAGCCTGCGTTCTTGTTTTATGCGACACGGATTCAAGGGCCTCCAGGCGGTCCAGTGTGTCTGGACCCGCTTGATCATGCGCCGGCGGACGCTGTGCGCCGCTGTCCAAAGATGGGCTTTTCGCTCTTGATGGCAGGGAATGCGGAAAATTAATCGGCATGAAAGCTCCTGATAACTTGCCGTCTCAACGAAAAGGGCGGTTGATCAAATCGGCGCAAAAGCGTCGCGGAAGATTTTGAATGAAAGTCGTCGACTGCTGCCCCATGCTAGAAAATCCCCACAGATATGCCAGCGCACTCAAAGACTTAAACAGTGGCCATCGGCATGCCGGCAAAGGTATAAATATGCATCGATAGTATTACCCCTGCGGGTCTTCATTCGGCTTTGGGATAAGCGGAGGAGCGCAGCCGGACTTACCCTCTACCTCTCTCTGCAGTGTTTGCGCGCCCGTGCTTTTCCCATAGAAATTGCAGAGCTCCCGCTTGAGGGGCTCGCCGGAGATGGGGCCGCGACATGGATGCTTCGACACAACAAAGAGAGCTACTGGAGGGCGACCGTGTTGCACCAGGCGGCACAAATGTCCGCAAACTTTCGGTCGTAACCGTTGCCTATAACAGCGCTGACGTTCTGCCAGGCTTGCTCGATTCCCTGCGTGCGGGCCTTGAAGGCATCGAAGAATATGAGGTGATCGTCGTCGACAACGACAGCCATGACCAATCCGTCGATCTGGCGCGTGCTCATCCCATTGGCGCAAGAGTGATCGCGACCGGCCGCAATGGGGGCTATTCCGCCGGGATCAATGCTGCGACAGCGACGATCGGCCGTTCATCGGATCTGCTGGTCCTCAATCCCGATATTCGCCTGGAACCGGGATCCATACGCCGCCTGTATGCGGGCTTGAACAGTGCTTGCGTCGGCGTGGCCGTGCCGCAGGTGCGCGGCGAAGACGGCGCCATTGCCAAATCCATTCGCCGTGAACCCTCGATAGCAACGGCCTGGTCCGAAGCGCTGCTGGGCGGCAGGCTTTCCTCGCGGCTGGGGCTCGGCGAAATGGTCGGCAATTCTTCACTCTACCGCGCGGGCGGGCGCATCGAATGGGCGACCGGGGCAATCCTGCTGGTCACGGCCAGCGCGCGGGAGGCGATCGGCGACTGGGATGACAGTTTCTTCCTCTATAGCGAAGAGGTCGATTATCTTCAGCGCGTTCGGGCAGCCGGCCTGGACGTGCTTTATGTTCCGGAATCTCAGGCCGTGCATATCGGCGGCGATTACCATAGCAGCGATTTCCTGACCGCGCTGATGACCACCAACCGCATCAAATATTACCGCCGGCATCACGGGGCATTCGCCTCTGCGGTATTCCAATCCGGCATCGTGGCAGGCGAAGCGATACGCCTGGCGGTGGGCTCAGGACGTCGCGCCGCACTGAGCGCAGCACTCGGCTTATAAGCCCCGGGCAATTGCGATCCCTCCAGCGCTTTCCCCGGCCGCCTCATCGAATCACCGGTCCGGAAAATCGCAAAATTTCCGCCTTCCTTGAGAATTTCCAACCCGCCTGAGCGGCTGTTTTTGGCCGGAAACCCGGTTGATGCACCGGTTTTCAATCCCTTAGGGTTGCGCAGAATTAATTTTTGTAAAAAAGTTAAGCCCTCATTCTTCCACCTGCGCTCAATCGGCTTTACGTGATCTCTCGCTAATATTTTGTCAGTCTTTTCAGCGCCCTCGAGGCACTGCAGGTTGTATTTTCGCGTGGAAATTTAGAAAACAATCGGAAATTTATTCAATTTTGATTGGCCGGAAATTCACCAAATATTTCAAACGGAAGCGGAATTTTAAGTGTTTTGCGGCAATATTAAGACTGAAATCGGGCGTCATGCCTCATTACAGTGAGCCGCTTTTGACCGATTGCACCTCCTTGTAAGTTGCATTACTCCTTGCTGTTATAAGTTTGCCTTACCTAAAAAGGGGTAGGCAGCTTACCCGTAATACCATCTTGAAACGGGGTTTAAGGGCTGAGGAGAAAGGCGATAGCACAGTGGCACGAACACTATTGAATGCAACCACGAGTGGGTTTTTGACGGAGAACGACATCCAGGGGGATTCTCTCGGCGTCATCGATCTGAACGACGCGAGTGACACTCAACAGGCAACCGTTGCCTCCAAAGCCACGCTGAATGAATCAGGCGGCTTTGCACATCACGCTCACAAAGCGATGGACGATTTTGGTGGGCGCGATGTTCGCCACGAAGGCAGGACGTCTGACCACGATTCATTCCATTTCCTCAACAACACACAGGCAGCAGAAAGCGATTCCGGGACTGCTGAAGTCGATTTGGGCGGAACCTCCAATTCCGGCACGGCAAGCGATACCGAAGCAACAGAGGCCTCACAGCCCGCTTTGAAATCAGTTGCCAGCATCAGTGCAGCAACCAGCGATACGGCCGCTGCCACGTCTACGGCCAGCAACAGTGCCGCAGCAGCGACAGCAGCGACAGCAGCGACAGGTTTTCCTGACGCGACCAATACCGGCGTCAAGGGCGGCGTCGCGATGACGAAGTATAACGGCTCGCTTCATATCACTGAGGACAACGCCGTCATCAGCAATATGGAAGTCACCGGCGATATCATCATCGATGCCAAAAACGTCACGCTGAGCAACATCAAGCTCATCTCCAACACGGAATGGCATGTCCTCAGAATCATGGAGGATGCGTCCGGCTTCACACTCAAGGACAGTGAAATCGACGGACGCGGCTTGAGCGACAATGGCATCTACGGCCATGGCACGTTCCTGCGCAACAACATTCACGACGTTGAAAATGGCATGACGCTCTGGGGGCCGTCTTCGGTCCAGGACAATTACATTCACAACCTGCGGAACGGAAAAGCCGACCCGCATTATGACGGCATCCAGGTCAATGGTGGCCAGGATATCGACTTTATCCACAACACCATTATCAACGATCACGACCAGACGGCAGCCTTGATGCTGGAGAACACCTTCGGTGGTCTGCGCAACATCACCGTTGATCACAACCGTCTCGTGGGTGGCGGCTACACCGTCTATATCGACGGGCGCAAGGGCGGCGGCTCCGTCGATAACAACACGATCAAGATCACCAACAACGAGATCGGTGGCGGTCATTGGGGCGATTTCTCGCTGTATGACAACAAGCCGATCCTTTCAGGAAACACCGGTCTGGGCGCTTCGCCGGAAACGCCGCCGGTAACGCCTGAGACACCGACTACTCCGGAAACACCGACCACTCCGGAGACGCCAACGACACCTGAGACACCAACGACGCCGGAAACGCCAACCACCCCGGAAACACCTGTGGCCGGCAAGGCAACCAACGGCAATGACGTGCTGACAGGCACGGCGGGTGCCGACAAGATCGACGGCCTCGGTGGCAACGACACCATCAAGGGTCTTGGTGGCAATGATGTGCTCAAGGGCGGTGCAGGCAATGATGTCCTGGACGGTGGTGCGGGCGCTGACAAACTGGATGGTGGAGCAGGAACCGACACGGCTTCCTATGCAAGCGCAAAGACCGGCGTAACAGCCAGCCTTGCCGACGCTTCCATCAACACAGGCGATGCCAAGGGCGACACCTATGTGTCGGTTGAGCGGCTGAGTGGATCAAGTTTTGCCGACAAGCTCTATGGCAATAGCGGTGCCAATCTGCTTTCCGGTGGCGCAGGCAACGACCTCCTGAATGGCGGTGCCGGCGGTGACAGACTGGATGGCGGAGCAGGAACCGATATGGCTTCCTATGCGGGTGCAAAGACCGGCGTAACTGCCAGCCTTGCCAATGCCGCCATCAACACAGGCGATGCCAAGGGTGACACCTATGTTTCGATCGAGAACCTGAAGGGCTCCGGTTATGCCGACAAACTCTATGGCAATGCCGAAGGCAACCTGCTCGAAGGGGGTGCCGGCAACGACGTCCTGAACGGCGGCGGCGGCAAGGACGTGCTGTATGGCGGGGCTGGTGCCGATGACCTGATCGGTGGGGCCGGTGCGGATACGTTCAGCTTCAAGGCGCTTGGTGATTCGACCGTATCGATCAGCGGGCGTGACACGATCTTTGACTTCTCGGGCACCGGCGGTGACCGGATCGACCTGTCGGCGATCGATGCCAATACTGCAGCATCTGGCAATCAGGCCTTCAACTACATTGGCAACGCAGCCTTTACCGGCAAGGCCGGGGAGCTGCGCACCGTCAAGAGTGCGTCCGACACGTACGTCTACGGCGATGTCAATGGCGACGGGAAGGCCGATTTCGCCGTCCACCTGGATGACGCCATCTCCCTCCACAAGGGTTACTTCGTCTTGTAACGACGCAGTGTAATGCAATGAGGCCGCGAAAGCGGCCTCATTGTCTCTACAGGGACAGTTCCGGCGACGACCGAAAACCGTCTCTGATCCAGACAATATTGGATGCAATCCTGCTGCGGACTGCTGTGCCAGTTCTGTCCATCAAGCGCCGCTTCCAACGGGAAGCACAATCACACCGGCGAGAAACGAATACTTGCGGCCGGTCCGCTTGCGCAGGTTTGCCTCCCCAACTCCAGCACTGAAACGGGAGCCTCTGATATGGCTATTACCTCAACCAAAACCCTCACGGGATTTCCCGACGCAAAGAGTACCGGTCTTCCGGACGGTGTCGTGCTGACGGCATCGGGCGATGTGAATGTCACCAAGGCGGGCACAGTTCTCAACGCTCTCGACGTCAAGGGAACGATCTGGGTCATGGCCCCGGACGTTACGATCCAGAATAGCCGCATAACGTCCACCGACTGGACGGGCATCTGGATCAAGCCGGGTATTACCGGCACCATCGTCAAGGACAATGAGATCCTGAATGTCGGAAGCAGCAAGGACGGCGCAAACGGCATTTTCGGCTCGGGAACGTTCCTGCGCAATGATATCCACAACGTGGAAAACGGCATCAACGTGACGGGCGCAAGCCTGATCCAGGACAATTACATCCACGATATGAAGGCTCCAAACGTCCGGGCCGGCACTGTGTGGGGTGGTCCGCATTATGATGGCATCGAGATCAACGGCGGCGTCTCCGGCGTCGATATACGGCACAACACGATCATCAACGACAATGGCCAGACCTCGGCCGTGATGATCAACAACGACTTTGGCCCGGTTTCCAACATCAAGGTCGATGGCAACTATCTCGCGGGCGGCGGCTACACGCTTTATTCGGATGGCAGCTTCAGCAGCACCGATAAGATCTCCGGCGTCGAGTTCACCAATAACGAACTCGGTCAGGGCCACTGGGGTTATTATTATTTCAAAGGCAATACGCCCACCCTGTCAAACAATGACGAAATGGGCACGGACTGGCCAACACCCGTCAGCCCGGAAACGCCGCCGGTGACACCTGAGACGCCGACTACTCCGGAAACACCGACCACTCCGGAGACTCCAACGACACCTGAGACACCAACGACGCCAGAAACACCTGTCACGAACAAGGCGACCAATGGCAATGACGTGCTGACAGGCACGGCGGGCGCCGACAAGATCGACGGCCTCGGTGGCAATGACACCATCAAGGGTCTTGGTGGCAATGATGTGCTCAAGGGCGGTGCAGGCAATGATGTCCTGGACGGCGGTGCGGGCGCTGACAAACTGGATGGTGGAACGGGGGTAGATACCGCTTCCTACGCAAGCGCAAAGACCGGCGTAACAGCCAGCCTTGCCGACGCTTCCATCAACACAGGCGATGCCAAGGGCGACACCTATGTGTCGGTTGAGCGGCTGAGTGGATCAAGTTTTGCCGACAAGCTCTATGGCAATAGCGGTGCCAATCTGCTTTCCGGTGGCGCGGGCAACGACCTCCTGAATGGCGGGGCCGGTGGTGACAAACTGGATGGCGGAGCAGGAACCGATATGGCTTCCTATGCGGGTGCAAAGACCGGCGTAACAGCCAGCCTTGCCAATGCCGCCATCAACACAGGCGATGCCAAGGGTGACACCTATGTTTCGATCGAGAACCTGAAGGGCTCCGGTTATGCCGACAAGCTCTATGGCAATGCCGAAGCCAACCTGCTCGAAGGAGGCGCTGGCAACGACGTCCTGAACAGCGGCGGCGGCAAGGACGTGCTGTATGGCGGGGCTGGTGCTGATGATCTGATCGGTGGGGCCGGTGCCGACACGTTCAGCTTCAAGGCGCTTGGTGATTCGACCGTGTCGGTCAGCGGGCGTGACACGATCTTCGACTTTTCGGGGACCGGCGGTGACCGGATCGACCTGTCGGCGATCGATGCCAATACTGCAGCATCCGGCAATCAGGCCTTCAACTACATTGGCAACGCAGCCTTTGCCGGCAAGGCCGGGGAACTGCGCACCGTCAAGAGTGCCTCCGACACCTACGTCTACGGCGATGTCAATGGCGACGGGAAGGCCGATTTTGCGGTTCACCTTGATGACGCTATCTCCCTGCACAAGGGTTACTTCGTCTTGTAACGCGGTGGTGTAATGCAATGAGGCCGCGAAAGCGGCCTCATTGTTTTGATATAAGGATATGACAAGAACTTGGTGACGAGCGCACCTGCCTCATACACAGGTGCCGCCAGTTCTCAACTGACCAAGTTTTCGGCCCGTAACGCAAGTCTTTGATGCGCCTTGCGAGCCGGTTGCCGGATATGCAGGGCATGGCGGATCGCCGCCGGAAGCAGAGCTTTGAGATGTTCCCGGCCGGAATCGATCGCGACGACCGGTGCGAAAGGTTTCATCCCCGAAATCTGACCGGCAGCGCGCGCGAAGTCACCAAAATTGGTGAAGGTTTCGTGATTGCTGTCTTGCAGGAGAAAAGTCTCCGCTGCCATCCCCTCAGCCAGGATCGCCTCGTGGGTATCGAGGACAATATGGTAATAGTCTATCGTGTCGCGATCGTCCGAAAGCGCCGATGTGATGGAAATGCCGTTGACGAGATCCTTGGCTCTGATCAGCACGCCGTCCATGAACAGCGCGTGGCCCGGGGAAACATAGAGGTCGCGGTGCGGTGTCTGCCGGTCAATGGCGTGCCGTGCGATGCGGATCGGAACCACGCTGGCAGGCCAGGACGCACCGTTCCGCCTGTAAATGTGACGGCCGATCCACCGCACGGGCATGGCCTTGCCATCAACGGTTTTGACGAAATCACCGATTTTCAAATTCTCGATGCTGATCTCGCCGGCCGGGGTCATGATTGCCGTGCCGACGAGAAAGCACATGGGATTTCCACCGCCCTTGTCGCCTTTCTTCCACCAAGGGATTCCCATCGCCTGGGCGATCGATGATGGAAACACAGTCGATGCGGTCAAGGCACTCAGGGCTGCAACTTTGGCACCCGTTGCGGCGGCCAAACCGAGAAAGTGCCGCCGTGCACCATTGACGGGTGCCTGCCGATTTTTGTCTGACGACATTGGTGTTTCCTTTCGAGTAGACCCAGAAATTGCCTTGAAGAACAGGATTATAACCGCTGCGAGCGTGAACAGGTACCACTGCAAGAGGTGGATCAGGCCTCTCTCTTTGGAGTAGGCACCGTTCCCGAATATGGTGTATACCGTTTGAGCTTCGATCCAGGGTTAGCTTTCCCAGCCGCGCCTCGTCTTGCGTGAAGACGTGGCGGCAGATGGAAACGTGCTCCCGTTCCCAAGGATCATGTGCTTGAATTTTTAGATTAGTTTTGCTCGCCCTTTGACGGGATCTGGTTTTCCATTTCCTCGGCATAGAGGATCAGGAGCGCTCCGAGTTCTTTGGCCGCCGTCGGTGACATGGCCGTCTGGAACTGGTGCGGCGAGCGGTCCGTGTCTTTGTATGTATCCCATTCCCATTTGGAAATAGCGTAACCGATCCGCAGCATGACATGATACGGCTCGCTGGCGGCTACACCCCATTCCAACAGGGTATAGGCCTTCAGCTTGTTCCCGGCATCGACCTCCCATTTTGAGATATCGTTTTCACGCATGGTGGAACTTCCCGATCTGACAGTTGCTCGAACTTTGCCGGCATTTTTAAATTGGCGATCTTTTGGAGTGTGTGGACCTGACGGGTAGACATGACAACCCGGCTGTCCCGTCGTTCCAAAAGAGGTGGCGCTCAGCCACTCGCCGTGGCTGGGGCCGTCTTCATCCGCGGCACGCCGATGTGGAACAAGCGTGGGGGTTTGCGTTCGACGCATCAGCACGCGTCTGCTGATGCTTGCCGATCTTAAGCGGCAAAGCCGCTCATTGCCTGGGCAGCCGCTGGCGATTCCAGCGCGTCGCGCCCGGCATCAAACTCATCGGGTCTCTCTGCCAGAGCAAAAAAGTGCTCGATCGCCTGGACTGACCGTGTTGCGGCCTGCCCGTCGCCATAAGGATTCACGGCGTGCGCCATCTCCTGATAGGCCCGGCGATCCGTCAAAAGCTCGCTGACTTCGCTGACGATACGATCTTCATCTGTTCCAACCAGGCGCACCGTGCCGGCCGTCACCGCCTCGGGCCGCTCCGTGGTTTCACGCATCACGAGAACCGGCTTTCCGAATGTCGGGGCTTCCTCCTGCACACCACCGCTATCCGTCAGCACGATGGAACAATCACGCATGGCTTTGACGAAATCACCATAGTCCAGCGGCTGCGTAATCACCACGTTCTCAAGCCCCTGAAGCGGGGGAAGCAGGACGTTGCGCACAGCCGGATTGAGATGTGCGGGAAGCAGGAACGCGATATCAGGGAATTGCCGTGCGAGCCGCGCGATGGCGCGCGCGGCCTGCGCCATCGGTTCGCCCCAGGATTCACGCCGGTGCGCAGTCACCAAAACGCTTCTGCGGCCGCTGATCCGCTGGAGATCCTGATTACCTGTCTGCGTGATGCGGCCGGACACATGCAGCAGCGCGTCAATCACGGTATTGCCGGTCACGACAATATCGTTTTCTGCGACGCCGTCATTGAGGAGATTTGCCTTCGACGTCTGCGTCGGCGCCAGGTGCAGCGCTGCAAGCTGGGTGGTCAGGCGGCGGTTGATTTCCTCCGGGAAGGGGTTATGACGCTCGCCCGTTCGCAGGCCCGCCTCCAGATGGATCAGCGGGATTTTGCGATAGAACGCCGCCAATGCCGCTGCAAAGCAGGTGGTCGTATCGCCCTGGACCACAATTGCGGCAGGCGCTTCGCTTTCGATGACATTGGCAACACCTGCAAGAACGCGGGCGGTAACGCTCTCAAGCGTCTGTGCTTGGGTAATGATGTTCAGGTCATGTTCGGGTTCAATCTCGAACAACCGGTTCACCTGGTCGAGCATTTCCCGGTGCTGACCGGTGACGGCGACGACCGGCGTGCAATGGCGCGACGCAGAGAGCGCATGGATCAGGGGAGCCATCTTGATCGCTTCGGGGCGCGTGCCATAGACGACGAGTATTTTGCGCATGGCAATTTCCTTTATCCAGAGTTGACAATCATTTTGGCGAACGATGGCAAAAGGACCCGGCCGCCTCTATCCAGCTTCATTTTCAGTCGGTGCAATATCGGCACTTGTTTAAAACGACCCCGAGCATGTTCGTCCGTTCGGACAGATACCGCTCGCAACGATCCACCTCGGCAAATGTGCTATGTTCTGCAGCTGCAACCAGAATTGCGCAGTCCACATTGGGCAGGAATGCCGTCACATCGTCGCTGGAGAGCATGGGCGGCAGATCGTACAGGATGATGTCCGGCCCCATCCGCAGACGCAGGTCCTGCAGCACTTTTGCAGCCTCCAAGCTCTGCAGCAGCTCTGCAGAAAACTGCACGGGCTGATGGTTTATGCCCACGGCCAGATTGTCGCCGTACCGCAGGAAAATATCGTGGATCGGCGCATCCCCTTTCAGGAAATCTTCCATGGACGCGTGCGCATTGACATCGAGCATCTCGCCGATTTGCGGTTGCTTCAAATTGAGATCGACCAGCAGCGTACGGCAATCCTGCTGGTGTGCCAGACTGAAGGCCAGATTGAGCGCGACCAGCGATTTTCCGCAGGACGCAGTGGGCGACGTGATTGCAATCGATGTCCAGCCATTTTGACGCATGCTCTGGAGAACCCGCGTGCGCATCATGTCGAATGGCGCATGCGCCGGATCCGAACGGTCTATCGTCACGATGCGATTTCGAAAGGTCGTGTCCGGCGCTGGATCGAGAGGTGCCAGATTTCCCCATGCGATTTCAAATCCAAGCCGGGTGCATGCCTGCATTGCCTGTTCCGCCAGCTGATCGTTACTTTGCAGCCTGAGACTGTCTTGCAGGGAGGCTCTAATCTGATCCATGACTTACACTCTGCCTCCGGCGACGGTTGCTACGGGGATAAGAGAGACATTTAACCCTGCCCCGCTTTCAGCGATGGCGTGACCGATACCGTGATGCGATACCGGGCCATCGATCGGCGACAACGGCAGCACGCCCATGACCAGCATTGCCGCGATGTGACGCCTGTAGTTCGGAAAATGCGTTTTGCTCGGCGGCCTGATAGTGGGGATCGTGGCGAGCGGTTGCGACTGAAGCAGTTGCGCAAGCTCTGCCGGCCTGCGGATGGTTTTGTTGAGGAGCTCCAGCAGCACGATGACACCGAGCCCGAGGCCGAGCCCTGCCATAACGCCCAGCGCAACGATGCGCCGGCGCTGAGGGCTGATGGCCCTGACGGGCGGCGTTGCGGGTTCGAGCAGCGAAAACCGGCCGCCATCGGAGCGCATTTCGATTTGCTCACCGGTCAAGGCCTCCGCACGCCTGCCGATAGCCGCATTATATTGCACCTGAATGTTCTGGCGATTTCGCTCGAGTGAATTCAGGACTGTTTCGCTGGCAGCCGTGCCTGCGATCGAGCGGGTCAGGTTTTCGATCGCGCGGGCGATCGAGGTTTTCTCAACCGCGACGGCCTTCAGGCGATTATCGATATCCGACAGTTGCAGATCCAGCCCGAAGGGGCCGGCTTGTCTGGATGCCGGTTCATCGTCATTCTTGCCGTCCTTGGAAGGGCTGGCCAACAGGGAATTTTGCAACGATGCGATCCGGGCGCGCAGTGCTTTTATATTCGGGCTCGTTTCCGAAAAGATCGCGAGCTGATCCGCAAGCGCCCGGTTGAGATCCGCAAGCATCTGCTGCTCCGGCGTCACCGGCGCTGCCCCGGCGAACTGTCCGGCATTGGTATATGTCGCGATCAAATTGCCGCGTTTGGTGCGAAGATCGGTTTCCTCGCGCTCCAGCGAAATCAGCCTCTCCTGCAGGCTGCCCTGCTGGTTGCGGCGGAAATCGAGGCTTTCCGGCAGGGTGTCCTTGTTTTGGGTCTTGAACTTGAGAATATCGGCTTCCAGCCTGTTCAGATCGGAAGACAGCCGATCGACGGCCTGATTGAAGAACCGCAACGTGCTGCCGGCACGATCCGTCCGTTGCCGCTGGTTTCTGTCGAGGATCATCGCCGCCAGCTCGTTGGCGACTTTCGCTGCCATATCCGGCCTGCCGGCCAGGAAGGACACGCTGAACACCGTCGCCCCCTGATCCCGGCTCTGCGTGTCAAACTGCAATTGCTCGAATTTTATCCGGGAGCGCATATCTGCGATGAGATCGTCTTCATCGGGTTGCTTGGCGCTATCGCCGTAGACTGCCAGCCGGGTTGCGAGCGCCAGCAGATCATCTCTGGTCGTGATCTGCTGCTGCAGAATCTGCAACTGCTCGACGGCGCTGAGCGGCACGGTCGAGCGTGCAAGTTCGGCCGGGATCTGTGGCGCTTCGGATAGAATTTTTGCGCTCGAACTATAGACCGGCGATGTGAAAAATGTGGCCGCGATAGACGACAGCAATGCCACGGCCATGATCGCTATGAGATAGGGCAGCCTTCGCAAAAGGATCGAAACATAAAATTTCAAGTCTATATTGCCCATTACGCAATCACCCAACTTCTGAACCCGGTTGGCACTGTTGCCGAGGTCATTGTTCAGTGGTTCGGAAAAGCGGAACAGTTGGTCAATGGAGGGTGAGCGGGACTGCGGCGATGGCGAAGTTAGTACTTTTGGACGGACCCTCTCTCCCTATGCTGTAGATCGCCGTCCGGTCTGCAACGCAGCCTCCCGGCAGCAGAACGCGCCGTCCCAGCAAGGCCTGTACCATCGCGGTTTCGCGGTATGTGAGATGGAGTAGGCTGAACGGCGGGCAGATGCCCAAGCGTCCGCCAAAAGGCTTATCCGGTCTCATAGCGCCGGTTAAAACTCTCCCAAAGTGCATGGGTAGCGCCAGCCGTCATGCGCCTCAAGGCGGTCCTGGAAACGTCTTCCTACACAGCGCCATTCCATTCATTCTACGAGGAGAACGGTGATCTGCGATCATGGTCCAAACGCGCGGGATAAGCCTTGATCCCGTGTTGAACCGGCGCCTGCAAAAGAGCCTTTGCTTAAACTCAATAGGAAGCCCTATGCCGCCTCCCTTTCAGCTCAGCGTGATCGTGCCTCACCTCAACGAGCCCGATGATCTGCGGCAATGTCTTCTTGCGCTCGATGCACAACGCGCGGATGGCATTGCGTTCGAGATCATCGTGGTGGACAACGGCTCGAGCGAAATGCCGGTGGCAGCCTGCCTCGATATTCCGGATCTCCGCCTGGAGCGCGAAATTGTTCCCGGTCCAGGGCCGGCCCGCAATCATGGCGCAGATCTCGCGCAGGCCGACCTTCTGGCTTTTATCGATTGCGACTGCATTGCTCAGCCTGGCTGGGTGAAAGAGATCGTCGATGCCATGGCAAACAGGCCCGATGTTGCGCTTCTCGGCGGCGATATCGCAGTCCTGGTTGCCGACCCCCGATATCCGACTGCGATCGAATCCTATGAAAATATCTATAGCTATCGTGCGCGTGCCTATGTCGAACAATATGGGTTTGCCGCAACGGGCAATATGGCGGTTCGAAAGCATGTGTTTCAGTCCGTCGGTCCTTTCGGCGGAATATCGACCATGGAAGATACCGAATGGGGACAACGGGCGACGGCAATGGGCCATCGCATCATCTTTCTGCCGGAGGCAAAAGTTCTGACCCCCTCCTGCAAGTCTTTTGCTGATCTGGCCCGGCGGTGGGACCGGCACGTCGCCCACGGCTTCCGCAAGGTTTCCGGTCACCCTTCGGCGACGCTGCGATGGCTGATCGAAGGGCTAATCATCGCCGCGTCTCCGTTGGCCGAGACTTTGAGGATTTTGACGACAGATCGTGTTTCCGGCATGCGAAACCGGTTACTGGCGCTCGCCTGCCTGACCCGCATTCGGGCTCATCGCGCGCGCCGCATGTTCGGCCTGGTGTTTCATGGCGATGCAGGCCGCTTCATCGAAAACTGGAATCGTGAAAGGTCTTGAATGACCAACACGACTGCCATCAAACGTTCATCAACATATCCCGATCGGCTGCGGTGCTTCAAAAACCCGCGCGCCTGATTTCGGCATCGAGCCGGCAGAGCTCGTTCAACGGCACGCGTGCCACTTTCCCAAAATCCATGCTCCAGCAGCGCGGCGGTGCGTAAAAACGCCGCCCAAAATCGTCCAGCCAGCGTCTTGCTGCAAAGCTTTAAATTGCCCGGTTGCCGCAGCATCAACACGTCTTTCACTCTCGCTTTCCCCGCCTCCATCGTCCGAAAGCCACTTAAACGAGCGTAAAGCTTCGTTCTGAAAGTGCGTTATTTTGCGACAGCAATCCGACCTACATCGAATTGTTTAGATTAGATTTATTGTGAATTTGATGCCTATGGTTAATATCAAATTAACAAAAGGCATTGGGGCAATAGATTCAAAAATCGAGGAAGTACACATTCCTCCAAACGCAATTTTATATTTTCATTTTTCACGCCCCTTACGCCGCTTTTTCAAACACTGGCTAATTTTGGAGGCGTCATGTCGGAAAGTAATCTCGAATACCCCTTGGGTGTTGCTTCACACAGCTCATCGTACGAGCGGGCTGCGAAATCCCGATCGCGCTATTTCGTGGAGAAGCGTTTTTTCGATGTCGCTGTCACGTTGCTGGCTGCGCCATTCGCTTTGCTGATCGTTGCTCTGTGCGCGATGCTGATCCGGCTGAATGGGGGAAAGGCGTTCTTCTCGCAGCCGCGCGTCGGAAAAGGCGGGCGAATATTCAATCTGTGGAAGCTGCGAACGATGGCCCCGGACGCAGACCGGAAGCTGGCCGAGTATTTGGCCTCCAACCCTGCCGCAAAGGCCGAATGGGAGACAAAGCAGAAACTTGAAAACGATCCACGCATCACATGGCTTGGCAAATATCTGCGCAAATATTCAATCGATGAACTGCCGCAGCTTCTGAATGTGATTGCCGGCGATATGAGCCTGGTTGGCCCGCGCCCGATGTTGCCTGAGCAGCGGCAATATTATCCAGGGACAGCCTATTTCAACCTGCGTCCCGGCTTGACTGGGCTTTGGCAGATTAGCGAGCGCAATGGCTGTACCTTCATCGAGCGCGCACTGCATGACACCCGCTATTCCGGCATGATGTCCTTCAGTGCGGACTTGTGGATTTTGGTCCGGACGCCGATGGTTGTTTTAAAAGGAACGGGCCTCTGAAAGGAGGCCCCTTACAAAAAAGCAAAGCACCAAATATTTTTGGTGCTTTGCTAAGACCGAGATGAAAGAGACAAATCCGAACGACCTTTCGGAAAATGTACGCAGAACTTGAATCCGTTAAAAATTAATGCTCGCTTCCCTTCATGCCTTCGCTTGCCGGAGCAGAAGAAAGCGGGAAGAGGTCCTTGATCTTGTAAGCAACTTCAGTCCGATTGGTCGCCTTGACCTTCTTCATGATATTGCGGATATGCACTTTGACGGTGCTTTCGCGCAAATTGAGTTCATAGGCGATGATCTTGTTGGCCTTGCCACGCCGTAACGCCTCGACCACTTCGGCCTGCCGCTCCGTGAACATGCCGGCGAGTGGGCGGGCAGCTGGGCTTCCCGTTTCAAGCGCCTGGCGCATTGCAAAGACGCTGCTGGCCGGAACGAAGATACCGCCGGCCATTGAAAGCGCAATGGCTTCGATACAGACGTCGATGCTGACGGACGATGGGATATAGCCCTTCGCTCCGCATTCGAGTGCCTTCATGATCTGCGGCAGATCGTCAGCATCTGCCAGAACAATGATGGGCGCTTCAAACGCTGCGGCGAGCCTGGTGATTTCTTCGGAAACACTGGGTTCGCCGATTTTCTTTCCGCCGATGTTCAAAAGAACGGCGGCAAGCTGCGGATAGTCATGCCGTTTGCGCTCCCATTCTTCCACCGAACCGAAGGCCAGCACATCCATGTCGATCTTGTGTGCGGATATGCAATAGGCAAGGCACTGCCGATCCAGCGCACGGTCGTCAATGATCAAAAGCGAACGCCCCCGCGGCATTTCGCCGGGCCTTTTATCATTTTGTGTGCTGAGAGGATCGGTTGCTATGGAATGGAAAAGATTACTCGAAATGTCCTTGCCGTTTGTCATCAATAGTGAATTCATACGTCTCTACTCCCTAAACGCACATGCACATACCCGGTCAACGCCAAGGTCGTAAAAAAAGCACGCGCCAGCCCCAGATTTACTAGAAACTCAACCTGTGATATACATTTGTTTAAATCAAAATATTTATTCGCAGTTACTTATATTACACGATGTAAATGACATTGCATAGTATTTGAATGAAGCCGTAAATTATTTGTTTTCCGTGATGAAGTGAAGGCACTACGAAGGCGCAACTGGATACCCTTTACGGATTAATAGCCAGTACCTTTTTAGGGGTAATTTGAGTGCTAAATGGTCCAGGCGGAGGAAATCGCGGCGATTTACCATAATCTTCGTCACGAAAGAGATATAAAGTCTCCCTTTACGCTCCACAAAACAAATAACTTTTAAATTATTTTAAATATTGCGCTTGTATATGCCGCATTGCGATACGTTCGAGTGGACACGCTGTGCCGTTCCGGAACGATGGACTCAGCCGGAAGCTGTAACGTTTGAGAGCTCAGCCGTCGCGCGCGCAGAATATGTCATTACCCGGCCCAGCGTTGCCGTGATGCGGATGCGCAACGAAATTTGGCGCGATATCGTAGCAGATTGTTCAGGGCGTTTTTACGCAGCCCCCGGCCCCCACCGGGCCGAATAGCTTTTCGAGAAAACAAACTTCTCGACATAGATATTACCAATCGGAAACAACGCCCTGACCTCGCTGTAGGACAAAAGGTTGATGCGGTCGATGTGATAACGGCGCGTCGCGACATCCAAAGCACCGTAGTCCTTCGACAATTTCAGCGCCGCACGCCGCATGGGCGGAGCCAGCCAATGCAGGAATGGCAGCCGGAAATGCGGCTCGATCGGAAATTCCCACGCCGGCGTTTGTATCCAGCCGGACAGACCGACCCGCTGCATCTCTGATGCCATCGCGCTCATATCAGGCCAGGCGCCGACATGCTCGATCACCGAATTGGAATGAACCAGATCGACCGACTTATCCGCATAACCCTTCAGGTCACGCGCATCGCCGATCTCGCTGGTAAACAGATTGGACAGGCCGTGGCGATCGATCTCGTTTTCATCGATATTGAGAAGCCGGATTTCACTGATGCGCTCATGCCCGACATTTTCCCAATAGTCCGGCCGGCCACCAACGTCCAGAATGGATACCGGCCGTCCCAGATGGTCGGCAAGTTTCTCGATCTGACGCCTGAGAATGCGCCCGCGAGCGGTTCTGAAGCGGCTAATTGTTAGATCCTTCATGTCATCCGGCTCCCCGTGCGCGCCAATTTCATTGGTTCAACATTGTTTCAAGTGTGTCATCGATGTTTCCGGACCAATCCGGAATATTGTTGTTTATGGACGCGTATCCGTAATGGCCTTTGCCCATCCTGTTATCCAGGAATGAGACATTGGATATTGAGCCGGCGCCGAACTGGCCGTCCGAATAGACGGTGTAACCGCCGCCCAAGAGACGGTTTTTCTCGACACGCACGCGCGTGACCGGCCCGAAATAATTGCTCAGCATGATTGCCGACGTCTGCCCGTGAGGATTGACGATGGTGTTGCCTTTGATGACAACATCGGTGATCCCGCCATCCGTGGCAATTCCGTCAAAATGAGGACCGTCCCACTGCGACTGCAGGTCATGGATATAGTTGTTTTCGATAGTTATATTGGATGAACCCGTGAGGTAGATACCGTCTTCCGTATGATGGATGTTGCAGTGACGGATTGAGACATTGTTGCCGGAAATGCTGATACCGCGAATACCGGGTGCAGCCTGGCCGTCGATATCGCAATTCTCGATGGTTACGCCATCCGACCGGATGTCCAGCGCCGCCCAGCCCTTTGCCGAAATTCTGCAGTTTCGCAACGTTACGTTCGGCGCGGTGATCGTGACCGCGCCTTGAAAATCCAGGCCGCTGACGGTCGCTCCAGCGACATCCAGAACGAAGTTTGTTACGCGCACGAGAGGTAGATTGGCAGGGACGCCGGTGCTTGCATCATCCGGGTAAACCACGATCTTCGCCTTAACCACTGGCGACGCGTCCGCGATTGCCACTTGCGCCAACGCAAGGGGCGCATGCTGCGCGACGCCGGCCGTAAGCAGCCAGGACATCGCAAGCCAGCGGGTTTTGGCCCTCAGTCTCATGACGATTTCACGGCTGTTCTGAGTGGGCTTCTCGGGATGACCTTCGAGCTTTGACCCGCATTGCTGTCAATATCCTGCATCCAGGATACGCTGCCCAGATAGAACATGATCAGCAGGTAGGGCGCATTCCAGAAGTGAACCGTCCATCCCACCGTGAAGACACCGACCATCGAAATCAGATAGGCCGTCCGGTAGTCGTTTTGCTGGTCGCTCAGGCCTTTTTTCAAGGCGGTGCTGAGGAAAACCCATGCGAAGATCAGGAACATCAGGATGCCTGCGATATATCCGAAACGCACGAAATTGATGAGCCAGAACATATCGATGCTCGGCTCCATCCATTCTGGACGCTGATATTCGTTGTGACCGATGCCGAAGATCGGGTGATTGAAGACGGAAAGCCAGCCGTAGTGCCAGATGCGGATGCGGTCCCAACCGGTATCCTGGCTGAAGGCAAAGTAGTGTACGTAGAATTCAAAAAAGGATTGGTTCGAAACAAGCGAAACCGCCGTGTAAAGCGATGCAAAGAATGCCGCAAGGACATGCCAGCGATAGCGAAAGCCGCGCAGAAACCATCCCCAGGACATCAAGAGAGCCTGCACCACCAAGGCGCTCAACGGACCTGAAGACATCGAAAGAAGCGTGGCCAGAAAGACCAGAATGGAACGGCCCCATCGGCGCATCGGCGAAACATCGCGCCCAAGAACCTTGTGCACGAGGGCAAACACGCTTGTGCAAAATACGCCATATAGGATGGGATGATCGAACACCGACTGTACGCGACGCAGCCCCCATCGCGGTGCCATGAAATAATCGATCTGGGTGGGCAAAACCGATCGGAACATGTTGAGAGCGATGTTCGATCCTGTCACCGATTCATAAAGCGATAGTGGCAGAAGCAGCAGGATGATCAGGAAGATTGCCTTGACCATTCCATAAAATTGCCCCTCGTTTCTGATCATGACGCGCGCCAGAAAATAGGCGCCCATCGTCTCGATCGCCATCATGCCGCCGGATTGAAAAGACGTTGCCAGATCGTGCACAACAGCCAGACTGACCGAGCACCAAAGGCAAAACAAAATTACCAGAATATCCGGCGTCCTGATCCGCCCGGCCTTACCGCTCATCCACATGACCAGACAGGGGAGGATCGTGGCAATCAAGATGAAGCGGGAAACGGAAAGGCGCAGCGCGCCGAGCTCGATGATCCAGGGGATAATCAAGCTGAACAGGAAGAGACCCGCCACCCAAGGCAGTTTGTCCCGGATTGCCGTCTGTGTTGTCGTGTGCCCCTCGATCGCCTGAGTGGTGACGGCCCGGTTGGTCGTGGGCACTTGGGCTGGCCTGGTAATGGATCCAGGACGCCGGCGCTGTTGAGGGTATCCGCGCTCCCGTCTTGCGGCACCATGCATGGGCATCAAGGGTGCACCCGGCTTGACGGCTTTGACCAACGCGGAAATACCGGCGTCATAGCATTGGGATAGCCGGGGTCCGTATTGGAAACACGGTCTGGTCTGCCATAGGCCGCAATCGGTCGGAGTTTACACACGTTTTCTCTCCAGTCCGGATCGCCACAAAGCCGGGAAACCCGTTTCATGTCAGAGCTTGCCGAAATCCGGGCGCGATATGAACCTGGTTTTTGGTCGAGAGTGGGTGTGGATTTTGCCGGAGTGCATACCTCTTACGCCGCGATGCGGCCGGATGATCACTGACCTCTTCATCTGCAGGATGTGACTGGCTCCTCCAAATGATGGAGCTTGACTGATGGCGTGGTGCGGCGCCTCACCTCTTGGCGCACGGCTTATGAATAAAGCTAAATTGTGCTTGCCGCTCCGGTCCCGTACGCCAGAGGAGTTGGATCGCAGTCGCTTGTCGATCCCAAAACCAAGGCAGTTGCGCAGACATGCGCACGCACTGACTGTCATTGTTGCTCGTGTGGAATGTTCATTTGATGACGATATCCGTTATTCTACCCACCTATAATAGAAGCGGCAGCCTGGTCGCAGCGATTAACAGCGTCATCACCCAGTCCCATCAGGATCTGGAGTTGATCGTGGTCGACGATGCCTCGACCGAGGACATCGAAAGCGTGGTGCGCGGCTTTAGTGATCGCCGCATCCGTTATGTCAGGCGTGTTCGAAACGGCGGAGCAGCTGCCGCGCGCAACACCGGCCTTTGCCATGCGAAAGGCGAGTATATCGCGTTCCAGGACAGCGACGACCTGTGGTTGCCCGGCAAACTGCAAAAGCAGTTCGCACTGTTTTCCGCGATCCCCGGCGATGTCGGCGCCGTCATCGGCGCAAAGATCGTCTATGGGCGCGACAACCAACGGAACTATGGCTCCGGCCGGGTGGCTTACGATCCTCCGCCGGAAGGGCGCCTGTCGCTGGAGGACGACCAGCTTGGCCGGCTCCTCACCCGCAACCGGATCAGCCTGCAAAACGCCCTGTTTCGAAAGAACTGCTTTCCCTATGCCGAATGGTTTGATGTCTGCGCCCGGGCCAATGAAGACTGGGACTTTGCCATCCGGCTGGCCCAGCACACGTCGATCTATGAAGACGTTGAACCGGTCGTGCTCGGCTTCATTTCGCGTGACAGCATCTCGATCAACCGCCGCCGCGAAATCATCGGCCTGCTTCGAATCCTGAAGAAAAACCGGGCTGTGCTTTGCAATCGCAGCGAACAAAAGTCGCTGATGCTGATCGACGTCGCGCGCTATTTTTACACAGCGGGAAAACGAAAAAGCGCGATGAAATTTCTCACCGCCGCTCTGAAAACCTATCCCCGTCATATGCAGTTGATCGGCTCCATCATGGTCGGGAAATTGTTCAAGAGCCGCCCACAGCGGCCCGTCGCCTGATAGACATCCAGCGAAACTGTTTTCGGAAAAAAATTGATGCTGCTACACCCAGCTCCCGGCGGATGCCGGGGGCCAAAGGCCTGAGCGTGCGGCGGAGAGAATTGCGGATTCGCGGTCCCTTTTGCGGCGTTTGCGGCCGGGATCGTGATTGGCATATTCCAGCATGAGGGCCAGCCGCGCTGAGCGCATGGCCTCAGACAGATTTCGGTGCGGCGGATTGGCCAGAACCTGCCGGTAAATGTCCAGCTGCACGCCAATGGCGCGTTGAAGGCTGAAGCGCTCCGTGACGGCGCGCCTGCCGAAGATACCAAGCTCTGTCCGCCTGGTGGCATCGATAACCAGCTCTTCAATCTGGCGCGCAAGCAGCTGCGCGCCGGGTTTTTTGTCGCCCAATCCGTAAAAGCCCTGTTTCAAGAACAGATCATAGGTGTGTGGTTCAAATATTTCAGAGAAAGCATCCTCGCCTTGAACGATCAGCGGACGGCCGATCGCCAGCGCCCGCAATGCCGAGCTTCCCATTCCAACAACGAGATCGGCGCCAGCATAGGCGGGCCGCGGGTCCATATCCGCTCCGGGAAGGCTTATAACGTCTCTTCCATGCCGGGCATTGACCGCTTGTGCCCGCATCTCCAATGCGGCGCGCGCGGGCCCGTCCCCCACCAGGATGAGTTTTAACGGATATGAGCCCGCAAGAAGATCGACGGCATCGATGGCGCGCACCAGGGCATCGAGTTTCAAATCAAGCGCGAGACGCGAAACGCTGACGATCAGAAACTCCTCGTCGGAGACCTCATGCCGGCGCCGGAAGGTGGTTGCGTCAATATCCGGATTGTCACGCTCGACATCGATGGGCGGTTCGATCACCCAGACCCCGCTTTTTTGCACCTTGCGGGCCTGCGCGCCGAGATCCGCGGTGCCCATGATCAGCGGCACGGATGCTGGAACGTAAGGCATCACATCCATGCTCAACACCGTGCACAACAAGGGCACGTTCAGGCAAAGCGACGCGCCGTAATAGGCATCCAGGCAGCTCGGCCATTCATAGGCGTGAATGAGATCGATCCGGTTTTGACGGGCAATGGTTGCGAGCTGTGCTATCCGCGAGGGCGCGGGGCGATAGTGGAGCGTTCGGGCCGGAATGTATGTCAGTCCGCGCTCTGTGATGTAGTCAACCAGCGGGCCGGGAATGCCATAGACTGAGACATCGTGACCTGCAGCGGCGGCACCGGCTGCAAGGTCGATTGCGTTGATCTGACTGCCACCGATCGAAAGATCATGCGGATATACGAGAAGACGCATCGTTTCCCTCTGTCTTTAATGTTCATCGAGCCGAACGTCCTCGCTCAAAAGCCCGGCGTACGGAGCCGCAATAAGCGCACTGGTACGATGGCAGAGTTGCGTGGATGGTATGATCCCGCAAGCTCCCCCTTTGAGTGACGCGCCCATGACAGGGTGCAGATGATCGCCAGCATCCGCATTCGGAAGCAGCACCGCGCGTTGTGCGGCTACGCCTTTCGAAGTGCGGATTACCGCATTTTGTTTTCTTTACTCGCCGGTCGAAACCCACTCTTCTGAAGACCGGAGAATTCAAAACAGCGTGGCCTTTGATGATTGTTATCGCGATGAAAATCGCCGCATCGAGATCATTTGAATTCAGTCTTGTTTCGCGATTTGGGGTCTTCGCAGCATGATCGCATCGAGTGTCATTTTGGAAGATGGGGTGGTCATTCACCATCCCGACCTGGTCAATCTCTATGGCTGCAAAGTGGGAGCGGGTTCCCGCATCGGCACATTCGTGGAAATCCAGAAGAACGCGGTCATCGGCCGCAACTGCAAGATTTCAAGCCACTCCTTCATCTGCGAAGGCGTGGAGATCGAAGACGGCGTTTTCATTGGCCATGGGGTCATGTTCACCAACGATCCCCATCCGCGCGCCGTCAATGCAGATGGAGAATTGCTGACCGACGGCGAATGGGATGTCGTTCCCACATTGGTCAAACGCCAGGCCGCGATCGGCAGCAACGCGACGATCCTTCCCGGCGTGACGATCGGGACCGGCGCCGTCGTCGGCGCTGGCGCCGTGGTGACAAGAGATGTCCCCGACTGGGTGATTGTTGCAGGCGTTCCAGCTCAAATTATCGGTTGCGCGCAGGGCGCACCGGCCGAAATTCCTTTGTCCAGGAGAGTATAATGATCGGCATAGCGGTAATTGGCTACGGCTATTGGGGCCCAAATCTTGTCAGGAACATAGCGGAAGTGCCCAACGCACAGCTTCTCTATGTTTGCGATCTTATGCCGGAGCGGTTGGCGACCGTCAAAGCGCGCTATCCGGCCGTGGAAATCACCAGCGACTTCGAACAGGTTCTGCGCGATCCCCGCGTTCATGCGGTGGCCATCGCAACGCCGGTTTCGACCCATTTCAAACTGGCGATGAAAGCCATGATGGCCGGCAAGCATGTCTTTGTCGAAAAACCGATGGCGTCTACGGTGGATGAAGCGCGCCGCATGGTCGATGAGGCCGCCCGCCGGCGTCTCGTCCTCGCCGTGGATCATACATTCGTGCATACGGGCGCTGTCCGCAAGATGCGCGAAGTCGTCGAAAATGGGCTCGGCGACATGTATTACTACGATTCCGTGCGGGTCAATCTCGGCCTGTTCCAGCATGATGTCAGCGTCATCTGGGACCTTGCCGTCCACGATCTCTCCATCATGGATTACGTGCTGCAGGAAAAACCCGTTGCCGTGTCCGCGACCGGCATGAGCCATGTCGCCGGCGAACCGGAAAACATCGCCTATCTCAATCTGTTTTTCGAAAGCAAGCTGATCGCTCATATCCACGTCAATTGGCTGGCACCCGTCAAGGTCCGCCGCACATTGATCGGCGGCAGCAACAAGATGATTGTCTACGACGACCTTGAGCCCAGCGAAAAGATCAAGATCTACGACAAGGGCATCACACTGAACGGCAATCCGCAGCGCAATGGCGAGAAGGTCTACCAGATGCTGGTCGGCTACCGCACGGGCGACATGTACGCGCCGCAACTCGATATGACCGAGGCGCTTGGCCGTGAACTCAAGCAGTTCGTCGATTGCGTGGAAAAGAACGAGCAGCCGATCGTCGATGGCCATGCCGGTTTGCGCGTTGTCCGCATCCTTGAAGCGGCAACGCAATCTCTGCAGCAGCGCGGCCGCGTGGTTGAACTCGAACAGGCGAGGCTGATCGCATGATCCCGTTCCTTGATCTCAAAGCGCAATATGCATCGATCAAGGATGAGATCGACGCGGCCGTCCTGGGTGTCCTCGCCTCGGCACAATATGTTCTGGGGCCGGAAGTTGCCCAGTTCGAGGAGGAATTTGCGGCCTATTCCGACGCGAAACACGCGGTGGCCGTCAACACCGGGACCAGTGCGCTGCATCTGGCGTTGCTGGCAGCAGATGTCGGCCCCGGTGATGAAGTCATCACCGTTCCGTTCACCTTCGTCGCCACGGTATCGGCGATCTGCTATGCCGGCGCATTGCCCGTGTTCGTCGATGTCGAACCGATGACGCTCACCATGGATCCCGCCAAGCTTGAAGCCGCGATCACGCCGCGCACGAAGGCAATCGTTCCGGTTCATCTCTACGGCCAGATGGCCGATATGGACGCAATCATGGCCATTGCAAACCGCCATGGTATTGCTGTCATCGAAGATGCCTGCCAGGCGCATGGTGCGGAATATAAGGGCCGCCGCGCCGGCAGCATTGGCGCTTCCGGCTGCTTCAGCTTCTACCCCGGCAAAAACCTCGGCGCCTGCGGCGAAGGCGGCATCGTCGTCACCAACAATGATGCACATGCCAAGACCATGCGGATGCTGCGCGACTGGGGCCAGGAGCGCCGCTACCATCATCTGGTCAAAGGCTTCAACTACCGCATGGACGGCATCCAAGGTGCGATCCTGCGCGTCAAGCTCCGGCATCTCGACGCCTGGACCGCTGCACGCCGCACGCATGCATCCCGCTATTCGTCACTGCTTTCCAATCTGGATACCGTGGAGACACCCGTCGAAGTCGCCTATCGCCGCCATGTCTATCATGTTTATGCAGTCCGCTGCCGGGACCGGGACGGTCTCCACCGTGCTTTGGAAGCGGAGGGCATCCAGTCCGGCCTGCATTACCCCATCCCGGTACATCTGCAAAAGGCACATGAAGACCTCGGCTACAAACCGGGTGACTTTCCGGTATCCGAGGCCGCATCCCGCACGGTTCTGTCCTTGCCGATCTATCCTGAAATGACCGGAAGACAGGTGGAACAGGTCGTGGCAGCGCTGGAGCAAGATGCCTATGTCAGCTGACATCACCTCCATGGCCCGGATCGTTCAATCGGTGCATGGGCGCCGCGAAGTCCCGCCGGATCCCGGATTTCAGCTGGATATGGCCGCTGAACTCAAACGAACCTATGGCGCCGCAGGCCTCATCGAGCTCTATGGCCGCTTTTCAACGGGTGATGGCTATGTCGACGCCCTGATGCGCAAGGCGATCTGGCAGGCCGCTACGCGCCAATGCGGCGCCGGGCTTCAGATCGGAACTGGGGCCGTCTTCAAACATCCGGAGACCTTCGAGATCGGCAGCGGCGTTTTCATCGGCGCGCAGGCCAATATTCAGGGCCGCTACGACGGCAGATGCGTGATCGGCGACAATGTCTGGATCGGCCCGCAGGCCTTTCTCGACGCGCGTGACCTGGTGATCGAGGACCATGTCGGCTGGGGGCCCGGCGCCAAGCTGCTTGGGTCAAGCCACACAGCCAATCCGATCGACGTGCCGATCATTCGCACGGATCTCGAGATCAAGCCAGTGCGCATCGGCGCATGGGCCGATATCGGCACCAATGCGACGATCCTTCCGGGCGTGACAATCGGCAAGGGCGCAATCGTAGGCGCTGGAGCAGTCGTCGTCTCTGACGTCGCTCCCTTCTCGATCGTCGCCGGGGTCCCGGCAAAGTTTCTCCGTTGGCGTAGCGATAGCGACACCACGACAGCCATATCCTGAACGTTGGGAGCAGATTATGAAAGACAAGCGGATCCTTATTACCGGCGGCGCCGGCCTCGTCGGCTCGCATATTGCCGATCTCGTGGCGCGCGAGCAGCCGCGCGAAATCCTGATCTTTGATAATTTCGTGCGTGGCCGCCGGGAAAATTTGGCGGAGGCGCAGGCGATCTTTCCGCTGACCGTCATCGAAGGAGATATCCGCGACCGCGCTTTGCTGGCAAAGCATTTCAAAGGTGTCGATATCGTCTTCCATCAGGCAGCGATCCGGATCACGCAATGCGCCGAGGATCCCCGGCTTGCATTTGAAGTTTTGGCCGAGGGAACGTTCAATGTTCTCGAAGCGGCCGTTGAGGCCAAGGTGGGAAAAGTGATCGCCGCCTCATCCGCCTCCGTTCTGGGTCTTGCCGAAAGTTTCCCGACGACCGAGGAACATCACTCCTACAACAACCGGACCATCTACGGCGCCGCCAAGGCGTTCAACGAAGGATTGTTGCGCAGCTTTGCCGAAATGTACGGCCTGGACTATGTCGCGCTGCGTTACTTCAACGTCTATGGTCCCCGCATGGATGTCTATGGTGCCTATACCGAGGTGCTGATCCGCTGGATGGAACGGATATCAGCGGGCTTGCCGCCTATCATCAATGGTGATGGCAGCCAAACCATGGATTTCGTCCATATTCACGATATCGCGCGGGCCAATATGCTTGCCGCAAAGTCCGGCATTACCGACGAGGTCTTCAACGTTGCGAGCGGTGAAGAGACCAGCCTGCTTGAGCTTGCCAAGCTCTTGACGAGCGTGATGAACGCGTCGCTGGCGCCGCAACATCAGGAAGCGCGCAAAGTGAACGCCGTGACGCGGAGGCTCGCCGACACGAACAAGGCCGAGCGTCTTTTGGGATTTAAAGCCCAGGTGTCATTGGAAGACGGCCTGCGCGGTCTTGTCGATTGGTGGCGCCAGGAACGGGTGCTGGACGTGGGAGGGCGCGCCGCATGAGCCCGGTCCTTCCCCAGATCCCCGTCGCCAAGCCCCTGCTCGATGAAAGGGAGGTGGAGGCGGTCCGCCGCGTCGTATTGTCCGGCTGGGTGACGCAAGGTCCGGAGGTTGCCGCGTTCGAAAGCGAATTCGCAGACTTCGTCCAGGCCGATCATGCCTGCGCCGTTTCAAACTGCACGACGGCGTTGCATCTGGCGTTGAAGGCCGTTGGCGTTGGCCCCGGAGACGAGGTCATCACCGTCAGCCATACGTTCATCGCAACGGCGAATGCCATCCGCTATCTGGGCGGCATGCCGGTCTTTGTCGATATCGAAGCCAATGGCTTCAATATCGACCCTCAGCTGATCCAGGCGGAAATCACCTCTCGGACCAAAGCGATCCTGTGCGTGCATCAGCTCGGCATGCCCTGCGACCTTGCAACGATCGTTGAGATCGGCAAAAGCAATGGCATTCCGGTCATCGAGGACGCAGCCTGCGCAACCGGGAGTGAAATCCTCATCGATGGCCAGTGGGAAAAAATCGGCCGGCCGCGGGGCGATATTGCCTGTTTTTCGTTTCATCCCCGCAAGGTCGTCACGACTGGCGATGGCGGCATGCTGACGACAGCCAATGCCGAATATGACCGCAAGTTCCGGCTGTGGCGGCAACACGGCATGAGCGTGCCCGATACGATCCGCCATGGATCGCGCCAGGTCATCTATGAGGGCTATCCGGAGCTTGGCTATAATTATCGCATGACCGACCTTCAGGCCGCGATGGGCAGGGTGCAGCTCACCCGGCTGCCGGAACTGATATCGCGGCGGCGTCATCTGGCCGATCTCTACCGGCAGGAACTTCGCAACATCACCTGGCTTGAGACCCCCGTTGAGCCATCCTGGGCCCGCAGCAACTGGCAGAGCTGTTGCGTCATGCTTCCGCCATGGCTTGACCAGCGCGAGACGATGCAGGTGTTGCTGGACCAGGGTATTTCGACCCGGCGCGGCATCATGAACATTCATCGCGAAGACGCTTATGCCGATAAGACAACACATCGGGTTGCTGCAGGCCAGCTCGCGCGAAGTGTGGCGGCGCAGGAAGGGGCGATCATTCTCCCCCTGTTTGCGCAGATGACCGACGAAGAGGTGCTTCTTGTCACCGAGACGCTTCGCAATCTGTGCCTTGCGCCGCAGAGAGCGACCGCATAAATTCTACTTAGTTCAATACCCTAACTGCAAACAGGAGATGCAGACTTTGCGTCTCCTGTTTTGCGTTTATCGCGGGGGCTTTCTTTCCGGCGAGCCGTATTCTTGCCCTTCAGGCAACTCTCAGAACCCATCGTCTGACCGGACGCGGAAGCTGCTCCGGCGGCAAAAGCCCGATCAGCATTTTCAAGGAATACAGTCCACTCAGCAGCACGGCGAGAGAGCCAAAGGCCGTCGCTTGCCAGAAGGGGAGAAAAAGCGTTGCGCAGAACACCAGGGCTGAGGAGACGATGAAGATCAGTCCGATTTTTAGATTGGCGGGAGACCAGCGGAAGCCTGTGAGTTTGCGCGCGAAGAAGTAGATGAGGATGCTGTGCCAGAGGTAGAGCCCGAAAAATGCAGCCGCAGAACCGGCGAGTCCGAACTCGGCCACCAGCAACCAGGCGAGACCGATATGCACCACGGTCGCGGCAACTTCCGTCCAGAAGAAGATCGCCTGTTCGCCCTTTGCCAGCACGATGAAGCCCATGGGCCAGGCAATGATGCGCAGGAGCATGCCAAGGCAGATCCAGCGCAAGAGATCTGCAGCACCATAGAATTCCGGAGAATAGAACAGCCGCATGACGAGAGGCGCAAAGGTTAGCGTTGCCAGCACGCCCGGACCGGCAAGCAGAATGCTGACCTGGGCCTGTTCGTTGACCAGACGGTTACAAGCGGTGTGATCGCCGGCAATCGCCGTCAGGCGCGGATAGAAGTCGGTGCCCATCGCCTGCAGGATAAAGCCGGCATAAAGGCTGCCGAGTGCCCAGGCGGACTGATACAGCCCTGCCGCAACAATGCCGCCGTGCTGCAGCACGATGATGCGCACGATATAGGCGGCTGCAAGGGTGAGCAATCCACTGGCCATAAAGACGAGCCCGAGTTTCAGCAGCCCGCCCAGTTCCTGCCTGAACTGCGGCGCGGACAATTTGCCGGCGCTTTGCGGCATCTTGCGGCTGTACCACCACGAGATCAGCAAGGTCACGGCAGCGATCGCAACGAGCGACGGCGCCACGCCTTCAAAGCCGAAAAAGTAGACCAGAGGGATGGTGACCACCGTCGCAAACACTGCCGTAAGCAGATTGATGCGGGCAAGCACCGAGATCTCCCGCATGCCTTGAATCATCGCCGTCTGTCCCGCCGAAGCGAGCCGGAAGAAAATCGCCAGCGAGAGGAATGCGACGCTGGCGGCATGCTGATGGTCACCGAAGGTGAGATGTGCGACCGGAAATGCCAGACATGCCAGCAACAGCGTGCCGGCAATACCAAGGACGATCGAGATGCGCTGCAAAATGAAGGCCGTCCGGGCAATCTTTTCGGCATCGCCCGTTCCGACCGCCTCGGCAATCTGACGCACGCCGCTGGATTGGACACCCAGACCTGCGACAGCCTGGGCGATATCGGCGATCGAACTGTAGATGGCCATCAACCCGACGCCCTCGGGTCCAAGAATGACCGCCATCGCCTTGTTGCGGATGATCGAGAACGCAACGGTGATCAGCGACGATCCGCCGATCAAGGCTGTCGATTTGAGGATCTGCGTGTAGGTCTGTCCATCGGACGGTGTCGCGCGCGCATTCATGAATTTCAAGCCTTATGTGCGCCGTGCAGCGGCGAAGAGAAATTGGGATAATCCCTGTCGATGATGCGCCGGACAACCGTTTCCACGCTGGCTTGCCAGCTTGGTGCGCGCCAGCCGAACACCCTTTCGAACTTGTCGGTCGAAAGACAGGAATTTGCCGGGCGTCTGGCCCTGGTACGGTAATCGCTGGACAGAATGTCTTCGACGTCGGCATACGGGCCGCCATGGGCCCGGCTGATGTCAAACACATGCCGGGCAAACCCCGACCAGTTTGTCTCGCCTGTTCCGGTAAAGTGATAAATGCCGGTATTGTATCTGGCGGGGTAGGTTGCGATCAGAAGGATCGCTGTTGCGAGGTCGAGAGCCGAGGTCGGATTTCCCCACTGATCGGAGACCACACCGACGCTCTCCCGCTCCGTGGCAATGCGCAGCATGGTTTTCACAAAGTTTGCACCGAACGGACTGTAGACCCAGCTCGTCCGCAGGATGACATGGCGCGGATTGACGCTGGCCACAGCGCGCTCGCTGCGCAACTTGGTGTATCCGTACACGGTTTTCGGTTCGGCCTCGTCATCCTCCAGATAAGGGTAGGGATCGGTTCCGGAAAACACGTAGTCGGTGGAAAGATGAATGATCGGCACACGCAGAACGGCGGCGGCCTCGGCGACCGCCGCGGCCCCCATGACGTTGATGGCATAAGCCAGATTGCGTTCGTCCTCGGCCCGGTCAACCGCAGTATAGGCGGCGGACGATACGACGACGTCAGGCTTGGCTGCAAGAATTGTCTGTCTGACCGAGGAGGGGTCGGCGAGATCGAAATCCGGCCGGCCAACGGCGACCAGCTCGATATCGTCCATGGCGGCAGCGGCCTCGACAAGGCTGGTGACCACCTGCCCTTTCGTGCCGGTCACCAGGATTTTCATTGCACGGCAGCCAATCTGCCAAGCCGGGCACCAGCATAAGCGCCATCCCGGATCGGCCTCCACCACCATTCATTGTCGAGATACCAGGCAATGGTCTGCGAAAGTCCGGTCTCGAAACTCTCCTGCGGCTTCCAACCCAGCTCGCTCTCGATTTTCGTTGTATCCATCGCGTAACGGCGATCATGACCGGGCCTGTCGGCCACGAAACAGATGAGATCACGGTAGCTTTTTTGATTGCGGCGGGGCTTCGCGCTGTCCAGAATATCGCAAATCGCCTGAACGACCGCGAGATTGGAACGCTCGCAGCTTCCGCCGATATTGTAGCTTTCGCCGATGGTGCCCTGGCTTGCGATCAGCGCAAGCGCGCGTGCATGATCTTCGACATAGAGCCAGTCACGCACGTTCATTCCCGCGCCATAGACCGGCAAGGGCTTCTCGTCGAGCGCATTCAGAAGAACCAACGGAATGAGTTTTTCCGGAAAATGGTAGGGCCCGTAATTGTTCGAGCAATTGGACATGACGATCGGCAGGCCGAAAGTGTGATGCCAGGCGCGAACCAGATGATCCGACGCCGCCTTCGACGCGGAATAGGGCGATGACGGCGCATAAGGTGTTTGCTCGTTGAAGGTGCTGTCGTCGAACGGCAGATCGCCAAAGACTTCGTCAGTGGAAACATGATGGAAGCGGAATTGCCGCTGCGCGGTTTCAGACAGCTGGCGCCAGTATTTCAACGATGCCTGAAGAAGCCGGAAGGTGCCGACAATGTTGGTTTCAATAAATTGGGCCGGTCCATCGATCGACCGGTCGACATGTGTTTCAGCTGCCAGATGAATGACGCGGTCGATCCTCTCCCGCCTCATCAGCTCGCCGAGCGCGGCTTCATTGCAGATATCGGCATTGACGAAGCGATAGTTCGCTCGGGTTTCGACGGATCGCAGAGAGGCCAGATTGCCGGCATAGGTGAGTTTATCGACATTGATGACGGTCTCGCCGATCTCGACGAGATGCCGGCACAGCGCCGAACCAATGAAACCTGCACCACCCGTAACGAGGATATTCATAGCGCATTCTCCTCAGCCATGTCGAAAACCTCTGCTGTATCAAGGGACTGCGCCATGCGATCGTTGTCGGAGAGTTGAAATGCCGAAGCATTCATCGGCCAGATAATCCCGATATCTGGGTCGTCGTAGCGTATCGAGCGGCTGTGGCTGGCTGAGTAGGGACTGGTGACCTTGTAGACCACCTCCGTGTCCGGCTCGAGTGTCAGAAAACCATGGGCGAACCCCTTGGGCACGAGCACCTGGTTCCATTTGGAGGCAGAAATGCGCAGGGCTGTCCACTGCGCAAAACTGGGAGAACCACGCCGGATATCGACGACGACGTCAAAGATGGAGCCCTTGACCACCCGAACAAGTTTGTCCTGCGCATAGGGCGGAAGTTGGTAATGCAGCCCGCGCAGCACGCCTGGCGCAATCGAGCGGGAATGATTGTCCTGGACAAAGTCGAGCTTAACGCCGCTGTCGCTCAGCAATTGCGCGTTCCATGTTTCGGAGAAGAATCCCCGATCATCTTGAAACTTCGGCGGCAGGATTTCCAAGACACCGTCCAGCCCCAGCGATTTGATCTGGAGGCTCATGCTGCATATTCCTCTACGCGCCGGCGCAGATAGGCCGCATAGGCGGTCTTGCCGAGCAGGCATGCACGCCGCAGGACCTCTTCGGGCTGGAGCCAACCCATATCCAGAGCAATTTCCTCCGGGCAGGCGATTTGGATCCCCTGCCGCCGTTCCACTGTTCGCACAAACGAGGAGGCATCCTGCAGGCTGTCATAGGTGCCGGTATCGAGCCAGGCATAGCCACGCCCAAGCTGGCAGACATGCAGATCGCCCCGCTCGAGATAGATATTGTTGACGGTGGTGATCTCGAGCTCGCCCCGATCGGATGGCCTGATGGAAGAGGCGATGTCGATGACATCATTGTCGTAAAAATACAGTCCGGTCACGGCCCAGTTGGATTTCGGCTCGGCCGGCTTTTCTTCGATCGTCATGGCTTTGCCGGTCAATTTGTCGAAGCTGACGACACCGTAGCGCTCGGGATCCTCGACATGATAGGCAAAGACCGAAGCACCCTTTTCCCGTGCCGTCGCCTGCCTGCAAATATTGGGAAGTCCATGCCCGAAGAAGATATTGTCGCCGAGGATCATCGCGACATTGTCCTTGCCGATGAAGTCGCGGCCAATGATGAAAGCTTCTGCGAGCCCATTCGGATGGGGCTGTTCGGCATAAGACAGGCTCAGTCCGAAATCGGACCCATCGCCAAACAGCTCCTGGAAACAGGGGAGGTCGCGCGGCGTGGAAATGATGAGAATTTCGCGGATGCCGGCCAGCATCAAGACGCTCAAGGGGTAGAAAATCATGGGTTTGTCGTAGATTGGCAGCATCTGTTTCGATACCGCGATCGTCAGAGGGTAGAGACGCGTGCCGCTACCCCCGGCAAGTATGATCCCCTTCATAGCGTATGCCTTGCTTTCTCTGTTCCGTTGCCCCGAGCGGTTCGATCCGCCCCGCCACCTGCTACTGCCTCAAACGTGTCCGTCCTCACTGACTTGCCTGTTCCGATTGGGTTTCCGCATCCACCGGGGAAACCATGGCGTCAGCCGGGGCCACAGGCGCTTTGCGGCTGACCCGCACGACATCGCCTGGCTGCAGGACCGTGGAATCCAATGCCGGTATCTCGCGGATGGATTGGCCTTCCTGCCGTGTCACGCTGAAAGCCAGCGTCGCTCCACCCGCCTCGGCCGGCGAACCGGCATCTCCCGACAAAGCCTCCAGCAGAAGCTTCTGCGTCGTGTCCCGCTTCAGATTTTGCTGGTCGAGGCTTGCCTGTTCCAATTGGAGTTCGACGGCCACTTCCGTGCGCTGCTTGTCGTAGAGACCATCGAGGCTGCGCGTTGTCTCAGCGATATTCTGGCGCGCCCGCATGATGGCCGTCACAAGGTCGAGCCGGTTGCCGTGATAGCTGCGCAATGTGCGCTCGAGGTCGGATTGGCGCGATGGCAGCGCGATGCCGCGCTCGACCATGCTTTTGACATTGGTCAGTTCTTTTTGGACGGACACAATGTCCTCGTCCGTGCTGGAAATCTTCTTTTCGATCGTGGCGATTTCGGATGTGAGGAGATCGCGCAACTCGGCATAGGATTTCGACTGGCGATCCATGTCATTGCGGCGAGCGGCGTAGATAATTTTTTCCTGCTCGAATATGGCCGCAGCGATCCCGTGGCCGTCTTGCATGTCCGGCTCCAGGCGCATTTCCGTCCCATCCGACATTTCAGCCTGAAGACGGGCAATTTTGATTTTGCTGCGCAGAATCGCGTTGCCGATCTCCTGCAACTGGCCGACATAACCCGTTTTATCAAAGCTCCTCTTTGAGCCGTTCGACGGCCTGAATTCCCCGCCGCTCATCGCCACCGATTGCAGGACCGTCAGCCCCGGATGAAACCCGTATTCGCCAGGCTTGTTCACGTCACCGATAACGTAGATCGGCGGCCGCTCCAGAATTTCGATGGTCGCCTCGGGTGTCTGCACCAGTCCGATTTTGGTCTTCAATTGCCTGGCAATTTCTGCAGCCAGACCCGCGCCATCAAGACCCCCAACGGAAACCGTGCCGATAATCGGAAGCGACACCGTTTTCGCCTGTGAAATCATGAATTCGCCACCGAGCGCGTCCCACCTCTCATAAACGCCCTTGGAGGGCATCCACTGGACGACCGTCAGGCGAATTTTTGTCTGCGGCTGGAATTGATCATCAGCCGCGAGAACGGGCGAAAAAGCGCCGCCCAAAACACTGAGTGCGACTGCGGCAAACAGTGTACGCAATGCGCTTTCGTGACGCCGGAATGAAACAAGCAACGTATGTCTCCAAGCTGAAAGTGCCAAACTGCCCCATCGCGGGTTGAGCTTCAGTGTGCCCATTGCATCGAGATTGAGAAGGGGAAGAGCGGCGGCTTTGCTTCATCAATATGGGTGAGAATGCGATGCGGCGTCCGCCGAGAATATGACGGCCTCTATATCGATTGATGCAGACCAATCCGAAGACGGAGCGGGGTGGTGGAGGCTTAAAGATTAAAGCAGAAACCTACCACCGCTTGGGTGCCCCGCCGGCTACCCTCCCTGTCCGTTTGGATGAGGGATGATGCGGCCATATCTTCGCACGCATCGAACGTCGATGCTCCCGTCTCAGCCGTTTTGCGCCGTCGCGGCTGTTCCCATCGTCAGCTACAGTCTGGATCGAACGCATGGATTCCGTTCGGACTTTGGTCGTTATCTGGCTTGGGCGTGCGCAGAGTGATGGGTACAGACATGATGCTGTTGGACGGGAATGAGCATGACGCTGCGGGGGCCAGCAGACGCGTTGGACCACAACGGGTCATTTTGATCCTGGCAAACAGCGGGAGCATATCGCCATCTCTTATCGATGCTTTGGAGCGCGAATTCCCATGGATACGGGTCGAGCAGGTCGATACGATCGACACCGCATGTGCGGTCTTCTCCTATCCGGTCGCACTCATCCTGGTCGATAGAGCCTTGATGAGAAAAGCCGAGGCCGAGGCCTCCGAACTCCTGCGCATGCATCCACACGCATTGACTGCGGTGATCGAGCCCTATGACAAGGTTTTGGTGACATCGATCAGCGATGTCATCAGGTCTCCGCTTATTCGAAGCGTTTTGCCGATGGATCTCAGGCTCGACGTCTGGTTGTCGATCATGCGATTGCTTCTGTGTGGTGCTGAGTATTTGCCTCCTGCACTGATTCACGAAGCAAAACTCCGCGACCAGAAAGCACATGCATATTCAGACAACGGCACGGCCAAGACCGCTAACGTCAATATGGCGTCGCTCACCACACGGGAATCGCAAATCTTGGGCATGGTTTCGCATGGTCTGCAAAATAAGCTGATCGCTGCGGAATGCGGTTTGTCGGAGCATACCGTCAAGATTCACCTGCACCACATCATCCGGAAATTGGGTGTTCACAACAGGACAGAGGCCGCAGCGCGGTTTCGCAACCTCCATGACGGCAGCCGCGCGATGAACGAGAATTAGAGCGCTCCATTTGCCGGCGCCCTAAAGCTCGAACGGCAGGCTACCCGTCGATAAAGCCCCGCCGTTTCAGACTGATACCCAACGTTGCGGCTCTTGCAAACATCAGCACCATCATAGCCATCCACAGTCCATGATTGCCGAAGAATTGCTGCAACACATAGGCCGCCACAAGGAAGATGACCGTCGAAACAAACATGCTGTTGCGCAATTCCCGTGTTCGCATTGCGCCGATAAAAACCCCGTCGAGCATATAGCTGGTGACCGAAACGAGCGGCAGGACGACGAGATACGGAAGGAAGATGGTGGCAACGGCCCGCACATCCTCCTGATTGGTGAGGAGCGCGATGATCGATGGGCCGGCAAATGCATAACACAGCGAAAACAGAAGTGCGACCAATCCCGACCACAGAAAGGCTGCTTTGATCACGCGGGTGAGCGCGTCCTTGCGTTTTGCACCGATGACAGAGCCGACAAGCGTTTCGGTGGCGTGGGCAAACCCATCCAGACCGTAGGATGTGAAGCCGTGGAGATTGAGAAGGATGGCGTTGGCCGCCAGAATGGCGTCGCCCTCAGCAGCCCCGCTGCGGGCAAACCAGCCAAAGCAGATCAGAAGAAACAGGCTGCGTAAAAAGATGTCGCGGTTGACGGCGATAAGACGCTGGAACGCCAGCCTGTCCAGAAGATCCCTCAACGCCAGCGCCGGGCGTGCGCCAAACGGCTTGACGATCACAAGCCCCGCGATCAAGGCAATCCACTCCGCAAGCGCTGTGCCGGCACCAATACCGGCAACGCCCCAGTCGAACACAAAGACCAGCGTCAATGTCGCAACGAGATTGATGACGTTGAGTGCGATCTGCAGGGCGAGCGAAATCATCACCCGCTGGCATCCGAGGAGATAGCCGAGAAGGACGAAATTTCCAAGCGCGGCAGGGGCGGACCAGATGCGGGCAAAGGCGTAGGCCGAAGCGCTTTCATAGACCGCTGCACTACCGCCGAGGAATCCCAATCCAAGCTCGACGATCGGCTTTTGCAGGATGATGATAATCGCTCCGCCGGTTGCGGCAATTAGAAGTGCCCGGAGCAGATGCAGGCGCATCAGAGCGCCGTCTTGCGCACCCCAAGCTTGGGAAACCAGGCCGGTCGTTGCCATTCGCAGGAAGCTGAAACTCCAGAACAGGAAGTTGAACAGCACCCCGGCAAGCGCGACACCGCCGAGATAGGAGGAGCCGGGCAAATGCCCGGCCACCATCGTATCGACCAGGGACAGGATCGGCTGCGCCAGATTGGCCAGAATAATGGGAAGCGCCAGCATCACCATCCGGCGGTTCCAGTTTTCCTTCATATCTACAGGCTGCAAGCTATTCATAGTCTGCCAGGCCGCGCGCGGGAGGACAGTGCACCGGTCTGAAATGACATTCTATCGTTCCCGCAATCAGTTGTTTCAAGTTAGCCCAGTCCGCACGCCTTGACCTGCCTTACCAGTCCATGACCACCTTGCCGGAATTGCCGGAGCGCATCGCCTCGAACCCCTCGCGGAAATCGTCGATGCCGATGCGGTGGGTGATGATGGGAGTGAGATCCAAGCCGCCCTGCACGAAGGCGATCATCTTGTACCAGGTCTCGAACATCTCGCGGCCATAGATGCCCTTCAGGTTGAGCATCTTGAAGATCACCTTGTTCCAGTCGATCTCGAAACCGGTGGATGCAATGCCGAGAATGGCGATCTTGCCGCCATTGTTCATCTTATCAATCATGTCGCGAAACGCAGGCGCTGCCCCCGACATTTCCAGGCCGACATCGAACCCCTCGGTCATGCCGATGCGTGTCATCACATCCGACAGGTTTTCCCTTGACGCATCGACGACGTAATCGATGCCCATCGTTTCGGCGAGCGCGAGGCGCACCGGGTTGATGTCGGTAATCACCACCTTACGGGCACCGGAGCGCTTGGCGACCAGCGCGCCCATGATGCCGATCGGCCCGGCGCCGGTGACCAGCACGTCCTCGCCGACCACATCGAAGGACAGCGCCGTGTGCACGGCATTGCCAAACGGATCAAAGATTGCCGCGACCTCGTCGGGCACTTCGTCGGGGATGGCAACGACATTATATTCGGGAATGCAGACATATTCGCCGAACGAGCCCGGCCGGTGCACGCCGACACCCAGCGTGTTGCGGCACAGATGCCCCCGGCCCGCCCGGCAATTGCGGCACTTGCCGCAGACGATATGCCCCTCGCCCGAGACGCGTTCGCCAACATGGTATTTGGTCACGGCCGAACCAATCTCAGCAATCACGCCGACAAATTCATGGCCGACGACCATCGGCACCGGAATGGTCTTTTGCGCCCATTGGTCCCAGTTCCAGATATGCACGTCGGTGCCGCAGATCGCCGATTTCCTCACCTTGATCAAAACGTCGTTGGGACCGGGTTCGGGCACCGGAACATGCTCCATCCACAGGCCGGGTTCGGCTCTGGATTTGACGAGGGCTTTCATCATGTTGGTCATCGGTGGTTCCTTGGACTATTCTTGTCAGCGGCGACAGGTGTCTTCCACCCTCCCCTTGAGGGGGAGGGTCGGCGCGCAGCGGCGGGGTGGGGTGATCTGCGGCCCACGCAAACGGACCTTCGTGTTCGCGGTGGTCACCCCCACCCGCAGCTGCGCTGCGACCTCCCCCCTCAAGGGGGAGGTCAAGGTTCAGATCACACCCAGCTCCCGCCCGACCTCTTCGAATACGGCAATCGCGCGGCGCACATCGGCCTCGCTATGGGATGCCGACATCTGGGTGCGGATGCGGGCCTGGTCCTTGGGCACGACCGGGAAGGCGAAGCCGACGACGTAGACGCCCTTTTCCAGCATTCTCGCCGCAAAGGCCTGCGCCAGCGACGCATCGCCCAGCATCACCGGAATGATCGGATGGCCCTCGCCGGCCAGCGTAAAGCCGAGCCTCCTCATCTCAGTGCGAAACAGTGTTGCATTGGCTTGCAGGCGATCACGCAGTGCATCGCCATGGTCGATCAGGTCGAACACTTTCAGCGATGCCGCCGCAATCACCGGCGCCAGCGTGTTGGAAAACAGATAGGGACGCGAGCGCTGCCGCAGCCAGTCCACCACCTCGGTTTTCGCCGACGTATAACCACCGGAGGCGCCGCCCAGCGCCTTGCCGAGTGTGCCGGTGATGATATCCACCCGGCCCTCGACGCCGCAATATTCGGCCGAGCCGCGCCCATGCTTGCCGACAAATCCGACCGCATGGCTGTCATCGACCATGACCATGGCGCCATATTGGTCGGCGAGATCGCAGACGCCCTGCAGATTGGCGATGATGCCGTCCATCGAAAACACGCCGTCGGTGGCGATCAGCTTGAAGCGCGCGCCTTCCGCCTTCTTCAGTTCCTCCTCCAGCGCGCCCATGTCATTATTGGCATAGCGGAAGCGTTTGGCCTTGGAGAGCCGCACGCCATCGATGATCGAGGCATGGTTGAGCGCATCGGAAATGATCGCATCCTCCTCCCCCAGCAACGTCTCAAACAGGCCGCCATTGGCATCGAAACAGGAGGAATAGAGGATCGTGTCTTCCATCCCCAGAAACGACGAGATGCGCGCCTCCAGCTGCTTGTGCTCCTCCTGCGTGCCGCAGATGAAGCGCACCGAGGCCATGCCGTAGCCGTAACGGTCCAGCGCCCGTTTGCCGGCATCGATCAGCTCGGCACTGTCGGCAAGACCGAGATAATTGTTGGCGCAAAAGTTCAAAACCTTCGCCCCCGACGCAACCTCGATCTCCCCCGCCTGCATCGACACGATCACCCGCTCGGTCTTGTAAAGACCGGAGGATTTCAACCCGGAAAGCTCGGTGGAGAGATGGGACAAAAATGCGTTGCTCATTACAGATGCAGCCTTGTTTGCGCCGGTAACGCTTGTCACGCACCAGCTTTGGGAATGTGATCATGTGCGATGATGGAGGGATACTCTTCCCCATCATCACCAGTCTTCGGTCCTGTGCTGCCGAAAAGACAATCAGGCAGCGGCGGCAAAGCCGTTCTGGCAGAGGTCCTTCAATTCTTCCAACGACATCGCATCCAGATCGAGGGCGTTCAGAAGATCGTTCTCGGCGGTAAAATCGCGACCATACATGGCCGAGAAGATCCGCACGCCTGCTTCGTGCAGCTCTGCCGGATGGCCAGCCAGGCGTCCGATCTTTGCCGTCATTACCAGGCCGAAGGGGACATCCTCCGTCACGTAGCGGCTGTCGGCCGTTGTCGGCCCGCTGCCGCCATTGCCGGCGTCGTGCATCTCCTGGTTCATCTGCGAAATGGAGCTGACCGGCACATGGAATGACAGATGGAAATGCTGGAAGATGTTGCGCACGTCAAGGCCGAGCTTGCTGGCAATCGCGATCCGTTCCTGGTCGAGCTCCTCCAGCAGACGCCCGACATTCGGCGTGACATTCTGCCCCTGGCTCCAGCTTTCGCCCCGCTCCATGCGCGTCATATTGCCAAGCGCGATGCCCATGTGATTTTGCGGATTGAGGTTGGACAGCGCGATCGCCATCAGGCTGCCGCGATCGAGAAAACGGTCGCCGAACAGATCTTTGCAAACGGCAATGCCCGCCGCGCTGCGCGAGGCCGGCACGGTTGCGATATCGACCTGTTTGCGCACCGTGTTCACATTGACCGATGTCGGACTGCGCTGCCGTCCGGACACTGCGGTCGTGCCCCAGGCAACGATCGTGGCAACGATGCCGCGCTCGGTGAGAAGACGTGACAGATAGAGCGCGCCAAAGGAGGCATGCGAACTGAAGATGACCGTCTGCTCCTGCGTCACGTAGGGCGCGATGGCGTCAAGCACGGTCTTGTGGCCATAGGCCGGCAGCGCGATGACCAGCGCGTCGGCGCCGGCAACGAGTTCGGCGGCCGTGGCCGCGACGGCGGGGTGGAACCTGCCCTGGATTGCGCCCTCGGCAATCAGTGGCTCGCCGGTGGCAAGGGCTTTTGTGCGCTCGCCCGATGGCGACCACAAGGTGACCTTGTGTCCCTGCTGCTCGACCAGGACGGCCGTTCCAAAGGCGATCGAACCCGCACCAACAATACCTACCCGCATCATAACTTCCTTTTCTGCTCACTCTGTCGAACCGGCCAAAACCCGGTCATTATTTTGGACGTATCGATGTCCGCTGTGTATTGGGCGCGACATCTCCGGATGCCACTACCAGAAATGCCCCGGCCCCGATCGGCCCAACGCTTTTCAGCGAATGGGGCACGTCGGCGGCGTAGCGTGCCGTCTCGCCTGCCCGCACGATCATCGTGCTGCCTGCACTGCGCACGACGATCTCGCCCTTGGTGCAGTGCAAATGCTCGATGGTTCCTGCCCCATGAGGGTCGCTTGCCAACTCGCCTTCGGCTTCGAAACTCAGGAGATACCATTCGATCAGCGAAACCATGTTGGCCGGAGACAGGATCTGCAGCGTGCAGGTTCCATCGGCGCTGCGGATAGTCGGCGTCAGATTGCCGGGCTGCAGATCGATGATCGATCCACCGCCGCGCTCCTCGCTGGCGCCGCCGATCAGGCTGTTCAGGTCGATCTTGAGCGCCCGGGTCAGATGCCAGAGCGTTCCATAGGTCGGATTGGCATTGCCGCGTTCAATTTCCGACAGCATCGAGCGGGAGACACCCGACATTGCCGCAAGCTCCGCAAGCGTCAGATTCAAGTCCTTCCGATAGGCCTGCAGGCGTGGCCCGATTTCGGGCGGATTGATGGACAGCATGCTTCTTCCCCCTTTGCCGAACCAGTACGCGCCGTGCCAATCAGTCTTTGACCGGCTCGCCAAGTGTGTGCATGAGCCGGTTGGCCCATCCGAACAGAGATGTGGACAGGATGAGATCGAGGATTTCGTCCTCTCCCAGCCCGGCCTCCACGAGCGCTGCCATATCGGCTGCATTTGCCTCGGGAGGGCATTTGGAAAGCTTGACCGCGAAGGACAGGATCGCCTTCAGGCGCGGATCGATCTCGGCATCCACACCGTCTGAAAAGATGGCAGCGATGACATCCTCATCCTTGGTCAGCTGATTGTAGCGGCTGGCGTGAACTGCCGCGCAATAGATGCAGCGATTGACGATGGACGCGCCGACCGCGCCGATTTCACGCTCGGCGCGCGACAGGCCACCACGATTGTACATGACCGCGTTGAACAGCGGCGATCTGTGTTTCAGCGTTTCGACGTCATGGGCAAGAACCAGAACGTAATCCGAAACCTTGGTGTTGGACGGTGTGATCTTCAGCGCATCCAGCTGCTCGGCGCTCGCCTCAGCAAGATCGAGCGGGGCCACATAGGGCTTCCAGACCGGGATCTCGGTGGTGAAGTCGTGCACGATGTTGCTCATACCAGCCCCCGCATCAATTGCAGGCCAACGGCGACCCTGATCTGATAGCTGACGAAAGCGACAAGTTCCGACAGCCGTACGATATCGGCATCGGCAATGCCCGCCTCCTGCAGCACTTCGATATCCCGGCGCGTTGCATCTTTGGGTGCATGCGCAACCAGATCGACATGCCGGATGAGCGCTTTCGCCCGCACATCGCTGCCGCCGTCAAACCAGATGTCAGCCAGACGGGCGGCGGCATCAGGCGCGCCCGCCTTGTCGAGCATCGCTTCAAAATGGTCTTCAAAGGCCTTGTGGTCATTGATCTTTGCGATGCGCAAGGCCAGCGCTGCGCGCTCGGCATGCGACAACCCGCCGGGATGTTCCGGTGTCAGGGCGCCGTCATGCGTCTGCTGCGTCAAGCCCATGATATCGGCCCTGCCCGCCACCACCTTTGCCAAGGCGCTGCCGGGCTCGATGCCGGCGATCACGGCAACCACGTCCTCATTTTCTACCATTTCATGGTCTCCTAAGCCTGCTTGCGGGCAGCGAGGTCAGCGCTGTCCGGCAGAGGCGAGGCTGTCCATTCATCGCCGCGCAATTCGGGCGTGTCGTAATCGAGCAGCCGCTGCCAATATTGGTCGAAATTCTCGGTATAGAGCTTGGCTGCAATCTCACGCGCCAGCCACGCCGCGCCTTCGCTGATGCCGGGAATATCGCCGCTGACCTTGCCGAGGCTTGCAGCTGCACCGGAATTGAAGCTGTGGATATTGGCAAGCCAGGGCGCCTGTCCGGGCTCGCGCTCAAGAAAGGTGAAATCATCGGCGAGATAGGGGAATTTGCCGAGATACGCGTTCTCTTCGCCCACCGGCGGGGCGTAACGGTCCTGCCATAACAGGATCTTGCCGGCATAACCGTCAAGCTCCTTGCGCGCCAGCGGATCGACGCCGAAGCCCGTCCCGAGAATGAGGAAGTCGGCGCGGACCGCATTGCCCTGCGATGTGGTGATGACAATTTCGTCGCCATCGAGTTCCGTCGTTTCGACGGCCGCGTCAAAATGGAATGAGGCGTTCGGATGCCGGCTGACGCGCATCGTCGATCCCCTGGGGGCCGGTGTCTGGGTGCGCAGCGAATAGTTCATGATCTGCCAGCGCCTGGCGTCACCCAGTTGCGGAAAGGCAGCGGTAAAGCCGAACGAGCCGATACCCATCAGTTTGTTGACGCGGGGCATTTCCTTGCGCCGGATGAGATGGCGCACTTCCGCCGCTCCCGCCTCAAGCGCCTCGGCGGCATTGTCGACGGCAGAGGCGCCGACGCCGACAACCACGACCCGCTTGCCGCGCAGGGCCGCAAAATCGATATCATGCGCGGAATGTGCCCAGTATTTTTGCGGCAGGTCTTTGACGAAGTCCGGGATGCTCGGATGGCCCATTCCGTCACGGCCGGTCGCCATGACGACCTTGCGGGCAAGCACCGATGTTTCCGTGGTGCCTTCGCCCGTCAGTGTCAGGCGCATCAGCTCACCCTCCGGCAGGATCGTCTTGACCTCGACGCTATTTTCAACCGGAAGGGCGAGCACCTTGCGGTACCAGCGGAGATAATCCATCCACATCGGGCGCGGAATCTTATCAAGGCTAGCCCAGGCGTCGTTGCCGAACTGGGCAATGTACCAGGCGCGAAAAGTCAGCGACGCCATGCCATAGGCGGGCCCGGTCAGTTGCTTGGGCGAGCGCAGGGTTTCCATGCGGGCATAGGTAAGCCATGGACCCTCAAGGCCCGGCTGATTGCGGTCGAAGATGCGGATGTTCTGGATGCCGGCACCGATCAGCGCGAAACTGGCGACCAGACCGCACATGCCGCCGCCGATGACGACGACATCGTGAACCGTCTCCCCGCCATCAGCGGCCGTCGGCACAACCCAGTTTGCCGGCGGATAGCACAGGCAGGCAAGATCATCGCGCACACGCTGTTCCAGTTCCTGCAGGCTCGTTGCCGCAGACTGGAGCGGTGTCTGTACATTATCGGACATGGGTCTCACCTCCGCTGCCGATGGAACCCATGGTTCGCAGCGGCCGCCTTCCTGCCTTGAGACCCGCACCGGAAGCGATGCGGGCCGCCATTGCTCAATTCTGAGCGTGCCGGTCCGGAATGACCGTCGTGGTTTCGGGCTTCCAGCCCAGCCAGATGTCTTCACCGCTCAGTTGGGCGACATCGCTGGGATGAACCAGCGTATTGAGCAAGGCGCCACCGGCAACCTCGACCATCATCGAGGTGTGATTGCCCTTGAACACGCGCTGGCGGATCTTGCCCTTGATGCGGTTGCCGCTTGTGGGCTCGCCCGCCGAGCAGTGGATCGCCTCCGGCCGCAGAACCACGTAGAGATGTTCGCCATGCCGGGGCGCAAGACCGCCGGGATTGGCCGTAATGGTGACGCCGTTCCAATCGAGAGCGGCGACATCACCCTCGGAGCTGATCACCGTGCTGCGCAACAGGTTGGTCTCGCCGATGAAATTGGCCACGAAGACGGAGCCCGGCCTGCCGTAGAGCGTGTTGGGATCACCCATCTGCTCGATGCGGCCCTTGTTCATGACCACGATCGTGTCGGACATCGTCAGCGCTTCTTCCTGATCGTGCGTCACGAACATGAAGGTCTTGCCGGTCTGTTCCTGGATCGCCTTGAGCTCGATCTGCATCTGTTGGCGCAGCTTGGCATCGAGTGCAGACAGTGGCTCGTCGAGAAGGAGAACGTCTGGATCCGGTGCCAGCGCGCGCATGAGCGCAACACGCTGGCGCTGGCCGCCGGACAGTTCCGCCGGCAGGCGATGGGCATAATCCTGCAGCTGCACGAGTTCGAGCAATTCCGACACCCGCCGGTGGATACGCTGGTTGTCGAAGCCTTTCAGTTCGAGGCCGAAGGCGATGTTCTTGGCGACGCTCATATGCGGAAACAGCGCGTAATCCTGGAACACGATATTCACGTTGCGCTTGTTGGGCGGAACGCGGGTCACATCCTTGCCGCTCAGCATGATGCGGCCGGATGTCGGCGTCTCGAAGCCGCCGAGCATGCGCAGCGAGGTGGATTTTCCGCAGCCGGAGGGTCCGAGCAGCGTGACGAACTTGCCGGCCTCGATGCTGAGGTTCAGGTTATCGACGGCGACATGCTTGCCGTAGCTCTTGTTGACATTGTCGAATTGGACGACGGGTTCCATCAGCGGGTCCTCGCGCGGCGGGTGATAAATTCGGCGTACAATCCGACGGCGGCCGTAACCACCAGGACAATCGTCGCCATTGCGTTGATTTCAGGAGACATGCCGCCCTGCACCTTGGCAAAGATCAGCATGGGCAGCGTGGGACGATAACCGCCAAGGAAGAACGTGCGGACGAAATCGTCGATCGACAGGAGGACGCAGAAGATCATGCCGCCAAACAGCGCCGGCCCCAGATAGGGAAGCGTGACGCGGAAGAAGGCAACGATATTGTCGGCTCCCAGATCCCGCGCCGCATCGACCAGATTGCTGGGCATGGAGCGAAGGCGTGTGAGAGCCATCACCACGACGAACGGCACCGCATGGACGGTATGGCCAAGGATGATGGCCGCCGTTCCCGTCGGCATATCGATCGTCGAGATGAAGATGCGCAACGAAATTGCCGAAATCATCCCCGGCACGACGGCAGGCAGGCAGGCGAGAGCAAAGATGATCGTCCGGCCACGGATGCCGTCGGCAACGATCAGCATGGCAATCCATGTCCCGAGCGTGGTTGCGGCAAGCGTTGCGGCGGCTGCGATCATGATCGAGTAAAGGCATGCCTCCAGGAACTGCTTGTCCTGCATGACCTTCACATACCAATCGAATGTCCAATCGCCGATCGGGAATGCGACGAAATTGGCATCCTTGAAGCTCATCGCCATCATTAAAGTGAGCGGCAGGAGCAGGTAAAGAATGAAGGCCCAGTAGAACGCCGTCAGCGTCGTGCGCGGCGCGTCGGAAACCATGTTGCGCATCAAAACGCACTCCTTTTCTTGCCGCCGACAAGGCGCATGAATATCCCCGCCGCAATCAGTGCCGTCACCAGCATGATCAGCGCGAAGGCCGCACCAACAGGCCATTTGTCACTGGCGCCATGGAAGAAGCCGCTGATCGTTTCGGGAAACAATACGGTGTTCGGACCGCCGAGCAGCATCGGGGTTGCAAAGACGCCGATGCAGGTCAGGAACACCAGCGAACAGCCTGATACGATACCGTCCTTGGACAGAGGCAGGATGATCCTGCGAAAGCGCGTGAACGGTCCGGCCCCGAGGTCGGAAGCTGCGTCCAGATACTGGGTTGGGATTTTTTCGATCGCCGAGTACAGCGGCAAAAGCATATAAAGGCAGATCAGATAGACCAAACCGAAGCCGAGCGAGAACGATGTGTAGAGCATCGGAATGGGCCGGTCGATCAGGCCGATCTCGCGCAAGAGCACGTTGACGGCGCCGCGATTGGCCAAAAGCATGATCACCGAAAACGTGCGGATCAGTTCGCCAGCCCAAAACGGTACCAGAAGCAGCAACAGCGCTTTTGACCGGCCTTCCGGCTTGACGATCTTGGCAACGTAATAGGCGACCGGGTAGACGACGACCAATGTGATGGCCGTTGCAGCCGTTGCAAAGACGAAGCTCTTGATCAGGGGCGTGAAATAAAGAGATTCCCGGAAGAAGATCGCATAGTTGGCCAGGGTAAAATGCGATCCCACGCCCGGCTGGATCGGGTAATGGGAGAGAAGACTGATCTTCAGCATCTGATAGATCGGACCGATATGCAGCATGATCAACCAGATCAGCGGCACGCCGGCCAGAAGGATGACGCGGCCGATCCGCGACTCGACCGCAGCGCCCAGCGTATGCCGGTACAGTGCGGAATTGACGATCTGCGCTATGCGGGTCGAATATTTGGGTATGGACGCACCGCGCCCTGCCGCATCCCCGGCTATCGTGTTGCTATTCACCATCAAACAATCTCGGTTGGCGCAGATCGGCCTGTACCGCCGTCTTGCCGGCGGTCAGTCATTGCGCGTTGTTGGAGGCCGGTGGCCCGCCCTGTCCGGAGATCACGCGAGTGCTCCGGAACAGGGTGGGGCCGATAGAGGCTTTGCCCGATCAGGCCGCCTTGACCTCTGCAGTCGCGCGGTCAATCATCTCGTTCTTCATGTCGCGGTTGACCGACGAGAAGAAGATGATGCGATCGACCTCTTCCTGCGGCAGCGTGGACGCGAGCTTTTCACGGTCGTTGAGCAGGTCGCCAACGCCATTCATTGTCGAGCTGTAGCCCGACTGGCGGGTCATCGCCGCGCCGACATCCGGGCTCGCCAGGATTGCATCGAGAAGCTTATAGGCATTCTCGGCATTCGGTGCGTTGTTGACGACGTTCAGCGTGTAGCAGAAGCCGAACGTGCCTTCCTTCGGAACCGACAATTGAATCGGGTGGCCGTCCATGATGAGCTTGGCAGCCGGACCGGACCACGAATGCGCAAGATAGATATCCTCGTTGATGAACATCTGCTGCACTTCGGAGCCGGCATCGTAATATTTGCGAACCATGTCCTTGTGCTTGATCAGCAAGTCGCGGGCTTCGTTGGTGGCTTTCTGGGCGATGTCCGGCTTGTCTGCATAGGTGACGAAGTCGCCGTCATGTCCGAGATACTGCATGGCAATCGTCATGAAATCGCTGACGATGTAGGATGTCTGGCCCTTATATTCCGGGTCGAACATGATCTCCCAGCTCGGCGCTTCCTTGACATAATCGACATTGCGGGCAAGGCCCTCATACCCGGCCAGGATCGGCAGGCCCCAAAGGTTGCCGTCGATGCGCGCCCAAGGGGCGTCCTGATAGGCGGTGTTGAGGTTTTTCCAGTTTGAAATCTTGCCGGTGTCGAGCGGCTGCAGCAGCTTTGAATTGATGAACTGCGAATAGCGGTGGCCGGCAACCGTCACGATGTCGGTTGAGGGATTGGCACCTTCAGCCGTCAGCAGATTGTACTGTTTTCCCTGGTCATCGGTCAGGCGGATTCTGACTTCGATACCGGTGTCCTTTTGAAACTTCTCCAGAAATTCCTGCGGCAGGAACTTGTCGTAAGTGGTTACGTTCAAGATGCCGTTTTCAGCCCAGGCAGCGCGCGGACGGATAATATAAGGCGCTGCAAGAACAGCTGCGCCGGCACCAAACAATTTCAACGCATTTCTGCGGGTCGTCGTCAACTTGTCACTCATTTAAGTTCCCCTTTTTTGATTTGAACTTGTATCGAGCCTTCAATCCGGAATGGCTTGCGTGCTTTTGAACACGGCTTCGCATCGGCCACATCCGTGCCCGGTCATTCATAAATCTGTTAAGACAGGCCTCCCAGCCTTTGTCCGGTATATCGTATTATGTATCCGGTAAATAGGAATTGATCTTTATACCGGATGATTGTCAAGCATCTTTTCAGTGAAATTTTAGGGGTATGTGACGGAGTTCAGTTCACGGACGGCGACATCGCGTTTGGAAAAGGCAGAAATCGATGCGCACTATAATTGAAGTTGCTATCGCCATACGCCCAGTCGTGGGCCCGTTTTCAACTTTGATCGGCGACGGCTCTTGACCTTGCCAGTGTTGGAACCTTTACCAATGGGACGAATCGAAAAACGCCTGCCGCGCTTATTTGGGCAATGTTTTTCCGGAGAAAACTTTTGGTCGAGACAGCTGCGGCAAGCAGCCGTGAAGCTTGGACGCGATGTATCGGATCCTATGCAGGACATTGCTGATTCTGATCAGACTGGCGATCGTCCTGTCGCTTGCCGGATATTCGCTATCGACAGCAACGGCGGCGATGCATGGCCCCTCATCTGCTGGCGCATCGACGCAGATGCCACACGTCATGCAGCATGGTGACGGCGCTCAAATGAGCGCGCACGATCATGGTGAAACAGCCTCTGCCGACGATGGCGCCTCGAAATCGGCCGAACAGGAATGCTGCAAGGGCTTTTGCATCGGTCTTGCCATCATAGCCTCAACCAACACCTTAGGTGCGCCGGTATTATCGCCGATCCGTGAATTCACCGATGACCAGCCATGGTTCGGTGAAATCCATTCCCTGTACCGCCCTCCAAGTCTCTGAACTGGACCGCCCGTCCTCACGGGCCTGAACGCGCTGGCGTGCTTCACTGCCGGCAGCGCAGCAGATATCTCCTGTTCGGATTACACCATGAAACGAAAATTTCTGGTGGTCGCCGTGCCGCTCCTTGCGAGCGGTTGCGCTGCCACGTCCCCTCCCGATGTCGGTGCTGCGGACGATCCCGCCAGCTCGCCGGCGCATATTCGTCCGCTGACCTACACCAACCCCGTCTCCGGCTATACACACCGTGGCCCCTCCGATCCCAAGCCATGGCGCGACCAGAATGACGCACAGGCTCCGCAGGGAGACGCGCCATGACCAAGCAGAAAATAACGGCAGTTCTTCTCTTGCCGCTCATTCTGAGTGGATGCGTCCAGGCGGCACAATATTCGCACGGCGATGCCGGATTTTCGTCGGTGTCCACGACAACGGCTGACGCGACGGGCAAACATACCGTCTGGATTCAGAACCGGCACGACGCTCAGGCAGCCGCAAAACTGGTCAAGGTGCTGCTGGTCAAGAAAAGCATCGACGCCGAGACGGCTGTGCAGATCGCTCTACTCAACAACAAGGGTCTTCAGGCTGCCTATGCCAGTCTTGGCGACGCGGCTGCAGATGCATGGCAATCGACCATGTTTGCCAACCCGGCCGTAGGTGTAGGACTGACCGGCATCGGCACGCCGGGATTGGCGGTGTTCAAGTCCGTGGAAGGCGTGCTCGCCACCAATATCGTCGCGCTCGCAACCCGGAAGAAAGCGATTGATATTGCCGGCAACGGATTTAGGAGAGCTCAGCTTGGCGCGGCTCTGCAAACGCTGCAGCTTGCAGCCGATACGAGGCGGGCGTGGATTACGGCGGTGGCGACCCGCGAAACGGCCGCCCAACTTTCAAAGGCGCAGGCTACAGCCGATGCTGCATCGGAACTTGCCAAGAAGCTCGGCGAAACGGGTGCGCTGACGAAGAGCGCTCAGGCGCGGCATCATGTCTTCTACGCCGAACTGGCCGGACAGACCGCCAAAGCCCGCCTTGACGCCCGCCTGGCCAAGGAGGAACTGACACGGCTCATGGGGCTCTGGGGACCGGACATCGATTACCAGCTTCCCAACCGGCTTGCGCAGCTTCCCAAGGGGCTGCTGACGCAGGATCAGATCGAGGCGGAAGCCTTACAAAGCCGGGTCGATCTGCAGATGGCCAGGCTCGATCTCGATGCCACGGCGCAGTCGTACAAGCTGACCGGAGCAACGCGGTATGTCACAGACCTGGAAATTTTAACCGGTTTCGAGACAGAGCGCGAACTGGAGGACGGCGTGAAGAAAGCCGATACGACGGGAAATATCGAGCTGGAATTCGCAATTCCGATCTTCGACACTGGCAAGGCGCGCATGCGCAAGGCGGAACTGGCCTATATGCGCGCCGCCAATCTGCTTGCGGAAAAGGCCGTGAACGTCCGCTCCGAAGCAAGGTCCGCCTACCAGGCTTACCGCGCGAACTACGATATCGCCCGGCACTTTCGCAACAGCGTCTTACCGCTCCGCGCTGATATCGAGGAGGAATCTCTGCTGACCTATAACGGCATGATCACCAACACATTCGAACTGCTCACCGACAGCCGCGAGACGATCAATTCGACCCTGCTCGCTGTCAACGCGAAACGTGATTTCTGGTTAGCCGAAGCCAACCTCGCGCCTGCCATTTATGGCGGCGGTGTGGGGGCAGCGGACGGCGGAGCGGATTTGGCAGCTGCCGCTGAAGGCAGCGGCGGTCACTGAGAAAGGACGACGATATGTTCAACAGACGACAAATGCTGGGCGCCGGGGCTGCCCTGATATCGAGTGCCGCATGGGCGAAAACCGCCAACATTGGGCTGCCGGACGCTGCCATGATGGAAACCGCGCAAACACAGACACCGGTGCGTCCCGCCTCAGGACCGGATTACACCCCGGTCGTGACGCTGAATGGCTGGACGCTTCCCCATCGGATGAATAACGGTGTCAAGGAATTCCACCTGGTTGCCGAACCCGTCGAGCGTGAAATGGCTGAGGGCATGACGGCGCGCCTCTGGGGCTATAACGGCCAGTCCCCCGGCCCGACGATCGAAGCGGTCGAGGGAGACCGCGTCCGCATCTTCGTGACAAACAAGCTGCCCGAACACACGACAGTGCACTGGCATGGCATGATCCTGCCATCCGGCATGGACGGGGTCGGTGGTTTGTCGCAACCGCATATTCCATCCGGCAAGACCTATGTCTACGAGTTCGACCTCGTCAAATCCGGCACCTTCATGTACCACCCGCATTCGGATGAAATGGTCCAGCTGGCGATGGGCATGATGGGGATGTTCGTCATCCATCCCAGGGACGAAACATTCATGCGCGTCGATCGGGATTTCGTGTTCCTGCTCAGCGCCTACGACATCGATCCCGGCAGCTACGTTCCGCGCGTCATGGAAATGACCGACTTTAACCTGTGGGCCTGGAACAGCCGCATCTTCCCGGGGATCGATCCGCTCGTGGTTACCAAGGACGACCGGGTTCGCGTGCGTGCCGGTAACCTCACCATGACGAACCATCCCATCCATATGCACGGATATGACGTCGAGGTGACCGGAACGGACGGTGGCTGGGTCCGGCCCGAGGCCCGCTGGCCCGAGGTCAGCATCGACATCCCCGTGGGTGCGATGCGTGCCTTCGAGTTCGACGCCAAATATCCGGGTGACTGGGCGATCCATTGCCACAAATCGCATCACACGATGAATGCGATGGGCCACGATATTCCGACCTTCATCGGCGTCGATAAGAAACAGGTGGCGGAAAAGATCAGGAAAATCCGCCCGGAATACATGCCGATGGGAACCGCAGGCATGGCCGATATGGGGCAGATGGACATGGAAATCCCGGAAAACACCATTGCGATGATGACCGGATGGGGTCCGCATGGCCCGATCGAGATGGGCGGCATGTTCTCCGTCGTCAAGGTCCGCGAGGGCGTTGCTGCCGATGATTACAGCGATCCCGGCTGGTACGAAAATCCGCCGGGGACGCAGGCCTTCGAGTGGACCGGCGAACTTCCCGGCGCGCCCAAAGCGAGGGATGCCAAAACAAAGGTCACCCCTAAACCCATGAAGCATGGCTGAAACGCATGTCTGCAACCGATCAAAGGACGACATCATGAAAACCGCAATCATCGCGCTGTTTCTCGCAGCGCTTGCTTCTCCGGCCCTCGGCTCCGGTTCCCATACCGGTGGACACAGCGACACCATGGCTGTTGGCGAGCCCGGTGCGAAAGCACAGGCCACCCAGACGATCCGTGTCGCCATGAAGGAGACGGACGACGGCCGAATGATCTTCACGCCGGACCATTTTAATGTCCGGCAAGGTCAGACCATCGTCTTTTCCATCAGAAACGCCGGTAAACTCGACCACGAATTCGTGCTCGATCAGGAAGACAAGGTCATGGAGCACAAGGCCGTGATGGAAAAATTCCCGGACATGGAACATGACGACCCCAACGCAATCCGGCTTTCCGCCGGAACATCCGGCGAGATCATCTGGAAGTTCACCAATGACGGCACGTTCAAGATCGCCTGCCTCGTTCCGGGTCATTACGATGCCGGCATGCATGGCGATGTCACCGTTTCCAGGAAATGACCTGCGTTCAAGGAGGAATGACGATGAAAACCATTCTCAAAATCACGGCAGCCGCCATGCTCGCCGCAACCATGACATCCGGCGCATTCGCTGCGGAATTCACCAGGGGCACGGTCAAGAAACTTGACGTCACGGCAAAGAAGGTGACGCTTATTCATGAGGAGCTGAAGGTGCTCGCCATGCCGGCGATGACCATGGTGTTCCGCGTCAAGGACGTCGCGCTTTTCGGCAAGCTCAAGGAAGGCACAAACGTGGAATTTGTCGCCGAGCGGATCGACGGCAAACTCACGGTCACGGACGTCAAATAATCCACGATCGCTGGCAACGTACGCGGCAGGTCATACCGCCGCGTGCGGACGCCGGTATTCCGTTGATCGTCAGAACGACGCCTTCAACTGGCCGCCGACATTCCAATCGGGCTTGTCCTGCTCGCGAAATGTTGCCGACAGCGACGTTTCGACCTTCCAGACACCGTCGAGCTTCCAGCCGACACGGCCGCCGATCGTTGCGAAGTTCTGATCGTCAGCGCTGCCCGAGACATCGCCGACCCAATCGACCGAGGCCTTGGCTCCGTTCTTACTTGCAAACGTCCTGCCGATCGCGCCTGAGACTGTATAGTCCAGTTGCCCTCCGGTATCGTGGCTCCAGGCAATTTCGGCGCTGACGGTGTCGGCCTTGGAACGGCCGCCCTTCACCGTGGCTGCAAACAGATTATCGCCAGTCGCCGTTTCGCGGTAGCCGTCGAGATCAAGCCAGGACCGGGTCACCCGGGCAGAAAAGGCGATTTCGTTGGCATCGTCGGGCGCATAGATCGCGCCGACACGCCCGTAGGCGTTGAACAGCGATCCGGACACCGCACTTCCGGCAAACACCATGTCATCGTTGTTGAGGTAACTGCGCGACAGGTTGGCCGAGACTTTTGGCGAGCCCCAGGCGCCGACCTCGCCAAATGCGCGCCATTGTGCTTCCGGGGTGGTATAACGTGCCGCGCCAGCCAGAAGGGCGAGCGTATCGATGGAAACATCTGTCCTGTTCGGGTTCACGATCGCGGCGCCACCGAGAAGGCTTACGCCATTTCCGGCGTTCCAGCGTCCGTTGAAGCCGGCCGCTGCATCCGAGCTGCCAAAGGCGCTAAGGTAGCTGTCGCTGTCAAACCGCTGCGACTGGCCGAGCAGGTTTTGCGCAGTGTCCATCAGATCCAGCATGATCGACTGCCTCTGGCGCGCCAGCTGATCGACCGAATTTGTCACCGACTGCGCGGTGGTGAAACCGAGCCGGGCGAAATCGATCGTATCGAGAAAGAGACCGGCCTCAAGATCTGCCGCATTCAGCGGTCCGGTCGCACCGACAACAACCGATAATTCAAGCGTATCCGAGCCCGACACGCCGACGCGATTGCCCACGGAAACGTCATCCTCCAGCGGACCGGTGATCTGATGGTTCAGGACCGTCTTGCCATCCTGTTGCGCGACGATGGTGGCTGTCTGCCCATCCTGCGTGGTGACGAAGCCGCGATAATCGACCTGATAGACGGAATAGCCGCCAGGTTTGGTGACGGGAACGCTCAGATTGCAGGTGCTCGTTACACGCGTTGTTCCCGACGAGCCGCCCGCTGTTGCGGAGAAATCATCAAACAGGAAACTGGTCGCATTGCCATCCGGCGACGTCACACTCGAAAACGTGCCATCAGCGCAGCCATTCGCCGCATGCGCCTGACTGCCAGCAGCGTTCAAAAGTGCAAGGGCAAACAAGTTTACAGTCAGATAAACGGGGGGACGCATGACAATTAACCCTCATAAAAACAGGGGGGCAGCATCAAGCTGCTGCCCCGATCCGCCTCGTATTAGCGGCAGGTGCGCCACTGCAGCTGATAGACGATGGCAGCTTTCACGTCCTGCGTATCGACCGTTGCCATGGCCTCCTGGTTTTTCGAGGTGTTGACGCGAATGCTGGAATTCGTCCGGAGGTTCACGTCCTCGCCGCAAGCCGACCAGATCAGGGAATCGGCCACTAGCTTGTTGGAGATCAGGTAATCCTTTTCCTTCGGGCCTGTGAATGTCTGGGCAAAGGACGGGCCACGGGTGCCGGCAAAGAAATATTCGACGTTGAACTGCGAGCGGGCGCCGCGCGGCAACTGGTTGAATCCGCGATAGTCGATCGCCAGGACCGAGACGCTGCGGCCTTGCGGAACATGCACGGGAATAGCGACATTGCAGGTCTTGCGATCGAACGATTTGCCTGTCTCGCCACCGGCTTCAACGACATAGTTGTCAAACAGCAGGCTGAGCGCTTTTCCATCCGGGCTGATTGTCGCCGACACGCTGTCTGAGGGGCAGCCGCTACCGCCATAGCCTGGAACGCCAAGGGAGATGTCGTCTGCATAAGCCGTGGAGGCAACGAACAGGGATGCGAATAAGATACCGATAGCCTTCATGTGATTTCCTCGGTGTTGAAAAACGAAGCGACTGCTTCGCCTAGAAATAGGGGTGCTGATCTGAACCTTTGATGAGCACTGCGTTCATCTAGAAGTCATTTAGCAAAGGTCTATGTCTAAGAAGGCCTGATTAATAAACTTTTAAGCAAACACGACCGAAAGCGTGCCGTTCGAAGGCAAAACTATGGCACGCATTTTCTTCAAATCGCGCTCATGAAACGCGGCGTCACTTTTTCACAACCATGAGGAATGCGGGAGGATAAGCATGCAAAAAACGATGATGATCTGCCGGGCCTTTGCGATCATTGCCGCGATGGGATTTGTCGCCACGGGTTGCTCGACAGACAAGCCGGCCGTGTCCGGAAAGTCCCATGCACCATCCGCCCAACTGCTCGAACATCAACGCAAGCAAAAAATCCGGTTTGAGGAGGGGAACTACAAACGGCTCTACCGTCCAAAGATCTGCCAGGGCCGGGTAAATTGCGAGCGTTGAGTCGAAACTAAGATGGAAGATTGCAGCACCAAGCGTGGCTGGAGATATAACAACATGCCTCAGTGCGTCATGCCGGATTTGATCGCCTCGACCGCAAGCGCCTCGCCGCCTTGCGACTGTGGGACATCATACTGTCTGCGTGCCTTGGTTTTCATTTTCAACAGCGAAAGCAATTCATAGCCTCCGGTCCACCGGCCAAACCCGCTTTCGATGTTGATATGTCCGGCTGGGCCAAGGTTTCTGACCTGCGTCTTCCACAGACGGCCGTAAAGCGACAGGCTTTCGAGCGGCATGTAGATATCGTTCAGGCTTCCGACCGTAATTGTTGGAAAGGGTAGAACGCGGGTCGGCATCCGGCCGAAGTGGATGGCGCCGGGATGGAGATTTTCAGTGGTGGAGAGATCGCAGGGTGCAACCAGCAAGGCGCCCTTGATCAGCTTTGCCGCCGGCCGGTCGGCGCATTTGGCGGCCAGCAGACAGCCAAGGCTATGGGCAACGATATAGGCCGGCCCTTCCTGAACAAGCACCTCTTCTAGGCGCTGCGTCCAGGCTTCAACCCTTGGGGCTTTCCAATCGTCCTGCTCGACCAAACGGCTTTGCGCATCGTCCTTCAGCCAATATCGCTGCCAATGTCCGTCATCGGAGCCGTTCAATCCGGGCAAGATCAGGGTAGGCATCATGTCATTGCTCCTCACCGCGCACCACCGTCAGCTCTGGAACGAGCGTGACCGCTCTAACGCGGAGATTTCGTCCGAAATTTCGGAGATGCGCTCGCGCAGATCACGCCGCTCCCGGTAGCCCATTCCGCATAAACCTGCATCATTCAGATCCAATTTTGCTTCCAGTTGATCCCTCATGTTTTGAAGGCGGTCGAAATGTCTCAGCAGGCTCATCATGTCCTCACATCGCAGTGCGAAATCCCTTGAACAGTCGGTCAGGGCCGAGGAAGCATTATTGTCTATAAAACGAGTAGACAAAAGAAACTGCAAACTATCCGTGACCGCTGTTGCGGAAATTCGAGGCTGCCAGTCGTGGAGCAAAGGGAAAAACGCGTCGGGCAACTTAAGGGGTCAACCTTCCGCCCGGTATGAGCCGCGGCGTGGCACCGAGACCGTCACACGGCAGGCATCTCCCGGTCGCCGCACGGGTAAACGTTAGAAAGATTGTTTCACCACGGGTAAAAAAATGCGGCCTGGGATCGGACTTTGGGCAATTTGTTTAATTTTCAGGCAGCGGCAGGATGCCGTTCGTTGTTTTTCGCCGTCGCGGTCAGCATAATGGCGACGGTTGAAGTTTCCGATCCCTCTCCTCCCGGGCCATCGCCTTCAACCGTTCCCTCTGGAGGTTGATCCTTCAAGACTCGGGGTCTCCCTTTACCGGAGGCCCTTTTTTTTGGTCATTTCAATCGCCGCGACGCCTGTTCAAGCCGTGATCTGCGTCCGCCGCCGCAATATCTCGATCTCATGCCGGTCCAGCGGACGGGCCGATCCTTTTGCCAGGTCACCCAGTTTGATATCGTCGATCGCAACCCGGATAAGGCGAAGGCATTCCATGTCCAGCCCTTTGAGCATTCGCCGAATCTGCCGGTAGCGGCCCTCCCGCAGTTCCACTTCAATCCACGTGTTTCTGTCACCTGAGCGTAACATCCGAACAGATGATGCTTTGAGCATCTCGCCGCCCTCGCAGACGCCGCGCCGCATCTGGGCGATCACGCTGTCAACCGCGATGCCTTTGACCTGGACATGATAGATTTTGCCGACATTGGTCACGGGATCGAGCAGGCGCTGGGCCAGCACCGTATCGTTGGTAAACAACAGCAATCCCTCGCTTGCCTTGTCCAGCCGGCCAACGGGAGAGAGGAAGGGATTGTCCATCTGCGCAAGACAATCAAAGACCGTTGGCCGCCCCTCCGGATCGACCCTCGTCGTCACCATGCCGCGTGGTTTGTTGAGCATGAGATAGACGCTGGACTGGGCAACAAGCCGGATGCCATCGACCGCAATGATATCGGTGCGAATATCCGCCCAGGTCAGGATGTCGCTCACCACCCGTCCGCCAAGCGTGACGCGCCGCTCAGCGACCAGCTTTTCGGCCTGTGTGCGGGAACAATAGCCAAGTTTGGAAAGGGCACGGCAAATGGTTGCGCGCGCACCGGTGTCAGATGCCTGTCGAGCCAAGATGAATTATACCGGACGTTTGCCGCTGCGCTGAAACACACCGCATCGACTGCTGCCGTGCAGCCTGTCAGCTGCGCAGCGCGATCAAATGCCGGTGGCTATCGAAATCCCAAAAACCTGTAACAGGCGCAAAGCGGTGGAGTGGATCATGTCGGAAACCTGGCCGTCCCGAACGTCAAGCCAGGGCTTCTTCAACGTTCGGGCTAGGTGCCGGTTTTCGAGAGTTTAGACTCTCGCCGAAGGTGGATCACGATATGCGACATCATGCCGTTCGATTGGGCGAAACCCTGCCCCGAGTCAAGCCGTTTAACGCCAACCTGATCGGCTCTGGAGAGGTCGCGCCGGTATTTTTGTTGACGCCTGCAACACTTAACTGCTTGATGGCCACCGGATATGAAACCCAACCATACGATGCCAAACCCTTACGGAGTAGATCATGACGAACGATACAAAGGGTCTCTTGGCTGGACAGAACGAGGGACGTGGCGCCTATGTTCTGGCGGCCACCTGCGACCTCAACGGCTGCTTTCGCGGCAAACGGGTTGAGGCCGCATCGCTCGACAAGATCCTGAAGAACGGCATCCGCATGCCGATGTCCTCCATTGGCGTCGATATCTGGGGCACCGATGTGTTCGCAAATTCCCTGACGCTCGATCAGGGCGATCTGGATGGCATCTGCGAGCCGACGGAGCGCGGACCGATCCCGTTGGCCTGGTCGGCGACGCAGGCGCAATTCGTGCCGATGTGGATGCGCGCCGAGACCGGCGAACCGTTTTTTGGCGATCCGCGCCGCACGCTCGCCGATATCCTCGACCGGTTCCGCGCCGTGCAACTCACCCCCGTCGTCGCGACCGAAGTGGAGTTCTATCTGATCGATCCCAATTCGCCACGGGCAAAGCCCTTGACCAGAATGCCGACCGGCCATGCGGATGCAAAGGATACGATCTACTCTCTGGAGGAATTGGCCGAAGTCGGTCCTTTCCTCGACGATGTCTATGCCATGGCCGCCGCTTGCGGTGTCGCCGTCGATGCCGCGACCTCGGAGAGCGGCCCGAGCCAATTCGAGTTCAATCTCGTGCACGGTCCCGATGCGCTTGAGGTGGCCGACAACACCGTCTTCTTCAAGCAGATCGTCCGCAATATGGCCCGCAAACACGGGTTTGCCGCAACCTTCATGGCCAAGCCCTATCCGGCACATTCCGGCAGCGGGTTGCACGTGCATTTCAGCATCGTCGATGCGCAAGGCCGCAATGTATTCGACAATGGCGGTCCGGAAGGCACTGTCTTGATGCGCCAGGCCGTAGCCGGACTGATCGAAGCCATGCCCGGCTGCACCGCTTTGTTTGCGCCGCATCTGAATTCGTTTCGCAGGCTTTGCCCGGAGAGCCTGGCGCCCACCACAGCGGCCTGGGGCTATGAAAACCGCACCGCCGCCATTCGCATTCCCGGCGGTCCCACTGCCGCCCGCCGCATCGAACACCGCGTAGCAGGCATCGATGCCAATCCCTATCTCGTGATTGCAGCCATCCTTGGCGCAGCCATTGACGGCATCAACAGGCGCGCAGAACCGCCATTGCCGACTGCCGGCAACACCTATGCCAGCGACGCCAAATCACTGCCCGCCACATGGCCGACGGCGCTTGATCTTTTCGAGCAGAGCGACATCGTCAAACGGATTTTTCAGCCGAAGCTCCTCGAGATGTTCTCGACCTGCAAACGCCAGGAACTCGCCGTGTTCAACCGCGACATTTCAGATCTGGAATATGCAAGCTACCTGCACAGCGTCTGACGCGACGGCAAGTACGGCCTTTACGCAAACGCCGCCCGTTTGAGATCGCTTGCTTAAACTGCCGAAGAAGAAATCATCTGCATTTCGCATAATCGTGCGAACCCTCTCTTGTTGACTTCTTTTTGTGCAAATGCGGCATTTTGGCACATGGCTGCTTGACCAAAGCACTCGGTGGGAATATTCGTTGGAGGAAAATAATTTGCCTTTAAGGCAATATCGGACTTGAAAGCGTATTCTGGGAGGAACGCATGATAATCCACGAGGCAGGTGCCGACGCGCACCTTGCGACGCGCATCGACAAGATGCATTCCCGCGACAGGGCAGGCCTGATCATCTTCATCACGGTGCTATGGTGCACGATGGTTTTCGCGCTGGTGACGATCTGGCCCTATATTTCCGTGCCGGCCATCCGGATCATCCTGACCACTGCCTGCGCCCTGGTTCTGGTCTTCAACACTGCGGCCATCATCGCGATGCTGCGGCACTATAGCGAAGACAAGCATTTCATTTACGGGCTCGACCTCAAGCATCTCGACGAGATGCGCCGGCGCCGGCGCTAGGAGGGGATCATGGCTTACAAGCCACCGAAACAAAGCTTTGCCGGACAGATTTTCGACGTCATCACCCTTTTGGTCCTGACCGTCGGTGCGCTCTATCTGCCCCTCTATCTCGGCCTTGCGGGGGCGGCCAAGACGCCTGCGCCCATCGACAACCCGACATGGGAAGCGCTCGGCCAGAACGCCACCGAGCAGCAGCAATGGGCTGCCCTTGGCATTACCGATCCGGCGGCGGCAAACGACATCATCACGGCCCGTTTCGACTATTCGTTCAGCTGGATGGCGCTTGTGGTCATGGCCCTCCTGGTCATCGGATATTTCGTGCTGGTGGTGCGCCTGTCTGACCGGGAATATCGCGACGTCATCGCTGAACGCTTCGGCGTCAAGAAGAAATAGTGGGGGCACTAATGGATATGTGGACTGTTCTGGAATACGCGGCCTGGGCCCTTTCGGCGCTGTTTGCCGTTCTGATGCTCTCCGACATGGTGCGTATCGATACGACCTATGACAACGACCTGCTGACCTCATCCCGCGAAGGCGAGATCGAGGCGGCAGCCGAACGCCACACGCTATGAGGGGCCGGACATGGTAGACACGAAAACCACCACCGCCCAGCCGGAACGGCTGCAATTGCTGCGCGTGCTTGGACCCGCCCATATCTGGGCGCTCGGCGTCGGCATCGTTCTCGTCGGCGAATATATGGGCTGGAATTTCGCCGTCGGCAAAGGCGGTATGATTGCCGGCCTGATCGCCTGCTGGGTGGCCGGCCTGCTTTATACCTGCGTGGCGATGATCGATTCGGAGGTGACATCGACGGTCGCCGCAGCCGGCGGCCAGTATGCGCAGGCCAAGCATATCGTCGGCCCGCTGATGGCCTTCAATGTCGGTCTGTTCCTGGTCATGGCCTATACGATGCTGGAGGCTGCCAACGCCATCACCATCGGCTTCCTGCTCGATACGGTGGCCGCAATGCAAGGCCATACCGGCCTGCACCAGCAACCGTTCATCGTGCTCTGCGTGATGTTCCTCGCCTGGCTGAACTATCGCGGCGTGCTGGCAACGCTGACATTCAATCTCGTCATCACCGCCATCGCCTTCATGGCCATCATCACGCTCTTTCTTTCTGTCCAGTTCGGCGTGTCGAGCGTGCCGCTCGATTTCTCGGCTGTCACCACCGACCCCATGCCCTATGGATGGATCGGCATCCTCGCCTCGCTGCATTTCGGCCTCTGGTACTATCTCGGCATCGAAGGCACCTGCCAGGCGGCTGAGGAAGTGCGTTCACCCGCCCGCTCTCTGCCCTACGGAACCATGGCCGGCATCATGACGCTGCTGATCGCGGCAACCATGACCTGGTATGTCTGCTCGGGGCTCATTCCGTGGGAATATCTCGGCCAGGCCGGAACACCGCTGTTTGACGCGGCCCGCGTCACCGGCAATCGCGGGCTAATGGTTCTCCTGTTCATCGGCACAATGTTTTCGACGCTTGCCTCGGCAAATGGCTGCATCAACGATGCCTCGCGCGCCTGGTTTTCCATGGGCCGCGACCGCTATCTGCCGATCTGGTTCGGCGCGGTGCATCCGGTCTATCGCACACCCTACCGCTCGATCATCTTCCTCGTGCCGATCGCCCTGATCTTCGCACTCGGCGCGCCGCTCGATCAGGTCGTTACCTTCTCGATCCTGTCGGGACTGTTGGGCTACACGTTCATGACGTTCAACATGGTGATGTTCCGCAGGAAATGGCCGCTCGATACGATCAAGCGCGGCTATGTCCATCCGATGCATCCCCTGCCGACCATCGTGCTGTTGATCCTCTGCGCCACAGCCTATGTCGCCGTGTTTCTCGGATATGGCACACAGCTGATCGCCATGGTCAGTTTCTACATCATCGCCTCCTTATGGTTCCACTTCCGGCGCTACCGGTTCGTGCGCCGTGGCGATCAGTTCACCATGCCCTGGCCCCGGCCGGAAGGGTATTGAGGAACGCAGCCTGCAGCCGGTAAACGGCTGCAGGTCCACATTATGGAGGGATCCGGGTTGACGATCACCTATCTGCTCAGCGCCTTTGCAGCCCTTGCCGTCATCTGGTTCATACGTGCTGCCATACACGGACACCGGGACGCCATGCAACAGCGCGGCCGGTTGCTGGACGAGGCACATGGGCTGCTGATTGATCCCGGCATAAGCCTGGCGCCGGATCAGTTTCCGGTCGTCACCGGGCAGACCAGCGACGGCCGGCATGTGAGGCTTGAACTGATCGCCGATACGATGGTGACACGCCGCCTGCCGCAACTCTGGCTGAAGGTGACGTTGTTCGAAGGCGAGAGGCGCGACTGCCCGTCGCTCGGCGCGCTCGCCCGGCCGACCGGCTCCGAATATTATTCGATCGTTCACAGTTTTCCGGAATGGATGAAACCGCCCGAAATCAGCATGTCTTTGCTGATGCGCGGCGACGGGCACGCCACCGCTCGACAGGAAGCCGATGCCGGCCGGCATTTTCAAAGACTGTTTGCCGATCCAAAGGTCAAGGAAGCCGTGATCACAGCAAAGGCAACCCGGCTGATCTACCAGGCCTCGCAAGGTGAGCGGGCGGCGCATATGTTTCTGCGGCAGGCACGGTTTTCCGTTGAGACGGTTCCGGCCGCAACCATCGTGCAGGCCATTGCGCTGGCCGCAGGCCTGAGTACGGTCTTTTGCGAAGCAGAGATGCAACCTGTCGCAAAAGTTGCTTGAGGACCGAATATGTCGAAGCCGGTAAATCCTTATGTCGTTCTGCTTCTGGCGATCCTCCTGCCGGGAGCCGGTCACGTCGCCATCGGTGAAGCCCGCCGTGGGCTTGCATTCGCACTGTTCGTGCTTTTGTTTTCATTCCTCACCTATATGACCACCACACCGGAACAATCCTTTATCGGACGGCATGCGGGCGGGTTGTTCATCTGGGCGCTCTCGATTCCGGACGCCTATCGCCGGGCACGGATCCGCTTTTCGATCGGCTCCAGACTGTAAGCCAGCAAGAAACCGTATGGCGTAGCGCCGGGCCACCGTTTTTTTCCTGTTGTGGCAATCTAAAAATATGATCTACTAATATTTCGCAGATTGGCTTTGGGGGATATTGCCGATGGTGTCGAAGCGCAGAGATGTGTTGCTTGGTGGACTGGCGTTGCTCGGCGCCGGGACGGTGTCCAATCCGGTATTCGCCGCAGCGGCGTCCTATTTTGCCGGCACGGCCATTGATAATGGCGTTACGTTCCGCGCCACCAATTTTGCCATGATCGACAAGAGATGGCGCCGTCAGGTCGTCAAATATTTCAGCAGCGAGCCGATCGGCACCGTTGTCGTCGATACGAGAAACCATTTTCTCTATCTGATCATGGAGAACAAGACAGCCATTCGCTATGGCGTCGGCGTCGGCCGCGATGGCTTCAAGTGGTTTGGCCGTGCTACGGTCGATCAGAAATCGCTCTGGCCGCGCTGGACGCCGCCAGCCGACATGCGCAAGCGTCATCCCGAACTGCCGGAATTCGTCGCTGGCGGCTCGCCGAAAAACCCGCTCGGGCCCCGCGCTATGTATCTGCATCGCGATGGTGTCGATACCGGCTATCGTTTTCATGGCACGCTGGAACCGGGCAGTATCGGCAAAGACGCTTCCAGCGGCTGCATCCGTATGTTCAACGAGGACGCCATCGACCTCTACCAGCGTTGCCCGATCGGAACAGCCGTGCAGGTCCTGCCGCATATTGCCGATCAGGCCCCCGAGGTCAGCGACGCAACTCCGGTCGAATGAGGAATATGCCTTGATGCCTGCTCAGACCGGATATATGCGGCACTTTTTCGCGGCAGCGATGCTTCTGACGCTTACCGCGTGCAACACCACCGAGATCGCCTCCGTCGAGGAGCATGCCGCCGTGCCGATGACCGGGCAGACCAACGACCCGGCCCCCGGTTTCGAAACCGTGTCTGTCGGCAGCGAGCAGGATTTCATCCTCAATGTCGGCCGGCGGGTCTATTTTACCCAAGATTCGGCAGCACTGGATTCCGTTGCCAAGGCAACGCTGGACAGCCAGGCAGCCTGGCTCAACAGCAATCCGCGCTGGCTGGTCAAGCTGCAGGGTTTTGCCGATGATTCCGGATCGGCATCCGCGATGGAAGCGCTGTCACAGAAGCGTGCCGATGCGGCGATGGCCTATCTCGCCTCCAAGGGTGTGGACACCAAGCGCATGTGGGCCAAGGGTTATGGCAATGACCGCGAAGTCCGCGACTGCACGGACCGGTCCTGCAAGGTACAAAACCGCCGCGTCGTCTCCAATCTTCGCACCGAGCGCGACTCTCTCTGATCGCACATTGCCCGCGTGACGCCTGAAACCATCTCTGTCACCGTATGGCGGTGCTTTCGCATCGGCCGCCCGGCCTATGTCTCAAAACGGCTTGTGGCATCCCGGTCGTGGTCATATTGGTTCAAAACCGGAAACGGCGGCAACCAGGCTTCGCGGCGCACGGTCCAAAGTTCGTAGGTCGGCACCAGCTGGTTTGGGGCATCGAGCGATCCGAGGTTCACTTCGATTTCGTCGCCGCTGCGTCCAAAAACAGGAGAGCCGCAGCGGGGACAGAAAAACCGCCCGGCATAGTCGCGCGTTTCGCCCTCAATCGTCACCGCATCTTCGGGGTAAATGGCGGACGCATGAAAAAGAGCGCCGTGATGCTTGCGGCAATCGAGACAATGACACAACCCGACCCGATAGGGCGCGCCGGACGCCACGATGCGGACATCGCCGCACACACAACCGCCGGTCAATCGATCCATGTGCGTCTCCTTTCGAAAATCAAACGCCCGGCATGTTTACGACGAACAGCCGGGCGCCTCAAGATGAAGGCACCGGGCACCTCAAGATGAAGGTCACCGGGCGCCTCAAGTGGAGGCACCGGGCGCCTCAAGATGAAGGCGCCCGGTGTATCGAACGTAAGGTTATTTCACCCGCTTCAGGGCATCGCCGAGAATCGAGATGATATCCTCGATATGGGATGTCTCGGCAATCAGCGGCGGCGAGAAGGCGATGATATCGCCGGTCACGCGGATGAGCAGGCCCCGTTCGAAGCAATCGACGAACACATCATAGGCGCGCGCGCCGGGAGCCCCGTCGCGGGAGGCAAGCTCGATGCCGGCGATCAGGCCGATCGTGCGGATGTCGGTGATATGCGGCAGGCCCTTCAGCGAATGCATCGCCTCATGCCAATCGTGCTCAAGATCGGCTGCCCGCGTCAAAAGGCCTTCGTCGCGGTAGATGTCGAGCGTCGCGATACCGGCGGCGCAGGCTGCCGGATGGCCGGAATAGGTGTAGCCGTGGAACAGCTCGATCTGTCCCTCCGGCCCGTGCATCAGCGCATCGTGCACCTTGCGGCTGGCAAAGACGGCACCCATCGGGATCGCGCCATTGGTCAGTCCCTTCGCGGTGGTGACGAGATCGGGCGTCACGCCAAAATAGTCGGTGGCAAATGGCGCGCCGAGACGGCCGAAACCGGTAATCACTTCGTCGAAAATCAGCAGGATGCCATGGGTGGTGCAGATCTTGCGCAGCCGCTCGAGATAACCTTTCGGCGGAACCAGCACGCCGGTCGATCCGGCCACCGGCTCGACAATGCAGGCCGCGATGGTTTCGGCACCATGCAGCGCGACAAGCCTTTCGAGATCGTCGGCCAGCTCCGCGCCATGCTCCGGCTGTCCTTTGACGAAGGCGTTCCTCGCAGGATCATGGGTGTGGCGCAGATGGTCCGTGCCGGGGATCAGCGGGAAAACCCGGCGGTTATTGACAAGGCCGCCAACGGAAATACCGCCGAAGCCGACGCCGTGATAGCCGCGCTCGCGGCCGATGAGGCGCGTGCGGGTGCCCTGGCCGATCGACCGCTGATACGCGACGGCAATCTTCAGCGCGGTATCGACCGATTCCGAGCCGGAGCCGGTAAAGAAGACGCGGTCGAGTTTTTCATCGGGACCACCGGGCGCGATCTCCGCCAGCCGCTCGGCAAAATCGAAGGCGATCGGATGGCCCATCTGGAAAGACGGCGCAAAATCCAGGGTCAGCAACTGGCGCTCGACGGCGGACGCGATCTGGCGGCGGCCATGGCCGGCATTGACGCACCAGAGACCTGCGGTTCCATCGAGGATCCTGCGCCCATCGACGCTGGTATAGTACATGCCCTCCGCCGAGGCGAGAAGGCGCGGCGCCGCCTTGAATTGCCGGTTGGCGGTAAACGGCATCCAGTAGCTATCGAGTACCGGGGTGTTTGGTTTGCTGTGCTGGTTCATGGCGACCTCCTGTGAAGTCGCGATGACGCCACGATTTCAAATGCCGAAACAAGTCCTTTTCTGCTAGGATATAAGCTATTGAAAACGCATGACCTGAATTGTAAATGTTTCGATATTTCGAACATGCAAAACACGGGATCGCCTCATGTCGGTGGATATCGGAAACCGGTTGCGCCATGTGCGCATTCTCAACAATCTTTCACAGCGGGAATTGGCCAAGCGGGCCGGCGTGACCAACTCGACGATTTCGTTGATCGAGTCCAATTCGTCCAACCCATCCGTCGGCGCGCTGAAGCGCATTCTCGACGGTATCCCGATCGGACTTGCGGAGTTTTTTGCCTTCGAGCCCGATCGGCCGAAGAAAGCGTTTTACCGGTCCGACGAACTGGTCGAGATCGGCAAGGGGCCGATTTCCTACCGGCAGATTGGCGATAATCTTTTCGGCCGCAGCCTGCAGATCCTGAAGGAATGCTATCAGCCGGGCGCAGACACTGGGAAAGTGCCGCTGGTGCATGACGGCGAGGAAGGCGGGATTGTCCTGTCCGGGCGGCTGGAGGTCACCGTCGATGACGAACGCCGGATCCTTGGACCGGGGGATGCCTATTATTTCGAAAGCCGCCGCCCCCACCGGTTTCGTTGCGTCGGCCCGGTGCCATGCGACATCATCAGCGCCTGTACGCCGCCGACATTCTGACCAGACAGGTAGCCGATCCTCCCTTCTCATTTCATCATCGATGTTGATGCGCACCTCCGCCGCGGCCGTCGAGAAAGAGCATCAGGCCAAGGCCGGTCACGCCGGCGAGCGCTCCAAGCATGGACGTGCCGGAATAATCAGAAAAGCGGGTGCCGATCGCAAACAGTATGGCGCTTATCCCGCCGCTTAAGAACAGGTTCACCGAAATCAGCGAACTGCCAAGGCCCGGACGGTCGGAAATGAGGTCCTGGATATAGGTGATGGGAATGCTGATCAGGGCGGCAGCGGCGAATGCGCTGAGCAGCGTCAGGGCATAGACATGCCAGGGAGCCGAAGCGAGACCCAGCAGAGTGAGATAGACAGCATAGAGCCCGGCGCTGATAGCGAGCGCCGTCACCGCGCGCAGGTGAACCTGGAGGCGGGCCCAGACAAAGATGAACACGACCTCAAGAAATGCGACGATCCCGACGATCACGCCGATATCCGTCACCGTGCCGCCGGCAGCCCCGGTAATGATCAGCGGCTGGACCGCCGCGTTGACATGCAGCGTCGAGGTGATCAGCGAGACAGCCGTCAGCCGGGCAAAGACGTTTGGCGCGAGTACTTCGCCAAAGGATGCAACGAAGGAATGGCGGTGGTTTTTTGCCGGTGGCGGGCCATCCGTTGCAGGCAACTTGAAGAAGACCAGAGCCAGATTGGCGATACAGCCGAGACAGGCAAGCAGATAGGCCGGCAGCATGCTGCCCCGTCCGGCCAGAACCAGGGCGACGAGCCCCGGTACCAGTACCCAGGCGACCGAGATTGCGGCGCGCACACCGGAATTGATCGCCGCCGCGTCGCGGCCACCTTCCAAATTGGCAATGGCGCGGACATTGGCAAAGAGCAGCGAGGTCATCGCGTTATAGACCGGCAGCATGACCAGCGTGCAGAAGACAAAGCTGGCGGGAACCGGGACCGCATAGACAAGGCCGTAACCGAGAATACCGAACAACATGACCGTCATCAGCAGGATGCGGTAATTGCCGATTCGATCGGCGAGAACGCCGACCCAGAGGCTGACGATGACGTTGACGGCGGCGGCGGCAAAAATCAGGATGGAATAGAAACCATTGCTCAAGCCGAGTTCGGTGATGCCGATCACCGACTGATAGGGCGCCGTCGCAGCCCCGGTAAACCCGAACAGGAAGATCGTGATCATGCTGAGCCGGACCACTGGGTGGCGCAAGGCGATCAACAGCGTGGATGTCATTGCGAGCACCGGAAAAGAGAGGAAAGGCGACCCTGACATCCGGACGGGAATACGGGCACCGGATTGGCTAGACCAGCGTCACTCCCGCCAGCGCGCGGAGAGTGCCGCTTCAGGCGCAAAGGCGAAATCGCGGTCGAAGGGAAAGACCGGCCACGTCCTGCGATGGCTTGTGAGATTGGCGATATCCTGATTGACGACACCATCGGTCAACGCCATCAGGTTGGGATTGGCGATCGGGGCCAGTTCGGGAGAGAGATAGCCGGACTTAACCACCAGCAGCCGGACGGTCTTGGGATCGAGCCCCAGCCGCCGGAAGTCCTCAAGATTGTGGTAGGGACGCCGGCGCGCAGAAATCACGACCTCGATGCCGTCGATGCCAATAACGGCCTGCCGATCCGCTGCCGCATCGCCGCCGTCAAGCCGCAGCACCACCGCCGTCACCTGCGCCGGACGGCTTGACGGATCGAGACTGCCGCCGATCCGAAGCGCAATCGTGGCGCCCTCCCCCGCTACAAAACAGGCCTCGACAGCCGGGCGATCGGTAATACCGGCGACAAGCGCGCCCCGCCAATTGCGGGCAATCAGCGCACGCAGCACATCGGCGCGGTCGCCAACCCCGCCACCGGTCGGATTATCGGCGGAATCGGCAAGGATGACCGGGGATGTTCCGGCAGCTGCGGCACGATCGAGCATCTCGTCCAGCGGTCCCGTGACGGGGCCGAATTTAAAATTGTCACGGGCGTTCCAATACTGCTGTGCAATCGCTTCGGCGGCTTGCAATGCGGCCTGCCTGTCGGTTCCGGTCACGACGGCACAGGCCGTTGCCCGTGGTTCATCGGCCCAGACATAACCGATCATCAGATTGGCATCGAGAATGCCCGGCTTCGCATCGAATGCCGGAAGGCGCAGATAGATCGACCTGGCCGGCTCATGTTCCGTGGAGGTGCATTCGCCCGGAAGCAGCAGCGGCACCTTGGCAAAAGCGATGCCCGGTCGGCTGCCTGTCTTCAGCGTCTCGACCAGCATCGACCAGGCGCGCACCATGGTTTCCCGCACATCGATATGCGGCGCGGTGCGGTAGGCTGCGAAAATATCGAGCTGATCGATGATCTGCTGGCTGACATTGCCATGGAGATCATAGCTTGCCGCGATCGGGCAATCCGGCCCAACGGCTGCGCGGGCAGCCGAAATCCAGTCACCCTCCGCATCGTCCATGCCCTCGACATTGATGGCGCCATGCATGGCGAGATAAAGCCCGTCAATCGGCAGCGCCGCCTGCAGTTTTTCGAGAAATTCTGCCTTGAACGCCTCATAGGCAAAGCGCGATACCGGTCCGCCCGGCACGGCGCGGGCGTGCAGCAACGGCACATGCGCGATCCCGTCAGCATCGAGGAAATTGAAATATTCGGCGTTCAGCAGGCCGGTACCGCGCAGCACGCGAAAATCCTCGACCGTCATCAGGACCGGCGAATAGGTGCTGCATTCGGTATGAATCCCACCAACGGCGATGCGCATTGTTTTCCCCATGATCCCGGTTTTTCTAGAGCTTCGGACTGAGCGGGACGATGGCTGCAAACCGCAGCCAGTCCTTCTGATCTTTCGGCGTCCACGCCGCCTCGGCGATGGCCGGAAGGCGCGGGAAGACCAGCCGGTTGAAGTAGCCACGGGACAGGTAATGTTCGCTCCAGATGCAGGCCTGAACGCCCTTCAGCCGATGTTTCAGCTCATCGGGAAACGTGCCTTCCGCCTCGTAAGCATAGGTATTGGCCGGTGGCACCGTGCCTGCCCAGCTGGCGCCCGGCTCCTGCCATTCTTCACCCTGCACCATATCCAGATAATAGGCCTGTCCCGGCGTCATCACCACATCATAGCCTCGTCTTGCAAGCTCGATGCCGACGTCGGGCGTCTCCCAGGCCATCAGCAGCGTTTCGGCCGTATCGACGCCGCCGCCATGGGCGACCTCGTTCCAGCCGGCAAGCTTCTTGCCGCGCTCGGTCAACATCGCCTTGACGAGCTTCAGGAAATAGGATTGCAGCGCGAAAATGCCTTCAATGCCTTCTTTCTCCATCAGCTTGCGGGCGAGCGGCGAGGCAAGCCAGGCCCCGTTTGCAACCTCGTCGCCGCCGATATGGATATAGGCGGACGGGAAAAGCCCGACCATTTCATCGAGGACCTTGCCCAGGAATTCATAGGTGAAGGCTAAGGCCGGATTGAGCGCATTGTTGGGATAGCCCTGCACCGAATGATAGCTGTCCGGCGCCTCCTGGCCATCGGTTAGATCCGGCAGCGCCACCAGCGTTGCTGCGTTGTGACCGGGAATATCGATTTCGGGAACGACATCCACATTCAGCGCCAGCGCATGCGCGACGAGCACGCGGACATCGTCCTGACTGTAGAAACCACCGACCGGCTCTGCGCCATTGCCGAGCTGCGGCAGCAATGGACCGTCCGGACTGCGGACAACGCCGGTGGTGGTGAGTTCCGGATAGGCCTTGATCTCAAGCCGCCAGGCTTCGTCGTCGGTCAAATGCCAGTGGAAGATGTTGAGCTTGAACCAGGCGAGAATATCAATGAGCCGCGCGACATCTGCCACCGGGTAGAACTGCCGGGAGACATCGAGATGGCAACCGCGCCAGCTGTAGCGCGGTTCATCCGAAATCGTGCCGGAGACCGGAAACCGGAATTTGCCCGGATCGCTGCGGGCGCCGTTCAGGAGCTGTGCAAGCGACGTCAATCCATATTGCCGTCCCGCCGCACCGCCATAGCTGAGCGTGACAGCCTCCAGCGAGAAGGACAGTGCATAGGCTTCCGACGCCATCGCCGCGTCCTGCTTCAAGTGCAATGCCCTGCCCTGGCTGTTCGGCGCCAGGCTGATCGGCGCATGGCCGGCTTCGAACAGACGGCGGCACAGGGCGATCACAGTATCTATCGCCTGTAAGTCTTCCAGCGACGCGCCAACCGGGTAAAGACAAACGGGGATGGCATCGCCCGGGATCGCATCGATCTGGCGCGGCCATGGCTGCAGTGCAAATGGCAGATCGAGCCTGCCCTCCGGCAACAGCACCGGCGGCGGCTCACTGACGCGGCCCTCCAGCAGCAGATCGGACACGGAAACCGCAAGATGGCGCCCATCGGCAAGGGTCACATAGGCCGATTTTGCCCCATCGGTGCAATGCACGGCCTTGCGGTGTAGGCCGCTGACCGTAAACGTCCAGGAAGCGCCGGGTGCGAGCACAAAGCCAGCCGGCGGCGCAAATTCATGATAGTTGGCATCGCGCTTGACGAAGACGGCATTCTCGCAGGCGGCCTTGTCGATCACCCGGGTCAGCGAGGTGTAGACGAGGGTAAATCCATCGATCGGCGCATCCGAGAGATTGAACAAACTGAATGTGAAGCGGCCATTTGGACCACCCTCAGGATGCCACGCGCTTTCGAGACGATAGGACGCCGGTTTCATGTCCGTTCCTTCAATGCTTAATAGTTTTCGGATTGGGAAAAGGTGCGGGCCAGTTCCGCCTGCCCCGCGGTCAGGCCACAATCGACCGGCAGGCAGACGCCGGTGATGGCCAGCGCCAGCGGGCTTGCCAGGAAGCCAACGGCGTTGGCCACGTCATCCGGGCTGGCGATGCGCTGCAACGGATACCAGCGGCGGGCGTCCTCGAACACATTCGGATTGGCCGCCGCACGCTCTTCCCATGCCTGCGTGCGCACCGTGCCCGGCGACACCGCATTGGCGCGAATGCCGTATTTGCCGTACTCCACCGCAATCAGCTTCGTCAGGTGCAGCAGCCCGGCCTTGGCGGCGCTATAGGCGGGATGGCCGAAAACGTTGGTGCCGTTGACCGAGGCGATGTTGACCACCGAGCCCTGGCTTTCTTTCAATGCATCCTCGACGGCGCGAAAGCAGAGGAAAGCAGCCTCCAGATTGAGAATACTGTCCATGCGCCAGATTTCCGGCGTCGTATCGTGCAGGCTGACAGCACGCGCCGCACCCGCGTTGTTGACCAATGTGCGCACCACGCCAAGCTCCGCCGCGCGCGCCGCCATCTGCGCGACGCTCGCCACATCGGTGACATTACACGTGATCGCAATGAACTTTTCGGGATTGCCGAGGCTGGCTGCGGCACGTTCAACGGCGTCACCATCCAGATCCGGCATCAATACGACATCATGATCTTCGCCAAGACGACGGGCAATCGCCCGGCCGATATCCCCTGCGGCCCCCGTGACGATTGCAACAGATGAAGTCATGACGGGTCCCTTGTAAGCATGGTGAAATCAATCCCCCAAAAGCTGGCGGTCGTCGCCGTCGCGATGGGCGACAAGCTGCTGCTTGATGCGTCGCAGCGTCACGATTGCCTGGGGCTGGATATGGTAGGCAACGAGACTGGCGAGGATATCGAGGAGCGCGAGATAAGCGATGCGGGTCGAGGTTGGTCGATAGATATTGGTCCCCTCGGGCAGATCGACAGGCACGGTGATATCCGCAGCACGCGCAACCGGGCTGCCGCTCTGCGTCAGTGCGATCGTCGTTATCTTCTGGTCGCGGGCAAGCATGAAGGACCGGACAAGTTCGGCATTGCGGCCGGAGAACGACGATCCGATGACGACGTCGCCCGGCCGTGCCGCCGCCGCCATCATCATCTGCATGCTGTGATCGGAGCTTGCCGTGATGCGCAGCCCTAGGCGGAACAGACGGTTTTGCAATTCGCTGGCGATCATCGAGGAGTTGCCGCCGGAACCGAACGCGTAGATCATGTCCGCACCGGCCAGCTTTTCCGTCGCCTGCTCGATCGCCACAAGATCAAGGCTCCGGTGCAGCATGAACAGCGCATTCTGCGCCTTTGACACGATATCCTGCGCCACGTCGGCCGGCTCCTGGCTCTTCGGCTCAGGCTTGAGGTAGCGCATGCCGACATAGGCCGTGCGCGCCAGCTGGACCTTGAAATCGGAAAAACTGTCGCAGCCGAGCCTTCGGCAGAAGCGGGTGACGGTCGGCGGAGAAACATCGGCCTTGCCGGCCAGCTCGATGATCGAGGCATTCACCGCAAATTCGAAATCCGTCAGCAATATCTCGGCAATACGGCTTTCGGCCTGCGAAAGCTTGCCTTTTTCGTCCTGGAGCGTGGAGAAAATATCCATCAGTGAGCACCTTCAATGAAATCGCCAGGCTGCCCGATAGAGGCTTCCTGAAACCGCGGCAATGCTGCGATCCGGCACACGATTCTCACCTGATGTCCACCCGTTCCAAAATTGCCTGACGCTCAGCGCGTCTTTTCCTTATAGGCGACGCAGTCGATCTCGACCTTGCAATCGACCATCATCGATGCCTGAACGCAGGCCCGTGCCGGTGGATGTTCACCGAAATAGTCCTGATAAATCGTGTTGAACGTCCAGAAGTCGCGCGGATCGTCCAGCCAGACGCCGACGCGGACGATGTGTTCCGGCCTGTAACCAGCTTCGACCAGGATGCCCAGCAGATTGGCGATCGTCCTGTGCGTCTGCGGGATGATCCCGCCTTCGATGATCTCGCCATTTTCCATGGCAACCTGGCCTGAGACATAAAGCCAGCCATTGGCCTCTACCGCGCGCGCAAACGGCAGCGGCTTGCCGCCTGCCCCGGCCTGCACGGTGCCATAACGTGTAATGGACATTCGCCCGTCCTTGCAAATTATTTTCTTAATCCGTTGACAAATGACCATATAAAGCGGAATTTGACCAGAGAAAAACACTATTTATGAAAAGAATTTCAATAAACGGAGCAATCGTGCGCGATCCCTTCCGCAATCCCTTTCCATCCACCGACACCGCCCGTCACGCGATCTGGCAGATGCTGGTCGAGCGCGACATCGATGCTTTTCTTGCCGCCGACTGGTCCAAGGTCGCTGATGATTTTATCGAGGAGGGCTTTATCGGGATCGACGCCAAACGGGAGATAAGCCCCGACAAATGGCGCCTGGCCTTTCCCAACTTGGCGGCCTATCGCGACGAATGGCTGCGCCAAGCGGAGGATTTTGCCGGGCAGTCGTTTGCCGAAGATACCCGCAATGCCATTTTTACCACCACGACGCTCGAGGATATCGAGATCGAAGGCGAAACGGCCCTTGTCCGCAAGAAATTTGACGGCAGCCTGACGAAAGCGGATGGCAGCGTCGATCGCCTCCAGTGGCAGACTTTATATTACTGCCGTCTGCAGCAGGGACAGTGGCAAATCTCCGGCTTCACGGGATATCTGCCCAATCCGATGGGTGGGGCTTAAGCGGCAAGAACGAGGCAGAGGCATTGCGCATTTTCACCGCCGTCCTGGCGACCGAGACCAATACTTTCTCACCGATCTGCGTCGATCGCCGCGCCTTCGAAGCGTCGCTCTATGCCCGCCCCGGCGAGCATCCGCAAACGCCGACGCTCTGTTCCGCGCCGATCACCGTCGGCCGCCGGCTGGCCGCAGAAGAGGGTTTCACACTGATCGAGGGGACGGCCACCTGGGCTGATCCGGCCGGGCTCGTCAATCGCGCCACTTATGAAAGCCTGCGCGATGAAATCCTCGATCAGCTCCGCGCCGCACTGCCGGTGGATGCCGTGGTGCTCGGTCTTCATGGCGCCATGGTCGCCGATGGCTACGAGGATACCGAGGGCGATATTCTCGCGCGCGTACGAAACATTGTCGGCTCCGATATTCTCGTCTGCGCCGGGCTTGATCCGCATAGCCACCTCACTGCCAAGCGCCGGGAGGCCGCGGATTTCTTCGTCTACTTCAAGGAATTTCCGCATACGGACTTTGTCGATCGCGCCGAAGATCTGTGGCGCATCGCGCTCGGCAAGCTGGCCGGCCGTATCAAGCCGGTGATGTCGGTCTTCGATTGCCGGATGATCGACGTCTACCCGACCTCGCGCGAGCCGATGCGTTCGTTCGTCGACAAGATCATGCGGATGGAAGCTGAAGACCCGGAAATCCTGTCCATCTCCGTGATCCATGGTTTCATGGCCGGCGACGTTCCGGAAATGGGAACGAAAATGCTTGTCGTCACCGATGACAAACCGGAAAAGGGCGAAGCCCTTGCCCGCGAACTGGGCCTCGAGCTCTTCGCAAATCGCGGCACGTTCATCATGCCGCAGATCGATGAAAAAGAGGCCGTTTCCCGCGCGCTCAATGCGTCCAGCGGACCCGTGGTGATCGCCGATGTCTGGGACAATCCCGGCGGCGGAACGGCGGGTGACGCAACTGTCCTTCTGGCCGAGCTCCTGGCGCAAGGCGCCAAGGATACGGCCGTCGGCACCATCTGGGATCCGATGGCAGTGCAGATCTGCATGGCAGCCGGGGAAGGTGCCGAGATCAAGCTGCGCTTTGGCGCAAAATCGGCGGCAGGAACCGGCAATCCGATCGACGGCATCGTCAAGGTCGTGAAGCTGGTGCGCAACGCGGAAATGCGCTTTGGTGAAAGCTACGCCCCCTTCGGCGACGCCGCCCATATCCATCTCGCCGGCATCGATATCATCCTGAACTCCACCCGCGCGCAAAGCTTCGACCCGAGCCTGTTCTCCGTCATGGGCATCGAGCCTCAATCGAAAAAGATCCTGGTCATCAAATCGACCAATCACTTCTACGCATCCTTTGCCCGGATCGCGGCGGATATCCTCTATTGCTCGGCCGGAACTCCCTATCCAAACAATCCCGCCCGCACACCCTATCGCCGGGCACCGCGCGATATCTGGCCGATGGTGGAAAACCCGCACGATCTCGAGCGGTGAGCGGCTCAGCCGGATGGCGCCTTCAAACGGGCGTCAGCTGCCGGAACAAACAAAAAAGGGCATGCAAATTCACGCATGCCCTTTCGCTTTCAATGAACCCAACAATGTCCCGCAGCATCAGCCGCCCGCGATTTTCATGAGGCCGGCATCGATATCCGTCAGTTCCACCCGGCGCTCAAGCGCGATGCCGGACGCGTCGAACAGGTGGCAATCCGCAGCGCCGATACCGATCGAAACCGTTTCATCTGTGCGGATTGGCGCGCTGCCCGGCAGCATGGCGCAGAAATTCTCGCTCTCGCCATCCAGCGAAGCATAAGCCACCGTCTGGGCGCCGAGCCGTTCGATCACCGATGGGGTCAAGGTCATCGACAGATCGGCCTTACCGAACTGAATGTGTTCGGGGCGAATACCAAGCGTTAGGGGCTGCCCCACGAGATTGGCCCGGCCGGTAACCGGTATTGTCGCCGATTGTCCCCTGAAATCCACCTCGACACCGGCATCGCTGACGGCCTTGCAGGTGACCGGCAGCATGTTCATGCGCGGGTTACCAATAAAGCCGGCGACAAACATGTTGGCGGGCTTGTGATAGAGTTCGAGCGGCGCGCCGGTCTGGGAAATCTCGCCAGCATTGAGCACGACGATGCGGTCTGCCATCGTCATCGCTTCGACCTGGTCATGCGTGACGTAGATCATCGTCGCCTTCAACTGCTTGTGCAGTTTGGCCAGTTCGATCCGCATGTCGGCGCGCAGCGCCGCGTCGAGATTGGACAGAGGTTCATCAAACAGAAAGATCTTCGGCTCGCGTACGATCGCCCGGCCAATCGCGACGCGCTGGCGCTGGCCGCCGGACAAGAGACCGGGTTTCTGCTGGAGCCGCTGGTCCAGATGCAGAATGCGCGCGGCATTCTCGACCTTGGCCCTCAGCTTGTCCTCCTGCATCTTCTCGACGCGCAGCGGAAAGGCGATGTTCTCGAATACGGTCATGTGCGGATAAAGCGCATAGCTCTGGAACACCATGGCGATGCCACGCTTGACCGGCGGCAGGTCGTTGACGCGCTTGCCGTCGATCATGATATCACCTGAACTCGTCTCGTCGAGACCGGCGATCATGCGCAGCAATGTCGATTTACCACACCCGGAGGGGCCGACGAAGACGACGAATTCGCCGTTGCGGACCTCCAGTTGGATGCCTTTCAGCACTTCGAACGTTCCGTAAAATTTCTGAACCTTGTTGAGATTGAGTTGTCCCAAGACACTGTCTCCGGCCGCCGGCGAAAAGCGGCCCATTCGTGGCAGAAAAGGAATGGACCGCAAACTTTATTGCGGTTCGCGGTACGATGATCTTACTTGTACTGTTCGAGATCGGCAGCGGCCTTTTTCAGGGCATCCGCCGGTTCGGCCTTATCAGTGACGACAGCCTGAACCATTTCGATGATGACGTTCTGGAAGCCCTTATAGTCGGTGAAAAGCGGCTCCGGACCACCATAGGTGATGCCGTCGATAAAGGGCTTCCAATAGGGATCCTTCTTGACGAACTCATCGACCATCGGCGACGGCCGAAGCGGCGTCAGACCGGCGCCGCCCTGCAGCTCATATTCGCCCTGCGGGCCCGGCGAGGTGATGAATTTCGCAAATTCGATGGCTTTCTCCTCGACACCGGATCCCTTGAAGATGGCGAGGCTGTCGGTGATCAGCAACGTGCCTTCACCCTTGGCCGATGGGCCGAGCGGCAGAGGCGCAACGCCCCAATTGACCTTGGTGTCCTTGAGACGGACGGCAGCGCCCGAGCCGGCCTGGAGCATACCGATCTTGCCATCGAGGAAGATGGCACGCATCTCGTTCTGCTCGTAGGCAGTGGCGCCTTCGACCGAATAGGGCGTGATGTCCTTGTAGGCTTGGAGGGCTGCAAGAACCTCAGGACTGTCGATGACGATCTTGTCGCCGTCGATCACCTTGCCATTGTTGGTGTAAACCCAGTGCATGAATTGATGCATGGTATTGTCGAACGTCTTGGCCGGAAGACCGTAGCCGGCAATGCCGGTCTTTTCCTTGATCTGCTTGGCGAATGCGATCTCTTCGGCCCAGGTCTTCGGCGGGGTTTCGGGATCAAGACCGGCCTGCTTGAACAGATCCTTGTTCCAGTAGAGTGCCTTGGTCGAGAACGCGACCGGCACGCCCCACTGGTTATCGTCGAAGGTGACGGTGTCGGCGATGTGAGGATAATAGCTCTTTTTCTCCTCTTCGGTCATCGGCACCGGAACGATCAGGTCGTTCTGGGCGAATTCCTTCAGCGTGCGCGAGCCGACATAGGCCATGGCGACCGGCGTGCCGGCAACGGCAAGCGTCGTTGCCTTGTCCTGGCACTGGGCCCAGCCGACGACTTCCGGTGTGACTTTCCAGCCAGGGTTCTTCTCTTCCCACTGCTTGATATATTTCTCGTGGACCGGGTCCATCACGTCGCCGCAATAGATCCAGCTGATTTCCTGATCGGCCGCATGGGCGGTCATGGCGCCAAGCGCGGTCGAGCCGAGCAACGCCAGGGCGAGTATCCCTGTCTTGACATGAATTGACACGTTTGAAGCTCCCGTTTCTCTGGTGGTTGATTGCTTTTATTGTTTCACCGCGCCAGCGGTCAGCCCGCTGACGAGATAGCGCTGTAGGAAGAAGATCACGATGATGGCCGGGGCGATGCCGACGAAACTCGCCGCCATCAGTTCATTCCAGATCACTTCCTGCCGGCCGAAATAGGCAAACAGCCCAACCGGCAGCGGCATATATTCGCTCTTCGAGTTGAAGGTCAGCGCGAAGATGAACTGCTGCGCGTAGGACCCGATGAAGGTCGTAATCGCAACAACGGTGATGCCGGGCATGGCAATGGGGAGGATGACCCGGCGAAGCGTATAGAAATGGCTGGCACCATCGACAAAGGCCGCTTCGTCCAGCTCGCGGGGGATGCGCATCATGTAGGTGCGCAGCAGCCAGATCGCCGACGGGATCAGGAAGGCGACCCCCGGCACGATCATGGCGAAATAGGTATTCAGCACACCGAAGCTGCGCATCAGGCGAAACAGCGGGATGAGCAGGACGGCACCGGAAAACATGTTGACCGCCAGAAACGCGCCGAGCAGAAGCCCGCTGCCGCGAAACTGGAACCGGGCAAATGCATAGGAGGCCGGGATGACCAGGACGAGGACAATCGCAGTGACGATGATCGAGATGAAGAACGAATTGAAGATATAGCGGGCAAAGCCGGGAACGCTGACCCACATCGTCCGATAGGCGGCAAACGAGCCGTTTTCCGGCCAGAACCTGTAGGGCGAGGAAAACAACAATCCCAAAGGTTTCAGCGAGACCAGAAACCCTTCGACAAACGGCGCCAGAATGAATGTCAGGAACAGCAGGATACCGGCATAGATGGCGATCAGCTCATACCAGCGGTAACGGTTGATCATGGCAGGTTGCGTGCTCATCGGTTGGTTTCTCCCGCAGAAAGCCGGCTGGTCACCCGGAAATAGGCCAGGCAGAAAATCGAGAGGAAGATGCAGATCAAGACGGCGCGGGCTGCACCCTCGCCATACTTTTTCGAACCGATCGCGGTGCGGTAGGTATCGATGATCATCGTTGTCGTTTCGCCATTCGGCCCGCCTTGCGTCAGGATCCAGATAATGTCGAACGAATTGAACGTGGCGATCAGCGACAGCATCGACATGGTGATCAGCGATGGGATGAGCAGCGGCAGGGTAATGCGGCGAAAGCGGTAGAACCGTCCCGCCCCATCCGTCCACGCGGCTTCGTAGAGGTCCTGCGGCACGGCCTGCATGGCCGCCAGCATATAGAGCGTCACCAGCGGTACGCCGATCCACACGTCGGTGATGATGGTCGCCCAGAATGCCGTCGAGCCACGGGCGAGGAAAGCGATGGGGCCGTCGATAATGCCCCAGTTCTGCAGCACGCCGGAAATCATGCCGAACTGACCATTATACATCCAGCCCCACATGAAGATGCCGATGGCCATCGGCACGATCCAGGGCGGCATGGTCAAGACGCGAAACAACGCCCGGCCGGGAACGGCGGCATTCAGCATGCAGGCGCCGAAGACGCCGATGATCATCTTGAGCGCGACTGAAAAGAAGGTCCACACGAAGGTGCGGATGATGACCTCGGCAAAGGTGGTATTGAAGATCTTCTCATAGTTGATCCAGCCAACCCAGTTGGTGGTTTTCTTCAACGAGGCGTCGGTGAACGACAGGATGAACGTGTCCACCAGCGGATAGGCAACGATGACGACGACGTAGAGAACGGCTGGCAGCAACAGGATCCAGGCGAAGATGAGAGTGCTGCGTTGAACGTTCATCCCGCGCCCTCCCTATGCCGCACGCGCGTGGAGCGCCTCGTCAAAGCGGTCCCAGACCGGTCGCAGATCGACGACGGTGCGCTTGCGGCGCGCCTCGTCCATGGACAGCGCCAGGATTCCCGCCTCCAGTGCATCGATCGTGGAGACTGGCAGCGCCCGCCCATCGCGGACATGGCCGATAATGTCGGTGGCCATCTGTTCGTCAGCGCCGTAATGCTGTGACAGCGCTGTTGCCGCATATTTGTTTTCGACGACTTTTTGCCCGGTCAGCATCTCGTGGACATCGAAATAACCACGGATGAAATCCCCTTCGGCCATGCCACGCGACCCCATGATGCAAAAACGGCGGAACTGGTCGGGGACATTCAAATTGGTATGGAAATTCATGCCGACGCCATTGGCATATTCGACAATTGCCACTTGGTAATCGATGATATCGCCATCGCTGTCGAACACCTTGTCGGAGCCCATCCAGCCGCTCGGCTTGCGATGAAAGAGCTCGAGATCGTTGATCCCCTCGCGGGCCGGATCGTTTTCGGGAATGAAGCTCTTGCGGCCGCCGAAGCTTGCCACCCGCTCGGGCCGCGCGCCGATAATGCCATTGTAGAGATCAAGGTCGTGGCAGCATTTTTCCAGCATGAAACTGCCGGAATAGCGTTCGTAGCGGCGCCAGTCGCGCATGAAGAAGGCGCCGTGATAGGGCTCGATATGCTCGGACGCCTCGATCGAAACAATATGCCCAAGCGTTCCCGCCGCCTGCGCTGCACGCAGGTCCCGGTACATCGGTGCATAGCGCAGCACGAGGCCGACCATCAGCCGTTCATGACCGTATTTTGCCATCAGGCGGGCAAGTTCGATGCTTTCCTCAACCGTGGTGACAATCGGCTTCTCACTAAAGACCTTCAGGCCGGATTCAAGGCCGGTACGGATATGATCGAGATGCAGGTGATTGGGCGAGCCGATCATCAGGAGATCAAGTTTCTCATTGGCAATCAGCTCTTCGGGGGTCGCGTAAGCCGTGCCGGCAGAAATGCCTTTTTCAATAAGGCCAGGCAAACCGGCAGGGTTCGGATCGACATAACCGGCGATCTCGAAGCTCTCATCCATGGCTTTGAAAACATAACCCAGATAGCCCAGACGGAATCCGAGCCCGATAATGCCCACTTTCATATTCCGGTATTCCCCGTTTATTGTCGTAATTTATTTTCTTAGACTGAGGCAGATTTTCAAACCCGTCAACCGGAATCAGCAAAATTACCATTTTTATGAAATTCATTTTCATGAAGTCTGATGTTCGGCATGTCTTCACAGAGAGATCGGACCCAACCGCAGCCGCTGTATCCTTGAGTTGAAGGCACGTTTGAGCCCGCGCCGGAGAGCACCTGCGGCGAGATTTACCTCTGTCATGTCAGAATGCTTACAGTGACAGCGTGTGGAGAATGACCGGCCCGCTCTTCGGCAGCCTCTATTGTCCGTTGACTAGCGCCAGGACGAGCTGGTGAACATTGCCACCATTGCTGAGCTCGGCCCGGTCGAAATCCCGGCTCTGCTGCCTCTGGGCGCGGGACAGTTCGCCGAGCCGTGCGGTGAGGTCCGCACGGATTTTCTGGCATTGGGGATCATCAGGGGCCGTCAGGCCAACAGAGACCGCCTCGATCTTCTTCACCATATCCTTGATGAGATCGCCGTGCACGCGTTCGTGCTGGCGTACGCCCGAGATGAACGTGTCCCAGCTTTTTTGGACAGGTGCCGGCAGGCGCTCGGCAGGCTTTGGCAGCCTATAGGTTATGATGAGCTCTGGCCGTGCGACGGTCAGAACACAGGCATTGCCCTGCGGTTCGTATTTCCGGGTCCAGGTCAGCTTGAAATTGGTAAAGGCGATGGCACGGCCGATACCCGCTTTCGGGCCACGTTTGCCAATCGAGGCATAGAGTTCGGCGCCGGTCTTACCAGTGACCGGATAGGCCTGCACATTTTCGATCGCCTGCCATTCCGCTTTTCCCATATCTGGCAACAGGACAACGCCGCCCATCAACAAGCTCAGGAACAGGATCGGCTTTATGGTGCTTTCAAATTTGCGCTTCATTGTTATCCCTGCTTACGATCCGGCCCTTGAGATTGCCGCCGCTGATTGTGAACCTGCACCCGAGGCAAAGAGCTGAGCGTCAATCATCCGCATCGTCTTCGTCCAGCCGCGTCGCCATCATATCGAGGTCATCGGCGACTTTCTTGCGGTTGAGCAGGCCGCTATCCTCCAACATTTCAATGTCTGGTAGATCACGCAGCGTATCGAAGCCGAAAGCGGACAAGAAGGACGGGGTCGTGACATAGGTATAAGGCGCGCCGGGCGTCGGGCTGCGGGGGCCGGACGTAATCAGTTTTGCCTGGCGCAGGCCGGCGATCGTGTCGCGGCTGACTTCCTTGCCGAACATCGTCGATAACTCGCTGCGCGTCACCGGCTGGTAATAGCCTATCGCAATCAGGATCATGGCTTCCTGCTGGTTGAACCCTGCCATCGGTTGAGTGGCCGCGCCAGAGGCCCGGATCGCCGTTGCATAGGCGGATCTCGTCCTATGGTGCCAACCGCCCGCGACGGCGACCAGATCGTAAGGCCGCCCGCGCAACTCCTCGCGAATGTCATCGATGATCAGGTCGATATTGCATTCCGGACCGACGACACGGGCAAGCGTGGCGCGATCAACGGGCGTGGCGGAGGCGAAAATCACTGCCTCGATGCGGTTCATCCACTCCCGCCAGCGTAACGCCGGCGGCAGGGAAGACAGGTCGCGATCAAACAGCACCGCGTCCTGCCCTGCGCCCTTCTTTCTGCGTCCGCCGCTGCTGGCAATATCGGATCCGGACATGGTCACAAGCCGTAAATCCGGAAGGTGGAGCGTCCCGACAGTTCGCGCACGCCGCCCAGCGTTTCCAAGCGCTCGAACAACCGGCGGCTCGCCCAGCGGGACAGATTGCCGTTGGCCGCAGAAGCCGACAGCGCATCCTCAGCCAGCAATTGCCGGAAGACCGTTTGCGCGCCCTTGGTCCGCACCTTGGGCGCGACGGCCAAAAACTGCGCGGCACGGCGTTCGGTTTCAACCGCCTGGCGCAAGGCCTCCCGGACGCCCTGGATCAGAGCGAGACAAACCGACCGGGGAAACGCCTCGTCATCGGGTTTGATGCGCCCTCTTCCCGCCGTCATCCGGAAGGCTGCGTCGTATCGTTGCGCCATCAACAGGGGAACGGGCCTTTGCCAATTGAGCTTTTTCGCCATAACCAGATCCGCCAGCCACCAGGCCAGGATTTCTGCATCCGGCCGAAGACGGCACACGGTCGTGACCAGCCCGGCAACGGCAAACGGTGCCGCCTGCGCATTCTGGCCCAGATCATGCGCAAGACCGGAAAACTGCGCCAGCGTATCGTCCCACTTCATCGCGAAGAGATCCGCGAGATCGCGCAGCGTTTTTTCGTCAAGCAGTCCGTCTTCTTGTGTACTAGACACCGATAGTTTTCTATAGGCCAAGAAGATATTGCCGGCCGGTCCCGCATCGCCCCCTGGTGCACGCAACAGCACGGCATCGCGCAGCGCCGCGTCGTCTTCCGTTCTCCCGCTGAGCCGCACGGCAGCGGCCGCACATTTCAGCGCAAGACGCTGGCGCCAGACGCCGGACCAGACAGGCTCCGACCGCACCAGCTGATCCAAGCTACTCAGTGCTGCCCCGGACAGAAACACGACATCGGCATCGCTCATTTCGCCGGAAGGCTTGACCCAGCCGGGAATGACGGGCGTAGCAATCGGCGGGACAGGCTTTGACGCTAATTTCGAATCCATGCGAAAAGCATAGGAGATAAGGGCGGTTGTCACTAGAACGAATATTGAAACCGCACAGCATGTTTTGAAAACTGGAACATCAGGTTTCAGACCGGGCTGAGATCATAGCCATTAGATCGGACAAGGCCGGCAAGCCATCTCCAGCCAGGCTGCCTATTGACCCTACCCCACCGGCAAGACGACGACAGCCCGCAAGCCAGGATCGTTGGGCGACAGCACGATATCTCCGCCATGGTGGCGCACGATCGCTCTGGCGATCGATAGGCCAAGGCCGACGCCTCCGGTTTCCCGGTTTCTCGATGTCTCCAACCGGTAAAACGGCATGAAAACCTGCTCGAACTGATCCTCAGGAATACCTGGCCCATCGTCCTCGACGAGGATCTCTATCGAGTCTGGCAGCCTGCTGACCTTCAGCGAGGCCTTGCCGGCATATCTCAGCGCGTTTTCGATCAGGTTTCGAAGTGCGCGCTTGAGATTATCCGGACGGCAGCGATAGCTGATGCGTTCGCTTTCCTGGAACGTGACGTCATGACCGAGTTCGGCGAGATCATCGCAAAGACTGCCCAAAAGCGCGGCAATATCGATCTTGCGCGTTTCCTCAGCTGTCGCTTCGCTTTTCGCAAAGGACAGCGTTGCCTCCGTCATGGCCTGCATCTCATCGACAGTCGCAAGGATCTTGCCCTGCAATTCCGGATCGCTGACGAATTCGGCCCGAAGGCGAAGGGTGGTGAGCGGCGTGCGCAGATCATGGCCGATCGCTGCCAGCATCTTCGTGCGATCATCGACAAAACGGCGCAGCCTCATCTGCATGCCGTCAAAGGCCTCGTAAAGCTGCCTTATATCTTCTGGTGCACGCGGCGGAGACAGCTGAATGGCCTCGCCGCGGCCCAGCGCTTCTGCCGAAATGGCGAGACTGCGCAAGGGACGGGCGATCTGGCGGGCAACGAAGACACCGATAACGCTCAGAATAATCGCCGTGATCCCCATCGAGAGCAGGGATTGCATGCCCCAAAGGCCAGGCTTTGCAGGCTTGTAATAGACCGCATTGAGCCAGGTGCCGTCATTGACGGGTTGCACAATGCCCATGCCTTCCTGACCGGAGAAGTGCAGGAAGCGCGCGTTTGCAATGTCGGGATCGGATAAGAGTGGTTGCCAATCCGAAACATCGGGATCGCCCAGCGCCACTGGCCGGCTGCCGGATGGCATGGTGAATCCGTCAAGACCCTGCGAGCGGATCAGGTCTTCGATAGGAATGCGCAAATGAGATTGCGCTGTTTCGTACCACGCGCGTGCGTCATTTGCCGGATCACGATCCGATAGCCAGAAGCGTGAATTGCCCACCGAACCCGCCAGGAGAACATTCTGCCGCATGTCCGGTGCAACCTCGGCCAGCATGCTCGATAATGCGTCTGTGCGGGCTATGAATTCGCTTTCGATCGTCTGCCGGATCGCTGTTTCGCGCTGCCGCGATGAGATCATGAAGGCGACCGTTTGCCCAACGAGAAGCGCGCCCAAAATGAACACGATGAATTGACCCGCTAAGCTCCTCCTCCACAACGGCACCTTCATTGCACGCTCACCTCCACGGAGAGGCTGTATCCGCCGCCCCAATGGGTTTGAATGATGACCGGGTTTTTAGGGTCCGGCTCGATTTTCTTGCGCAACCGGCTGACTTGGTTGTCGATACTGCGATCGAAAGAATCCGCCGTGCGCCCGACCGTCAGGTCCAGCAATTCGTCACGCGTGAGCACAGAATGAGGATGGTCTAGGAAAACCTTCAGCAGGCGGAACTCGGCCGTACTCAGTGCCACCCCCAGTCCGTCACGGGACTGAAGTTCCCGCCGGCGCACATGCAGGCGCCAATTATGGAAATCGATGATCTGATTTTTCGCCACTTCCCTTGGCGCCGGTGCGTTGGTGGCGGTCCGGCGCAAAACCGCCCGGACGCGGGCGAGCAGTTCGCGCGGATTGAAGGGCTTGACCAGATAGTCGTCCGCCCCAAGCTCCAGCCCGATGATCCGATCGGTCTCGTCAGCCATGGCCGTCAAAAAAATGATGGGAAGCTGGTTGCCGCTTCGAAGCTGCCGGCAGACCGACAAGCCGTCCTCACCCGGCATCATGATATCGAGAATGATCAGGTCGGCTGCGCCACGTTCCAATATTCTGCGCAAGGCAGCACCGCTTTCCGCGACGCTCACTCGAAAGCCGTGCTGGGACAAATAGGCACCCACAAGATCGCGAATGTCGCGATGATCGTCAACGACGACAATGTGAGGTTCGTTGCTCATTACCGGGCCCGTTGGTTGAGAACCGCACTATATCGCCGCACGGAAATGCAGGCACTCAAAAAATTGTAATAAAGTGTCACAAGCTTGCTGCGGTGCAACAAATTTGGGCGGTGGAAACAAAATATTACAGACTGGAACGTCTCTGGCACATCTCTGCGACAAACGGCGGCTAGCGTGGCCGCACAAGAGCTCTTTTAAGGGCTTTTTCCCGGACAGGCCATTCAGAAAACCGGTCCGTATCAACGAACAACGCTGCTTAAACGAGGATTTCCAATGATCGCGCGACGAATGCCCCTCCATTTTGCCGCAGCCCTCTTGATAACGGCCAGCCTGGCTGGCTGCAGCGACGAACAGGCGGCCGCACCCAGGCCAGCACCTGCCAAAGTACAGGTGAGCGCGCAAACACTTCGCCCGCAAACGGTGACATTGACCGCACAATTGCCGGGCCGCACAAGCGCTCATATGGTGTCTGAAGTGCGACCGCGTGTCGGCGGGATCGTCCGCACCCGGAACTTCGACGAGGGTAGTGATGTCAAAGCCGGTGACATTCTCTATGAGCTGGATCCGGCCCCGTTCGAAGCCGCCTTTCGAAATGCTGAAGCGGCCCTGCAGCGCGCAAATGGTGCCATTCCCAGCGCCACGGCCCGCCTTGAGCGCTATATGAATTTGACCACGCGCAACGCCGTCAGCCAACAGGACCTGGACGAGGCGCAGACCACCATGCTGCAGGCGCAAGCCGACGTTGCCGCAGCCGCTGCGGCGCTGGAGACAGCACGGATCAATCTGGAATATACCAAGATCCGCGCGCCGATCGACGGCCGCATCGACGCGTCGAGCGTCACGCCGGGCGCGCTCGTCACTGCAGATCAGGCGACGGCACTCGCGACGATCCGGCAGCTTGCCACGATCAATGTCGATGTCGTTCAATCCAGCGTCAATCTGTTAAATTTGAAGAAAGCTGTCGCGGAAAACCGGATCACCACGAATGGCGGATCCGTGACCGTCGAGTTGCTTTTGGAGGACGGGTCGCGCTACCCGCATCCCGGCAAACTGCAGTTCGCAGGCTCGTCCGTGTCCATGACGGCCGGCACTGTTTCGACGCGCGCGCTCTTTCCCAATCCGGATGGATTGCTGATGCCGGGCATGTATGTCCAAGCCATCGTCGAGGAAGGCATACGCGAAAAAATCTTCCTTCTGCCGCAACGCGGCGTGTCGAGAAACCCAAGGGGCGAGGCAACCGCCAAATTCGTCAATGCGGAGAGCAAGATCGAGGAGCGGGTTATTGCCGTCGATCGCAGTATAGGCAACAGCTGGCTGGTCAGCGGCGGCGTCGCAGATGGTGATCGCCTCGTGGTGGAAGGCTCGCAGCGGGCGCGCGCCGGTCAGGATGTCGAGGTGAGTGCGGTCCGGATCGATGATCGGACCGGTGCTGTGGTGGCCATTACGGAAGGCGCCGACAAACCCGCCGCTCAGGCAAACAGCAACAGCCCTTCACCCGGCATTTCCCTCGCCACGGCCCGCTAGGATTAAGACATGTCGCGCTTTTTTATCGATCGCCCAATCTTTGCCTGGGTCCTTGCCATTATCGTGATGCTCGCAGGCGCCCTGTCGATCACGACGCTGTCGATTTCCCAATATCCGCAGATCGCCCCCACAACCATTCGCATCACGGCGAACTACCCCGGTGCCGATGCCGAGACGGTCGAAAACTCGGTCACCAAGATCATCGAACAGGGCATGACCGCCCTCGACAACCTCTCCTACATCACGTCCAACTCGACCTCGACAGGCCAGGCGTCCATCACATTGACCTTCGACAATGAGGCCGATGCGGACGTGGCGCAGATGCAGGTGCAAAACAGTCTGCAGCTCGTCCAGGGGCGGTTGCCCGACGCCGTACAAAATAGCGGCCTCACCGTCGCGAAATCCGGCGCTGGCTTCTTCATGATCGTGTCCTTCATGTCGACGGACGGAAAGCAGACGGTCAATGACCTCGCCGATTTCATCGATAATTCGCTTAACGATGCGCTGCGCCGCGTGCCGGGGATCAGCGACACGCAGCTGTTCGGCTCGCGTTATGCCATGCGTATCTGGCTCGATCCGGACAAACTGGCAAAATATCAGCTGATCGTCAGCGACGTCACTGACGCGATCGAGGACCAGAACAGCCAGGTCTCGGCCGGGCAATTGGGGGACCTGCCGCAAAGACAGGGACAACAGCTGAACGCCAGCGTTACCGCCGGCAGCAGCTTGCAGACCAAGGAGCAATTCGAAGCCATCATTCTCAAGAGCGAGAGCGACGGTGCCGTCGTTCAGCTGAGAGATGTCGCAACTGTCGAACTGGGTGCCGAGAGCTATTCAACAAGCAGTATCTATAACGACCTCGCCGCCGGCGGCATTGGTCTGCGGCTGACCGCCGATGCAAACGCGATCGAGACCGCAAAGGCCGTGAAAACGGTCATCGAGCAGCAGTTGAGCAGCTTCCCTGCCAATGTGCAGGTGGAATACCCCTACGATACAGCACCTTTCGTGCAGCTCTCGATCGAAGGGGTGTTCAAAACGCTCGTCGAAGCCGTCGTGCTCGTGTTCATCGTCATGTTCCTTTTCCTTCAAAATCTACGCGCGACGTTGATTCCCACGCTGGCAATTCCCGTCGTGCTTCTCGGAACCTTCGGCGTGCTGGCGCTCTTCGGCTATTCGATCAACACATTGACCATGTTCGGCATGGTGCTGGCCATCGGCCTTCTGGTTGACGATGCCATTGTCGTGGTCGAAAATGTCGAGCGCGTCATGGAAGAGGAGGGATTGGGGCCGCGCGAGGCAACCATCAAGTCGATGGGGGAAATCAGCGGCGCGCTCGTCGGCATCACCACGGTGCTCTCGGCCGTCTTCATCCCGATGGCCTTCTTCTCCGGCTCCGTCGGGGTCATCTACCGGCAGTTCTCGATCACCATCGTCACCGCAATGCTTCTGTCCGTTCTGGTGGCGCTCGTGCTCACCCCGGCGCTCTGCGCGACGATGTTGCGCAAGCCGAAACATCACGCGGACAAGAACGCCTTTTTCCGCTGGTTCAACCGGAGTTTCGAACGCTTCACGCAGGCTTATAAAAGCTGCGTGAATGTCCTGATCCGGCGCATGGCATTCTCTCTGATTTTGTTTGTGGCGCTTTTGGCAGGCACCGTCACGCTGTTGGACCGGTTGCCGACCGGCTTCCTGCCGCAAGAGGATCAAGGCCGTATCTTTTCGAGCATCCAGCTTCCACCGGGGGCAACGGCCGATCGAACCCGCAAAGTGCTTGACACCGTGATTGAACACTTCCGCACACAGGAAGCGGACTACGTCACCGGCGTGTTCGGTATTGTCGGCTTCAACTTCACAGGCCAGGGCCAGAATGTTGCGATCGCCTTCGTCGAGCTCAAGAATATGGAGGCGCGCGTAGGCCCGGAAGCCAGCGCACAAGCGATCGTCAGACGTGCCATGCGCGCTTTGGCACCGATCCGGGATGCCAATGTCGTCACCCTCAATCCTCCCGCCATTCAAGGTTTCGGCAACTCGGCCGGTTTCGACTTCTTCATTCGCGACAACCAAAATGCCGGTCACACGGCGCTGATGGAGGCTCGAAACGAGTTGCTCGGCCTTGCACGCCAGAGCGATCTTCTCTCCGGAACACGTCCGAACGGTCTGGAGGACACACCACAATATTCCATCTTCATCGACCGCAGCCGCGCAAGTGCGCTTGGCCTCAATCTCAGCGACATCGATTCAACGCTTTCGACCGCTTGGGGCGGTAATTATGTCAACGACTTCATCGATCGCGGCCGCGTCAAACGGGTCTATGTGCAGTCGCACGCGGATTTCCGCATGCAAACGGAGGATTTCGACCGCTGGCATGTCCGAAACGATCGTGGCGAGATGGTGCCATTTTCAGCCTTCGCAACCGGAAAATGGACCTATGGTTCTCCGCGGCTGGAGCGTTACAACGGCGCCTCGGCCGTCCAAATCCAGGGAGCAGCAGCCGCCGGCGCGAGCTCCGGCCAGGCCATGGTCGAAATTGACCGGATGATGGAGCAACTCCCGCCGGGATTCACCCATGACTGGACGAGCCTTTCGGCGCAGGAACGCCTGTCGGGCAACCAGGCCCTCCAGCTCTACGCCATCTCCGTCCTCGTCGTCTTTCTCGCCTTGGCGGCGTTGTACGAAAGCTGGTCTATCCCCTTTTCCGTCATGCTGGTGGTGCCTGTCGGGATCTTTGGAGCTTTGGCGGCGGCGACGCTGTTTGGGCAGGCCAATGACGTCTATTTCAAAGTCGGCCTTTTGACCACGATCGGCCTCGCCGCCAAAAACGCGATCCTGATCGTCGAGTTTGCAATTGCCCAACAGCAAGCTGGAAAACCGTTGCTTGAGGCGACGCTGGAAGCCTCACGCCAGCGCCTGCGGCCGATCCTGATGACCTCCTTCGCGTTCATCCTCGGTGTTCTGCCGCTGGCGATCGCGACCGGAGCCGGCTCAGGCAGCCAGAACTCGATCGGTATCGGCGTGATGGGCGGTATGATTTCCGCCACCTTCCTCGGCATCCTGTTGATCCCCGTTCTGTTCTTCGCAACCCGGTGGATTTTCAAGGGACGCCAGAAGCAAGCAGCATCTCCCGACCATTCGGGCGTAGCAGCGCCGGCGGAATGACGGCACCATAGCGGTCATCCCCTCTCCCTTCGGTGAAAGGGGATGGCTTTTTGACAAAGACGATGGCCGCAGCGATGCGGCCATCGTCTGTTTGCGTATAACGTCATTTTTCCAGGTGTTTTGCAGTCAGCCAACGACATAAGCGAGAAGCCAAAATGCCTGGTCCCGGTGCTCGCAGGGAACTTGTATGTCTGAACCGTGCCTAAGGGGATGTGCGGAAGACGGCCCGCAGTCCGGTCGTTGGCGACCGCTTGCTGGCTCTGATCCTTCGGCCGCTTTTGAAGCCCCAAACCTGAATAATCGACGGAGGCGGTGGCAGCCAACCTCGCATCACAGGAAGAGGCACGCCGCGATGCCATCGGATGCAATATCGCCAAAGCGCCTTTGGATTCATTCGAAAGCGCCCTCAGTCGCCATGCCCAGATCGGCGATGCGCCTACAGCGGTTGCCGTTTGGCTCGATGGTCTTGGCGACGGCAAGGTCCAGATCGTCCTTGAGACGACGGCGCTATGATCGGTCGTCCGTTTGGCGCTCTTAGCCGGGCAGTTTAAGTCTGAATGAGACGTGTGGCCGGATAGGCGCCGGATTACCGGATGTCCTCCGATCAAACCTGAGGAGGGCAGAGACTTGTGACCGCTTTTGCCAGAAACTCCGCTACATTCTCGTCGGCATGGCGCAGAGACGATCGTGTGCGATCCACCGGACAGGCTTGGCCTTCAGCCTTTGACCCGGTAAAGGAGAAGGCCGCATTCACGCGGCCACCTCCCCTGTTCAATTGCGATGTCTGCGCGCTCACTTGCCGTGCAGCGCAGACATCAGCCTCGGTTTGCGCAGGGCCTGCTAATGCCCAGGCCCCGCAGCTATTTTCGCCCCGGCTTACCCGTCCGAGCCCGGGGCCTGATCCCTGCCTCAAAACTCCTCCCACTGGTTTTCCTTCAGCGCCGCGTTGCCGTTAAAGGCTTTGGCGATGCGGCTGGTGAGCTTGTAGGGGGTGGGGGCAACGGCTGCGTGCCTTGTGTTGTCGGCGAGCATGGCGGCCGGTCTCTTCGCTGCCTGGCCGCCGAGCTGGAACTGGCCGATCAGCTCGCGCAGACGTCCGGCTTCGCTGGCAAGCGTGGCGCTGGCCGCGTTGCTTTCCTCCACCATGGCCGCATTCTGCTGGGTCACCTGGTCCATCTGGTTGACCGCCGTGTTGACCTCGGCCAGGCCGATCGATTGTTCCTTGGCGGAGGTCGCGATTGCATCCATATGGCCGTTGATGACGACGATGTAGTCCTCGATGGTCTTGAGCGATTGTCCGGTCTCGCTGACCAGCCGGACGCCGCTTTCGACTTCCACCGATGAGCTGGAAATCAGGCCCTTGATCTCCTTGGCGGCCTGCGCGGACCGCTGCGCCAGTTCGCGCACCTCCTGGGCGACGACGGCAAATCCCTTGCCGGCCTCACCGGCACGCGCCGCTTCGACGCCGGCATTCAAGGCGAGCAGGTTCGTCTGGAACGCGATCTCGTCGATCACGCTGATAATGTTGGTGACCTGGCGCGACGATTGCTCGATCTTGTGCATGGCCTCGATCGCATCCGTGACGATCTGACCGGAATGCTTGGCGCTCTTGTTGGCTTGAACAGCGACATTGCGGGCCTCATCGACGCGGCCAAACGAATGCGTCACATTGGTGGTGATCTGGTCGAGCGCTGCGGCGGTTTCCTCGAGCGATGCGGCCTGCTGCTCGGTGCGCTTGGCAAGATCCTCGGCACTCTGGCTGATTTCCCGGGTACCGCCGTCGATATGCCCGGTGGAAAGCGCAACCGCCTGCAGCGTGTCCGCCAGCTGGATGACGGCGGCGTTGAAGTCGGAACGCAGGCTTTCATAATCCGGTGCAAAGCGCTCTTCGAGCTTGAACGACAGATCGCCGCCTGCCAGATATTTGAGGCCGCTGGCCAGACCGGAGGTCGCCTGCGCCATTTCTTCAGACCGGATCCGGTCGGTTTCCGCCTTGCGCTTGCGGTCTTCCTCGGTCAGGTTGCGGCTTTCCTGCGCTTCCTCCTCCAGCCGCCGGTTGGCCAGGGCATTGATCCGGAACACTTCGACGGCTGCCGCCATCTCGCCGATCTCGTCGGCCCGGCCGGCAAAGGGGATTGGCGTCGCCGCATCGCCACCGGCGAGCTTCTTCATCGAAGCAGTGATGGTTTCGATCGGCCGGGCAACACCGGAAAACGCAAACCAGATGACACTGACAATCATGATCAGGCACAGCGCCACCGCGATCGACGATATGGCAAAGATCCGGCTGAAAATCTCCTGGGCCTGATCGTGGGATGTCTTGGAGCCGGCAACATTCAGGTCAACGATCTTTTCGATGCCCGAGGCGATCTGTTCGGAGACCGGCTCCATCGATCCATACATGAAGGCCTGCGCTTCCTCGTTGCGGTTGGCGCGCGATAGAACCAGAAGGTTCTCTCCGGCTTTCACATAGTCATCGAATTTGCCGCGCACATCGCTGAGCAACACTCTTTCCGCATCTTCCGAAATGAAGGTTTCGTAACGCGCGGCCTGCGCTTCGAAATTCTTGCGCTCGGTCAGGATCGCCTGTTCGGCCTCGCCCTGGCGGGTCGCATCGATCGAGAGGATGTGGTTCTTGTAGCTGATCTGGACATTGGCAAGGGCTGCATCCATCGCTTCGGAATATTGCACGCTGGGCAGCCAGTTCTCGGCCATTTCCTCGATATTGTTGTTGATCGTCTGCAGCCCAGCCAGCGAATAGACCGCAAAAGCGGCAACGATGGCGGCAAGCAGGCACAGGCTCGATATCAACGCAGTCTTAATTCTGGGACGTCTCATGGCGCATTCCTTGAAATCTGAAGTTCCAACAAATTGCCCACCAGTCCAAATCATTCGTCCAAGGCAATGAAGAGCGAATACATCCCGCCTGAAGCGGCTATACCGGCCAAACTGCTTAATTCGCCCATCACACGCACGCCCCAGCGCATGGCAATATTCGACCCCATCCGATCAAATTGGGTCGCATCCAAAAAGGCAGCATGCTGAGGTTGAAGACACAGCGTAAGCAGCAACGAACGGTTTAGCCGGGTAAGGAGAGGGGTATTGCGGCCTTGCGAATCGGCGGCAGCGTCCCCGGCCGCGATCGGGTCCGGTAAACGCATCCCGGATGCCTGGAAAATGAAAACGCACAGCTGCTATCCGCAGCAATGCTCGGCCCGTCACAGTGCAATCACACGTGCCTTTGACCGCTTGAAAAACGGCCCGGAAAAACCAGGAATTTGGAATTACTAACCGAAGATTTACGGTGCCATTGGACCCGGCAGCTCATCGACGGGAACAGCGGCCGCAGCTGCATCGGCAGCGCGCAAAACAAGCGCGAATTCGAGCGCCGCCATGGTTTCCACCAGGTCGACAAATTTCGGCAGCAACTCGACGGACCGTCCACCGGCCGCCTGAATGATCAGGAGGCCGTTTTTTTCGCTGCTTTCGATCAGCCGCCTCACATGCCCGCGGGAAACGCCGAGCGAGCGGGCAATCTCGCCGTAGGAGCACGAGACCGTTCGCTGCCCTGTGGCCTCCGCGTCTATCAGCGCAAGCCACAAGATGAACAGGATTTCCCGTCCGCCATTCTGATCAACAAAAAGGCTGTAAACCGGAATTTTCGGGGCAAACCGCCCACCTTCAGCGTAAAGCCGCAGGATTTCTGCGTAGAAATTTCCGATAAAACGCGGGTTTGAATGCAGCACATCTTCGTACTTGTGTTTCTCGGACAAGAGCTGCAGTGGCCGCAGCATTGCAACCGTGAAGGAGTGGGCAAGGGACAGTCCCCGCTCCGTCAATTCCAGCCGTTTCACCCGCCGGTCAAAGCTCACACTGTCTTGGCGGAGATAGCCGGAATGCACCATAAGGGCCACGAGAGCGGAGACCCGGTTCGGGCCGGAGAGATTATTCTGTGCCGAAAACAGCCGCAATTTCGACAGTGTGGCGCCCGAGCTCGGATCGGAGGCATCCCTGTTCAGACACAGGGCCAGCAGCGCCGCGCCGATCATGTAGCGGGTTTCCTCGCTGACAACCCTGACAAGCATGAAATTGCGGTGAAAAATCTCGATCGACAACTGCGCGAAGAGCCGCAGCGCAGCCTGAAAATTGTCATGCCGGTACACCGCCTTTGCGTCGTCAATAAACCATTTCGGCAAATCGATCGCGTCGATGTTCAAAGCACCGGCTTTGTCAGAAATACTCATGGTCTTGCTACAGAACTCCGTTGATTCCCAATCGGCGGGTTTGCGCTATACACATCTGCAACCAATTCCGGCAAGGCCGCCATCGGTCACGGCATGTGGGTTGCAAGCCAGATGTATGAACCGGCGCGCGGCGGCCGCCGAGCTGGTTTCGCGCCAGCGCAAGTCCACACCGAAATTTGCACCGTGCCTCCCCGTCCGGCGCGATGATCTGTATTCCAGTCTACGTCCGATTGTGTTTTAGCACATTATACATTAATGTCAGTCCGCAAAATTCCTGTTTGATATCGGGGAGGGCCTGCCAAACACGCGAGAGAGAGTCTTTAGATTTCTGTTTTGCAATGTCTACCGTTCTAGAATTCCGGCAAACCAGGCAGGTTGAACCATGGAGATTTCCTCAGCAATACCGCGTATCACCGCAGCAAGGCGTCGTTGGCCCATGCTGGAAGAGGTTATTTTGGCTGCATTCCTGCTGGGTGCCGCCATCTTCGCTGCTTATGAGTATAACATATTTTCGGACGCCCCCGACAAATCTGTGCACGAGCATGCCATCGATCTCGGCGAGGCGCTGATCCTTGCGCAGATCATGTTGGGCGGCCTGCTTTTGCTCTGCTGGAGGGTCGTTTTTCTTCAGCGCCGCGAAGTGGCGCGCCGGATCGAAGCCGAATCGCACGCCCATAGGCTTGCGCATCAGGATGCCCTGACGGGATTGCCCAACCGCCGCCAGTTCGATGAAGCTCTCAAGGCCATCCTGTCCAAACGGTCCAGAGCGACTGAACTTCACGCAGTCCTGCTTCTGGATTTGAACGATTTCAAACGCGTCAACGATGTCTACGGGCATGGCGCGGGTGACGATGTCCTCATCCATGTCGCCAAACGCCTGCAGCATGCGATCCGGCAACAGGATCTGGTGGCGCGGTTCGGCGGCGACGAATTCGCGATCCTGGCGCATCTGGGAACCGGTGAAGACGACGCCAAGGCCCTTGCGCTGCGGGTCATCCACGAACTGGACCAACCAATCACCGTCGGTTCCATCCAGCATCAGATCGGTGTCGCCATTGGCATCACGCTGCTGGCCCAAAACAGCGGCGACGCGCCCGAAATCATGCGCAAGGCGGATATCGCCCTTTACCGCGCCAAAGCCGAACCCGGTTCGGCACTTTGCGTTTTCGAAGCCGGCATGGATGCGCATGTTCGCGAACGCGACCTGATCGAGCGTGAATTCCGCACCGCCTTGAAACAGGGGACGATACAGCCGCATTACCAGCCCCTGATGAATCTGCAAACGGCCGATATTGCCGGCTTCGAAGCGCTTGCCCGCTGGAAGCACCCGAAACTCGGCAACGTGCCGCCGGATCGCTTCATCCCCATCGCCGAAAGCTGCGGTCTGATGAGCGAACTGACGGACCATCTATTGCGCCAGGCCGCGCAGGCGGCATGCCAATGGCCAAACGATATGACCTTGGCATTCAATATTTCGGCATCGCAACTGAAAGACCGGACCCTGGGCTTGCGCATTCTCTCCATTCTCGGAGAGGCCGGATTGCCGCCGTACAGGCTCGAAATCGAGATTACGGAATCGGCGCTGGTGCAGGACCTCGAAGGCGCGCAACAGGTGGTCGGCGCCCTGCGCGAAGCGGGCGTGCGCGTTGCATTGGATGATTTCGGCACCGGCTATTCCAATCTCTACCATCTGCGCAATTTCAAGGTCGACCGGATCAAGATCGACCGGAGCTTTATCGACAAGATGGAAGAGGATGCCGAAGCCTCCGCGCTGATCCGCGGTCTGATGGGATTGAGCCAGGGACTGGGTCTGAACGTCACTGTCGAAGGCATCGAGCTGCCCTCACAGGCCGCAGCGCTGCTGGCGCAGGGATGCCAGCAGGGACAAGGTTATCTGTTTGGCCGCGCCATGCCTGCCGCAGATGCCTTGGCCTATATCGCCAGGCATGAACCCAATATGGCAGTCCATAAATGAGCGCACGGTCCGGTGCATCCGGATCTTTTGGGTTCGCTCACGGCGTCTTTGAGTTGGCGCAGAGCAGCGAGAAATATGCCCGGAAAATGGTCTAAGCTTTGGCCATCCTGCGGTCGCTCCACAGCGTTGCGGCTGCCGCCCTCGCGGCGTCGAACGATTGCAGCGGGCAGGCTGGCATCGTCAGCAAGGCGGCTGCAGCCGTATCGACAATGACCGCCACAGCTGCATCGTCGCGCGCAGCACCGGTCCACACCGCATTCCAATATTCACGGCTGGTATAGGCAACGGGCGGGGTCACCGCCGCGATATTCCGGCGCGCAGCAATGCGCGTATCGAGCGGCTCACCGCCCACCAGCCTATAGAGTTCCGTGGCACGAAAAGGCGTGGCCTCCGCGAAATCGCGATTGCCGCCGAGGATCGACATATCGCGGACGCCGAGCAGCATCGCCGTATCGCGCATGATATCGCGCTGCGAGGACAGCGTGACGCCGAGCAGGCTTGCCGGCGCGCCCAGCGGGTTCAAGAGGCGCACGACCGCATTGACCGGCAGGCGCATTTCCAGAATGGAATAGAGCCCGAACAGGCTCTGGATCTGGGGCGAAGCTGCGCCGATTGGCAGATAGGCGATAGAACGGTTGGCAAGCGCCAGCTTTGCCTCGCTCAGCGATGCGCAAACCGGAATCCTGGCGGTTTCGGCTGCCAGTTCGAGCTTGCCGGCATCGGGTCCATGACCATAGTGACCGTGCAGGATGACCCTGTATCCGGCCTGGGCGACCAGTCGTGCCGCATGCAGGAACCACGGCGGGCTCCGGAGCCTTGGCGAAAGATAGGCCGGCCAGTCCAGATCCGCCAAGCCATCGGATGGCGCATAGACACCCACATGGCGGCGCAAGGCTTTCACAAAGCCCGCCATCTCCGCAGCGCTCGCACCCCGGTATTGCAAGATGGCCAGAAGCGCGCCGGCCTGCACCGGATCGGCCTCACCCGCAAGCACGATCGTCAGCGCGTCTTCGGCCTCTTCCACCGTCAGCGGGCGGCTTCGGCCGATGCCGTTTCCGGCGGTGGCGATGTATTTCGCAAGCCGTTTTTGCGGCTCTGCATTATGGCCGATGCGGGCGAGCTTGCGGGCAAAGGCTTCCGGTGGCGGCTCGCCTTGCAAAAGTGCGCTTCGGCGCACGGCAAGCGGCGGCGCGGCGATCAGCGGCGATCGTGTCCAGCCGTCGGCAACCGCTGGCGCGCCCGAAACCGGCATGGCAAGCGGCGCAAGGATCAGCTGCTCGGTTTCGGCAGCCAGCGCCCGCAGGCGCAGGCGCAGCCCCTCGGCGAGCGGCGTCGGCACGAGGCCCTTTGCCGTGCGCACAAAAAGCGGATCACCATACATGTCGCGCAATTGCCCCAGCATGCGGCTTACCGCCGAACTTTGCAGACCAAGACCGGCGGCGGCCTTCCCAACGCTCCCTTCCCGCAACAGCGCATCGAAGACCACGAGCAGGCGCAACTGGTTTGGACGGTCCAGTTTTCCCGCGCCGTCTTCGCGGTTCGCTTTTGCCATGTCACCATCCGATTTCACGCCGTCCAGCCTCTGCAAGTTGCGATAATTCGAATTTAGAACCGTTCGAAATCATCGTCATTGACCGCCCGTATACCGACTACATAAGTGGAACGGTTTCCTCAAGTTAAGACCACGAGGAATAACACAGATGTGAATGCAGGGGGCATCCATGACGGACGTGACAACGACAAAAGGCAATCTGTATCAAGGCGGACGAACCCGGCAGCATTGCGCCATCCTGATGACAGCCACGGCGTTGATGGCACCGGCTTGCGCATTCGCGCAGGCTCAGGAAGAAGCCACCGCTCTGGAGCAGATCGTCGTCACCGCCAGCGGTTTCGAGCAGAGCGTCAAGGAAGCGCCCGCAAGCATTACCGTCGTCACGCGTGAAGAGCTGGAAAAGGGCTCGTTCCGCGATTTGACCGACGCGCTGCGCGAGGTTCAGGGCGTGTCGGTGACCGGCACCGCCAACGAAAGAGACATCTTCATTCGTGGCTTGCCGGGCACCTACACGCTGATTCTGGTGGACGGCAAACGCCAGGGCACCCGCGATGCGCGCCCGAACGGCAGCGCCGGTTATGAGCAGAGCTTCATTCCGCCGCTTTCGGCGATCGAGCGCATCGAGGTCGTGAGGGGGCCGATGTCCTCGCTCTATGGCTCCGATGCCATGGGCGGCGTCATCAACATCATCACCCGCAAGATCGGCACCGCCTGGTCGGGCTCCGTCACCACGGAAGGCACGCTCCAGCAACATTCGCGCTTTGGCGATAGCGGCAAGGTCTCCTGGTATGCGAACGGTCCGCTTATTCAGGATACGCTCGGCCTTCAGCTTTGGGGTAGCGGATATCGCCGGGGCGAAGACGAACTGCTCGGCGGCGTTCTCGGCGCCAAGGATTTCGACCTTTCAGGCCGCCTGACCTGGACGCCGAACGAAGATCACGACATCGCTCTGGAAGGCGGACGCCAGCGCATACGCCGCGACGAAACGATCGGCAACACGCTGGATGTTGGAGATAACGAAGCCTACCGGGTCAATTCACGCGACCGCTGGTCGCTGTCCCATACCGGCCGTTGGGGGCCGACCACCTCCGATTTTTCCATTCAGCAGGAATGGGGCCAGCGCGACGCCTATACCTATAACCCGGTCTCCGGCCGCTACGATCTCGATCCTCGCAGACCCGAAATCCGCAACACCGTCATCGACGGAAAATTCACCACGCCCTTCGATCTGCTGGGTGAACACACGCTGGTCACCGGTGGCCAGTATTTCGAAGCGCGGCTGAACGACCAGAACCCCGGCCGCCGCTCAGGTCAGGCAGAGACGTTTTCCGCAACGCAATGGGCGCTTTTTGCGGAAGACGAATGGCGCATGATCGATGACTTTGCGCTGACCGGCGGCCTGCGCATGGACCACCATGAACAGTACGGCTCCCATTTCAGCCCGCGTCTCTACGGCGTTTGGAATGCGACGAGCGAACTGACGGTGAAGGGTGGCGTATCGACAGGCTTCCGTGCGCCGGAAATCCGCCAGATCGCGCCGGGCTATGCCATGACCACCGGCGGCGGCGGCTGCACCTATGGCCCGGCCGGCACCTGCGGCGTCATCATCGGCGATCCGAACCTCAAGGCCGAGAGCAGCACCAGCTACGAACTCGGCGCCATCTGGGATAATGGTGACGTCCTTTTGAGCGGCACTTATTTCTATACCGACTTCAAGGACAAGATCGGCAATGCCATGGTCCTGAACCCCGATGGCACCCCGGCCCGCTGGGACGAGGACCCGAACTATCGCCTTTGGTACAACTACAATATGGATGACGCCGTGATGCAGGGCGTCGAACTGGCTGCCACCTGGCATGCGACGCCGGATCTTTCGCTGCGGGCAAGCTACACCTATACCAAGTCGGAGCAGAAGACTGGCCTCTATTCAGGCTTTCCGCTCGCCCGCACGCCGGAGCATACGGCCAATATCCGCGCCGACTGGACGACCGGCATCGAGGGCTTGACGACCTGGACGAGCGCCAATTATCACGGTTCGGAGATTGCAGCGGGTGCCCGCATCGGCACCAACGGCAAGGCTGTGACCATCAACGGTCAGCCGGGCCGCAAATACGATCCCTATGCGACGCTCGATTTCGGCCTGCAATATGCAGTCAACGATACGGTGACGCTGAATGCGGCCGTCTACAACATCTTGGACAAGAAGGTGGAAGCGACGGATTTCAATACGGTGATGGAGGGCCGCCGGCTCTGGATCAGCATGAAAACGCAGTTCTAAACATCAAGCGCGGGGTTTCCCCGCGCTTCTCTTCATGGAATGGCGGTCTCGACGAGGCCAAGGGAGTTATCGCATGAGTTTCTTCAAGCCCGCATCGCTGCTTGCAGCACTTGCCTTCACAGCGGCCGCCGCCTTCGGCAGCGCGTCTGTCGCGGCCGATATCGTCATCAAGCACAAGCAGGGCGAAACGGCATTGCCCGCCAAGCCGGAGAAAATTCTCGTTTTCGATCTAGCCTCGCTCGACACGCTCACAGCGCTCGGCGTCGAAGTCGCCGGCGTGCCCAGCGGCCCCAAGCCGGACTATCTGAAGGGCTTTAATGACGACAAATACCTGAAAGCCGGCACGCTGTTCGAACCGGATTATGAGGCGGTCAATGCTGCCGAACCGGACCTCATCATTGTGGCAGGCCGCTCGTCCGGCAAATATGCGGAGCTCGCAAAGATCGCACCGACCATCGACCTTTCCGTGGACGCGAAAAACTTCTTCCCCGAAGCAAAGGCCAATGTGGAGACACTTGGTGGCCTGTTCGACAAGAAACCGCAGGCTGACGCTCTCATTGCCAAGCTTGATAGTTCGGTTGAAGGTCTCAAGACGCTCGCAAACGGCAAGGGCACGGGCCTGTTCATCCTGACGGCCGGTGGAAAGATCAGCGCTTTTGGTCCGGGCTCCCGTTTCGGCATGATCCACAGCGTCTATGGCATCGCGCCGGCTGCGGAAACCCCGCAGGCCGGCGGCCACGGCCAGGCGGTTTCGTTCGAATATATCCTGGAGACCAATCCGGACTGGCTCATCGTCCTCGATCGCGACGCCGCAATCGGCAACGAAGGCGTGGCCGCCGCGCAGTTTCTCGACAACGAGATCGTGCGCAAGACCAAGGCATGGCAGGCGGGTCATCTCGTCTATGTCGATTCCGGCGCCTGGTATCTGGTCGGCAGCGGCATCTCCGCCATGCAGCGCACGGTCGATCAGTTGACAACAGCGTTCAGCAAGGATTGAAAACTGATGGGGGGCCGGCTACGGCCTCCCATCGACATCACTGGTGCATGCGCGTTTTGAAATATTTCTTAGCCCTTACAGCCCTGTTGCTGCTGTCGGTCGCGAGCGTCCTCATCGGCGTCAGCGACATTTCGCTGTCCGGCCTCCTGTCCGGAGAGAATGCGACCGCGCGGCTGGTGCTTGTCGAGGTCCGTATCCCGCGCACGCTGGCGCTGATCTTTGCCGGGGCCGGCATGGCCGTGTGCGGCACGATCATGCAGATGCTGGCGCGCAACCGCTTCGTCGAACCCTCGACCGCCGGCACGGTGGAATCTGCCGGTCTCGGCATCCTCTTCGTGCTGCTTTTGGCGCCGGAATTGCCGGTCTCCCTGAAGATGCTGGTTGCGACACTTTTCGCACTGGCCGGTACCAGCCTGTTTCTTTTGATCCTCAGCCGCATTCCACTGCGCACACCGCTGATGGTACCGCTTGTCGGCATCATGCTCGGCGGCATCATCAATGCCATCACGACTTTCTTTGCCTATCGCTACGATATGATGCAGTCGCTGGGAGCCTGGACAACCGGTGACTTTTCCGCCGTTCTGCGCGGGCGCTACGAGCTTCTGTGGCTCACATTGGGATTGACGGCGCTGGCCTATGCCGCAGCCGACCGTTTCACCGTCATCGGCATGGGCGAGGCTTTCGCCACCAATCTCGGCGTCAACTACGGCCGCGTCGTCGCATTCGGTCTCGTCATCGTCTCGATGGTCACGGCCGCCGTGGTGGTGACCGTCGGCATGGTGCCGTTCCTCGGCCTCATTGTCCCCAATGTCGTCGCCATGGTGATGGGGGACAGGCTGCGGCGCTCGCTGCCTTGGGTCGCGATCTGTGGAGCGGGGCTCGTGCTGGTCTGCGACATGATCGGCCGCCTGGTCATCGCGCCCTTCGAAATCCCGGTCGGCAATGTGCTTGGCGTGCTCGGAAGCGCCTTCTTCCTTTATCTCGTGCTTCGGAGGCGCTCGCGTGCAGCCTAGAGCCGTTCTCCTTAGCAGCTCCCGGCGCACCCTGATCGTGCTTGGCATTCTGGCGCTGGCCGTCTGCTGCGCCTTCATGACGCTGGATGCGAAGGGAAGCTGGTCGTTCATTCTTCCGTTTCGCGGTGCCAAGCTTTTGGGCATGCTGCTCGTCGCCTATGCCATCGCCGTCTCGACCATCCTGTTCCAGACCATCACCAACAATCGGATCCTGACGCCCTCGATCATGGGCTTCGATGCGCTCTATGCGCTGATCCAGACGATCCTGGTCTTCTTTCTGGGCGCTCAGGCGACAAGCGCGCTCGATCCGCGCCTGCTTTTTGTTGCCGAATGCGGCGCCATGGTGCTCTTCTCCTGCCTGTTGTACCGCTGGCTGTTCTCCGGCGCGGTGCGCAGCCTGCATGTGCTGATGCTGGTTGGCATCATCTTCGGCATCCTGTTCCGCAGCATCTCCAGCTTTCTCCAGCGCGTCATCGATCCCAATGATTTCATCGTATTGCAGGATCGCCTGTTTGCCAGCTTCAATAGTTTCGATACCGGCCTTCTCGCCTTATCCGCTGTCCTGATCAGTGCGGCAAGCCTGGGAGCATGGCGGCTGTTTCACACATACGACATCTTGTCGCTTGGCCGCGAGAACGCGATCACGCTTGGGGTCGATCATCGCCGCGTGACGACACAGATCCTCGTGCTGATCGCCATATTCGTCTCGGTCTCGACGGCGCTCGTCGGGCCGGTCACCTTCTTCGGCCTGTTGGTGGCAAGCCTTGCCCATCAGATGATGCCGCTCAGCCTGCACCGTTTCACGCTGCCGGCAGCGATCCTTGCCGCCATCATCAGTCTTGTCGGCGGCCAACTCGTCCTGGAACGGCTCTTCGCATTCGATACGGCCGTTGGCATCGTTATCGAATTTGCTGGCGGTCTTGTCTTCCTGATCCTGCTCGTAAGGGGAAAAACCCGATGATCCGTGTGCACGGCGCAACCAAGCGTTATGACGAGACCGTCGTCGTCGATGGCGTCGATCTGGAGCTTCCCGCTGGCGGCGTCACCGCCATCATCGGCCCGAACGGCGCGGGCAAATCGACGCTGCTGTCGATGATCAGCCGTCTGATTGGCCTGGATGCCGGCACGGTCACGATCGATGGGCTGGATGTTACGAAAACACCGGGGGACGTGCTGGCAAAACGCCTGTCGATCCTGCGCCAGGATAACACCATGACGGCGCGTCTGACGGTCGGCGACCTCGTCGCTTTTGGCCGCTACCCGCATTCGCGCGGCCGTCTGACGGGCGAGGACGCCAGGCATATCGAACAGGCGCTCGATTACATGGACCTGACTGCGTTGCGCGACCGCTTCCTCGACGAGCTTTCCGGCGGCCAGCGCCAGCGCGCCTTCGTCGCCATGGTGCTGTGCCAGGATACAGATTACGTGCTCTTGGACGAGCCACTCAACAATCTCGATATCCGCCATGCCGTCTCGATGATGCGGATGATCCGCCGCGCCGCCGGCGAATTGAACAAGACCGTCGTCGTCGTCCTTCACGACATCAATTTCGCCTCCTGCCATGCCGACAGGATCGTGGCGATGCGCAATGGCCGCATCTTCCAGCAGGGCACGCCGGAGCACATTATCTCTGCGCCGCTGCTGGAGGATCTGTACGGCACGGCCTTCAGGGTCAGCGTCGTCGATGGCCGCAGGATCGCAAACTACTATCTGTAGCCGCTGCGCTTAAAGCATGCCGAGAAACTGGGTCAATTCCGGGGTTTTCGGATTGGCAAAAACCTCTTCCGGCGGCCCGATCTCATGCACCCTGCCCTGATGCATGAACACGACGCGCGAGCAGACATCGCGGGCAAACTTCATCTCGTGCGTCACCATCAAAAGCGTCATGCCTTCCGAGGCGAGTTCCCGCACGACGGCGAGAACTTCAGCAACAAGTTCCGGGTCGAGCGCCGACGTGATCTCGTCGCATAAAAGCGCAATCGGCTGCATGGCAAGCGCCCGGGCGATCGCCACGCGCTGCTGCTGGCCACCCGAAAGCTCATCCGGATAGGCATCGAACTTGTGGCCCAGGCCAACGCGGTCAAGCATCTTGCGCGCCACCACTTCGGCTTGCGCATCCGGCGTCTTGCGGACGACTTTTTGCGAGATCATGACATTGCCGCCGGCCGTCAGGTGCGGGAAAAGATTGAACTGCTGGAAGATCATGCCCACCTTCAATCGCAGCGCCTTCAAATGAACCTCATCATTAAGGAGTTGCGCGCCAGCGACGGAGATGGAGCCGCCGGAAATGGTTTCCAGCCCGTTGATGCAGCGAAGCAGGGTGGATTTTCCCGATCCGCTCTTGCCGATGATAGCGATGACCTCGCCCGGTTCCACATCCAGATTGATGCCTTTCAGGACCTCGTTGGAACCAAAGCTCTTGCGGACTTCAGTGATTTCGATGAGCGACATTGAGCTTCCTTTCCAGGATCTGGCTGCTCTTGGACAGAGGCCAGCACAGGCAGAAATAAATGAGGGCGACGAGGCCGTAGACGATGAAGGGCTGGAACGTGGCATTGGTGACCACCGTGCCGGCCTTTGACAGTTCGACGAAGCCGATGATGGAGGTCAGCGACGTGCCCTTGACCACCTGCACCGAAAAGCCGACCGTCGGTGGCACGGCGATCCGCATGGCCTGCGGCAAAATAATGTAGCGCATCTGCTGGAGCCGCCCCATGCCGAGACTGGAGGACGCTTCCCATTGGCCTTTGGCAATCGCCTCGACGCAGCCGCGCCAGATTTCCGCAAGGAAAGACGCCGTCCACAGGATGAGCGCCAGGCCGGCGGCGAGCCAGGCGGGCACGTCAATGCCAAAAAGCCCAAGGCCGAAGAACGCGATGAAGAGCTGCATCAACAGCGGTGTGCCTTGAAACAGCTCGATATAATATCTGCCGGCGGCTCGCAGCCAGCGGCGGTGGCTGATGCGCATGAAGAGGATCAGGAGGCCGACCGCGCCGCCACCCACGAAGGAAACGAGGGACAGCACGATGGTCCAGCGCGTGGCGAGCAGAAGATTGCGCAGAATGTCCCATGTGGTGAATTCGATCATCGCGCCAGCCTCCGGGGAAAGATCATGCCTCCGATGAGGGCAAGCACCTGCCGCAGCAGGATGGCAAGGGCGAGATAAATGGCGGTCGAGACCATGTAGGCCTCAAACGCGCGAAAAGTGCGGGACTGGATGAAGTTGGCGGCGAAGGTCAGGTCTTCCGCAGCGATCTGCGAGACAACGGCCGAGCCGAGCATGACGATGACCACCTGCGAGGACAGTGCCGGCCAGATTCTCTGCAGCGAAGGTACAAGCACGACATGACGGAAAGTCTCGAACGGGGTCATGGCAAGGCTGGCGCCGGCCTCGAACTGGCCTTTCGGCGTCGCCTGAATGCCGGCCCGGATGATCTCGCAGCTATAGGCGCCGAGATTGACGACCATGGCGATATTGGCTGCCTGCAATTCGCTCAATTGCAGCCCAAGCGATGGCAGGCCGAAAAAGATGAAGAACAGCTGGATGAGGAACGGCGTGTTGCGGATCATCTCCACATAAGCGGTCACGACGGGTTTCAGCCAGGCCGGTCCGAGCGCACGCGTCCAGGCGCAGGCAATGCCGAGTACAATACCAAGGACTGCACCGACAGCGATCAGTTCAAGGGTGATCAGGATGCCCTTGATTATTTGCGGATAATACTGAAGCAGCCAGTCAAATTTGAAATCGTAACTCAAATCGTTGCCCTCTCTTTATCGACGGCGGGACTGTCACCCCGCCGGCGGTTGGCGGGGTGACAAACGGGACTGAATGGGATCAGAGGTCGGCGGGAAGGCCGGTTTGCAGCCATTTTTGCGAGATGGCATCCAGCGAACCGTCAGCCTTGGCGGCGGCGATGATCGCATTGACCTTTTCCAAGAGCGCCGCTTCCCCCTTGTTGAGGCCGATATAGCAAGGCGAATTCTTGATCAGGAATTTCATTTCCGGGCGCTTGGGCGGATTGCGTGCAATAATGGCGGCCGCCACGACATTGCCGGTCGCGATCGTATTGACCTGTCCGGACAGGAAGGCGGAGATCGTGCCGTTATTGTCTTCGTAACGCTTGATGTCGGTGCCTACAGGCGCGATCTTTGTCAGTTCAAGATCTTCGACGGCACCCCGTGTCACGCCGACCGTCTTGCCCGCGAGATCCTCCACCTTCGTCACGGCGACGTCTGCCGGGGCAAAGACGCCGTTGAAGAACGGGGCATAGGCGGTTGTAAAGTCGATCACAGCTTGACGCTCGGCATTCTTGCCAAGGCTGGAGATTACCAGATCGACCTTGTTGGTTTGCAGATAAGGAATGCGGTTGGCGCTGGTGACGGGGACAAGCTCGGTTTTCACGCCGAGCTTTTCGGCGATCAGGTTTGCCACATCGATATCGTATCCTTGCGGCGACATATCGGTGCCGACGCTGCCAAAGGGCGGAAAATCCTGGGGGACAGCGACGCGGAGCGTCCCACGGGCGGCAATATCGGCGAGCGCATCGGCATGCGAAACCGATGCGAAGCCGACAGTGGCTGCGAGTGTCGCAATGGCAAAAAATACGCGTCTTGTAAGCATGTGTTCAAAACTCCTTTGAGGTTGTGGATCGTTTCACCAAAGGCAAATGCAATGCCAATGGTGCAGTCTTGGGGGGAAGGTCCAGGGACAGGCGCAGCTCGGAAAGCGCGTCGGGACGCATCGTCAGGTCCAGCCCTGTTTCAACATCGTCGAGATGCTCGACCGACAATTCCGCAGCTTTCACAAAATCGCCTGCGGCCATCGCATCGAAGATGCGGCAATGGCCGTGATGGGACTGTGCCGCATGAAAATCCGATTGGTAGAGCATCGAAATGAGAATGGTTCGCGCCGTCAGATCGCGCAGTATCTCGATGAGCACGGTGTTGCCGCAAAGCTCGGCGATGCGGATGTGAAAGTCGCCCATGAGACAGGTCAGGCGCTGGCGGTTGCCCGCAGCCATTGCAGCCTTTTCTTCCTGCAGATGTGCAACCAGAATGTTGCGCCCGGTTTCGGTCAGCGGCCGCATGCCGCGCAGCAATCCGGATTCAATGATGCGCCGCGCCTCATAGACCATCATCGCGTCTTCCGCAGATGGCTCAACGACAAACCACCCGCGCTTCGGGCTGACATGCACGATGCCGCGCGTCTCAAGCCGCATCATCGCTTCGCGCACCAACGTGCGCGAAACACCGAACAGGCCGGCCAACTGGTTCTCGCTCAGACGCGTGCCCGGACGTATGCGCGCAGAGAGAATTCCGGAAACGATGGTTTCCTCGATGTTCATCTGACGGGGCTCGGTATGTAAGTCTTGCATACATGTTAAAAAGCAAAGGCCGTGCCAGATTGCGGTATGCAGTTAAAGCAGCCGGTTCAGCGGAGGTGATTTTTTCCGCTGAGTAAATATTAAGCCAAAGCAATCATAAGTTGCCAAAAAAGTCATAAATCTGCCAAAACCTTCATCGTTCTGCAGGGGACAGATGTCGGTATCGCGACAATGAAAATTTCAATGAAGGTAATCGAAGTGCAGTTCGCGCTTTGCAGCTATCGTATGATCTCATCTGCGGCGAGAGCGGCTGACAGCAGATGCTCGTCACCATCCGGCAGGCCGGATATCAACAGGCCGACGGGCATGCCGGCGTCGCCGGTGCCGCAGGGAATGGAGACGCCGCAGCCATCGAGGAAATTGCCGATCAGAGTGTTGCGCAACGTCCGGGCGTTGGTTTTCACGAAGAGCTCGTCATCGGTCAGAAGCGGTGCAGTCAAGGGCGCAACATGCGGCAAGGTTGGAGACACGACCAGTTCACCCGGTCCGATACTGGATGCAAATTCCGCCTTCAGCCGCTCGCGAGCGGCAAGTGTTTCGATGTATCCGGTCACGGTGATCTTTTCACCCAGCCGCGCGCGAGCCACAACACGCGGGTCCATGCCTTCGGCCTGCGGTCCCACCAGACGTTCCCGATGCATCGCAAAAGCTTCCGCGGTCACCATCGGACCATTTTTTGCCATCAGCTCGAATATCTCGGCATAGGCCGGAAAAGCCTGCCGACGGATTTTCGCGCCGGATTTTTCGAGCCGCTTCAAAGCCGCTTCAAAGGCTAAGATGACGCCCTTTTCCGCACCGTCGAAAACGATGGTTTCGGGGACGACCAGCGACAGGCCCTCAACCGAGCCACGGCGAATATCAGGCGCGCCCAGACCGCGCATCGCCGCATCGATCCATACGGCGTCCTGCACCGTGCGGCACAGCGGACCGAGCGAATCGAGACTTTTCGACAGAGGATAAACACCGCGCATGGAATAGCGGCCGCGCGTTGCCTTATAGCCCACAATACCGTTGAAGGCGGCGGGAATGCGCACTGATCCTCCGGTATCGCTGCCGATCGAGACCGGCACGAGCCCTGCGGCCACCACAACGCCGGAGCCGGACGACGAACCGCCAGGGAGCCGCGCGCCATCTTTGGAGGCCGGATTTTCAGGCGTTCCGTAATGCGGGTTAATACCCAGACCGGAAAAGGCGAATTCGCTCATATTGACCCGGCCGATGCTGACCATGCCGGCGCCGGCAAGAGCTTGGACCACATCGGCGTCGCGGATGGCTGGTTCCGCCGTTGTCAAGATCGCCGATCCGGCTGTCGTTGCGATGCCCTCAATATCGAAAAGGTCCTTCCAGGCAACGGGAATGCCATCGAGCAACCCAAGCGACCGGCCCTCCCGGATCCGCTTCGATGAGGCCGACGCTTCCTGCAGAGCGCGCTCTTCCAGAAGGCTGACAAAGATCGACTGATCCTCGTTTGCACGAATTGCCGTAAATGTTTCCTCAGCGAGTGCGACAGGATCGAGCACACCGCTCTGGATCAGCACGGAAAGCTGGGCGATGGTTTTTCCACGGTTGCTCTTAGCCATCGTTCCCTCTCTATCGTCCGACGAGCTGCATCCAGCGGCGAACCAGATAATTGTGTTCATCCATCGTCGTGTTCCACACGGCGATGCAATTGGCTCTCTGCCAATAGGATCCGCCGGCCCTGACGCTGCCCTTGCTGATCCGCACCGATCCATCCGGCCCCGGAAGATCGGTCTTGGCGGGCAAGCCTTCGTACCAGTAATCCCATTCTGCCGGCGTCATGAACTGCCGGGAACGCTGCGGGGTCGAAATATAATAGCCCTGACGGGCGACGACCGAGCCGGGCCAGCCGGAAATCCACCAGTTGAGATAGTCATAGGCCACATCGAGTGCGCGTCCGCTCAAATCCCTCGACAGGCAAAGACCGCCATGCCAGGCGCGATAGCCTTCGACAGGGACGGCCTGCTCAACGGGAATGCCCTGCCCGTTGAGAATATTGATCCCGGTCGACCACATGCTTTGCACATCGGTTTCGCCCGTCACCATCAACCGCGCGGCATCTTCCGCCGTCCGCCAGAAACCCCGGAAGAAGCCATCCTTCTTGCGGGTTTCCAGCAGGTCGATCAGCCGGTCGATCTCCGCCACGCTCATATTGCCGATATTGTCGAACGACATCAGCCCGGCCGCTTGGGCTGCGAGCGCCGCATCGAAAATGCCAATGGCGGGCTCATCCACCAGAGAAACGCGGCCCGCCCATTTCTCGTTCAGCAGCGATGCCCAGGAATTCATCTCCACCGGCTGCTTCACGACATCGGTGCGATAGGCGAAACTGTCGAAATTATGCGTGGTCGGCAGCATCGAAATGCGATGCGACGGTGTATCGCCGAGCGCAAGATTGGGCTGAACGAACAGCTTCTTGGCCGGCACATCGCCCTGCCCCAGCCGCGCGTTCGGTCCGATATGCCCGGTCTTGGTCAGATCGTTGATCTCGGACCACAGCGTGATCCGCTCCGTGCTGATCGGCTGTACGGCGCGCCAGTACCAGACGATATCGAGATTGTGAAAACACTGATCGTAGATGTCGTAGCTGCCCGGCTCCTGTGCCGCCTTGTGCTGCGTCGTGAGAAAGTCGTTATTGTCGAAAGTCACGTCAATGCCGAGATCCTGCTCGGCCCGCAGACGCAATTCCTCCAGAAGGGAAATCGCGGTACCCAGCACGCGCAGTTTCGGCCGGCCTTGAAGATGGAGTGCAGGCGTGGCGGGTGTCTGTGGTGCTGGCTGATGCTTGTTCATCAAGAGGTCTGGACGTCCTGTCGTGTGGCCCGCACACCGCCCGTGATGGACGGCACCGGCCCTGCAAGGGTAAAGGCCTCGAAAGACCGTTTCAGCAGACTGGCATCGAGTCCGTCAACAATAAAGACGATATGCGACCGCCGGTCGTCCGACGGCCAAGCCTCCATATGGGTGGGCGGGTGCACCAGATGCTGGACGCCATGAATGGCCACCGGGCGAGCCTCGCCTTCCAGATTGAGAATTCCCTTGACCCTGAGCACGCGTTCGCCGTGCCGGTTCAGCAGCATGGTCAGCCAGACGCCGAAGGCCGTCCAGTCGATGGCACCTTCGACGCTCATGACGAAAGAGGTGACCGCCGCCTGATGGACGCCGCCACCAGCCGTTTCCAGCATGGCTGGCGTTTCGCAATAAAATCCGCTTGGCGACTGGGCAAGACTGCCGCGCGTGGACTGCGTCTCGTCAAACAGACCGGCGATATCAAGCACCTCATCGGCGGCCGACAGCAGAGCCGCATCGGGGTTGATGCGGCGCAGGCGTTCCAAAAGCAGCGCCAACCCGGCTTCGTGTGCAATATCCGTCTTTGTCAGCACCAGCCGGTCGGCGATCGCCACCTGCCGGTTGGATTCGATATAGGTATCGAGCTGGCGCATGCCGTTGACCGCATCGACGGTTGCGATCACATTTCCCGGCCTGAAATGATGCCGCAGCACGGGGTCTGCCTTGAGCGTCGATAAAACCGGAAAGGGATCGGCAAGGCCGGTGCTTTCGATCACCACGCGTTTGAAATTCGGAACCAACCCGCGCTCGCGCTTGGAATGCAGATCGCGCAGCGCGTCGGCCAGCTCGCCGCGAACCGTGCAGCACAGGCATCCTGATTGCAGCAGGATCATCGTCTCGTCGATCCGCTCGAGCAGATAATGATCAAGGCCGACTTCGCCGAACTCGTTGATGAGAACGGCTGTGTCTGCCAAAGCGGGATCGGTCAAAAGCCGCTTCAAGAGCGTCGTCTTGCCCGAGCCAAGGAAGCCGGTGAGCAGGTTGACGGGGGTAAAGGCCGGGCTATCCGCCATCGCGCGCCGCCTCCATCCGCTCGATGATCTGAATGTTCAACGGATCGCAATCCCGGCCCGACAGCCGCTCGGCCGCCGGCCAGAGGTGGCCGAGATCTTCGATGATCTCGCTCTTGCCGGTGCGTGTCGACAGCACGAAGGATGCCCCCTGCCAGTCCGACAACGTCATGCCGAAACCTGAAAGCACGCGGTTGGCCACCCGCACCCGGTTGGCGCGCTCACGCCGCCGGTCGATCCTCTCGACATTGCGCGTGAAAACACCCGGCCGCGCCACCGCATCGGCCCAGTGTTCATTGCCTCCGAGAACCCCGCAAAGCGAGCACATGATCTCTCTCCGAACCTGGGTTTGCTACAAACCGAGCGACTAAAACATCGTAGTAGAAAAAAACCCCTCCCCAACCCCTCCCCACAAGGGGAGGGGCTGAATCTGCCGCACCCTCAACGCGTTTAAACACGTTTATAGGACGGAGAGCCAACCCCGGATCCTCTCCCCCCTTGTGGGGGAGATGGCCGACAGGCCAGAGGGGGTTTTTTATCTCAAACCGCCCTACTTCTTGCGCGGAAAGCGCTTGGCAAAATCATCGGCGATTTCGTTCATGGTGACGAACTTCACGCCCGGATGCTTGCTCATATGGGCAAACAGCCGTTCCAGCATCATCAGCACCTGCGGCCGGCCGGCCACGTCCGGGTGGATGGTGATCGGGAAAACAGCGTAATCCATTTCGCGGTAGACCCAGTCGAACTGGTCGCGCCACATCTGTTCGATATCATGCGGATTGACGAAACCGTGGCTGTTCGGGGCTTTCTTGATGAACATCATCGGCGGCAGGTCGTCGAGATACCAGGATGCCGGAATTTCGATGAGATCGGTTTCCTGGCCACGCTTCAAGGGCACCATCCAATCGGACGGCTTCTTGGAATAGTCGATCTTGGTCCAGCTGTCGCCGACCCGCACGTAATAGGGCGTGAAATCGTTGTGCATCAGCGAATGGTCGTACTTGATGCCACGCTCGAGCAGCAACTCATTGGTGACGTTTGAAAACTCCCACCATGGCGCAACATACCCGGTGGGCCGCTTGCCGGAGAGCTTGGTGACGAGATCGATGCACTTGTCGAGGATCTCGGTTTCCTGCTCGCGCGTCATCGCGATCGGGTTTTCATGCGTATAGCCGTGAATGCCGATCTCGTGGCCCGCATCGGCCACAGCCTGCATCTGCTCGGGAAATGTCTCGATCGAGTGGCCGGGAATGAACCATGTCGTCTTGATGCCGAAGCGGTCGAACAACTTCAGGAGACGCGGGCTGCCAACTTCGCCGGCAAAAAGACCGCGCGAAATATCATCAGGCGAATCCTCGCCACCGTAAGAGCCGAGCCAGCCTGCAACGGCATCGACGTCGACGCCGAAACTGCAAAAGATTTCCTTCGCCATGGTATGTCTCCTTGTGGTTTCTTGTTTGAAAAGTCGTCTCAGTGAACGGGAATGACGGTCGCTAGCGCCGGGTTCCACGACAGAAGAACGCCGGACCCGACGGGAAAGGCCTCTGGCTGATATTTATCGATATGCGCCTCGAGCGAGACCGCGCGGCCATCCGGCAGGCTGGCTGTCAGATGCGAGATGTGACCAACCACATCGAACCGCTCGATCCGAGCATCGACGACATTGCCGCCGATATTGCCGACGAGACGCTCGCGCAGGCCAGCGTCTGCCGCATGCACTTCCATGGCCTCTGCGGGGATGACCAGATTGACCTTCGTCTTGCCAGGCACGGCGCCATTGGCGCGCCCAGACAACATGCCCACAGGCGTGGACACGGCGATATTGTCGCCCTCCGCACCCTGCACTTCACCCTGGAAGATCGTGTTGCGGCCGATGAACTGCGCGACGAACGGCGTGTTCGGGCGGGTATAGAGCTGATGCGGCGGGCTGATCTGTTCGATGCGGCCCTGGTTCATAACGACGATACGGTCGGACAATGCCAGCGCTTCCGACTGGGCATGGGTGACGAAGATGAAGGTGATGCCCAAAGTCTTTTGCAGCAGTTTCAGCTCGTTCTGGATCGCCTTGCGCAGATTGGCGTCAAGCGCGCCCAGCGGCTCGTCGAGAAGAAGAATATCTGGTTCGACCACGAGGCCGCGGGCAAGCGCGATGCGCTGGCGCTGACCGCCGGACAGCTTGTCCGGCTTGCGCTCGGCAATATCCTCCAGCCCGAGCGTGGCGAGGATCCGGTCAACCTTGGCGTCGCGCTCGCTTTTCGCCATGCCCTTGACCTCAAGGCCATAGCCGACATTGCGGCGCACGGTCATATGCGGGAACAGGGCGTAGCTCTGGAAAATCATCGACGTTGGCCGCCCCTGCGGCGGCACATCGTTCATCCGCACGCCCTTGATCATCATGTCGCCGGAGGAAATGCCTTCAAATCCGGCGATCATCCTCAGCGTCGTCGTCTTGCCGCAGCCGGATGGTCCCAGAAACGCGATGAACTCGCCCTTGGTGACGGACAGATTGAAATCAATGACCGCCGGTGTCCCGTTGTCGTAAACCTTGCCGACATTGATGAGTTCGAGGTCGTAGATCATGAGTGTCGCTCCGGACAGGATAAGGAATGCGTCAGATTGTGACCCTTCCCTTTACGGGAAGGGCTGGATGCAATGCCGGGTGGGGTGACTTTCGAGAAAACCAAAAGATCACCCTAACCCGCGCGTTCGCGCGACCTCCCCCCTCAAGGGGGAGGTAGAGGTTATGCGCTCAGGAATTCGTCCCATTTCTGGATGAGATGGTCGTATTCATCCGGCCACTGATGCCAGTAGGCGACATTGGCCGCGCGCTCTTCGAGCGAGCCGCCATCGCGCAGATCGCCTTCCTTGATGCCGCGCTCCTCGGCGCCGGCCCAAGGCTTGCCCTCATACCAGAAGGCATATTTTTCCGGCGCCATGACATCCTTGATGTTGGTCGAAGGCGAGTAATAGCCCTGTTCGGAAACGGCGATCCCCGGTTCGCCAGAGAGCCAATAGTCGGCATAGGCGATGACGGCTTCGCGGTTGGCCGTACCGGCGATCATGGTCGGGCCGATCGCCCAGCCGCGATAGCCTTCCTTCGGGACGGCATATTTGCAAGGCTTGCCCTGCGCCTTGACGGCCATGACAGCTGGCTGCCAAGCATCGCAGACGACCATTTCGCCCGACGCCATGAGGTTGACCAGTTCGCCGAAATCACCCCAGAGAGCGCGGAACTGGCCTTCCTTCTTCTTGGAAATCAGGAAGGCTGCAGCCTCGTCGATTTCCGCAGCTGTCGCGTTTCCGGGGTTTTTCACGTCGGAGAGACCGAGCGTGTTCATGGCCATGATGGCCTGACCGAAGGCGATCAGCGGATCGGTGTTGAGGCCGGACTTGCCCTTCCACTTCGGGTCGAAGATCGCAGCCCATGTATTGGCTTCTTCGGCGCTGACCACGTCGGGATTGTAACCGATCGAATCGTAGTTATAGACGGCAGGCACCATGTTGAGCGTGGTCTGCGCCTCGTCTGCCCAGATCTGGCCGGTGATCTGCGCCTTGGCATCCCACTTGTCGCTCGGCTTGGTGAAGACTTCGCGGATGTTGGCCCAGTTCTTCAACGATGCGGCCGGGATGACCTCGACATTGTCGGTCATGACGATCGACGGCAGGCGCTCGGCGATGATTTCCCAGCAATCGTAATCCTTCGAGCCGGACAGGATCTTGGTCTGCGCATCCGGGAAGGTCGCGGCCGTGCCGGACGTGCTGCCGACGCCCGACGCCTTCTTGAACTCTTCCAGAATACGCTCCTGTACGGTCACCGAAAGACCGATGGTGCGCAGGCTCTGGCTGGCAAGATCGGCAGCCTGGGCATAGGCTGCACGAGACGACAGAAGGTGCGTGCCGCCGCCCATGGCGAGCGCCATCATGCCTGCGGACCGCTTCAGAAGGGAGCGGCGATTGATTTCCATGTTGGACATGTCTCTTCTCCAGTTGATTGTTGTTCCCCGAACCCCGTTTGATCGCGGCTCATTCTTCAGTCTCCGCAGGCCGCAGGCGGCGGTAGCGCCCGCCGTGCGGCCCAGACGGTTCAGTAGCGCCCCACGAGGAGGCCTCCATCCACGACCAGCACCTGGCCGGTCATGTATCTCGCGCCATTCGACGCCAGAAACGCGATGACGTCAGCGATATCCTCTGGCGTGCCGAGCCGCCCCATCGGGATGAATTCGGCGGCTTTTTCAGCGCCCGCCGGACCCAGCGAATTTTCTTCCGACAGCAGCTGCGCCGTGCGGATATATCCCGGCGCGATGCCGTTCACCCGTACACCGTCGCGGGCGAGCTCTACGGCGAGACCCCGCACCAGGCCGATGACGCCGGATTTGGCGGCGGAATAATGCACATGTTCGTCCCAGCCATAGGCAATGCCCATGATTGACGAGAGCGCGACAATGCTGCCGGATTTGCGCGCCCGCATGCCGGGTGCTGCGGCCCGAACCAGCCGGAAAATACCTTTGAGGTCGATGTCGAAGGTCAGGTCCCACTTTTCGTCGGTGAGATCAGCGAGAGGCGTGCGGTGCGCGATTCCGGCATTGGCGACGATCACGTCGATGCCGCCATGGCGGTTTTCGATATCCGCAACCAGGGCATTCGTCGCCTCGGTCGAGCGCACATCGTAAAGCTTGAACTCGGCAGAGCCGCCAGCGGCCACGATGGCCTGCGCGGTCTCCGTTCCCTTGTCTTCAAGAATATCGGTGACGACGACGTGGTCGCCGCGTGCGCCAAGAGCCTTGGCCGTCGCTTGCCCGATGCCGATCCCGGCGCCGGTAACGATGGAAATACGTTTTGATGGTTCTGTCATACTCGCTTCCTCACAACATCACATCGCCGGAATTCGGCCCAAGCGTCTGGCCGACGAACAGGCTTGCGGCCGGCGACGCCAGAAAGGCCACGGTCTCGGCAACTTCCTCCGGCTCGCCGAAACGTCCGAGCGGCAGTTCGGCCTTCTTGGCTGCACGCCAGCCGTCCGAAAGCTCCATGACGAGCGGCGTGTTGATCGGACCCGGCGCGACCGCATTGACGCGCACGCCGCGCTTGGAAACCTCGCGGGCCAGCGCCTTGGTCATGCCGATGATGGCAGCCTTGGCACCGGAATAATGGGTAAGCTCGACGCCGCCGATCTGGCCGAGTTGCGATGCGACATTGACGATCACGCCCTCGCCGCGTTTCAGCATGGCGGGCAGCACCGCCTTGGTCATCAGGAACGTGCCCCGCACATGGACGGCGAACATCCGGTCAAAATCCTTGACCTCGAGATTTTCAAACAGCGCCTGATGCGCAATTCCTGCGTTGTTGACGAGCAAATGCGTCTCGCCATGTGCGGCCAGAGCGGCCGCATGGATTGCGGCAACATCCGCCTCAGACGAAACGTCGCCCGCAACGGCTGCCGCAGCTCCGCCAGCAGCCTGGATTTCACGCACGACGGCTTCGGCTCTCTCAAGCGAAAGATCGTTGACCGTCACCGCATATCCGTCGGCGGCGAGCTTTTGCGCAATCGCACGGCCGATACCGGAGCCTGCACCGGTGACGATGGCAGAGCGTTTTTCCACCGCCATCAAGCTTCCTCCTGGATCGCCATTTGCTTGGCGCGCCGCACCGACAGCGTCATCAACACGGCGTAAGTGCCCAGCAATGCGAAGGAGAACAGTGTTGTCAGCACGCCGAAGGCAAAGACGTTCGGATGCACCTCGACCGAGAAGGTGCCGTAGATGGCAAGCGGCAGCGTCAGGTCACGGCCAGAGGCAAACAGGGTGCGCGAGAACTCGTCGTAAGACAGGGTGAAAGCAAACAGCATGGCCGACAGCACGCCCGGAAAGATCAACGGGAACGTGATCTTACGGAAGGTACGGGCCGGCGAGACGCCGAGCGACCAGGCCGCCTCTTCAACGCTCGGATCGAAGCGATTGAAGATCGCCAGCATCACCAGGAATGCGAAGGGGAAGGTGTAGACCACATGCAGCACGAAGGCCGTGCCCCACCAGTGGCGGTCGATCCCGAGCGAATTGGCGACCAGCGCCATGCCGAGGCCAACGAGAACGCCAGGCACCATCATGCCAAGGACGATCAGATAAAAGACAAAACCAGAGCCTTTGAACTTGCGGCGGAACGCCTGGGCTGCGGAAACGCCAAGAACTGTCGAAACGATCATCGTCATCACCGCCAGCGCCATTGAGCGGAACAGCGCCTCGTTGATCGGCAAAGGCGAGATGCGCGACGGCGGTGTCAGGCCGAAAAGATGCTTGTACCAGTAGGTCGACCATTCGATGATCGGAAATTGCGGCCCGCCTTCGGGGCCCGTCTGGAACGACAGGATCGCCAGAACCACGAGAGGACCATAGAGGAAGACGAGAAAGAGCGCGGTATAGGTGCCAAGACCGAATTTGATGCCGGATGCGTTCATGATCAAAGCTCCTTTCTGAGATCGACGACCCTGAGGAGTGCGGCAACCACCGCGCCCATCAAGACGGTCAGCACGACGCCGGCCACCGCCGCAAAGGCCCATTTCAGCGACCCGACCTGGGTCACGATGATATTGCCGAGCAGGTTGACCTTGCGGCCGGACAGTGCGGCAGAGGTTGCGAATTCACCGAGAACCATGACCGAGACGAAGATGCCGCCAACAACCACGCCCGGCATGGACAGAGGCAGGATGATGGTACGGAAGATGCGGCCAAAGCTCGCGCCAAGGTCCTGCGCCGCCTCGATCACCGAGGGATCGATACGGCCGAGCATGAAGGCGATCGGCCCGACCATGAAGACGCAATAGATCTGGGTCATGCCGATGATCACCGACAGTTCGGAAAATAGCAGGACCTCGATCGGCTGCTGTACAATGCCGATCTTCATCAGGATCAGGTTGATGGCGCCTTCCTTGCCGAGCATCGGCCGCCAGGCAAGCACCCGGATGAGGAACGAGGTCCAGAACGGAATGACGCACAGGACCAGAAGGACGGTCTGGATTGTCTTGTTCTTGACGAACAGGCCGACGAAAAGTGCGGCGGGATAGCCAACAAGCACTGTCGAGACCAGAACGATCAGCCAGATCCGCACCGTCGTCCAGAGCGCACCCAGATAGGTTTCGCTGCTGAAAAATGTGATCCAACTCTTCAGAGTGAGCGTCGGCTCGATCTTGAAGGTGGTTTGCGTCCAGAAGGAAACATAGACCATCATCAGGATCGGCAGCACCAGGAACAGCACCATCCAGATGACGCCGGGCGCCAAAAGCCAGAGCGCGGGGCCGGAGAGCTTTCTTTTGGCTGAAGTTTCAACCTGCGTTTCATCGCCAATCGCGGCCATCGTCATCTCTCATTCTCCACAACAGGCAAAGGCGTTTGTGACAGGGTTTTTTCACGCAAAGACAAGAGCATCCTCCCGCTTCCAGACCAGCGCGTAGCGGCCTTTCTCGGCATAGGCCTGCGGTGCCGCGCGGCTGAGATGAGATTCCACCTCGAACATGCGGCCATCATCGAGCGAGAAGAAGGAATTGATCGCCGCCCCGGAATATTCGCTGGCGACAAAATTGCCTTCGAGACGAACTTCGTCGTCTTGAACCGGCGCATCAGTGCCCCGGATCTCCACCCGGTCGTAGCGGATCGCATAGGCAGGCGGCGATGCCACCTGGCGAAAGCCTCCAAGCGCAAATCGACCGGCCGGACTGACGAAGACATCGTCCGTGACACCGCCGGAAAACAGATTGTAGCAATTGAGAAAGCGCGCCACGGCGGGCGAAGCCGGACGATTGTAGAGAAGATCTGACTGCGCGGACTGGGCGATGTGGCCATGATCGAGAACCAGAACCGTATCGCCCATCGCAAGCGCCTCGCTCTCGCTGCCCGTCACATGCAGGAAGGTCACGCCACAACGCTCGCGGATGGCCCGCAATTCCGTGCGCATGCGCGAGCGTAGATTGGCGTCAAGCGCGCCGAGCGGCTCGTCGAGCAGAACCATCTTCGGCTCGGTCACCAGCGTGCGGGCAAGAGCCACGCGCTGGCGCTGACCACCGGAAATCTGCGTCACGCCCCGATCTTCGAGGCCGTTCAGACCGACCAAAGAAATGATGTCGCGGACCTTTGCCTTGACGAGGGCTGCGTCGGTGACCGGGTTGAGCTCGCGGTTGACGAGACCGAAGGCGATGTTCTCGGAGACGGAAAGATGCGGAAACAGGGCGAAATTCTGGAAAACGAAACCAATGCCGCGATTGTGCGGCGCGATGCCGTCGATCCGCTTGCCGCCAAACTGGATCGACCCCTCTTCGGGTTCCTCGAAACCTGCAATGACGCGCAGAAGCGTGGTCTTGCCGGAACCGCTCGGCCCCAGAAGCGAGATATAGGCATTGTCGGGCAGAGACAGCTTGACCCTATCCAGCGCCTTTTGGCCGCCATAGGATTTCGAGACGTTCGTGAGTTGAAGAGCTGCCGACACCGCTATCCTGCCAGTTTCAAGGCAAGGAACATCCTTCGGCAAAGCTTCGCCGATGCCCAAATCGCTGATGGGTTCCGGCAGGCAAGCAAAAGCCGTCAGCGCAAGCGTCACTTGCGCGTCAAAATGATGTTCCTTGGCGTTTCAAAAATGTTCCACCTGTCACGCTTCTTGCGAGCGTTTCGAGTAAGGAAATCATGACATGAATGATTTTTGTATTCAATAGGCTTTTTCAAAAAATCAAATTCACATCGAATTTATCTTTTGGGCGATCAAAATACATCATAAAAACAACCGCTCTCGGCAAACCCCCAGGTCAATGGCGCGCCCAGAGATCGCATCACAGTGTTATAAAATAACGAATTCGATCAAAATTATGCGCAAACGCACAGCTTAGCGACGAAAATGACGGCGCATCAGTGCTTAAGCGGCTTCGATTTTCAATCCCGCTATAAAATGAATATTTTCGCGATAATGTATTCAATATTCATTTTAAAGCACCCTTGTCCTTGCTCCCTGCAAACGCGTAAAACTGAACCGTGGGCGATGAGCCAAAAAGAAAGTGCCGGATTTGATGACTGAAGATCGCAGCGGGTCGAATGTGCAGAAGCGATACGAAATCGCTGAGGATATTCTGCGCAGCAACATCATTGGTGGGGTACTGCCGGAGGGTCTGGTGCTGCTCGAAGGGCCGATTGCAGACATTCTGCAAATCTCCCGCGCGCCGGTCCAGCGTGCGCTGCAGACCCTGGAAGCCGAGGGGCTTCTGCATCGCTTCAGCGGCCGCGGCTATCTCGTCGGGCCGCCGGACCAGGGGATCGAGCCCAATCGCACCGATATCAAGACGCTCGGCCTGCACATCCCGCAACATGCCGACCAGGCGCTTCAGAGCCGGTCGTCCTGGGAGCGTATCTACAACACCGTCGAGGCGGATGTCGCCGGCTGCGTGGTGTTTGGCCAGTACCGCATTGTCGAGATCGAGCTTGCGAACCATTTCAACGTCAGCCGCACCGTGGTGCGCGACGTGTTGACCCGCCTGCGCGAGCGCGGTCTTGTCCGCAAAAACCAGAGTTCGCACTGGATCGCCGGGCCGTTGACGGCCCAGATCGTCAAGGATCACTTCGTGCTGCGCCGCATGCTGGAGCCGCAGGCAATCGTCGTGGGCGCCGGGCATGTCGATCATGCCGTGCTGACCAATCTGTTTACGCACCTCTCGGCGCTGGAGCGCGAGCAGCCGAAGGATTATTTCGGCACGGTGGAAACCATCCAGTCGCGCTTTATCGAGACCTGCGTTCTGGCGACGCCGAACGAGCGGCTGAAAGACCTGATCCGCAACAACCTCTTGCCGGTGACGGCAACCGAGCGGCTCCTGCGCCGCCTGGGCCTGCCCGGCGACCCGGCCATCATTACCGAGCTTCGGCTGATCGTCGAGCTTTTGATGCGCGGCGCGGCGACGGCGGCGGCCGCCATGATGGAGAGCCATCTGGACGCTTCCGTCAATCGCACCATCGCCCAGATGAAGATCGTTGCGATCATTCCGGGGCCGAGCGTCACGGCCGATTACCTGACGCGGGTTCTGGAATAGCGGCAGCGCCGCCTTCCGAACTCCCTTGCCGCAATCGCCGTGTCGCAAAGCCAGCACCGGATAATCCTCCGTTTAAGCCAAAGCCGCGCGAAGCTCGGCCAACAGCGCCTGCCTGTCGGCCCGCGCCTGCAGCGCCTCCTCCATCGTCACCTTGATGAACCGCGCCGGCGTATGCGGCTGCAACTGGCCGATCAGGTCCATGTCGGCTGAAATCACCGTCCCAACCATGAAATATCCGCCGCCGGAAACGGCATCGCGGTGCAGGATGATCGGCTCCGTGCCGCCGGGCACCTGGATTGAGCCATAGGGATAGCAACTATCGACAATGTTGGACGGATCAGAACCGGCGCCGAACGGCTGGTCACGATCGACGAAATCGAGCTTGCGGCCGCCCTTGAAACGATAGCCCATGCGGTCGGCTTCCGGCGCAACCTTCCATTCGTCATCGAAGAAATTTACCTGCGACTGCTCGGTGACGCGGTGCCAGTAGAGGCCTGGCAGCACACGCAGTTCCACCGGCGCGCCCGGCTTGCGGCGCAGCGCTTCCGGCACGGTCTTGCCGTCGGTTGCAAGGCTGCCCTTGCCCACCGGCAATTCGTCCCCCGGCGCGATCGGCCGGCCCTTGAAGCCGCCAAGCGCACCGATCGGATAGGTCGAGCGGCTTCCCAGCGCTTCCGGCACATCGATACCGCCGGACACTGCAATGCAGATACGAGCGCCGGCTTTCAGGAAATCGAACGTCAGCGTCTGCCCCGCCTTGACGAGAAACGCGGTCCAGCCCGGCTGGATGGCGCCATCGACTTTCGGCGGCATGTCGGCGCCTGTCACGGCGACCAGAGCATCCTGCGTGAACTCGAGCTTCGGGCCCATGAAGACGGCCTCAAGCCCCGCGGCCCCTTCGTCATTGCCGACGAGAAGATTGGCTGCCCGCATCGCATAGCGGTCCATCGCGCCGCCAACGGGAATGCCGAGATGAAAATAGCCCGGACGGCCGAGATCCTGAACGGTGGTCGCGAGACCATGATGGAGAACCTTAATGGCCATGGAGCATCCCCTCCAGCTTGGCATTGGTGCCGTCAATATCCTTCTGGAATTCGCGCAGATCGAAACTGACCTCGCGGATCGGCGGTGCAAACCGCCCCTTGTCGACATCCTCGACTGCCTGATCATAGGCATCACGGCCGATCGGCTTGAATTTGACGATATCGCCCGGACGGAAGAACACCATGAAATCCTGGAGGTAGCTGGTGGTCTGCGTCGGATCGAAGATCGGCATCGGCGTGATGCCGAACATCTGGTAGCCGCCGGCACCGCGCACGGAATAGATGCAGCCGAAGCAGCCGCCGTGGCCGACAGTCAGCCTCGGCGTATCGGTGCGCGGGCGCAGATATTTCGGCACCTGGATTTGCCTCTGGCGCTCGACCATCTGATACATGAACGGCAGCCCCGCGACGAAGCCGACCATAGAGACGAACCAGGGCGAGCCCGAATGCGCCGCGATGAAATCATCGACAGAGCCGAAATCGTTGATGCGGGCGGCATAATCGAGATCGGTGCCGGCCGGGTCCTGATGGCGTTCGCGAAAACGCATCAGCGTTTCATGCGTCCAGGGATCATTGTAGAAAACCGGGATCTCGACGATGCGGGTCTTTAACACCGGTTCGGCCTTGGCGGCCGCGCCTTCGATCGACTTCACCTCGCGGAGGATATCGTTGGGATGGATGATGTCGGGATTGAACTTGATCTGGAACGAGGCATTGGCTGGGCAGATCTCGGTGACCCCTTTGATACCGCTGTCGCGCACGCCTTTCGCCATCGACAGACTGGTGAAGAACGCCTCGAGCGACATCTCCTCGCTGCATTCGACGAACAGATGTTCATCGCCTCCGAATGTATAACGCAAGCCCATCAGGCAACCTCCGCAATCTTGCCGGACAGGCCGGCGAATTCGGTCTCAAGCCATGTTTCAAGAAAACAGGTATGGAAAGCGCCACGCTTAACGCTGTCTGCGCCGGCAAGCGCCAGATGCAACGGGATCGTGGTTGGAATGCCGGTGATCACCAGACCTTCGAGCGCAGCCTTCAGCCGCTCAAGGCAGGCATCGCGGCTTTCCGCCCAGACTATCAGCTTCCCGACAAGGGAATCGTAAAATGGCGGGATCGAATATCCCTCGTAGAGCATGGTGTCGAAGCGGATGCCCTCGCCTTGCGGGATCGTCAGCGCCTCGATCCGCCCCGGTGCGGGCATGAAGTTGCGGGACGGGTCCTCGGCATTGATGCGGCATTCGATGGCATGGCCGTGCGCCAAGATATCTCCTTGCGCGATCGACAGTTTTGCGCCGCCGCAAACCTTGATCATCTCCTGCACGAGATCGATGCCGGTGATCATCTCCGTCACCGGATGCTCAACCTGGATGCGGGTATTCACCTCGATGAAATAGAAGTCCTGCGTGATCTCGTCATAGAGATATTCAACGGTGCCCGCGCCGCGATAGCCGACCTCGCGGGCAAGCGCCACGGCGCTGGCGCAGAGCTTTTCGCGCACTGCTGCCGGTAACAGCGTGGACGGTGCTTCTTCCCAGACCTTCTGGCGGCGGCGCTGCAGCGAGCATTCGCGTTCGAAACAATGGACGAAGCTCTCGCCGTCGCCGAGGATCTGAACCTCGACATGGCGCGCCTTGGTGATCACCTTTTCGAGGTAGAGACCACCATCGCCAAAGGCGGCGGCGGCTTCTGCGGATGCTTGCGGGAAATGACGCTCGAGATCAGCCATGGTCTCGGCAATGCGGATACCGCGCCCGCCACCGCCTGCGGCCGCCTTGATCATGATCGGAAAGCCGGTTTTTTCCGCAATGGCGCGGGCCTCATCGAGGCTGGCGATCCGTCCCGCGCTGCCGGGAACGGTGGGCACCCCTGCGCGGGCCGCCACTTCACGGGCAGCGACCTTGTCGCCCAGCAGCCTTATCGCATCGCCCTTCGGCCCGATGAAGATCAAGCCGGCCGCCTCGACCGCATCGGCAAAGTCGGCATTTTCAGAAAGAAAGCCATAGCCCGGATGAACCGCATCGACCCCTGCGGCCTTGGCGGCTGCTACGACGGCATCGATGTTCAGGTAGGATTTCGCGGCGGATGGCGGGCCGATATTGACGGCCTCGTCGGCCAGCTTCACCGCCAGCATATCGGCATCGGCAGCACTATGGACCTGTACGGTGCGGATGCCGAGCGCCTTTGCCGCCTTGATGATGCGCACCGCGATCTCGCCGCGGTTGGCAACGAGGAGCGAGCGGATGGTCATACCTCCACCTCCGCGATCACCTGACCGGCCATCACAGGCTCTTCGTTATCGACCAGGAAGCGGATGGCCTTGCCATCGACACCGGCCGGGATTTCCTGGAAGGTTTTCATCACTTCGATCATGCCGATCGTGTCTGCACTCGCCACCGCGTCTCCGTCCGCCTTGAACGGGGCGGCGTCCGGCGCCGGTGTCCGGTAGAAGGTGCCCGGCAGGGGCGATCTGATCTCAAATGTGCTCATGTCTCTCTCCGCTTTAATCTATCAATGGCCTGTGATGGCCGAAACCGGTGCGATACGAATGCCGGCTGCAATCAGCGCCTCGCGCATCTGACGCACGATTTCGAGCGCGCCGAGCGTATCGGAATGGAAGCAAATGGATTCAAAGGCGATATCGACATCTCCCCCGGAGACGGTCTTTACCTTTCCCTGCTTGCAGGCACGCACGACTTTCTGGGCGATCGCGGCAGGGTCCGGGCGCCCGGCATCACGGGTAAACACGATCGACCCGGTGTCGCCGTAATCGCGGTCTGCATAGAATTCGCGCACGACCGGCTGCCCTGCTTCCCTGGCTGCCCGCTCCGTCGCCGAACCGCCCATGCAGAAAATATAGGCCTGGGGCTCCACCGTGCGCATATATTGCACGAAGATCTGCGAAAGTTCAGGATTAACCGCCATTTCCATATAAAGCGCGCCATGCGGCTTCACATGTTGCAGGCGGGCACCATGGCGGCGGGCAAATTCGCGCACTGCGCCGACCTGATAGATGATGTCGTTGACCAGTTCCCGAGGCGTGCCTTCGATCTTGCGGCGGCCAAAGCCCTGGAGGTCGTTATAGCCCGGATGCGCACCGATGCCGACACCATGCTCGGCTGCCAGCCGCACGGTTTGATCGATGAGGTTTGGATCGCCGGCATGGAAACCTGCGGCAATATTGGCTGAACTGATCAGCGACATCAGCGACGCATCGTCGGTATCGCCGACACGCCAGCGTCCAAACGCTTCGCCCATATCGCAATTGATGTCGACTGCTTCAATCACCGTCTGTCCCTCGCCTGCCTGCCATGAAGCAACGTTATCGCTTTGCCGCTTTTTTTGACAAAGACACGCTAGGGCGAATTGACTCATTTGAAAAATTCTATTTTTAAATGCATCGTATCTGAAAATCAGAACATGCTGCCCACAAATATTGCAGCGCAAACATGTGGGTTATCAACAAGTTGACGGCAGCTGAACCATTAAAAGGCGGATAGTTGCCCTTTTTGCGATCGGTAGTTCTGATTTTCGGATACTGAAATTCTGCTTTTTCGATGGGAGGGTACAGTTATGACGATCAGTTTGAGACAGCTTCGCTACTTTGTCGCGACCGCAGAGCTTGGACAAATATCGCAGGCGGCGATCGATCTTTCCATTTCCCAATCGGCCATCACCACAGCGATCAAGGAGCTGGAGCAGACAGTGGGAGCCGGCCTGTTCATCCGCACGCCGCACGGCATGGACCTGACCGCCGCCGGACGCCAGTTCCTATCGCATGCCTATGAGATCCTGAAGAAAGTTGACGAGGCGACGCATTTGAACGTCGTCAATAATGAGGTCGAAGGCATTCTCACGGTTGCCGCAACCTATACGGTCATCGGCTATTTCCTGCCTTTGCATATCGAGCGCCTTCGACGGCTTTTTCCCAAGCTCGAGATCCAGCTTTTCGAGCTGACGCGGGAATCCATTGAGGAAGGCCTGTTGGCGAACCGCTATGATATGTCGGTGCTGCTCACCTCAAACATTCTGAACCCGTCGCTTGTGACGGAAAAGGTCTTGAGCTCGACCCGCCGCCTCTGGGTCCCCGCGCAACATCATTTGCTGCAGGCAGAAAGCGTCGGCCTGGCGGAGATCGCCGAGGAGCCCTACATCATGCTGACCGTCGACGAGGCAGCCCATTCATCGTTGAAATACTGGAGCGCCTCGTCCTACCAGCCGCAGGTGATCCTGCGCACGTCGTCGGTCGAGGCGGTACGTTCGCTTGTCGCCAACGGCCAGGGCGTGGCCATTTTGTCTGACATGGTGCATCGCCCCTGGTCGCTGGAAGGCCGGCGCATTGAAACCATCAATGTTCGCGATACCATACCGGCGATGGACGTCGGATTGGCCTGGCGCAAGAATATTGACCTCTCCCCGCAGATGCTCGCCTTTCGCGCCTACTTCCAGCAGGCATTTCACCTGCCGGGCAATGCGCGCTGACACGGCATTTCTGTTTGGTTCGATAGGTACCGAACAGAGTCTTTAATCCGACAGCGTGCAGGTCTATCCGCGCAAAACACCACCGGCAACGATGACCTCTTGCGGCGTATCGACGTCCAGATGGGCGGCGTCGCCGATATCGACATCGATCACCGGCAAGCCGGAGGTCTCAATGAGGTGCCGCGCGCCGGTATCGCCAACAAGCACCTTTACTGCAGGCCCCAAAGAGCGTGGCAGGATCACCGGGTTGCCGCGCTTGCCGTTAGACACCGCCCGCACGATCACATCTCCCGACGACGTCCGGAACGCAGCGATCAGCGCGTTGAGATCGGCATGTGTAACGCCCGGCATGTCAGCGAGCATGACAAGCACGCCGTCGGCTTCATGCACGCCGGGTGCGTCAAAGCCGGTCACCAGCGAACTTGCAATACCCGTTGCATAATCGGGATTTTCGGCAATGTGGATGCCAAGACCGTCAAGCGCGGTTTCGATCTCCGCGCGGCGATGGCCGGTGACGGCGACAACGGTCGCGGCATCGGCACCAAGGGCAGCAAGCGCTGAACGCCGCACGAGCGGGATACCGTCGAATTCGGCCAGCAGCTTATGAGCTCCCCCCTCGCCCATACGGCTTGCCTTGCCGGCAGCCAGAAGGACGATCGCGACGGATGCCGTGCCATCGAGCATATCATTTGCGCCAACCGGTTTTGATTGCGGATCGATCTCCATCGGGAACACTCCGGTCGGTTCTGGCAAGGCGCGCTGGCTTTCAACTGTCCTGTTCATCCTCTTCCGCGATCTTGCGCAGAAGGTAGAGAAGCGCCACCCGCTCGGCCGGGTTGAGACGGCCCATCGTCTTTTCACTGATAAGATGGCCTTGCGGATACATCTGTTCCAGCACCGCATCGCCCTTGGGCAGAAGCGAAATCACCACCTTGCGGCCGTCTGCCTCATCCCGGGAAAGATCGATCAGGCCCCGCGCCTTCAGTCTTTCGACGATGCCGCGGATGGTTGCCTGATCGACCGAGGTCGCCTTGACGAGTTCGACCTGCGAGCTGGGGCCGAGGTCATGCAGGGCGCAAAGTGTCACGAATTGCACGGATGTGAGGTCGGGATCGCTGGCATTGCTCTGGAAGATGGCGAGATGCCGCTGATAGGCTTTGCGCAGCAGATGGCCCACCTGCTCGGTGACCAGATAAGGGTCGCGCCGGCTCAAGTCCTTCCTGTCATCGCCGCCAGTCATTGTTGTCACGCTCGCTCCCATTCCATTCTGTCTTCTTCCAAAACGCTGCAAATCGCAAGCGGATCGATCGTCAAGACCGGACTGACACGAGCGGCTGTGGGCGAGGGTGAGGTCTCGCGGCACGGTGCTGGCGTGCCGCGAGACAGCTTGTAATTTACTCGAGGACGCGATCCTTCGATTCCGCGTTGATCAGCCAGACGCTGACGGCAGCGACAACCAGCAGGCCGGAGATCACGCCCAGAGCAAGGCCGAAGTTCGAGGTCATCAGAGGGGCCACGATCGACGGTGCCAGGAGACCGCCAAAACGTGCGACCGAACCGGCCATGCCCATGCCGCTTGCCCGCAGGGTCGTCGGGTATATCTCGGGCGTAAATGCATAGATTGCACCCCATGTGCCCAAAAGCGCAAAGCTCAGCAGCAGGGTTGCGGCCACGATAATCTCCGCCGTCTGCCCCAGGCCGTAGGCCAGCGTTCCAATAGCGCTGAGCAGCAGGAAGCCGATCAATGTGGGCTTCCTGCCCCATTTCTCGACGCCATAGGCCGCAAGTGCATAGCCCGGCAACTGTGCGATTGCCAGAATGACGAGGAAGACCTGGCCACGGACAAAACCGAAACCATCGGCGGCAAGCTTTACCGGCAGATAGACGAACACGCCGTAATAGGAGACCGAGATCAGCATCCAGGCGAGCATCAGGAAAATCGTCCGGCGGCGCAGATCGCCGGAAAAGAGTGCTGATATCGACTTGCGTTGCGGCTTCTGCTGCACGAGCGGCGGAATTTCAACATTCGTGCCGTTGGCCTTGGCGACCGTCTGCAGCACTTTCCGCGCCTGGTCCGAGCGTCCCTGCTGATTGAGATAGAGGGGCGATTCCGGAACGTAGAAGCGCAGCACGACGCCGATCAGGGCGGGAAGACCCGTCACGAAGAAAATCGTCCTCCAGGCTTCACCACCTTGTGTTCCGGCACCGAGCGCCAATAGAGCGAGGGCGACGGTGCCAACAGCCCAAAAGCCTTCAAGTAGAACCAGCCAGCGGCCGCGCCTATCGGAGGGAAGGAACTCGGCCATCATGGCGTAATCGACCGGAAGCGTGCCGCCGACGCCAAGGCCGGTCAGGAACCGTGCCACAAGCAGCCACTGGAGATCGGGGGCGAAAGCCGAGGCGACACCGCAGATCGCATCGAGGATGATGGCGATGAACAGCACGGGCCTGCGGCCAATCCTGTCCGCCAAGCGTCCGAAAACGAAGGCACCGATGAGCATTCCGAGGAAAAACAAAGTGCCGGTCTGCAGCGCCTGCGGAACGGTAATGCCGAAACTGGCGGCAATCGACGGCGCGCTGAAACCGATCGCCAGCACCTGCATGGCGTCCGCCGCCCAGACCAGGCCGAAAATGACGAACAGACGCTTTTGGAAAGCGCCGACACCGGCCATTCTCAGACCGTCTTCAACTGTAATTGGTGACTGCATGGTACCCCTCTTTATTTGAAATCATGCCGGTCGCTGTGGTTCAAGAGCGGTGGTCTCTGCCACCTTGTCTCTCGACAGCGAACGCACGGGTTTGCCGTGCCCAGGCCACCACGCATGGCGGCCAGGGCTCTTAAAATTTCTCCATCGTTTCGATGAGAATTCGGCCGGAAGCCGAAGGATCAGTCGAATTTGTACTGCATTTCCTTGACGGCGATGTCGCCGTTCAGAACCATCGGCTCGTCATCCAGGAACAGCGAGCAATTGCGCATCGGGATGTCCAGATGGCAGGCCGTATCGTTCGGTCCGCCCAGCTCGTTGTTGGGGCCGGTCGAGAACATCACGTTGCCGTAGAAGGAGCGTGCTTCCATGCCCATGCCGCCTGGGAATTCGCCGGGCACCATGCGATGCCATTTGGCGTTCTGATTGAGGCCCCAGCCGACATGGCTCATGCCCATGCCGCGCGGATCGTTGAAACCGTCCATGTACGACTTCACAAGCTCGGCATCGAGGCCGCCGCGGATATCGGTGATCCAACCGTTTTCGATCGTGTAGATGATCGGATCGCGCACGTAGATATTCTGCGGCAGCAGGATATCGCCGGGAGCAACGACGATCGTCCCGTCGACGCCGTCATCGTCACCACCGGTGAATACGAAGCCGGACGGCCAATGGTCCCAGCGGCCCGGCTCGTCGGTGCAGGCATATTCGGTGATGGCGGGATAGGTGTTGAGCTTGTAGGTCACGTCCGTGCCATGCTCGGACGTGATCCGCATCACCTTCGCCTTGGAGAGCAGGTCGCCGGCAAATTCAACGCGCTCGCGCAATTCCTTCGTCGGCAGCATGCGGGCGAGAAGCTCCGGCGGTTCCACGGCCGTCAGAATACGCGTGCCGGACGCCTGGATTGCCATCTGTTCCGGGCTGAAGAGCAAAAAGATGCAATCGATCAACATGTCGGCGGCCTTCAGCGCCTCGACCGCTTCCGGCATGGCTGCAAGACCCGTCTGGCCGACGGCCCATGCGCCGGCCGGCGGCACCGGCGGCAAACGCATGTGATACATCTTGGCGCCAAGACGCATGCCCGCCGCCATGAAGGCATCGGCATAATCGAGGCGCTCGTTGCCCTGGGTCAGGACGATGAGTTTTTCGCCCTCGTGGACGCCCGACATCTTCAACTGATGCAGGCAGATTTCCGTGAAGCTGAAGTGATCCATGCTTGTTCCCTTTATTGATTCAAGGCGTGGGTATTTTGTCCCGTTACGGACAGCCGATCTTGACCTTGGCGATTTCGGCGATCGCTTCTTCCTTTGAGACGACATCGCCATATTTGCTGTCGATGTCGAAGAGGTTGGCATTGTGCGGGTCGGGATGCCGGTCGCCGACGCAATCGCGCACGACGATGGGCCTGAACCCGTATTGAACCGCATCGACGGCACTTGCCCGGATGCAGCCGCTGGTCGAGCAGCCCGCCATGATGACCGTGTCGATGCCCTGCGCGTGCAGATGCGACGCCAGGCTGGTGCCGAAGAAAGCGCTGGCATATTGTTTGACGATGACGAGCTCACCGTGTTCGGGCTGCACCTCATCGCAGAACTCAGCCAGTACATTGCCCTCGACCATCGCCTTCATGACCGGCGACTTCTTCACCCACATGCCGCCATCCGCGCAGTTTTCCGCCAGATAGAGAATGCGGGTATGGATGATGGGAATGCCGGCGGCGCGGGCGGCCTTGATCAGTTCGGGCGCCTGCGCGACCGCATCGACCACGCCGGGTGCATAGAGGGGCGCGCCCTCGATCGTATAGGCTTTCAGGAAATCAATAACGAGAAGAGCCGGACGTTGACCAAAACCGATCCGGTTGCCCCATACACCCTGATAGTTCGTTTCCGCGCTTTGCATCATCGTCTCCCTAGTAGGCCCCGGACAGAAGCGCACCGGCACCCGGCGCGACCGCTTCCAGACCGAGCGATTTCAGCATGCAGTAGGTGGTGGCGGCCGCCGCCGTCAGAACCGGCTTTCCGGTCATCGCCTCGACCTTGGCAATGACAGGCAAAGACGGCATCTGCACGCAGGCCGACAGCACGATCACGTCGACATCCGTCAGATCGAGCGTCTGCACGATGGCGGGCAAGTTCTCCGGATCGTGGCGCGCGACATCGAGATTGTCGGGAATTTCCAGCGCGCGCCAATCCACAACCTCGAAACCTTCTTCGCGGATATAATCGACGACGAGTTCGGTGAGCGGCTTCATATAGGGTGCCACCACGGCGATCTTCTTCGCCTTCATGACCTTCAGCCCTTCGATCAGGGCACCGGCGCTGGTGACGACCGGGATATCCGTTCCGTTTTCCTGGGTGCGGCCGGTCAGGCGCTTTTCGGACTGGCGATGGTAGCCGAGCCCCATGGCCATGATTGCAACCAGGCAGGCGTAACCCAGCACATCGACACGGGCATCGGAGAGTTCGATGGCGCAACGGTCGGATTCCGCATCCATCGCCGCCAGTTCTTCCTTGACCACCTTCTTCATGCGCATGCGGCTGGAATGGAAGGTGAAGCGTTCCGGGCGGATGGATTGCCGCGCTGTCAGCATGGCCGGGATTTCGGTTTCCATGGTGGTGTTGGAACTGGGTACGATCTGACCGATACGGTAATATTTCTGCATGGATGACATCCTCTGCTTCACGAACATTGGCAAACAAGAAACAGCGGCGGATCGGATGATCCGCCGCTGCCGGTCAGCGGGAGAGAAAATCTCCAAGGGCTGCAAAAAACCCGTCAAAATCATCCCAGGGGATCATGTGTCCGGCGTTCGGCACGCGGACGATCTCCAGCGCCGGCAAGAGCGCGCGCGCTTCGTCCTCGTCCACCTGTTCGATCACACCGCCACGGCCAGCCACCATCAACAGGGCGGGCTGCTTCAGCTTCGGCAGATCAGGAAAGATGTCATCCTTGTGGAAGTCCTCGAACGCGGTGACGATGGCCGGCTCGTAGCATGTGTGCAGCCATTCGGCACGCAGCGTCAGCTGTTCGCCAGTCCAGGTCGGGCAGAATGCCTTCATTCCCTCAGCGTCAATACCCTTCAGCGCCAGCCGGATGCTATCAACATACCATGGCAGCTTGCTCGGATAGGCCCGGCGGCCGGGTCCGGAGACCGGCGGATCGATCAGCGCCAGGCGCGAAAAGGCCAAGGGAGCGGCAACCGCCGCACGGATGGCAATGCGCGCGCCCATCGAATGACCGAGCAACGCCGGCCTGGAAAGCCCAAGGGCCGCCGCAAACCCGACGACGTCTGCCGCCATGGCGTCCAGACCATAGTCGAGATCCGGACCTGTCGAGGACAGGCCACGTCCGCGCACGTCGAGCACATAAACGTCATACCGTTCGGCCAGCCGCTCAGCGACAAAGCCCCAGGTGATTGCCGGGCTGGTGATGCCGGGGATCAGGATAACGGCAGGGCCTTTGCCGCCATAGCGCAGGTAGTGCTGGCGGATCCCGTTGGCAAAAACATTCGCGCCGTATAGCGCCTGCCCGCTCATGCCGCAGTCTCGCTCTTCAGCGGCTCGGCATAGATGTCATAGCCATAGACCCAGGACGGATCTTCCTGGTTCAACAGGAACGTATTGGCATTGGAAACGGTCTGCACGCGCGTCGCGCGATCACGGCGATTGGCTTCGTAAAGCTTGAAGGCCGTATTGAAATCACTGATGCCGGTTTCCTGCAGGCAGCGGGTGAGCATGGCCGCGTCTTCGATGGCCATGGCCGCACCTTGCGCCATATGTGGTTTCATCGGGTGGCAAGCATCACCGAGCAGGACCAGGCGGCCCTTGCTCCACAAAGGCAGGGGATTGCGATTGAACAACGGCCATTTGGTCACCGTGTCGGTGCTTTCGATTAGCGCCTGAATGATCGGGTGATAGCCCTCAAAGGCTGCCGCCATCTCCTCACGGCTGCTGTCGACAAATGCCGAATCGAACTCCCAGGCCGGATGCGGAACGCCCGTGACATAGTAATATTCGTCGCGCCGTGCCGTTGTATAATAGACCATCATATGACGGTCCGGGCCCCACCATTTGACGCAATCTTCAAAGGTCAGATCGTATTTTTTCAGTTTGTCCGAGGATATCAGCGCGCGATGTCCGACCCAGCCGCTGTAATTCGGCTTTTCCTCGCCCAGAAGCGTTTCGCGCACCCTCGAATTGATACCGTCGGCGCCAATGACGATATCGGCGCGAATTGACGTTCCATCTTCGAATTCGACCAGCACATCCGTGCCGTTATCATCGACGCGTGACAGCTTCTTGCCGAAATGCAAGGTGCCGGGCTGAAGCGCATCACATTGGATCGCTTGCAGATCGCCGCGATGAACCGTGCAATAGGTTGCGCCATATCCCTCAAGCGGAATGCGCGAGCGATAGTCGCCGGTAATGCCGTCGCGGCTGAACCAATGGGACGGCGTGCTGCTGATATCGATGACCTGCCGGTCGACGCCGATGCGCTCGAAGATTTTCAGGACATTCGGTCCCATGTGAATACCGGCACCGAGGCGGGAGAAGCTGGGCGCCTGCTCATAGACATTGACATCAAAACCGGCATGCTGAAGCAGAGCACCGGCAACGGCGCCGCCGAGGCCCGCGCCGATAATCGCGATCTTTTCATTTTCCTTGGACATGGCGACCCCTCTATCCGTCTTTCGACGTGTTGTTCTCAGAATTGGATGATCGGCATAATTTGTAGCGTATACGCTTTAAATAGCAAGCACCAGGCGTCAGTTTTTCTCGGCTTTGCAATTTATAAATCAAAGCCTACCGGGTTTCTCGCCGTTTGCAACGGTAAAATTTGACTTGCCAGCTTACCATATGAAGCGTATACGCTTTTTATATAAAAATAAGGGGCAGCAGATGCGTGATGTCGGTGACAGTCGCATCGTTATGAGGAACAGGCACCACAAAGGGGCCAGCCTGATAGCGATCGGTCCGGGTGCAAAAGGCTTTGGCCGAACCGCTGACGCGGCGCCGGAGCAGGTGCCTTGACGCGGCCCGTTTCCGTTTCATTGACTGTAAACGACGCCCTCTGGCACGTTGACGCCAAGCCGGAAACACCGCTCCTCTATATTCTGCGCAACGACCTTTCCCTGAACGGCCCGAAATACGGCTGTGGCCTGGGCGAATGCGGCGCATGCGCTGTTCTGGTTGACGGCCGCCCGGTGCGCTCCTGTACCGTGCCGCTTGGCGCAATCGGGACGCGGCGCGTGACTACGCTCGAGGGGCTTTCGGTGGCCGGAGATCTGCACCCGGTGCAGCGCGCCTTTATCGAGGAAGCGGCGGCGCAATGCGGCTATTGCCTCAACGGCATGATCATCGCTACGGTCGGACTGCTCAAACGCAATGCCGATCCTGACGAAAGCGATATTCGCGAGGCACTAAAGCATCATCTTTGCCGGTGCGGCACGCATCTTGAGATACTGGCCGCCGCGCGGCGCGCCGTTGCCTATGCCAAGGCGGAGCTAGCACATACGACAATGACGGACGGCACGACGGAGGTTTCGCCATGACCCTGCACCGCGAAACACCCAAATCGGCCTATATGGCCGCCGCCGAGATGCTGCTGATCGTTTCCGATGTGGAACTGGGCGACGCGGCCGAGCTTTTTATCGCCATCGGACCGGATGGGCGCGTTATGGCGTTCAATGGCCACGTCGATCTGGGAACGGGCATCCGGACGTCGCTGGCGCAGATCGTCGCCGAAGAACTCCATGTCCCGTTCGAGCAGGTCGATATGGTGCTTGGAGCAACATCGGCCGCCCCCAACCAGGGCGCGACCATTGCCAGCGAAACCATCCAGATCACCGCCGTTCCCCTGCGCCATGCCGCAGCGACCGCAAGGCGTCACCTGCTTGTCAGGGCGTCGATGCGGACCGGCACGCCGGTCGAAAAGCTCATCCTGGACGACGGCATCATTCGCGCTGCGACCGGTGAAAACTGGAGCCTGAGCTTTGCCGATCTCGTCGCCGGCGCGCATGTGCGTCTGTCGATCGACGCTTCTGCCGAACTCAAACCGGCCTCTGCCTATACGATTGTCGGCTCCTCGCGTCCGCGCGTCGATATTCCCGCGAAAGCGACGGGGCGCTGGACCTATGTGCACGACGTACGCGTACCCGGCATGCTGCATGGCCGCGTCATCCGCCCGCCCTATGCCGGCTTTGATCATGGCGAGCATGTCGGCAACAGTCTGATCTCCATCGATGAGACATCCGTTGCCGGTATCGACGGCCTGGTTGGCGTGGTCGCCATCGGCGATTTCGTCGGGGTTGTCGCCTTGCGCGAGGAAATCGCCATCGAAGCGGCAAAGACACTCAAGGTGGTCTGGCGTGCCGCGCAGGAACGCCCGGACCTCAACGCACCGGAAGCAGCGCTGCGCGCCAATCCTTCGACCCCGCGCAAGCTTGCCGATCGCGGCAATGTCGATATGGCGCTCGCCGGCAGCGCCCAGCCGATGAACCGAACCTATGTCTGGCCCTACCAGATGCACGGATCAATCGGACCGTCCTGCGCCGTGGCAGACTATCGCGACGATGGCCTGACCGTCTGGTCCGGGACGCAAAACCCTTTTCCCATGCGCCGCGACCTCGCCCTGCTTTTGGACATGCCCGAAGACTTGATCCTCGTCGAACGGCTTGAAGCGGCCGGATGCTATGGCCGGAACTGCGCCGACGACGTCACCGCCGATGCAGCCCTTCTATCGCGCGCTGTCAAAGCGCCGGTCAGGGTACAATTGAGCCGCGAGCAGGAACATGCCTGGGAGCCCAAGGGGGCAGCACAGATCATGGACGTTCGCGGCGGCCTCGATCTGGAGGGCGGCCCCTCGGCCTATGATTTCGAAACACGCTATCCCTCAAACCTCGCCCCGACCCTGCCGCTCATCCTCACCGGCAAGGTGCCGCCGGTCTCAGACGTGGTGCAGATGGGCGACCGCACCGCGATCCCGCCCTATGCCTATGGCAATCTGCGCGTCACCGTGCATGACATGCCGCCGATCGCCCGCGCCTCCTGGTTTCGCGGTGTTTCGGCCATGCCCAACACCTTCGCGCACGAATGCTATGTGGACGAACTGGCGGCCGCAGCCGGTGTCGATCCGATCGAATACCGGCTGCGCTATCTGCAGGATCCGCGCGCGGTCGATCTGGTCAAGGCACTGGCCGAGCGGGCAAACTGGGTGCCGCACACCACATGGGGTACGCTGGGCGGCGAAGGCGATCTTCTCTACGGTCGCGGCTTTGCCTATGCCGTCTATATCCATGGCCCCTTTCCCGGCAAGGCGGCGGCCTGGGCCGCATGGGTCGCTGATGTCGCCGTGAATACCAAGACCGGCGAGGTGGCGGTCACGAAAGTGACCTGCGCGCAGGATTCCGGGATGATGATCAATCCCGATGGCGTCCGTCACCAGATCCACGGCAATATCATCCAGTCCACCAGCCGGGTGCTGAAGGAAAAGGTGGAGTTTTCATCGACAGCCGTGACCTCGAAGGAATGGGGCGGCTATTCGCTCATCACCTTCCCCGAAGTCCCCGATATCGATGTCCTGATGATCCCACGGCAGGACGAGCCGCCGCTTGGCGTCGGCGAGTCCGCATCCGTGCCCAGCGCCTCGGCCATCGCCAATGCCGTCTATGACGCAACCGGCATCCGTTTCCGCGAATTGCCGTTGACGCCGGAACTGGTGCTGGCCACGCTGAACAGCGGCAAGAACGCGGCATCGCCGGCCGAACCCGCAAAGAAACGCAGATGGTGGACAGTCGGTCTGTCCGCCGCAGGGGCCGTCGCCGCCCTTTCGGGGATTGTCACCATGGCCTCGCCATGGCGCCCCGCGATCGGCACGATCCCGACACCCGACAGCAATGTCTATAGCGCTGCAACGATCGAACGCGGACGCATGGCTGCTGCTGCGGGCGCCTGCAATGTCTGCCATGCCGGCCCCGACGGAACCCCGTTCGCTGGCGGACGGCGTTTCGACACGCCGTTCGGCGCGGTCTATGCCACCAACATCACCCCTGATGCGAAAAACGGTATCGGCGCCTGGTCCTACCCTGCCTTCGAGCGCGCCATGCGCGAGGGTATCAGCCGCGACGGCCATCACCTCTATCCCGCCCATCCCTATACATCGTTTGCCGGCGCAGAGGATGCCGACCTCCAGGCGCTTTATGCCTATATGATGACGCAAAGTCCGGCTCCCGATAAGCCGCCGGAAACCAAGCTGACGTTTCCCTATAATATTCGCGCGATGATGGCTGGCTGGAATGCCCTGTTTCTGAAGGCCGAGCCGTTCCGCTATGTCGAGACGCGCGATGCACAATGGAATCGCGGCGCCTACCTGGTCGAAACCCTTGGCCACTGTTCGGCCTGCCATACGCAGCGCAATGTGCTGGGTGCGGAAAAGACCGGCAATGCCCGCTTGTCCGGCGGGTTTGCGGATGGCTGGGAAGCGCCCGCGCTCAACACCTTTGCGAAAGGCCCTGTCGGCTGGACGGCCGACGCCTTCTACGACTATCTGCGCACCGGGCATTCGCGCGACCACGGCAGTGCCGCTGGCCCGATGGCGCAGGTGGTCGATGTCATGCAGCCGCTTCCCGATAGCGACATCCGCGCCATGGCCAGCTATCTCGCAAGCTTGAACGAGGGGACCGAACCCGCCGTCGCCGCCGCCCAGAGAGAGGCTGCCATTGCCGCGAGCGAAACGGCCAAGTCCACCGCAGCTCTTTTGTCGCCCAAGGGCGAACGGATCTTCAACGGGGCATGCGCGACCTGCCATACCGGCAACACCATCCTGCCGTCGCTGGCGCTGAACAGCAACCTGCATGCCGATACGCCGGATAACATTCTGCAGGTCATATTGCACGGTGTCGAAGCACCGGCCATCCTTGCCAAAACCAGCGGACGCGAAGCGCCGGAAGTCATGTCTATGCCCGCTTTCGGCGATACGTTGAACGAGGACCAGATCAAGGATCTCGCAGCCTATCTTAGGGCGCGTTTTGCGCCGGGAAAACCGGCATGGACAGATACGGCAGGCGCCATGCAGCGCGTAACGGCGGCGAGCCACTGAAGGAGCGGGCAACGTGCAGCAGTTTGAGACCGGCATCACCGCACGCGGGCTCTTCGAGAGCGAGGGCATTTTTGTCAGCGGCAGTGCGCGACACGCCGCCGTATCGAACACGCGATCGCTTTATGACGTTATCCCCACTGTGCCTTTCTGCGCCATCATGACGGATGATCCGGAAACGATCTTGAACTATGCCGCCGAGCGTTTTGAGAAAGAAGGAAAAAGCGCGCTGGTAACATTGGTCGACATCCGCGGCGGGTCCGCACGCGCGCTTGGCGCCCAGATGGCTGTTGGTATGGATGGTGGCTATTGCGGCTATGTCTCGGGCGGCTGCACCGAGGCAGCCGTTGCCGCCGAGGCGGTCGATGCGATGAAGCGGGGAGCCGACCGGTTTCTGCTTCTTGGCGAGGGATCGACCTTTTTCGACATCCAGCTTCCCTGCGGTGGCGGTATCACGCTTGCCATCCACGTTTTGAAAGACGTGGGTCCGCTTCGCCGTGTGCTCGCCAGTCTTCGGTCCCGTAAGGTGGGCGCGCTCTGCTACGACGCCGTGAAACAGAGCATCACGGATATCGAGGACACGGAAAACGGTGCATCCTATATTCGCCGCTACAGACCGCGCCCACGACTGGTGATCTGCGGCCGAGGCATCGAACTGGATTGCGCAACGCGGGTCGCACGTCACACGGGTTTCGAGACGTTTGCCTTTGACGGACAAGCGGAACCACGATTCGATGAAACGCTTGTTGATGCCGACACCGCAGTCGCGCTGCTGTTTCACGATCTCGCCCAGGAACTGCCATTCCTGAAAGTCGCACTGCAACGCAATCCTTTCTATATCGGCACGCTGGGCAGCAAGCGCACGCATGAAAAGCGCCGTGAAGACTTGCGGAAACATGGATATAGCGATCACGATATGGATCGCATCAAGGCCCCGATTGGCCTCTTCGGACCGGCCCGTGATGGAAATGCACTGGCGCTGTCCATTCTCGCCGATGTCGCTGCGGCGCGCTCCACCATGAAGTTCAACGGCAATGTGTGATCATATGCAGATCACAAACCGGGCGCTGTTTGCAAATCCGACGGCTGCCTTTCGCCCGTCGGCCTATTGGTTCTGGCATTCCATTCCCGACGAAGCCATCTGCCGCGCGCAGCTGGCTGATTTCCAGGCAAAAGGGATCGGGACGATCCTCATTCAGGCCCGTCTTGCGCTGCCGCGCGAAGACTATCTGTCGCCTGATTATCTCGCCGCCTATCGATACGCTGCCTGCATTGCCGGTGAGCTCGGCCTGAAACTGGGCATCTATGACGATTATAACTGGGTCAGCGGTCATGCCGGAGGACGCACGGTTGATGGCTGCGATGCCGTGCGCGAACGGCACCTGTTCTGGTCGTCAACATCCGCATCTGAAGGCACGATCAGCGGCATCCATCCGCCTTTCGTCGAGACAATGGGTCCGGATATTCTGGAGTGGCAATATGAGGCGGGCAAGGTCGAGTGGTGCGACTGGACGGTCGAGGCCGCCGTCCTGCACCCCGTTTCAGGCATTGAAACTCTGGAGGCGATCTCCGATGTGACGGCGCAAATCATCATCACCGCAAGCGACGCTGTATCCTGTGCCTATGCCTTTGATGGCCGGATCGAGGCGGGTCAGGCGCTCACTGTTTTCATCAGCGCCCGCTCCTCGACGTCCCGCCTGATCAACTACCTGCTGCCGGAAGCGGCTGAGCGCTTTATAGACGTCGGCCTCAATCCGCTCGTCAAGACATTGGAGGGTCTGTTGCCGGACCCGGTCGCCTTCGTATTTTACGACCAGCCGGCGGCAGGCTTTTATCGCTGGGACCAGATGTCCGGTGATCTCGGCAACAGCCTGCTTTTTGCACCGGCATTGCAGGAAACAATGGCGCACCGAACCGGCGTGTCCTTTGCGAAAGTCCTTCTGGCGCTGCTCAAAGATATCGGCAGCGGCACGCTACGGCTGCGGGCAGAATTTTACGCCGGATATTCGGCTTTGATGAACGAAGCCTTTTTCGGCACCCTGCGACGATGGTCCGACATGCACGGCATCGCGCTGACCGGACACGAAATCCTGCCGCATATCGCGTCATGGTCGCTGAACGGCGGCTTTACCAGCATCGATCCGCGCGTGGCGCCAGCCGTCGATTTCTTCGGGATCGATGCCTATCGGCATGAAACCGCCGTGGATTCCAACAATTTCAGTGCGCAACTGGCGCCGAAACTCGGCGATTCCGTTGCGCGCTCCAATGGGCGTAGCCGCTGCATGGTCGAAACCTATGCCAGCGCCGAACGGACCACCCGGCGTGCCGCAGGCCAATGGGAACTGACGCTGGAAACGGCACGCGCACAAGCGATCCGCCTGCATTGCCTTGGCATGCGGCAATTCATCTGGCACGGCGTCTATCAGACCGATGGCCGCGACAATGACCCGACGCCGTTCGTCAATCCGAGGTTCGATTTCGCTCCCGGCATCAACTTCGAGCCATGGTGGCACTATCACGATCTGTTTGCCGGCGAGACCGCCCGGATTTCCGTCTTCATCGAACCGGCCAAACCACGCACGCCGGTTGCCATTCTCTATCCGCTCTACACCGCCTTTGCGCAGGGACCGCGCAACGGCCACGCAACGCATATCGGCGCATGGTGCGAACATCTTCTCGCGCGGGGATGCGATTTTATGTTCGTGAGCGAGGCCGATCTTGCTGCTGCAACAATCGAAAACGGGAAGCTCATCGCATCGGGGCTGGTTTTCGATGCCGTCGTGCTGCCGTCCGTAACCGTGCTTGAAACTGTCGATACCTTGCGGACACTGGAGGCTTTCAAGACAGCCGGCGGCGCGATCTGGTCATCCGGCGAACGCCTGTCCGTCATCTGCGACAGCGACGCGCCGATGACGTGTTTTAAGGTTTCCACGCATATCGAAGGGCATCCGGACAGCCGGGATATTGCCGCTCTGGTGTCGTCCCTTCCAGCCGAGGGGCCGAAAGTCGAGAGTGCTTCAGGCGGCAAACCATGGCAGTGGATCGGATATGAGGCGGACGGCTGGTGGAGACTTGTGCTGTTCAACGACGGATCGGACAAACTTGCCGTTGAAATCTCATATGGCTGTGGTTTTGAATCCGAGCAATGGTCGCCGGCGGATGGCGTGATCCATGCGCCGGTCAATCTTGAACGGTCGCTGGTCGTGCTCCAGCCGCACGAGGTTCGATGCATCCGGTTGCGCGAAGCATCCGAGTTCGTGGCGGATCAAGCAGCCACGCAGACCGGGGCCATTCACGATCCTGGGGAAACGATATCGCTTGCCGATGGCTGGCGTTTTTCTCCCGCGCTTGACGCGGATTTCCAATCCATCTCTGTCGATGCGGGCTGGGAAACGCAAGGGTTCGCGGATTTTTCCGGCACGGGCATTTACCGATGCTCCCTGACGATAGCAACGCAAGGCGATTGGCTTCTGGAATTGCCGCAGGTGGAAACAGCTGTGACCGCGTTTCTTGACGGCCAAGAGATCGGGCGCCGGGCTTGGCGGCCCTACCGGTTTGCGCTTAGCACTCTCAGCCCCGGCACGCACAGTCTGGAGCTTCACGTCGCCAACACCGCAGCAAACCGCTATTACAGCCATACGCCCTATCGCGGCGATACCGCAGATAAAAGCGGATTGACCGCCGCACCAAAACTCATCCCGCTTTCAAACTGACCGGATAAGAGCCATGCCAAAACACTCGACAATCCCCCTGATGCGCGCCTGGAACAGCTGGTCGGACCGGCCAGCCGAAATGGTTTTCCTGCCGCTTGGAGTGCGGATCACGCCGGTGCTCTATTCCACGCGCAGCAAGACGACGTCGGCGATCGAACCCCGGCGCAACCCTGTCCGCCTGGGACGTCACGCCATCGACGGCTCGACGATCGAACTCGAAACGGACCACACCGGCACAACGGTCGCCTTCTCCTCCACGAAAACGGATCCATTTGCCGTTTGCGGACGCTGGGAGGGAACGGTATCGGCTGAATGGGGCCTCCGGTTCTGGGTGACGCTGGCGATTTCATCCGATGGCGGCGAGATTGGTGTCTATGACGGCGGTGGCAATACAACCCTCCTGAAGATCGGCACCCGGTTTGTGGCTGTGGTCACCGCGCAAGCGCCGGTCCACGTCACCGGTCATGAGACGATCGAAGCGCTGCGCGTCGATTTCGAGGAAAACGGATATTTTTATACCGCAACCCGCAGCAACGAGGCACCTGTCATTGCGCTGCGCTTCAATCTCGAAATGATGCGCAAGGGCGCATACGCTGCCGCCGTCGCCGACAGTGCGGGCCTTGCCATCGCAAAAGCGCGCGCCTGCCTTGCAGAACAGATGCCGGCGCAGATACCAGATGCGCAGACAGGTCTGTTTCATGGGTCGCTTGACGCGGTTCGCGATGTGGTCGCCTGGAACACAATCTGGGACGACACCAATGCGCGGCCTTACACCGCAGTGACCCGGATCTGGAACCTCGGAAAATTTGCGGTCTGGTACAACGACCAGCTGTTCGCAGCACTTCTGGCCGGTGTTTTCGATGCGGACCTCGCGCGCGAAAACATGGCGACAGCCATGGCCAGCGCCACGCCGCAAGGCAATATCGCCTGCATCGTCACCTCCAACGATGCCTGGGTCGATCGCAGCCAGCACCCGAATGGAGCACTCGTCGCCTGGCAGCTTTATCAGCGCACCGGCGAACGCTCGATGCTGACAGCGAACTATGATGCGCTGGCCCGCAATCAACGCTGGTGGTGGGAAAACCGTGATCCCGATGCGTTCGGCCTCCTGTCCTGCGGCACCTCCAATGTCGGCGAAGGCCTCTACAAAGGGACTGCGTTCGGTGCCCGCAACGAGACAGGCATGGACAATTCGGCGACCCATGACGAGGCGATCTACGACCCCGTCACTCGCACCTTGTCGACGTTCGATCTCGGATTGAACTGCGCGGCCGCACTCGATGCCGAAATGCTGGCGAACATGGCCACGGTGCTTGGGAAGCATGCGGACGCACAGGAATTTACGCAGATTGCAGAACGCTGCCGGACGCTGATTTCCGAAACATTGTGGGATGAGAGCCGCGGTCTCTTCGCCAACCGCCAGCGCAATGGCGGCTTCGTGCGCTCGCTGTCACCCACCAGTTTCTACCCGTTGCTGTGCGGAGCGGCCACGCCGGAGCAGGCCGCGCGATTGCTGGAGCACTTAAGCAACGAGGCGACGTTCGGCGGCGATTTCGTCCTGCCGAACGCCACGCGCGACGACCCCGCCTTTGCCGACAACGTTTATTGGCGCGGGCGCATCTGGCCGAACGTCAACTATATGGTTTGGCTCGGCCTGCGCCGTTACGGCTTTATGGCAGAGGCGAGCAAGCTCGCCAGCCAGAGCTATGAACTGTTCATGACATCCTGGAGCAAGGACCGCATCGCGTCGGAGAATTATAACGCGGTGACCGGCGAGGCGATGGACCAGGGCGATACCGATCCCTTCTATATCTGGGCAGCAATGCTCCCGCTGATGGCGGCGGGCGAAATCATCGATTTCGATCCCTGGTCCGGGTGGACTGTGCGCAATACGGGTGAGGACCTGTCGATCGGCCCCATGCTATGCCCGGCGGGGACATTGCATGTCTCCGTAAACGCTACCGTTCTGTCCATGACGATCAATGACCGGATTGTGCTGCAGACGGACCTGCAGACGAGCTTGTCTCAGATCGAAATCGGCGCCGGACGGTTTGCCTTCACCATCGCGCCCGTTGCCAGCGGCGGCTTTATCGACCTGGGAGGCATCCAGGCGGGCAACGCCACTGTTGCCCGTATGGACGGAACCGTCATCCGTCACGACACAAACGCCGGAGGCATTCGCGTTGAGATCGCGGAAAGCGCTGACGTGCAACGCCTGGAGGTCTATTTTTCGTCTTAGGATGCTTCGATGACACTAAGAAGACCTTGACAGAAAAAGATTCATCCATAATAGTTTGTATACAAATAAAAAATGAAAAGACTGACGTTAAGATCAGAGGGTTTGAACTGAGGACTGAATTGGAAAACCCAAGTTTTCCGCACAGGTCCCGCATCGCGACTTGAAATGCATTGTTGGCTCGGATGTTTTGTTCCGCTCTTGTTCGGGACAGGCCTTGTCTTGCGCTGAAAATCGACATCGCGGTCACGATCACTTCCCTGATTTTACTTTGTACACAAACTATTATGGCGCGTTTTTCGCGCTGACGCTTCGGCTCTGCCGATCCCGTTGAGATCGATGACTGCGGTCACGATCACGTGCAACTGTGTATTTTCAAGAGGGGTGCCAAAAATGACAGAGATCACTAGACGCAATACTTTGAAACTGATGACCACAGCGCTGCTTTTAGCGGGCGTCGGCTTTTCCAGCCTGCCGGGCAAGGCCTTTGCGGCCGGCACCATCACGGTCCTGAACTGGCAGGGATACGGCACCGACGAAGCCTGGTCCCTCAAGGCTTTCACCGAAAAGACGGGCATTGAAGTCGTGCACGATTATTACAGCTCCGAATCGGAAATGCTGACAAAGCTGCGCACCAATCCAGGCACTTATGATCTGGTCGTTCTGAATGCGGCCCGCTGTGCACAGGCCGTCGCCGAAGATCTGCTCCAGCCGATCGATTTCACCAAGGTCCCGAACGCCAAGACCGTCGATGACAACCTCCTGTCCAATCCGAACTTCAGCAAGGACGGCAAGGGCTATGCGGTTCCCTGGGTCTGGGGCATGACGTCGCTTGCCATTCGCGAGGGCATGCCTGTTCCCGATAGCTATGCCGCTCTGGCCGATCCGGCGTACAAGGGCCGTGTCGCCATGGACGACGACGCGATCATCAATGTCGGCGTTGGCGCCCTGATGAGCGGACAGGACATCAACGATCCGAAAGATCTGGCCGCTGTGACTGCAGCGCTGAAGTCGATCAAACCGAACGTAAAGCTTCTATGGTCGACGGAAGATCAGTGGAACAAGTCTTTTGCAGCCAAGGAATTCGACCTGTCGCTGTTCTGGTCCGGTGGTTCCGTTCGTTCCAAGCGCAATTCGAAGCTGCCGGTCACCTTCGTCGTTCCAAAAGAAGGCGGCATCGGTTGGGTCGATGGTCTCGGCATTCCGGTATCGGCTCCGAACGCCGAGGGCGCGCTTGCCTTCGCCAACTGGATGATCGATCCGGCATTCTACGTCGAATGGGCAACCAAGGTCGGCGCTCCGGCGTCTTCCAACTCGGCTGCTCTGGAAGCCCTTCCCGCTGACGACCTCAGCCGCCAGGTGCACAAGCCGGAATATCTGAAGACGATGGGCATCGTATCAGGAATTCCGGATGACCGCCGCGAAGCCTTCAACAATGTCTGGCAGGAAGTGAAGGCTTTCTATGCAGAATGATCAGCTGACATTGGCGTCAGCGCGCGGACCTTCGGGTCCGCGCAGCCAGCGCTCGCTCCCGTCATGGGTCTCGACGACGGCCCTGCTCATGCCGACCTATGGCTGGCTCACGATTGCGGTTTTTCTGCCTCTCTTGACGATGTTCGCCTTCAGCTTTTTGTCGGCAACGCCGATGGGCAAGGCGCCGATCGTATTCACGTTCAAGCAGTACCGGGCCTTCATCGATCAGCCCTATCTGGTCGGGATCGGCATCACGTCGCTTTTGATCGGCTTCTGGACGACGCTGTTTTGCGCCATTCTCGGCTTTCTCGCCGCCGTTGCGCTGGTGCGCTCGACCTTCGGCAAGACGCGCGAAATGCTGCTGATCCTGATTCTCCTGCCGTTTTGGACCAACGGTCTGGTCCGCGTCTTTTCCTGGACGATGGTGCTTCGCGAAAACGGCTTTCTGGACAGCCTTTTGCACATGGTGGCGCCTGAAGCCGGATCGATCGGTTTCCTTTACACGCGCTATGCCATCGTCGTCGGCCTTGTTCACGGCTACCTGCCCTATATGATCCTGACCTGTTATATCGCGCTTTCGACGATTGATGACGCGATCATCGCGGCAGCCGCAAGCCTTGGCGCGCGCTGGTGGACCATCCTTTTCAAGATACTTCTGCCTCTGGCAGCTCCCGGCCTGATTTCCGGCGCCGTGCTGACCTTCATCCCGGTGATCGGCTCGTTCATGGAGCCCCGTATTCTCGGCGGCCGCGTCGGCGTGACCATGGGGACGGTAATCGAGGATCAGTTCACGCAGGCCTTCAACTGGCCGCTCGGCGCATCCCTGTCGTTCACGCTGCTCGCCGTGGTGCTTGCCATTTTCGCAACCTTCTCCGGCGTCCTGCGCCGTGGCACGGCACTGTGAGGAGACGCTGATGACATCGCTTGGCCGCTTCTATCTCATCGCCATCCTGGTTTTTCTCTACACCCCCATCCTCGTGATGATGGCAATGGGCTTCAACGCCTCACTGCTCTATGAGCTGCCCTTTTCGTTTTCGACCCAATGGTATGAAGCGCTCTGGAGCAATACGGTTCTTCTGAAGGCGGGCTTCAACAGTATCGTCATCGCCACCATCACCGCCGTTCTGGCAACGGCGCTGGGAACGATGGCATCGGTGGCGCTGTCGCGGCGCACCTTTCGCGGCAAGAGCCTGCTGCAACTGATGCTGCTCCCGCCGATCGCCATTCCCTGGCTGATCACCGGCACTGCAATGCTGATCTTCTTTTACTGGAGCGGGATCGGCCGTGGCATGCATGCGCTGTTGATCGGCCATGTCGCACTGGCCATCCCCTATGTCGTCCTCGTTGTCGGCACGGGCTTCAAGACGATCCGTGCCGATCTTGAAGAAGCCGCCATGAGCTTAGGCTCGACGCCGGTCCATGCCTTCTTCTCCGTGACGCTGCCGTTGCTCTATCCCAGCATTCTGGGTGCGGCACTGTTTGCCTTTGCGGTTTCGCTCGATCAGTTCGTGATTTCCTACTTTCTCGCAACGCCCGGCTACACGACGCTGCCGGTGCAGATCTATTCCTCGATCCGCAAGGGCTTCACCCCTGAAATCAATGCGATCTCGACCGTGCTTCTGCTCGGCTCCATGACCGTCATCCTGATTTTTGCGCGCTTCGCCAAGCCCGGAGACACAAGTGACAAACGTTAAAGTCGATTCCGTCGCCAAGACCTATGGCACCACACCGGTTCTCGCCGATATCACCACCGAGTTCACCGAAGGCTCCTTCACCAGCCTTCTTGGACCATCGGGCTCGGGCAAGACTACGCTGCTGCGCATCATTGCGGGCTTCATCAAGCCGGACCACGGCGTGGTGATGATCGGCAATAAGGATGTCACCGATGTCCCGGTCTGGGGCCGCAATATCGGCATGATGTTCCAGTCCTACGCCCTGTTTCCGCATATGACGATCGCCCAGAATGTTGCCTTCGGCCTGGAGCGGCGCGGCATCAAGGGAGCAGCCGCCCGCAAGGAAGTCGACCGTGCCCTGGAGATGGTACGCCTCCCCGGCTTCGGCGACCGCACGCCCAAGCAGCTGTCCGGCGGCCAACAGCAGCGCGTCGCCCTGGCGCGCGCCATCGTCATCAAGCCGAGCGTGCTCCTGCTCGACGAACCGCTATCGGCACTGGACCGGAGACTGCGCCAGGAAATGCAGGTGGAACTCCTGCGCATCCAGCGCGAGAGTGGCTTGACGACCATTTTCGTCACGCACGATCAGGAAGAAGCCCTGACGCTGTCGGACAAGGTCGCCATTCTCGACAAGGGCCGCATCGTCCAGATCGGCGAACCGGAAACGGTCTATGAAAAGCCGCTGACCCGCTTTGCCGCCGAATTCCTCGGCGATTCCAATTTCCTCAGCGGAACCGTCGAAAACGGCGCCGTTCGCCTGGCGGACGGCTCTCTGGTCAAAAGCACGAGCCCCCTGCCATCGGCGGGTTCCACCGTGACGCTTGCCATACGCCCGGAGAAGATGTCGATCTCGCCGGGTCAGGCCGGTGAAAACACCATGAAGGCGCGCATCACCACCGTCATCTATGCGGGCCCGGTGCTCTCCTATCATCTGGAAACGGCCGATGGCCTGCCGCTCAAGCTGTTTGCGCAGAACCGCGACGGCACCGTGCTCAGCGAAGGCGACGACATTACCCTGAGCTGGGCTGCCGACCACACTGTCGCAGTCGCGGATTGATCATGGAAACGGTCCCGTTCTCAAAAAATACCTTGCATCTCGTCATCGATATGCAACGCCTCTTTGCCGAAGAAACCGAATGGCACACACCGGCGATTGCCGTCATTCTTCCGAACGTCCTGAAACTTTCGAGAGCCCGGCCCTCGGATACGCTGTTCGCACGCTTCGTCGTTCCCCAAAATGCCGATGCTGCAAAAGGCGCGTGGAAAACCTATTACAGGCGATGGTCGTCCGTTACGCTCGATGCGATCGATCCGGCCATGCTCGGTCTCGTCGCGCCGCTGGTGGCGATCGCGGATGACCGCTCCGTCGTCGATAAGGAAACCTACTCGATTTTCGGCTCAAAAGGGTTTTCCGAACGGCTGCAGGCCGCAGGCATCGATACGCTGATTTTCTCCGGCGTGGAGACCGATGTCTGCGTCTATGCCAGTGTGCTGGATGCGGTCGATGCGGGCTACCGCGTCATACTCGCCGCCGATGCCCTGGCCAGCAGCAATGTGCAGGCGCATAACGCCGTTTTGGAGACGCTCGTCCCCAGGCTCTCGGATCAGGTCGAAGTTTTATCGACGGACGCTATTCTAAAGCTATGGCAGGCATGACTTGAGACACGGCCCACGGACTTCGTAGCGCAGCATGATTGAGGGATCCGGATGGATGTTCCGTTAAAAGACAAGTCTGGTTTGCCAGCCAGTGCGCCGCCATCAAGCGCGCAGATGAACGGCGGCCAGACGCACTATACGCTCGGTGAACAGATCGGTTTTTATCTGCGCCAGGCCAACCAGCGCCATGTCGCCATCTTTGCCAGCCTGATTTCGGAAAAGCTGACGACCACCCAATGGGCAGCGCTCGTGAAGCTCAAGGATTTGCAGCCATGTTCGCAAGGCAACCTGGGGCGCGAAACGGCGATGGACATGGCGACGATCAAGGGCGTCGTCGATCGCCTCGTCAAGCGCGGTCTCGTCCACACCGAACCGGATCCGGCAGACGCACGCCGGCTGGTTTTGACACTGACGGCGGAAGGCGATGCAACGGTTGATCGCAATCTTTCGATTGCCTTGGAAATTTCGCAGGAGACTCTGAGCACGCTCACACCGGCAGAACGGATGATGCTGATGGAACTGCTTCAGAAGATCTGTTGATCTCAGCCAGAATTTGAAGAGACTTTGATGGTTCAGGACACTCATGGCGATCTGACATTGCTTGCCGATCAAATGACGGCTGCGGAAAAGGCCGATCTTTTGAGCGGCCGGGGCCTTTGGAAAACGGCTGCCATCGAAAGACTCGGTATTCCCTCCATTCTGATGACCGACGGCGCCTATGGTGTGCGATACTCGACCACGCAGATCGACGCCGGCGATAGCGACGACAACAGCCTGCAAGGGTTTCTGGCGCTGGTCAACCAGCAGGCTGATGACGCAGGCACCATGTTTGGCACGACGCGGCCGGCCACCTGTTTTCCCAATGGCAATCTGCTCGGCTGCTCCTGGGACCTGGACCTAGCTTACCGCATGGGGGCTGCCCTTGCGGCGGAGTGCCAGAATTTCGGCGTCCACCTGCTGCTCGGGCCGGGGATCAACACGCGGCGCACGCCGCTTGCCGGCCGTGCCTATGAATATTATTCCGAGGACCCGGTCATCAACGGCGACCTCGCCGCAGCCTTGATCTGCGGCCTGCAGGATAACGGCGTCGGCGCATCGCTGAAACATTTCGCCTGCAACAATTCCGAGATCGACCGCACCACGACCAGTTCCGATGTCGATGAGCGTGCCCTGCGCGAAATCTACCTGGCCGGCTTCGAGCGCGCCATCGAAAAAGGCAAGCCATGGACTGTCATGAGCGCCTATAATCCGGTCAACGGCATTCATGCGACGCAAAACGCATGGCTGTTGACGACGGTGCTGCGCGAGGAATGGGGCTATGACGGGCTCGTTCTCTCCGACTGGCATGCGATCAAGGACAGGCCGGCTTCGCTCACAGCGGGAACTGATCTGGACATGCCGGAAAGCAAACCGCGCAAGGCGCAGCTTCTTGCTGCAATTGAAACCGGCAAAGTCGACCGGGAAACAGTTGACGCAGCCTGCGTGCGGGTGCTCGAGCTGGTCCAGCGCTGCAAAGCGAACGAGAGGCCGGGCATTCCGGTTGATCTCGAAGATCACCACACGCTCGCCCGCGAGATTGCAGCAGAATCGATCGTTCTGCTGCGCAACGAAAACGCGGCTTTGCCGTTTGACGCGACCGCGTCACCCCAAATCCTGGTCGTGGGAAATGGAGCAATCGCACCGGTCATCCAGGGCTCCGGCTCGGCGACCACCAATCCTTACCGGGTCGATATTCCCTTCGAGCAGATTTGCAAAAGAGCGGGCGAACACTGCACCATCCGTTACATGCCGTTTGACGTTGACGACGCGACAGCGATAGCATCCGCCATCAATACAGTTTTGCATGCGTCTGAAGACAGCGATGCCGTCCTGATCTTCAGCGAAAACGCCAAGAGCCGCAACGGCGAAGGCAATGATCGCGATACGCTGAAACTGTTGAGAGGCCATGATGACCTCATCAGCGCCTTAGCAGCTGCCGGCCGGCGCGTTATCGTCGTGCTGTCGATACCGGATACGGTGGAGATGCCCTGGCTTGATGAAGTGGATGCGGTTCTCGTTTGCTTTTTCCCCGGACAAGGCGGTGGCGAGGCCATCGCCGGCGTTCTTTTCGGCGACCAGAACCCGTGCGGCAAACTGTCGGCCAGCATGCCCGTCCGCATCGAGGATATCCCCGGCTGGCACACCTATCCCGGCGACCACGGGCGCCACGTCTATAGCGAAGGCATTTTCGTCGGATACCGCTACTACGACCTGAAGGCCATCACACCGGCTTTCCCCTTCGGACACGGCCTGAGCTACACCGAGTTTTCCTATGAAACCATGTCTCTCGACAAGGAAGTGATCACACCCGGCGGGAGTTGCACCGTCACCGTCACCATTCGCAATACCGGGAAGGTTGCCGGCAAGGAAATTGTTCAGCTCTACATACAGCCCGTCGAGCCGGGACTGAAACGCCCGGTCCGGGAACTGAAGGCGTTTGCCAAGGTGCAACTGGAGCCAGGCGAAGCAAAAACGGTTGAACTCACTCTGCAGCCGCGCGATTTCCAGTATTTCGACGTCGCGCGCGCGCAATGGGTGCTGGATGCAGAGACCTTCATCATCGAGGCCGCTGCATCGTCACGCGATGTGCGCCTGAGCCAAACGATCGCCTGCAAATCCCAAATCTTTCCTCCAGAAAAACTCTCCCCTCAATCCCCCCCGTCACTGGTCTTTGCCCATCCGGAAGCGGAAACGGTTTTGGGAGATTTCCTCAAGTTAAGATTATCGCTTTCTGACGAGGAGGCTGTTGCCATTTTCGACAAGGTGCGCGGGTCATTCCTCAGCTTCTACGATACATTGAGCTGGTTTGTGGGTGATAGCGTCCCGGAAGGTGAAATCGCCATCGTGCTTGAGAGGCTGAACGAGATGCAGGAATAGCCATCGTATCTACCAGCGATCTGTGCACGGCCTGAACGCACAATACCGCCTCATCCTTCCCAGAATCTGCTCCCGTCGCGTACATTCCTTTGACCGTCAATCCCGCCGTGTCGCTGCACGACACGTGCCTTACCGCGCCGCATAGTATTCAACACCCAACAACTGCGCTGCCATAGTCACAAAACAGTCGTGACCTTGCGGGTACACATCGTGAGCCCGACCTTCTCAAGGTTTTTCATGATTATACGAGCCCAGGAGGCTAGATGACCGTCGCCGCATGTTATCTCTATCGTGGCGGGCGGCGGATTGAAGCTGTGCCGTTCGAGGCGGCTTTCGTCCCGGCTATGGACAACGAATTCATCTGGATCGGGCTGCATAAGCCCACGCGGGACGAGCTTCTATTGCTGCAAAGCCGTTTTGGGCTTCACGAACTTTCCATTGCCGACGCGCTCAGTTCGTTGCAGATGCCCAAGCTCAGTGTTTATGACGATCAGCTGTTCGTTATCGCAAAGACGGCGCAGCTTGCGGGTGACAGCATCGCCTATGGCGAAACGGCGATTTTCATCGGCAAGCGTTACATCATCACCGTCCGCAATGGCTCGGAGCGCGGCCATGGCGAATTGCGCCACCGGCTTGAATCGTCGCCTCAAACGCTTTGCCACGGCACGGATTACATTCTACATGCCATTCTCGACTTCATCATCGATGGTTATCTGCCTATCGTGCGCACGATCGAGGATGCCGTTCTCGACATGGAACGCAAAATGCTCGACGCGTTTCTTGATCGCAACCAGATCAAGCGTATTTTCAAGTTGCGCCGGGAGGTCATCCTGTTTCAGCGGGTGCTCGACGCAATGCTCGATCTCTGCGGCAAGCTATACCATCTCGATTTGCCGTCAATCGACAGGGAAGCAAAGCCCTATTTCCGCGATGCGCTTCAGCACATGCATCGCGTCGAAACGATGGTTGCAAGTTTGCGTGATGTGATCACCTCGGTGTTCGAAGCGAGCAACCTGCTCGAGCAGCAAAGACAGGGCACCATCACCCGGCAACTGGCGGCCTGGGCCGCCATTCTCGCCGTTCCAACGGCGATCGCAGGCATTTACGGGATGAATTTCGAAAACATGCCGGAGCTGAAAACGACCTACGGCTATTTTGCCGTTCTCGGGATTATCACCATCATGTGCATCGCCCTTTTCATCCGCTTCAAGCGTGCTCGCTGGATCTGATAGGCTAGGAGAAACAGCTGATTGTGGGGCCGCTGGAAGTTCCCCTGAAGCTGCGTCGATCGGAAGATTGCATTGTCATAGCGGCGGGATCGTCACTCTTCAAAGCAAGACGTGGCATCGTCCGGTCGGACGATGCCACGTTTGGAAATTGACGGGAACAGCCTTACTCGGCGGGTACCGGGGTCAGCCCACCCTCGTTCAGCGGGGGACGGGCCTGTAGCTCCCGTTTCGGGGAAACCCGTGAGAGAACACTCTGCCGGTTGACGGACTTGCGCTCCTCATCGATGCAGCGGATCAGGATTTCCGCCCGTTCGACGGAACCGAGAAGCGCCAGGATCGTCCCGCGTTCTGCAGCGCCTGCATTCGGCCCAAGCGCCAATGTCCGGTCCCGCAGTTCGGTGACGGATGGAAGACTGACATGTCCGGCCGGCATGGACGGGCGAACCACGCCATAGTCCGGCATGATATCCTGCAAGGAAGCGTCGAGTTTGCTCAGCGCCAGGTCAACGATCAAAAAGGCGGGATCGCTGAATTTTTCACGCTTCACGCGCCGGGCGACCTGATGCATCGATTCCGTCAAAGCCGCCGTGAAATCTGCCTCCTCGATCAGGCTGGCGACCAGATCAAGCTGTTCGTAGGGCAGATCCTCTTTCATCAGCAATGCGGTGTAGTCCCGGATGTCACGGCTGAGAATATCGGTTGCGAGATAGTGTTCGCCCGGATCCGATGGCGCCGACTTGGCGGACCGGGCGATATCCAGAAACATCGCGCCGGCTTGCAGATGCCGTGCGGTTTCCTGCTGCACGGCCGGCACAGCGCGTGCAAAATCTCCGGAAAGCTTACGGTCGAGGAATTTCGGCGTCGAATAGTCTTCCGCATCCTCGGCATCGGTGCGGCCGATACGCGACAGGACACGGTCGAAGACGCCGACGAACGGAAACAGCAGCGCAGTGTTGAAGACATTGAAGAAGGTGGAATAGAGACCGACGGCTACAGGAACCAGCGGGAATGTATCCTTGCCTTCGATGACCACCGCGACGCCCGGATCGCCGCCGAACCACTGCATTGCCCAGGCGAGGATATCGATCGAGACGAAAAACAGCGGGACGGTTATGCACACGCCGATGATATTGAAGGACATATGGGCGTAAGCGGCGCGTTTGGCGTTCTTCGACAGATTGATCGAGGCGATCCACGATGTGATCGTGGTACCGAGATCAGCACCCAGCGAGAAGGCAACCGCCGTCGTCCAGTCGAGCACACCAGCCGCACCAAGACCCATGACAATCCCGATGGTCGCGGACGACGAGTGGATCATGGCCGTGACAGCGGCGGCGATCAGCACGCACTTGATCAAGTTATAGTAGGAGTCAGCGGTCAGCGTCGATAAGACGGCCATGACCTCCGGTATGTTGCGCAGCGGGCGCAGACCGCCGGTCATCAGATTGAGGCCGTAGAAGATTAGTGCAAAACCCATGCAGGCCAACGCGATGTTGCGGACGCGTTCGTTCTTGGCAAAGCAATAAACGAGCGAGAAAAGACCGGCGAAAATTAACCCGAGCGGTCCGAGCGGCAAGGCGATCAGGCCGTTGCCCAGCGTCGTGCCGATATTGGCGCCCATGATGACGCTGATGGCCGGCCGCAGGCCGACCACGCCGGCATTGACAAGGCCGACAACCATGACCGTCATGGCGGTCGACGATTGAATGACGCCCGTGATCAACGTTCCGGCAATGACACCCTTGATCGGTGTGCCCGCAGCCTTCGCAAGAAATGCGCGCATCTTGTTGACGGAGAGCGCCTGAATGCCGTTCGACATAAATTCCAGGCCAAGCATGAATATCCCAAGCCCGCCGATGACAGGCACAAGAATATCCTTGAAAATGTCAATGTCCATTACGCCTTAACCCCCTTGGCGCCACGATGGCGCAATTCAAACATTGCCCAAGCCCTGCGTTGCACAGGTCTTGAATGCTTTCCTCATGCGATCGGAATGATCCCGCTGGCCAAGGCCGCGCGCGAACTACTGGCTGGCAGAAACGTCCTCAGCCAGCCAGTATTTGACCACCCGGCTGACCAGTTGCGGCGGTAAAGGCACATAGCCCAGTGCTTCGGCATCGCCACTACCCGCCTCGAAAGCAAGCCGGAAAAAGTCACGCACGCGATGATACCGGTTGGGCTGCTGTCCGGTTACCGGAACAACCGCGAATGTCGCGCCGCTGATCGGATAGGCCCCCTCGCCTGGCTGATCGGTCAGCGACACCGAGAAATCGTTTGCTTCGTCCCATAAGGTGGCGCTGGCCGCCGCCCGGACACCATCCGGGCCGGGCCGCACAAACCGGCCCGCTTTGTTTTGAACTACGGCATAGGGCAGATTTGCACGTTCGACCTGGCCGAAATCGGCATAGGCAATCGCCCCCTTGGTCGCCAGCACCGTGCGCAGGAGGTCCTGCGTTCCCTCGACACTGGTCCCGGCCGGCCAGGCAATCCGCGTATCGGCGCCGTAAGCCGCTTTCCATTCCGGGCTCGCCGAGGACAGATATTCGGTGAACATAAAGGTCGTGCCTGATCCGTCCTTGCGGCTGACCGGACTGATTTTGAGGTCCGGAAGGTTGATATCCGGATTGACAACCTTGATGGCCGGATCGGCCCAGGACTGGATCTTCCCCAGATAGATATTTGCCAGCAGCGGACCAGTGAGGTTGATGCGGCCCGTTTCGATGCCGTCGAGATTGACAGCAATCGCCACGCTGCCAAGCACGATCGGAAACTGCTGCCGCCCGAGCTTCGAGAGTTCCTCGTGCGAGACGGGTACATCCGTGGCAGCAAAGTCCATCTCAGGCTGGTCAAGGCGCATCAAACCTGCCAGCGAGCCGACGAGTTCGTAATCAACCGTCCAGTCGGGCGAACTAAAGTCGCCATCATCCATCCGCGCTGTCTCGTAGTTCTCTGCCCATTTTGCGATGATGGGCGCCGCGAATGTCGAGCCGGCACCGCGGATGGGCTCCGCCATGACAGGTGGCGCCAACAGCAACGAGCCGGCAGAGATCGCCAGTCTGGCCAAGCCACCAGCCACTGCGCGCGCACCGAACACCTGCTGCAAAAAACGCCCCATCAGCATTCCTCTTCGCAGCCATAAATCTACAGATGGATCAATTCTCGGGACTTTTGGACACTATTTCGCCCGGGACAGTCGCAAAATGTATATTTATGACAATAAGAAATCACAGAGGCCTTATCGTATTTCCGTTCGTTAACATTTTAATGACGATCTATTTAAAACGATGCTTTCACCACGCTCCGGACATTCGAGAAACGCTTCTGCGCCTCAGAACGACCGACCCGCAACACTTTAAGAGCGAAAAATGATCCTGCGGAAAGTGGGCAAGCGGACCGTCGGTGGCGGCGATCGTAGCGATGGCCGGGCGGGCGTCAGCGGCGCGCGTCGCATCGTGCTTCGGCGCGCCGAAGACCTGTCAAACAGGGCCTCGACAATGCGTCCCTGTTTGAAAACGAACGATTTCGCAGATTTGGATCACGGTGATCTCATGCGTGACGAGTGTGATCGTAGCACCGAGGCTGCGTTCGGTATCTTTCATCTGTCGCGTCAACAGTTTGCCAGCGCCTATCCCTCGTCGATCATGTGTGCGGTCGGAAAGCGACCTGACATGCGGTTCGTTTAACGAGGTAAACGCTGGTTATTTCAATCTTGCGCAGACATGCGAAAATTCGTTCCACTGCGGGAGATGTGCGCTTTCGGGTCTCAGCCAGGGACGAACCTGTTGCCGCTCCTAAAACAGGCTGCCCAACTCCCTACCTCACGACCCGAAGAATACCCTTGACCACCTCGTCCTGAAGCGAGGCCTGCTTCTCGACATTGAAATGATTGACGCGCAGGTCGCGCGATAGGTCGCGGTTGTCGAGCTTGCCTTTGAAGCCGGGGCCTTTCGTCAAGATCGCGCCCCAGCTATGGCTGGAGAAATAGAAATTCACGACGCGGGTGACATTGGCTGGCAGGGGGCTGGGGCTCGTTGCTGCAAACGACGCCATGTAATCCACCCGGATACCGCGTTGTTCCAACGCCTGCGCTAATGAGATGATAGCGTTTGCTCCAAGCGAATGTCCGACCAGGATAATGGGCGACGGCCCGAATTTCTGCCGGTCGGCTAGGATTTTGTTAAGGGCTGACCGCCAGGCCATGAAGCCCTCGACATGGGCATCGACGCCCGCCGCCCGTAGCTTTCTGCCAATTTCATCGAGGCCCGTCGAAAAGATATTTGCCAATCCGCGAAAGAGATAGACCTGCGGAGGTCCGCCACGCCTGCGCTTAACCGCCGCAACGGCCGGCTCCACCTGCAAACCGGTGACGGTGACGGCCAGAATTGAGGCCAAAAAGGAGCGGCGGCTGGTTAAGTGTTCAATCGGCGTTAGAGGTTTCTTCATTGCGTTACCAAGGTTTGGGAATGATGCGGCCGGTGTTTCTGGCATATTCGTCGTAGGATGCTCCAAACGCGTCTCGCATCATTGCCTCTTCGTGACGAACGCGGGAGAAATAGAGGATTCCAACTCCCACCAGACCGGCTGCCCCCGCAATGACATTGGGCAAAAGACAAAACTGAGCAGCGGCCCAAAGCCAGAATGACAGATACATCGGATGTCTGACGTAACGGTAAAGACCGTCGGTCACGAGCTTATGTTCGTTGCGGATTTCCAATGTCACCGACCAATTTTTACCAAGCTGCCGGTGACTGGCGTAAAAGAGCCAGAGAAATGCCAGCTCGATCAAAAGCCCCAGCCAGCCAAGCCAAGGTTGAAACGTATAGTCGGCAAACGCCGGAAACCCCGTCGCGACAAAAACGATTGGGACGAGACTGAGCCCAGCGGCGGCGGCGGCCAAAGCCAGGCGATCTCTCAGCGTCTTGGCGCTGCTTGCCACCCGCGTTTTGCGCGCGCGGCTCCGATGGGGCACGCGAATGATCACCCACGCGACGAGACCAACGGCCCATACGATTGCAGCCAGTGTCGGTGTCATAGGGACGTCGCCTCTTTCTTAGGAAGTCCGCCAACAACGCGGCCTTCTACTCTTGCCGACAAGAACATTGGTCCGCAGCAAATCTGGAAGAAATCATACCAATACGGCTTCGTATTCGCGTAAACATATTGATAATGCACGCGAAAAAAGTTTCTTTTGATGCGCGCATACGTCTCAGACTGCAGCATATCCCTGACTTTTATAGTTCGAACGACGGGGAAATCCTGACCGGCCTTCGGCGCAAGACCCATTTCCGCAACGGGATCCGTCCTGTAGAAATTGATGGCATCCGTCAAACATTGAATCTCCACCCATTCCAACTGATCGGCATTGATGAGTTGCTCCACGGATTTCCGGAACTTCCGGCCAGCCGGATGATAGCCTGCCTTGAGTGCTGTCGATCCCAAGGTGAGGAGAACCACTTTTCGTGCCGAGCCTGCAAAATCCTTGTCGATGGAAAGGCAGCGTGCGGCGACATCGATCATCAGCAGGCCGCCGGTGCTATGGCCGATCAACAGGATCTCGTCATAGCTTTCTGCCCTTGCTTTGGCGACGATGGTCTCGGCAAAGCGCTGCAAGGTTGCATCGGCATCCGCCCGCCGGCCACGGATGAAGTCCAGCGAAAACGACCACAGGTCCATCAGATGATGGATCGACCATCGTTTCCCGGCCAAGGATAGAGCCAGGACAAAAGTCAACACGCCCACCAGCCAACTTGCTGCACCCAGCCATTGGGCGGTGACCTGCGCGGCACTGTAAGCCACCAGTGCAAACATCATCAGCACGAGAAATGGATAGACGAAATACAGCCCGAAGCGCCAGGCCTTGTTGAAGAAATGGAACGCTGCACCCGAAACCCAAAAATCGAAGAAGGCGCGAAGATAATGGAACAATCTTACGGGCATCGGTCGGGCGAAATCGCGAAGCACGACCTTGTCCAGAGACAGGAAATTGAAATCGGTGCGTGTCGACCAACGTTCCTCAGGCGCGCGCGTCGAGATTGTTGCGGCACCGGCTTCATTGTTCTGGGAGACATCAACAGGCGAGATCTCCGAGCGATAGCCCCAAAGCGCATCGAAGCGGGAAACCTGTCTAAAAAGCCGGCTGAAAAAAACCTCGGGCGTTTTTGGCTCATAGCCACCAATGAAGAATACGGCGCGTTTCAAGACAGTCTGCTGCATTTCGGGACCGTAATTTGCCTTCCGGATATCGTCAAGAACTGCTGATGTGATCACAAAACAAATGCGTGGAGCATCCGCAAACGTCAACGTGATCTAACCTTAGAATTTTTTCATGTCAGTATTTTTGAGGTCTGAACGCCTCAAAGACGCTTGGAATGAGAACTTTGTGGACGGTCTCAGAGCGTTGCTCGTTTCACGCCGCCTGGCAGCCGTTCAGGTTCGAGCGTCAGCCTGAACAGCGCGCCGCCTTTCGTTGGAAGTACCACCGCATCGCCTCCATGCAGGCGGGCGATCTGGCGGACGAGGTTCAGGCCGAGCCCGGCACCGGACGATTGGGGCTTGCTGCGATAGAATGGATCGAAAATCTTTTCGCGTTCCTCGTCCGGTATGCCCTCGCCCTCGTCCAAGACCTCGATTGCACCGTCAGGGCAGAGGCGAACCATGATCTGGCCGTGGTTTCCCGCATGCTGGATGGCATTGCGCACGAGGTTTGTAATCGCTCTTTCGACGGAGAGCCGGTCGGCGACAACGACCATGGAACTGCAATCGCTTTCGAATGCGAGATCATACCCGGCATTGATCGCCAGCGGCGCGAGATCGGCAACAACCTGCTGGCAGAGCCCTACCAGGTCCGTGTCGGCCCGGGTCGGCATAACTGCGAACCTTTGTATGTCCAGCAACTGCTCAGCGACGGCTCCGATACGCGAGACGTCCAGAAGGAGACGGCGGTTTTGCTCGGTGTCTTCATAGCCTTCGATCCGTGTCTGCAGGATCGCAATGGGGGTGCGAAGCTCATGTGCCGCATCTGCGAGAAATCTCTCGCGGGCGGAGACATCGGTGTCCACCCGCGCCAGCGCCGCGTTGATCGTCTTCACCAGAGGCGCGATTTCCTCGACGACATCGTCGGTCGGCAGCCTCACGCCGGGCTTGTTGACGTCGATCTGGCTTGCAAGTGCCGTGATGCGTTTCATGCCCTTGAGGGAACTGTTGACCACAAGCGGAATGATCACCACAGCCAGAATAAGCGGAATGAGCGTTGTCGGGAGATAGATGACGTGCAGAGTGCGCACCATATACTCCAACACCGACCCCGGCGCCGATTTTCCGCCATAGATCGCCTTCACGGGACCAGCGTCGGTTTCGAGCAGGGCGAAGATTGCTGTCATCGGGGAATCATGGCCGACGCGCACATCGAGCGCGCTGATGATATCGAGGTTCGCCAGCACCGAGTCGAGCCCCGCCGGGGACCGGCCGATCCGCGCCTCCCTGCCCTTGTCGTCCCTGGCGACCAGCCAGAAATCAGGGTAGTCGCGGATGATCGTCTGGATGGCGCCGGTCGGGGAAATGCGCAGCGTGCCGCCGTCCAGATGGATCGACGCCGCGATCTCGGCCTTGATCGTATCGTCCACGGGCGTGGCATCGGACGTTGCAGCGACGATCAGCCAGATCAGCGCGGCATAGAAGACCACCATCATCAGGGCGAGAGCGATGGAAAAGCGGGAGACAAGGCGCCATTTCAGCGATCGTGGTTTGAACAGATATTTCACTCGGCCCCCTTGAGCATATATCCGACACCCCGGATCGTGTGGATCATCGCTTCGGCACCGGCGTCGGCCAGCCGTTTCCTCAGCCGCGATATATGGCTGTCCAGGGCGTTGGACTGTATTTCGTCAGCAAAGCCGTACACCGCCTCCTCGAGCGAAGGCCGCATGACGGTACGTCCGGACCGTCTGATGAGGATTTGCAGCGCAAGTGCCTCCCGTCTCGGGAGGTCGAGATTGGTGCCGCCGACCAGAACCTGCAGAGTGCTGATATCCATCGACAGATTGCCTTCGGAGACGATGTTGGAGGCGTAGTTGGAAGCCCGCCGTGCCGCCGCCCTGATCCGCGCCAGCAACTCTTCCGCCACGAATGGCTTACCGATATAGTCGTCGGCGCCCTCGTCCAGACCTGTGACGCGGTCCTTGGATGTGTCGTGCGCCGTCAGGATGATGACAGGCGTCGTGTCGCCTGTGCGGCGCATGTCCGAGAGAAGGCTCATGCCGTCGCCGTCCGGCAGCTGGCGGTCCAGCAGAACGGCTTCGTGAACACCCTCCTTCAGGGCTTCGCGACCCTGCTCGATGGTCGGGACGTGATCGACGATATTGCCGTGTTTCGACAGGACGGTGATGATCGCGGCAGCCATCTCGGGCTCGTCCTCCACCAGCAGCAATCGCATCGTCACCCTCCTCTGCCGAAACCTGCAACGCCGCTTACCAGCGCTCCGTGCAAGTGCCGGTAAGCCTGTATCAACGCTGGCGAGCAGGCAAGGGCTTCCTGTTAAACATCGGATTTTCCGTAGCTTTTAGATCATCTGCAGCTCGCTATCGAAAATTAGCGGTGATATTTCGAACCCGCAATGTTGTTGCAATGTCGGTCCCCGACTGTGGAAGTCCGGCCATGCGCCGGACCGAAACCGCGCCATTTGTCTGGCGCACGGGAGAATAAGATGAACACAGGAATGAAATTGTACGGCAGGCCCGCCCTGGCTCTGGCGCTTGCCTTGTCGCTGATGGCTCCGGACATTGCCGAAGCCGGAAAGAAGGAACGCGCCATCGCGCTCGGGATCGGCATCGGTATGCTCGGCGGCGCACTCGCCTCGAACGGCGACCCCCGCGCCGTCATCGGCGGAGCGGTCGCCGGCGGCCTTATTGGAGGTGCTGCCCACAGGGATAGACGGGACTGGCACCAAGACCGCCGCTCATGGCGTGACGACCGCTGGGATCACAGACGGCCCCACCGCCGCGACTGGCGCTAAGAAGACGAAAACAAAGGTAAGACTTGGAACACAGGAATGAATGACATGAAAACATTGCTCGCAACTGCCGCCGCCTTGATGGCCGTCACTTTCGCCCCAGCCATCGCGCAGGAAAAACCTGTCGATGAAAAACCTGGCGACAAGGAGATGATCGACAAGGCATTTTCCGGCATGGACACGAACAAGGACGGCAAGATCGACGGGGAAGAGGCCAAGGCGAATGCGATCCTGGTAACGTATTTCGACGCTCTGGACACCGACAAGGACGGTTTCCTGTCAAAGGCGGAGATGGACGCCGCGCTGGCTGAGGCCGCCAAGCTGAAAGGCTGAGATCCAAGACTGGCAATCACGTTGCCTCTGCGCCATCTTCCGTGAGGCGGGCTCCTCCAGTCCCGCATACGCGGCGGGTGGCGCAGAGGTGCTTGATTGTCAGGCATAAAAGCCAACCGGCCAAAGACCCTCCCAAACACCTCCTTGTGCGGAACCGTCCATGCTCCCGACCAGACCCATTATCTTTTCAGTCATGCTGATCCTCGGTGCCGGCTTTGCAGGCAAAGCGTTTCCACAGACCGCGCCAGGCGGACCGGTGGAACTGGCCAGCGTCGATGTCAGCACAGTCGTTCCACGCAACATCGGCAGCGAGGTGCGGATATCCGGCTCCCTCACCCCGATCCGCCGGACCAGTCTGACGGCACGGGTCGCCGGTACGATCGTCGAGCTCCCGGTGCAGATCGGCGACGTCGTCAAAAAGGGCGATCTGCTGGTGCGCTTCGACACCGAGGGGCTGAACTCAGCACTGACCGCCCGCTCAGCCGAACTCGAGGCGATCGCTGCCCAGCTGGAACTGGCCGAAAACGTTCTCCAGCGCAATATCAGCCTGCAGGATCGCGGCGCGTCTTCGCAGGCATCCCGCCTCGAGGCGAACGCGCAGGTTCTCAATCTCAGGGCGCAGCTCCGGTCCAAACAGGCGATGGTCGCAGATGCGAAGCTCGCGCTTGACGATGGCGAGGTTCATGCCGAATTCGACGGCGTGATCGCCGCTCGCCCTGTCGAGCAAGGGCAGACCATTCCGGTCAACGGCGAATTGCTGACGGTCGTCGATCCAAAACGCATGGAAGTCGATGCGGGTGTGCCTACAAGCCGGATTCCGCGCGTGCGGATCGGACAGCCGGTGGAGCTTTCCGTCGAAGGGTTTCAGGACCGCAAGTTCACCGGCGAAGTGACGCGGATAGCGCCAACCGCGGTCGCGGGATCGCGCGCCGTCCGGGTCTTCGTCGCCATCCGTAACGACGATCTGCTTCTGAAGGGCGGCATGTTCACGACGGGTGTCCTGAGGGTGGACGATCAGCAGAATGTCATCGCACTGCCGATGCCGGCGATCCGGCACGACAGCGGCGGCCCGTTCGTCCTCAAGGTCGAGGAGGGATATTTGCGCAGACGCGAGGTTTCGCTGGGAACGGTATGGAGCGATCAGGATCTGGTCGAGGTTAGAGGGCTGTTTTCCGGCGATGTCGTCGTGTCTGCGCCCTTGCCGCAGCTCGTTGCCGGCGTACCGGTCATCGTGGAAGGTCAGTAACGCCATGTTCCTCACCCATATCAGCGTGAAGCACCCGGTCTTTGCCACCATGATGATGGTGACCATCCTGGTCATCGGCCTGTTTTCGTTCAACCGGCTCGGCATCGACCAGTTCCCCGAGACCGACCTTCCCATCGTGGTCATCACTGCCGGCTATACGGGAGCATCCCCCGAAACCGTCGAGAGCGAGGTCGCGCGGCCGATCGAGTCAGCACTCAACACGATCGGCGGCATCGACACGATCACGTCCGAATCTTACGAAGGCCGCGCCGTGGTCGTCGTACAGTTCGAACTCGACGTTGATTCCCAGGCGGCCGCGCAAGAGGTCAGAGACCGCGTGGCGCGGCTCGAAGCCGGATTTCCGGACGGCGTGGACAGCCCGCAGGTCACGCGGTTCAATCCCGAGGACGCACCCATCGTGTCGCTCGCGGTCTCGTCGTCCAAACGCTCGCTTTCCGAGATCACCACGCTCGCCGACCGTGTCATCACCAGCCGCCTGAGTGTCATTTCCGGGGTCGGCAAGATCACGCTCGTCGGCGGCAGCGAACGCCAGATGCTCGTCGTCGTCGATCCCGACAGGCTGGAGGCCTACGGCGTCGGCGTTGCCTCGGTGATGGATGCCATCCGGCGCGAGAACCAGGACCGCGCCGCCGGCACGCTGATATCCGGCATCAACCAGCGGATCGTCACCGTCGAGGGCCGGATCGAGGATGTCGCAGGGTTCAACAGCATCATCGTCGCCCAGAGCGGCGGATATCCCGTCTACCTTTCCGATGTTGCGACCGTGGTCGATACAGGCGCCGAGGTGACCAGCCGGGCGACCTATCAGGGGGTGCCGTCGCTTGGACTGGATATCGTCAAGGTCCAGGGCGCCAATACCGTCGCCGTCGCTAAAGATCTGCGCAAGGAGATCGAAGCCTTGAATTCCGAACTCAAGGCCGAGGGCATCGAGCTCAAGATCACCCGCGACAACGCGCGCGCCATCGCAGCACAGGTTTCCGAGGTGCAGCGAACGCTGATCGAGGGCGGCGTCCTCACCGTGGTGATCGTGTTTCTGTTCCTGAATTCATGGCGCTCGACTGTCATCACAGGTCTGACTTTGCCGATCTCGGTTATCGGCACGTTCGCGGTGATCTACGCCCTCGGGTTCACGCTCAACACCATGACCCTGATGGCGCTCTCCCTGTCGATCGGCATTCTGATCGACGATGCCATCGTCGTGCGGGAAAACATCACGCGCCATCTGCATATGGGCAAGGACCACGTGCGGGCGGCACTGGATGGCACCAACGAGATCGGTCTTGCCGTGCTTGCGACGACGCTGTGCATCGTTGCCGTGTTCCTCCCCATCGCCTTCATGGGCGGGCTGATCGGCCGCTTTTTCCTGCAGTTCGGCGTAACGGTGGCTGTCGCCGTGCTGATCTCGCTGTTCGTTTCGTTCACGCTGGATCCGATGCTTTCCAGCGTCTGGTACGATCCGCAGTCGGAGAAGGATGCCCGTCGCGGACCGCTCGGCCGGTTGATCCTGCGCTTCGACCGCTGGTTCGAAAGGCTTGCCGGCCGGTACAGGACATTGATCCACTGGACCTTCGGGCATCGCAAGACGACGATCGGCGCCGTGGTTGCCCTATTTGTCGCGAGCCTGATGCTGGTGCCGATGATTGGTGCTGAATTCCTGCCGCCTGCAGACCAGGGCGAGGTGTCGATTTCTCTGGAAGCAAACCAGGGAGCATCGCTGGAATACATGACGGCCAAGGTCGGACAGGTCGAGACGGCGCTGCGGGCATTCGGCTATGTCGATACGATCTACTCGACGATCAATGCCAGCGGCGCGCGCGGTTTCAACCAGGCCGTCGTCGCGGTGCAGCTCACTGCCGGTGACCGCCGCGACATCACGACGGCCGAAGCGCTCGAACCCATTCGCCAACGGCTTTCGGCAATTGCCGGTCTCAAGATTTCCGTCAGCCAGTCGGACGCCGGCGCGACCGCCAAGCCGCTCCAGCTTTCCATACTCGGCGACGGTGACGACCAATTGCGGAAGATATCCGGCCAGATCACCTCTGCGCTTTCGAAAATTCCCGGGGCGACGGAGGTGGAGTCTTCCATCGAGAACGAACGGCCGACACTGGCCGTCAAGGTCCGGCGCGAAGCGGCAAGCGATCTCGGGGTCTCCATCGCGATGATCGGCGACACGTTGAGACCCCTTGTTGCGGGCGATGCCGTCTCCGTCTGGAACGCACCCGACGGAGAATCCTACGATGTCATGGTCCGGCTTCCTGCCACCGGCCGCCGTGACGCGGCCCAGCTCCGCAACCTGACGATCTCCACCAACCGCACTGACGCGGACGGCAAACCGATCACGGTACTCCTCGATCAGGTCGCCGACGTCGTCGAAAGCACGGCCCCGGATGCCATCACCCGCAAGGACCTGTCGCGGGAAATCCGCATCTCCAGCAATGTCGAGGGACGAACACTTGGCGATGTGCGCCAAGACCTGGACGCTGCCATCGCAGCGATGGATATTCCAGCGGGCTACCGCGTTTCTTTCGGCGGCGATGCGCAAAACCTCGAAGAAAGTCTTGGTTATGCGGTGCAGGCCTTGGCGCTGGCAATCATCTTCATCTACATCATTCTGGCCTCCCAGTTCGGTTCGTTCATCCAGCCGATCGCCATCATGATGACCCTGCCGCTTTCGCTGATCGGCGTCCTGATCGGACTTCTGGTGACGGGATCGACGCTGAATATGTTTTCGATCATCGGCTTCATCATGCTGATGGGGCTCGTCACCAAGAACGCCATTCTTCTCGTGGATTACTCCAACCAGGAGCGGCAGGCCGGAAAATCACTGGAAGACAGCCTCGCCAATGCGGGCGCCGTCCGTCTCAGACCGATCGTGATGACGACGCTCGCCATGATCTTCGGCATGTTGCCCATGGCCATCGGCATGGGCGAAGGCGGAGAATCCCGGGCGCCGATGGCCCACGCGGTCATCGGCGGACTGATCTCCTCAACGCTTTTGACGCTGGTCTTCGTTCCGGTCGTTCTGACCTATCTCGACGGTTTCGGCATGCGCGCCGCTTCGCTGTTTCCGAAAGGGCCGGACAGCCGCGCGGCGGAAAAGGCGCGCTGACGCCTTTTTCAGTCTCCTTCCGAAACCTGCAATGTTGTCACAACGTTGCCACGGCAGAATTCGCCGTGTGGTGCCGAAGTCTTGGCGAAGGACAAGAAAGCCATCGTCAAGCGGACGCGCAAGGCCGCCGGTACGGCGTCTGCGAGAACCGGAGATCAATCCATTCAAATGAACTTTCCTGAGAGAACTATGACAATGACGAAATCCAATCCTGTGATGAAAACCCTGATGCCGATCTGCGCAGGCGGCATGATTCTCCTGACCTTGGCGAGTTGCACGACGGCCGGAGCAGACGATTACGGCGACAGACGGCGGTGTTCCGGGTCGCGTGATCGCTATGACTGCATGTCCATTCAGCAGCATCGCCGCGACCGCGAGCAGCTCATCAATCAGGAAAAGGCGCTGATCAACGCGGAGCAGGCGCGCGAGAACCTGCGGATGCTGAGGGAAATCAGAAGGAGACGCGGTGAATACTGATTTCCCCGGCGCGTGTGCCCGGCCTCGCAAAAGCAGCGACCCAGGCCGATACAAGAGATGACGATCAAGACCATGATCTGTCGAAAGCCGGATGGACAACGCTCATCCGAGGCGGCCAAATCAAGAACTGGCCATTCTGCTCACCACCCCGTGAACGGGCCCAAGCCGTCGCGGAATCACTTTAGGAGTTTTCCATGTCCGAGAAAAGTTGCACACCCCCCTCACCTCAGCAAAGACAGTTTATGGAGATCCGGGAGACCACCGAGAAAGCCATGCTCGAGACCATCTACAAGGCGATCGACGATGCCGCTGCGGAGATGGCTGAAAGGGTGCGCTCGGCAGGCATAGACATCCGCCCGACCGAGCGCGACTATTTCACCTTTGCAGCCCAGCAGGTGCTGTTTGTCCGACTCTGCGGTGGCGATCCCAACACCTTCGAGGGCGGGGACCCCGTGATCGGGGAGCGGATCGTCAGCAACGGGCGATATATAATCGATCACCACTGGAAAAATAATGGCGCCCAGCCTGCGGAGACGTCCTCGCAATGATCACCGCAGCGGTACCCCTGAAGGGGCATCGTTGGTGTGCATTTCTCCAGCCCAAAAAAACCCTCACAGAAATGGACGCGAGCCCCAGCGTTGCGCGAGATCGAGGCATTCGCGCCAGGACATGATGGCACCCGTGGTGGAAACACTGCGCAGAGAGACAGCAGCACAGGCATGGGCAAGGCTCAGGCTCTCGTTCGTGCTCCAGCTTTCGTGGATGCCATAGAGCATGCCGGCCGCAAAGGCATCGCCGGCACCGTTTGCGCCCATGATTTCAGTCTCGGGGATCGCAACGGAAGGTAGGATGGTCCTTTCACCATCGCGGGTCACAACAAGGGCGAAGGACGGGCAGTGTACGGCAACCAGCTTCATGGCCCCCTTTTCCAGCACGGCACGGGCAGCCTGTTCGCAGGCATCACGATCCGTCGCGTCGCCACGCAACGTATCAACGCCGGCGATCGCCCCGATCTCGAGATCATTCACGATCAGGAAATCGAGATGTGGGAGGCAGGGTGCGACCAGGGCAGCCATCAACCCCTTTTCAACGCTCGCAAGCTCCAGATTGGTCATCAGGCCCGAGGCCCGCGCCTGCTTGAGAACGGCGACCCAGCCGTTCGGTTCATCCTTCCACGGCGCATCGAGAATGCGATGCACTCCGGGCAGGCCGAGATGCAGATAGCGCATGCGCGTCGCCGAAAAGTCGAAGTGATCGGGCGTCAGGAGTGCTGCCGTACCGGCATGAAAGATATGGGTGCGCCGGTGCGACGTACGCGACACATAGGCGTTGCAGAAATGCGTCGCGGCAGCATCGGTCACCGCCATCTGGCTGATATCGATCCCGGCTTTGGCGGAGGCCTCCCTGAGGTAGCGGCCGTCGCCATCGTTCCCGACCAGACCGATCGTCTCGATCGGGATGGACGGGTCGAGTTGCCTGATATCGAGCGCCAGATTGCAGCTCGACCCGCCTCCATGGCGCTCCTCCTCAAACAGCTCGGCAAGGCCGTCTTCGGCTGGCCAATGGCTGAGACTGCGGTTGTAATCCACGCACCATGTACCGCCGGTGAGAATACCCCGCCTTTCATTGCTCATTTTGTCTGTTCCGGCTTGAGGACAGCTTCGGTGACGAGATTGTCGGCGGACAAATCACGGTGCGGTGCAATGCCGTCTTTTTCCAGCTGGCCGTGATAGGCCTTGACCGCCTCACCTGGTGAAACATTGCCGGAAGCGACCTCGCGCATGAACCGGACCATGGCCAGCGGATCTTCCGCCAGGTTGATCTTGCGGCCGAAGAGCGCAACGCGGGCGCCATATTTTTCAGCCTGATAGAGCAGCTCGAAGCAATCGCGGGTCGTGCCGGCACCGCCGCCGAGGACGCCGACAATGACGCTCGGGTCGTAGGATGCAAGCTCCTCCAGCGCCTTTGCGCCGTTGAAGGGGATCTTCAGGAACTGCGGACGATCCGCTTTCATCACACCCGCAAGGCAGCGCATCATGACATCATTGACGTAATGCGGCTGCAGTTCCGGATCGATGCCGGAATCGACGTTCGGGTTGAACACCTCGAGGAAATATTTGAAATTGTTGCGCGCGGCATCGTCGCGAAAATCGGTGAACGCTTCCAGCGCATGGTAATCATGGTCAAGGTCGTTGTTGAAGGTGATGGAATAGAGGCCAAGATCCGTACCGGTGATCGGGGCGCCCGGTGCCGGATCGACCGTACCGGTCGCAACCCGCGACAGCGATGCCGAGCGGAAAGGCCGGGACGGCTGTTTCGAATACGTGGCCCCGCGGCAGACCCATACATCCGTCGTATCGTTGGCGCGGATCGCCGGTTTGACCGCGCTGTTGCGGAAGACGCCCATGTCGGTTAGCGCTTCCATGTTGGACGCGGATGTCAGCATGATATCGACGATATCCTGCTCGACGACGGCGCGGATATTGTCCAGAAATTCCGGGCGCGTGTAGTGACGTGACCAGCTTCCGTCCTTCTCGCGTTTGGGACCACATGAGGTCATGCTTGGTCCCATATCGCCGTCTTTTGCGTCGGCGATGATGAAGTCGTTGCGGGTATATTGGCCGGCACGAATGCGCGCGAGTTTCTGATCCAGGCGATACATGAGTTTGCTCCGTTCGGTGGTGTCCGGTCGTACGAGAACCGGACGGGATGGTTTAAGCAGTGGCGGCGCCAGTCATGATGGCGACAACGTCGTTCATGGAGTGAGTCTTCGGCGTCACCACGGCGGCACGCCGGCCGAGACGCATGATGTGGATGCGGTCGGCAAGGTCGAAGACATTGGGCATGTTGTGGCTGATCAGCACGACGGGCAGACCGCGGCTGCGGATTGACCGGATAAGTTCGAGAACCTGCCCGGTCTCGCGCACGCCGAGTGCTGCAGTCGGCTCGTCCATGATGACCAGTTTGCGTGCGAACAGCGCGGCACGGGCGACAGCCACCCCCTGGCGCTGTCCGCCGGACAGCATTTCCACGGGATTATCGATCGCCGGCAGCCGGAACTGCAGCTCGTCCATCACGCGCCGGGCTTCCTCGCGCATCCGCGTTTTGTCGAGGCGGCGAAACAGGCTGCCCATGATGCCGGGCGCGCGCAATTCGCGGCCGAGAAACAGATTGGACGCGATATCAAGCGCAGGCGCCACGGCGAGATCCTGATAAACGGTCTCGATGCCGGCATACCGGGCATCAAGCGGCCCCCTGAAATGAACTGGCTCACCATCGAGAAGGATTTCACCGCTGGTCGGATGCAACGCGCCGGTCAATGCCTTGATCAGCGTGCTCTTGCCAGCACCGTTGTCGCCGACCACGGCGAGAATTTCGCCGGCCCGCAATTCGAAATCGACGCCGTTGAGAGCCGTGACATGACCATAGGTCTTCACCACATTGCGTGCTTCCAAGACAACATGCGCGGGTGCGGCGGAAGATTGAGCGATATCGGCCGGCATCATCGTCTCCTCCGGGACATCTGGTCGAGCGCAACCGCGATGATGACGAGGATGCCCGTCACGAGGTCCTGCCAGAGCGGATCAATGCCGGCGAGTGTCAGGCCGTTGCGCAGAACGCCGACGATCAAGGCGCCGATCAAGGTACCGATCAGCCCGCCGCGCCCGCCGAAGAGGCTGGTACCGCCGATGACGACGGCAGTGATGGAATCAAGGTTTGCGGTCTGCATTGCGTTCGGATCGGCATTGGGAATACGCCCTAGCGCCAGCCAGGCGCCGATGCCATAGATCAGGCCTGCCAGCACATAAACGGACATGAGATGGCGCCGAACGGGAATCCCGACAAGGCGGGCGGCCTCCGGATTGTTGCCGATGGCATAGACATGCCGGCCCCATTTCGTCTCATTGAGAAAATACCAGACGATCGCATAGAGCGCGAACATGATCACCACACCATAGGTGATCACAAAACCGCTCAGCCTCATCGTATTGCCCGTCCAGGACAAAAACGGATCGCGCACGGCAAAGGCACCGCCTTCGGATATCAGACGAAGGGCTGCTGTCAGGATGCCGAGAATACCAAGCGTTACGATGAAGGGCGGGAGCTTCAGCCCGCTGACCAGCCCTCCGGCCGCAAGTCCCGATATCGTGCAGAGCAGCACGGCAAAGCCCATCGAGAGAACAGGGTCATAGCCGAGATTGACGAGCTTTCCCGCCACGATCGTGCCGAGCACGCAGATCGCGCCGACGGCCAGATCGATGCCGGCTGTCAGGATGACCAGCGTCTGGCCAATGGCCAGAACACCGATGATGACGGTCTGCTGCAGGATGATCGACAGATTTTGCGTTGCGAGAAATCTCGGATTGGTGAATGCGAAAATCACGCAGAACGCGATCAGAACCAGAAGCGGTCCCGCCGAAGGAGCACCGACAATACGGGCCTTCCAGCTTCGCGGCCTATCGGGTGCGGAAGCAATGGCTGTGTTCATGGAAACCTCATGCCTCAAAGTCTTGCGCTATAGGCTTCACGCCAGCGCGACGGACGATCGCCCGGCCGGGACCGCGACCGGCATAAGCCTGACGCGATCCCACCGGGAGAAAGAGGATCAATCACCCCAGCAGTTTTCCAGACCCCAGGCGGTGTCCTTGGATTCCAGGCCCTCCGCTGGCTTGTCGGTGATCAGGAAAGAGCCGGTATTGACGAAGCCACTGGGCTTCTTGCCGGAGGCGGCATAATCGGCGACGGCATCGACGCCCATGGAGGCCATCTTGTAAGGGAATTGCATGACGGTAGCGGCAATCTTGCCGTCCTTGACATCGCGAACGCCAGCGCATCCGCCGTCGATGGACGTCAGCATCACGTCGCTTTCCTTGCCGAAGGATTTCAATGCCGCATAGGCGCCGGCCGCAGCGGGCTCATTGATCGTGTAAACGGCATTGATATCGCCATTCTTGGACAAGAGGTTTTCCATACCGACCTGCCCCTTGTCCTGCGCGCCGTTGGTAATAGCGGCGCCCGCAATCGACGGATCGCCTTCGGCAATGCCGAAGCCCTTCAGGTAACCATCATGGCGGAACGTATCGACCGTGCCGCCCGGCGTCCCATCCAGCATGGCAACGACCGCCTTCTTGTCGCCCATGGCCTTGCGGGCATAGGCACCCTGCTGCACGCCGGCTTCGAAATTGTCGGTCGCAAAGGTCGCATCGACGGCTTCGGCCGGGTCGGTCGCCGTATCGAGCGCGATTACCAGCACACCGGCTTCCCGCGCCTTCTTGATGATATCAAGCATGCCGGACGAATTGTTCGGCGTCACGAGAATGCCCTTGGCGCCGGCGCTGATCAGATCCTCGATCGCGGCAACCTGGCCTTCGTTATCGCCATCGAACTTGCCGGCGCGGGCGATCAGCTTCAGCCCTTTTTCCTTGGCGCGGGCCTCCGCCGCCTGGCGCATCTTGACGAAGAATGGATTGACCTCCGTCTTGGTAACGAGGCCGACAATAACTTCCTGCGCGGAAGCGGCGCCTGCGCTCAGAGCGAAGCCAAACGAAAGACCGAGCACGCTGATCCCGGCTTTGAATGCATTGGAACGTGCGGATACGCACATGCGATGAAACGGCATGAATTCCTCCCAAAAGAGCAATGCCACGGAGCCCCTCCGGCTCCTGGCGAGCTTGGCCTCTCCTCAAAGGCCAAGAGGATTAGGGCATCACTTTTGCATAAAGTCAAATATGTAAAACAACTCTTTTGTATATTATTATACAAATATTGCGTCGCAACCGATTTTTAGGGGCGTTATTGCGTGGCAACACGACGCTTCGAGGCCGTTCGTGCAGTCCAATGGCTTGTGATAAACGGAACCTAATTATGGATGAAATTGTACATAACCGTGCTGAAACGTGAAAACGCGTCCTTTATCTCCACCGGCTTTGCCGTTAAACGGGGCATTGAATAGGAGCAATGCATGGATAGGCCAGAACAGGGACACGGCAAGCCGGCACTGGAAGATGCCGGCGGCATACTTTCTCTGATCGCCACCCGACGCGCATCATCGCGCGCCGAATTGCTGCAGGCATCCGGACTGTCTCGCGTCACCGTCACCCAGCGTCTGAACGCGTTGCTCCTCAGCGGCCTCGTGCGCGAAACGGAGGAAACGCTCCCAAGCGGTGGGCGGCCGACGCGGGTGCTGGCCGTCAATGCCGCAAGCGGCTTCGTGCTCGTCGCCAATATCGGCGAGACGCATATCCACCTCGCCGCCATGGACCTCAAGCCCGCCATCATCGCGCAAACGACGATTCCCTTCACCGTCGAAAGCGGACCGTACGTCATCTTGACGCAGATCGAGGACGCATTTGCCGATCTGGCTGCGGAGGCAGCAAAAACCCACAATTTCTTCGTGGGCATCAGCCTCAGCCTGCCGACACCGGTGGATTTCAAGCGTGGCTGCGTCGTCGGCCCATCGGTTCTGCACGGCTGGGACGATTTCGATATTATCGGCCGCCTGAAAGCCCGTTTCGACGTTCCGGTTTCAGTCGAAAACGACGTGAACCTGATGACGATCAGCGAGCACAGGCGCCGCTTTCCGCCCACAGATGACATGCTCTTCGTGAAAATAGGCACCGGCATCGGCAGCGGCATGATCGCGGCTGGCCATCTGTTCCGTGGCGCACAGGGCGCCGCAGGCGATATCGGCCATATCCAGTTCCTGTCCGACGATGCTCCCCTCTGCCGCTGCGGCAAGTTCGGCTGCGTCGAGGCCCGCGCCGCCGGCTGGGCGATCGCCCGCGATCTCTCCACCCGCGGCTTTAAAGCCGAGACCGCCCGCGACGTGATCGAACTGGTGGAACAGCGCAAGCCTGAAGCGTTGATGCTGGTGAGGGAAGCGGGGCGCACGATTGGCGAAGTCATCTCCGATGTCGTCAGCATCATCAACCCGAGCCTCATCGTCATCGGCGGAACACTGGCGCAGAGCGGCGACCTATTGCTGTCTGGCGTGCGCGAACTGGTCTACCAACGCTGCCTACCCCTGGCGACCCGCGACCTCACCATCGAGCTTTCCACCGCACAGGACGACAGCGCGCTGTTCGGTGCTGCCTATCTGCTGCTGGAGGACGTATTCTCACCGGGAAATGTCAGCCGTCTGATTGGACGTTTTTCCATGCAGCTCGAGGCATAAGCCAAACAGGCAGTCGATAACCCACCAACGCGGCCGGGGAAAGACCGGACAAAATTGTCCGCCCGGCCTTTCCATCGACGCGGCCCCCATTGTTCGCACTTTGAGACCATGGCCGTTCCGCAATTACACCGAGAGGTTTGTCGGAACAGGCATTCCGCATTATACGCATTTGGAAGGTGTGGCTTATTGGCCCTGGCCCATTTCCGTTTCCGGATATCTGCGCCTTCGTTTCGTCCGACGACACAATGCAATTTTGAAAGTGTGCCGATGTCTTTGTCTCTTGCCCAACTCCGTGCTGTCGATGCGGTTGCCCGTCACGGCCAAATTTCGCGCGCAGCACAGAGTTTGGGTCTATCTCAGCCATCCATTTCGAACCAGATCCAGACTTTTGAGGCGGCATGGCAAATTCGCTTCTTTGACCGCGATGGCTATACCATCACGGTGCGGCCCGATGCAGAGGCATTGCTGGGGCGTATCAGATTGGCGCTCGACCTTTTTAACGAGATCGAGACCGGCTTGACTGCACAAAGTGCGATGGAAGCCAGCACGCTATCACTGGGTTTTTCCGCTCACCGGTTGATTATGCCGGCGCTCGCCAAATTTGTTGCACACCATCCGGATATACGGATTTCGACGCTTGGCGCTCCCAGTTTTGATCTCTTAAAGGCGGTGAAGCGGGGGGAAATCCATCTGGCTTCAATTTCATCGCCGGAGGCGCCTGCAGGGCTTCATGCCGTCGAGGTGGCGCGCCGCAAGCTTGTTGTCTATGGGAAACGCGATCATCCGCTGCTTGCCAATGCCCATATCGATCTTGCAGACCTCGACGGTGTCTCCATGGTCCTCTGGAACGAAAACTCCGGCTCCCGCCGTCAGTTCGACACGATCTGCGCCGCCCAAAAGATTTTCCCAAAGGTTGCGATGGCGGTCAACACGCTCGACGTCTCCTATGCCGCAGTCGCTGCAGGTATCGGGCTTGGCGTTGCGGTGGAACATGAGGTTCAGGAGGATGAGTATGTAAAAATCGCGTCGTTACAAGCAGATGGCGCCGAAGTGGGCCAATATCTCGTTTGCCTGAAGGGAGCCGAACTCAGGCCGCAGATCGCGTCGTTCATCGAAATCGCCCAGGAGACAGCTGCGGCTTTTTTATAATTTAGACAAATACATTTTTGATTTCATCAATTTGTTACATACAAATGGCATAGGTCCTGTCGTACTCAAACGGCACGGAATGACTTATGCGAGACAAATATGACGTTGTCATTGTAGGGGGTGGAATCGTCGGCCTCGGCGTGGCGTTGGCTGCAACCAAGGCTCAGAAAACGGTTTGCGTGATCGATCGCGATGCACGCGCCAACGGTGCTTCCATCCGCAATTTCGGTTTTATCACCATCAGCGGCCAGAAGGCGGGCGCTCACTGGGCGCGTGCCCGGCGCAGCCGTGACATTTGGGCTGAAGTCGCGGATCTGGCCGGAATCCAGATTTTGCAACGCGGATTGGTGATGCCGGCCTACCGGCCAGAGGCCTCAGATGTCCTGCACGGATTTCTTGCCACAGACATGGGCGCTGGTTGCAGGCTTCTGTCGCAGGATGAAGCGATAAAAAAATTGCCGCCTCTGAGGCAGGGCGGTCTCCTAGATGTCCTTTATTCGCCCCATGAACTGCGCGTCGAAAGCCGGGAGGCGCTCCCGAAAATCGCGGCATGGCTGGAACAGCACCACGGCGTCGATTTCCGCTGGTGCACGGCCGCACGGGATGTCACGGAAGACGGCGTTGTCACGGCTGGCGGCATGGTCAAAGGCGAAAGCATCGTTGTTTGCCCCGGCGACGATTTCAGCACCCTGTTTCCGGAACTGATCGCATCGCGCGATCTGACGAAATGCACGTTGCAGATGCTGCGCGTGACCGCTCAGAATATGCCGGCATTTGCATCGGCGATGATGTCGGACCACTCGCTCGCCCGGTATGAGGGCTTTTCCCAACTCGAGTGTGCGCAACCTTTGATCGCCCGCCTCGACGCCGAAGCGGCCGCGATCCGGGCAGCAGGCGTCCATCTGATCACTGTTCAATCGGCGGATGGTTCGCTGATCGTGGGGGACAGCCACTCCTATGGCCCCCAGCCCGACCCCTTCGCTCGCGCCGATTTCGATGATCTGATCCTTCAGGTTTTTGACGAGGTCCTCGACCTACCGGCGCGGAAGGTCACGGAACGCTGGTGCGGCAGTTACACGTCTTCGGCGACCCGCACGATCCTGGTCGAGCGCCCTGCACAAAACATCCGGCTGGTCATGGTCACGGGCGGAACGGGCGCGTCCACCGGCTTTGCTCTCGCAGAGCAAGTGATCGCCGACCTCTATAATCCCAAATCTGAAACGGCAAAGGCCCTCGCATGAGCAAGATTGAAGCTGTCATTTTCGACTGGGCGGGCACGCTCGTCGATTTCGGATCGCGCGCCCCGATGGGCGCATTTATCGAAGCATTCGCCAGCCTCGGCGTTACTATTCTGTTGGAGGAAGCGCGCGCGCCGATGGGCCGTGCCAAACGGGACCATATCGAGGCAATCCTTACCCAGCCGCGCGTTGCCGAAGCTTGGGCGAGCGTTTATGGAAAGGCCCCCGATCAAGCCGCTATCGATCTCGTTTATGAGACGTTCCTGCCGCTCAATATCGCGTCTGCCGCAAGCCATTCGGCGGCGATACCAGGGGCTGCAGACGCGTTGATGGCTCTGCGCGAGCGAGGCCTGAAGATCGGATCGACAACGGGCTATACGCGCACAATCATGCAACAGGTTCTTCCTATCGCCGCGCAGCAGAAGGTCGAAACCGATTTCCTGGTTTGCTGCGACGAAGTCATCGCCGGCAGGCCATCGGCAGCCGGCATGTTTCTGAATTTCGTCGAACTTGATCTGAGCGCAGCCCATCTCACGGTCAAGGTCGATGACACACCCGTCGGGATTTCCGAGGGCCGCAATGCCGGTTCCTGGACGATAGGCCTTACTTTAAGCGGCAACGAGACTGGTCTGTCTGAAGAGGAACTGGCCGCCGTGACGCCCGCTGAGCGCGCCGCAATGGCCGAGAAGGCCGCCGCGAAATTCCGCGAAGCCGGTGCCCATTTCACGATCGAAACCATTGCCGATCTCCTGCCGGTGATCGACGAAATTGACCGTCATCTCGCCGCCGGCGAGCGCCCCTGATCCAACCTGAAACCTTCCGATTTGGAGATGTCACCATGACCACAACAATGATGAGCCGCCGCAAGATGTTGACGATGACGGCCCTGGCCACCGGAGCAGCGCTGCTGCCCCGTGCGGCTTTCGCCGCAAATGACGATTGGAAGGCTGCTGCCGATGTGGAAGCAGCGCGCAAGGAAGCCGAGACCTACATCACCTATGGCATGCCCGATAACTGGGCGAACTATGGGGAAGTGCTGGCGTTGATGGCGAAGAAATACGATTTTACGTATACCCATATCGATACTGACATGGGATCAATGGAAGAAATTCTGAAATATGAGGCCGAGCGCGGCAACCCTGTCGCAGTTTCTGGCGACATCGGCATTCTCTTTGGACCGGTTGCCGAAGCGCGGGGCGTGCTGCCGCCCTATCTGCCGCCATCAGCGGACAAGCTTCCCAACGGCCTGAAGGCGAAGACGGGTGGCTGGGTGGCAACCTTTGCCGGTGTGCCCGCGATGATCGTCAATACCGATGTCGTCAAGAACGTCCCGCGCACCTGGGACGACCTTTTAAAGCCGGAGTACAAGGGTCTCGTCAGTGCGGTGGATGCATCTGGAATGGGTGGCACCCAGATGGCTCTGTTTCTTGCCTGGTCATATGCACATGGCGGCTCTGAAAAGGATATGGCTCCGGGCGCCGACTATGCCCGCAAGCTGCTGCCGCAGATGGCATCCGGCGCGAACAATGCGGCGACAATGGAGCGTGGCGAAGTGCCGATCCAGCTCAAGTACGACTTCAATTGCATCGCACAGGCTGCAGCCTTGCGGGAGAAGGGTATCAACTGCGAGGTCATCATTCCGCAAGGGACGATTTACGCCCCCTCGGCGGCAATGATCAACGGCTTCCATACGGCCAAGATGAATATCGCCAAACTTTTCTTGGACTATGTCCTTTCGGACGAGGCTCAAACCGCTTTCGCCAAATTCGGCGCGCGTCCGATCCGGTGGGTGCTCGGCGATCTCAACCTGCCTTCCGAGGCCCGCAAAGGCTGGCTGCCCGACGAACAGTATGCGCATGTCATCAAGATCGACGATTGGTCGGCCGTTGATGTCGCGCAACTGGCGCAGTATTGGGTCGATGAAGTCGCCGGAGGCTGACAATGTCGATCATCGGCGCACAGGACGTTGCGCCGGAAAGCCGGCGGGGGCGATCAGTCCTCGTCGCGGCTCTCCGGCACTGGCTTTTCGCATGGGGACCGGCCCTGCCGATCATCCTCGTTAGCATTTCCCTGTTGGTCATACCCTGCTTGATCCTCATCCGTGGCAGTTTCGCAGACGCCACCGGATCTGGATTCACCTTGAGCAACTGGAGTGACGTGCTTTCAAGCCGCTCTGCCCGGCAGGCAATCTTGAACAGCATCCTGCTGGCTGCAACCGTGGCTTCGATTGCAACAATTGTTGGCACGCCCTTGACTTGGCTGATCACTAAAATGGGACACGCGTCGCGCATCTTCAATCTCGGACTTTTGACAGTCGCTCAGAATTTCTCGGGTATCGGTTTGGCTTTCGGCTTTATGGCCACGCTGGGTGCTTACGGCATGATCACCTTGGCCATGCGCTCGCTTGGCCTGGACTTCGCACCGCCGCCGCCGAGCAGCTTTTGGGGTTTTGTGATCGCTTATGAATATAGTTTCGTGCCGATGTTCGTCCTTCTTACCCTGCCTGCCGTCGCGCTCATTCGTGACGACTGGTGGGAGGCCTGCCAATGCTGCGGTGCGAGCCGAAGGCAGTTCTGGCAATATGTCGGGCTGCCCGTGCTGCTTCCTTATATCGGTGCCGGTTGGATCCTGATCTTCACGTCATCGCTGAGCCTTTACGGTTTGCCGATTGCATTGTCCTCCGAAGGACGCCCGGCCTATCCGCTGATTACGCTCGATATGAGCCGCACCATGCTCGGCTCGCTGTTTGGTAACAACCGGATGCCGGTCATGGCCTCGCTGCTGATGATCTTTGCCTTCGTATCCCTGCTGTTTTACCGCATTCTCTTGAAAAGGGGCGCAAGATGGCTTTGAAACCGCAGTTCGGCTGGAACGGTCTGGGCTTTCTCAGCCTGATCGTTGCCTACGTCACCCTTCCAATGATTGCGACATTTTTGTATTCGCTTGCAACGGTCTGGACGACCAACCCTTTGCCTGAGGGTTACACGATCGCGCATTGGATCAAATCGATGCATGACAGCCGCTTTACGGCAGTGCTGTTGCGAACAATAATGCTCGCTGTCGTCGTCGCGTTGGTGACGGTGATCCTCGCACTGCCGGCGATCTACTGGCAGCGGGTGGTCAACCCTGCCATCAAGAATGTTCTGCAGGTCGTGGCGGCTATTCCCTTTGCACTGCCGATCCTGGTGATCGCACTCGGGCTGCTCCAGTTCACGGGCGACTATTTCCCGTCGCTTCAGGGCACCATCGGGTTATTGATGTTCTCGCATGTCGCTATCGCCTTTCCGTTCGTATACTGGACGCTCGACAATGCCATGGCCGCTGCACGGGTCGAACAATTGACCGAGGCTGCCAGCTGCTGCGGCGCAAACACCGGGCAAGCCATCGGGCATGTCATTCTTCCGAACGTTACGGCAGGCATCGCAACCGCTTTGATCATGGCCTTCGGAACGTCCTTTAACGAAATCGCCCTGGCGCAGATGCTGGTGGGAACGCGGTTCGAGACGGCTCAACTCTATCTCTTGAACATGTTGAAGGGCGCGGATGCGGACTACAATCTTCTGGCAGTAATGACGATCATCAACTTCGTCGTGACCTTGGTCCTTTCGGTTGCGGTGATCTGGCTCAACGGCAACGCCATGACAAACGGAAAGATTTCCAAATGAGCACCCCGATCTCAATCAATAGCATCACGAAGAGCTTCAATGACAAGCCTGCCCTGCGCGGCATCAATCTCCAGATCAAAAAGGGAGAGATGATTGCGCTGCTTGGAAGCTCGGGATGCGGCAAGACCACATTGCTGCGCATCATCGCAGGGCTTGCCAAGCCGGATGGCGGACGTATTCTGTTTGGAGACAAGGATGTCACCGCATTGACCGTGCAAAAGCGCCGTATTGGCATGGTGTTTCAGGGGTATTCGCTGTTCCCGAACATGACCGTCCGTGAAAACATCGGCTTTCCGCTCAAGGTCGCAGGTGAAGCGTCCAAATTGATTGCCAAGCGGGTTGACGAATTGCTGCATCTGACTGGGATGTCGGAGCGGGCCGATCACCATCCGAACCAGTTGTCCGGCGGCCAACAGCAACGCACCGCTCTGGCCAGAGCACTTGCTCCAAACCCGGATGTCCTCTTGCTGGACGAACCTTTATCGGCACTGGACGCGCAAGTTCGCCATCATTTGCGCGATGAAATCGCACGTATCCAAAAGGCGGTTGGCACAACGGCAATCCTCGTCACGCATGATCAGGCCGAGGCGCTGGCCATCGCCGATCGCGTCGTCATCATGCAAGGCGGATATATCGATCAAGTTGCCAGCCCCGAAGAACTTTACGATCGCCCGGCAACCGAATTTGCTGCCAATTTCGTTGGGACACGCAATCGAATTCTCCTTGAGCCACGGGACGGCATGCTTCGCCTTGGAGACTTTTTCACGCTGCCGTCACCGGCGCAGAGCGGCCCCGTGCCGATCTTCGTTCGCGCCGAAGACCTGATGATCTGTGGCGACGGAAAGGGGCTGCGGGCCCAGGTCGAGGCCCGGTTATATCAGGGGCCTGTCACGCGCCTCAACCTCGTCGCCGAAGGTCCCGATGGCCAGATTCGCCTCAGCCTCGACGCTGCAAGCCGCGACGTAAGAACTGTGCGCGCTGGAGACCAGCTGAATGTTGCTTTTCGGTCCGAGGATGCGCATGTCTTCGCAAACTGACGTCTCAAAACGCCCGAATGTGGTCTTCATCACGGTCGATCAGTGGCGCGGCGATCTTGCACCTGGCCGCAAGAGTTGGCTGAACACGCCCAATTTGGATGCCCTGGCGGCAGAAGCCGTGAGTTTTGCCGCGCATTATTGCCAAGCCTATCCATGTGGACCAGCCCGCGCCAGCCTGTTGACGGGACTGTATCCGCACAAACATCGCTCCATTCAAAATGGCAGTCCTCTGGATGCCCGGCATCGTACGCTGTTTCAGGCGGCACGCGCGGTAGGATATGCGCCCATTCTATTCGGCTACACCGATACGACGTTGGACCCGCGTCAGCTGACGGCCGGCGATCCGGCGCGGGCGAATTATGAAAATGTCGCTCCCGGCCTCGACATCGGCTGCCTGCTCGATGAGGCGGCGCGGCCATGGATCGCCCATCTAATAAAAAAAGGCATCAATGTTCCCGATCCGTCGAAAGGACGGGACCAGGTCTTCAAACTTCGCAATCTTGGGGAACCCACCGTCTTCGACGCCGAGGATTCCGAGACGGCCTTCCTCACCGATCGATTTCTGGCCCATCTTTCGACACAGGGGACCGAGCCCCTCTTTGCCCACATATCCTATATCGCACCGCATCCACCGTTTGCCGCAGCGAGCCATTGGCTTGAACAGATCGACATGCAGTCTGTCGAGTTGCCCCAAATTCCTTACAGGGCGAAAGCCGAACACCCATTGATGCAAGCCTACCGAAACACGCTCAGTGTTGGAAGCTTTGTTCCGAACGCGAGCGGAGCGCCGCACCAAGCCTCCCCCGAGGTGATCCGCGCCATTCGCCGGGCCTATGCCGCACTCGCCCTGGAGGTCGACTTTCACGTCGGGCGTATTATCGACGCGCTAAAGGCTGGGAATTCGTGGGAGAACACGATTTTCATCCTATCCGGCGACCATGGTGAACAGCTTTTCGATCATGGCCTGCTGGGAAAGCTGGGCTGGTTTGACGCTTCAGCCCACATCCCGCTGATCATCCGGGCACCTGGAATGCCCGGCGGCAAGACCATCGGCGCGTTCACCGAAGCCGTCGACGTTTTTCCGACACTCATCGATCTCCTGGGCTTGGAACACGATATCAATCTCGATGGCCGAAGCCTTCTGCCGCATCTGATGGGGCAATCGACGGCGTGGCGGGATGCCGTATATTGGAGCCACGATTTCCGGAATTTGCGCGACCTCACATTCGAACGCCAACTGAGCCTGCCTTCCGCACTCTGTAACCTTCATGTCGTCCGCACATCGGAATTCAAATACGTCCATTTTCCCGGCCTTCCGCCGGTCTTCTACAACCTCACAGAAGACCCTCACGAGTCAACCGATCGCACCGCCGATCCCGCAATGCGGACATTTCGCACCGAAGGCCTTGAACGGCTGCTCAACCATCGGCTCAGCCATGAGAACGAAGAACTGTCCTGCCTTCAAGCTGTGGGTGACCGGCTCTATGGAGAGAGATACGCGCAACGTCAGTTTGGACGATGACTGGGTGCGCCTTTAGTGCTCCTGAGTTTAACCGGGCTCAGGTGAGGCCAGCCATGTGGAAAGCCTTGATTTCGAGATATTCTTCGATACCCGCTTCGGCGCCTTCTACTCCGACGCATGCAGTTCGTTGAACGTTGGCGCCATGTTCCCATGGCTGCTCGTCCAGCATTTACCCGCGCCTAAAGAGTGACGACAACCTTGCCAAACTGCGTGTTGGATTCGAGATAGCGGTAAGCTTCGACGATATCGTCAAACACGAAGGTCCTGGCGATCTGCGGCGTGAACGCGCCGGAGGTCAGTCCCTCGACAATGAAGGCCTTCGCAAGTTCCAGGCGGGCCGAATTGCGGATGAGTTCGTGCACCAGATATCCTCGCAAGGTCAGGCTCTTTGATAAAGCTGCAGCCAGTGGAAACGGTGTCGGCAGCGGATCGAGACCGCCATATTCGATGAGGATGCCGCCTTTTGACATGGCATCCGAAAGCGCGCCGACCATCGGCCCGCCGACCGCGTCGAGAATGACCCGGATATTGTTGGAACCGGCAATCTGCCGCAGCCGCTCGGGAAGCGGCTCTTCCATGGTGGCGATCACATGTTCCGCTCCGGCGTCGAGCAAAGCCTGCCGCTTCGCCGATGTGCGGGTGAGCGCAAGAGGGATGGCGCCGATCCTGCGGGCAATCTGGATCGCGGCAATGCCCACGCTGCTCGATGCTGCGGTGATGACAACGGGCTCGCCCGGACGCAATTGCGCCAGATCCACAAGGGCGCCATAGGCCGTCAGGAATGGCATCCAGACAGCGGCGGCTTCCTCCCAGCCAAGGTTTGCGGGGTGTTTGACGATATGGCCGGCCGGCAGGACGGCGAACTCGCCATGGGTCGGATAGGTGGTCATCGATAGCGGAGGAATGACGCTGACCGCATCACTAAGCGACAATCCTTCGACGCCTGCGCCGACCGCGTCAATGATGCCGGATGCCTCAAGTCCGAGCCGTGCCGGAAATGTCGGCTTTTCGATGTAAGTGCCTTCCCGGATCAGCGCTTCGGCGCGGTTAAGCCCCAACGCTTTTACGCGGATGCGAACCTCACTGAGGCCAGGAACAGGCGTGTCGATGTCCTCGATCCGCAACACCTCCGGTCCGCCATGCCGGTGGAATACGATAGCGCGTGCCATGATGATCACTCCCAATATTGTTTGGAATGATCTATGAATCTCGTGCGCGAAGGAATAAATGGCCGATCGCTAACCCCAGAACTAACCAGTGGTTTCGAATATGGATCGTTTGACCAGCATGGCAGTTTTCGTCAAGGCGGTGGAGCTTGGATCGTTCGCCGCCGCTGCGGACGCTTTCGAGATTTCCGGACCGATGGTCGGGCAAGCATGTACGATTTCTCGAAGACCGTCTTGGTGTCACGCTGCTGCATCGTACCACGCGAAAGCAAAGTTTGACGGAGCCCGGCAAAGCGTATTACGAACGATGCCGCTCGATCCTGGCGGAGGCAGACGCCGCCGACGCTTTGGTCGCTGAGGATCTGGCGCAGCCCCGCGGGCGGCTGAGGGTCAGTTTGCCTGTCCATTTCGGCAGGCTTTGCGTGATGCCTATATTTTTGCAGTTGGCGCGCCGCTTCCCGGCGCTCCAGCTCGACCTCTCCTTGACTGATCGCATCAGCGACCTTGCGGAAGAGGGATACGACTTCGCTGTCCGCACCGGAGAGCTGGCGGACAGGACGGATCATATCGCCCGGCGGCTCGCAACGCAGAACATGATCGTTGTCGCATCTCCCGCCTATCTGCAAGCGAGCGAGGCGCCATCAACGATTTCCGGCATCGAGGCTCACAAGGCGATCCTCTACCGCCGCTCAGGAATTGTCGCTCCATGGGTATTCCCACGAGAGCCCGGGCCAGATGTGAAGATCGCTGTCAGCGGACGCTTTCGTCTTGACGATCTGGACGCAATCGCCGACGCCGCAGTCGCAGGAGAAGGCCTTGCGTGGCTGCCGCTATGGCTGGTCAAAGGCAGGCTCGACGCTGGCGCTCTTGTCAACGTCTTTCCTAACGAGAGCCGGTTTCCGTATCCGGTGCATGCGGTGTGGATGAAGACGGCGCATGTGCCGTTCGGTGTCCGGTTGGCGATCGACGAGTTGGCCAAGGCCTTGCCTGCCAAAATGTAGCGTCGGGGATTGCCTACTTTGAGTTTGCGAGAGTGGTGGACGACAGAAGGTTGTCCTGGTGGCTCCACAGTTCTTCGGATCAAGAGCCCGCAACAGAGCGAACGGCTTCCGGATATTTCCAAAAGCTCCAATATCCTCGGTCTCATAAAAAGTACCGCAACACCTAATGTTTTTGCGAGGGGACCGTGACTTTTTCGGTCTGCAGATGGTGGAGTTTTGCCTCCATGGTGAGGATCTCGTCCGTCGAGAGGATATTCTGACCGTTCGGCGCCAGAAGGCCTTTAAGCTGGAGATCGATATACCGGAGGCAACAGACCCTTAGGAACGATGTGAAATTGCCGAGATCGTGACCCTCGTCGATGGACTCGTTGTAGAGCTGGTGCAGAAGCTGGGGAACATTCATGTCGTCTTTTGCGGCGACCCCTTCCAGCACTGTCCAGAACATCGTCTCAAGCCGTACGCTCGTCACCATTCCATCCATGCGGATGGAGCGCGTCTGGCTTTCCCAAAGCTGCGAATTTGCGCCGATGAACAATCTGCACACGGTCCGGTCCTTCTCCACTCCGCAATCAGGATAGCATGGCTTGGAAATATGGACAGGGGCCGCAGCGCTGCGGCCCCTGTCCAACTTCAGATATTGCCCTTCTTGAGCTCATCCGCGATATATTCGGCCTGCCGGATGGCCAGTGCGACGATCGTCAAGGTCGGGTTGGCGGCAGCGCCCGTCGTCATCACCGATCCGTCCGAGACGAACAGGTTGGGAACGTCATGCGCGCGGCCCCATCTGTCGACAACCCCGTCTTCCGCCTTCTCGCTCATGCGGCATGTCCCAAGGTTATGGGTCGAAGGATAGGGCGGAGTGCGGTGGGAATCGATGGCGCCAACAGCCGCGTAGAGCTTTTGTGCGTGATCATAGGCATATGTCCGCATCGCCACATCATTGGCGTGATCGTCAAAATGCACGTTTGGGGCGGCAAGGCCCCATTGGTCTTTGACGGTAGCGGAAAGAGTAATGCGGTTCGTTGCCTGCGGCATGTCCTCGCCGACGATCCACATGCCCGCCGTGTTGTCATAGGCATCCATGATTTCAGCAAACTCCGGACCCCATGCACCCGGCTCGGCAAAGGCGGCAAGGAATGACGGACCCAGAGACAGCGTTTCCATGTAATAGCCGCCGGCAAACCCGCGATCGGGTTTGTGAACGGACTCGTCCGCAATGATACCGGCCATGGTCTCGCCCCGGTACATATGCACGGGCTTGTCGAATCGTGCGTAGACGGATCCGGTCAGATGCCGCATGTAGTTGCGGCCCACCTGGTCCGAGCTGTTGGCTAGTCCTTTGGGGAACCTGCTGCTTTCGCTCAGTAGCAGCAACCGTGCCGTTTCGATGGAATTGCCGGCGACGCAAACGATTTTGGCAGCCTGCTCATGCAGCGCGCCGCTTTTATCTGCGTAAACGACCGTATCGACCTTTCCGGACGTGTCATGGGTTATTCGCACGACATGACTTTCCGGGCGCAAGTCCAAAAGACCTGTCTCCAGAGCTCTAGGGATTTCGCGCACGAGCGTGCTCCACTTGGCCTTGCTCTTGTCGCCCTGGAAGTTGAAACCGTCCTGGATCGATGCCGGCCGGCCGTCATAGGGCTCGGCATTTGTCGCGTAAGGCCCGGTCGCATAGAGCTTGTAGCCAACGCGTTCAGCGCCGTTTGCAAAGACTTTATAGTTGTTGTTGGCCGGCAGTGCCGGGCGGCCATGGCGATGGGTCGATCCCATCGCGATCTCCGCCTTGTCATAGTAGGGCGCCAGATCGGCGAGCGTAATCGGCCAGTCGAGCAGCGTCGCCCCGGCGATTTCGCCATAGGTTGTGCGCGCCTTGAATTCATAGTCCTTGAAGCGCGGCGTTGCACCCGACCAATGGGTGGTCGAACCGCCGACGGCCTTGACGATCCACGCTGGCAGGCCGGGGAAGTCCTTGGCTATCCGCCAGGAACCGCTGGTGGTGCGAGCGTCAAGCCAAGCCATCTGCTGGAACGCTTCCCATTCGTTATTGTGGTAGTCTTCGTTCTTCAGATAGGCGCCGGCTTCGAGAAGAACGCAGGCAATACCCGCCTTGGTCAGCTCATAGGCCAACGTCCCGCCGCCCGCTCCCGATCCGATGATCACGACAGCCTGTTCGTCTTTTGCGATCTGTTTCATTGGCCTGCTCCCGCATATTCCTCAATTCTGGGCTCGGGCAGCCATGTCAGATCGTTGAAGCCGCGCTTGAGGTAACCGCCTTTGTCAAAGCTCGGCCCTTCATAACCGAGAGCACTCCAGACCTCCGCGTCGTCATAGAGCGTCGTGACGGTGGTGCCTTTCACGAGCTTGAAGAAGTCGGTGTCCTGGATGGATTGAAGCTTGGCGAGGGCGGCCTTGCCATCCAGAGCGTTAAAGCCGCTCTCCTGCAGGTCCTGCAACGCGCTTAACAAGGCGAGATTGCCGGCGGGGGTCTTGGCCGCCACGGTGAAGACCGTGTCGGCCGTTCGCTCGTATGGACCGTCCCCAAACTTCTTGTGCGGGAACATGACCTTGATCATCCGCACCAGGGTCTTATGGCTGTCTGGATACCTTCCCTGGCCAAGCGGCAATTTGGCAAAGGCAACCTTCGCCAAGGTCGATGTCATCAATGCTGCCGTCGCGCTGCCGATCAGCAGCCTCCGTTTCGTAGTCTTCATAGCTTCCTCCCATGATAAAACGCGTCGTGCCGTTCGCTGTCAGCGATACCTTCCCTGTTTTTGAATGACCTCGATCTGGTAGCCGTCCGGGTCCTGGACGAAGAAAAACCGCGCCAGCTTGCGGCCGTCATGTTCGAAATCCACCAGTTTGCGCGGAGAAAACCCAGCTTCCTCGAAACGGGCATGTTCGGCATCGACATCATCCACGACAAAGGCGGAATGCCCATAGCCGTTGCCAGGCGCGTATGGCCCGTCCTGCCCTTTGTTGACGGTCAGTTCGAGTTCGAAGGTATTTTCGTGATTGGAGAGATAGACGAGTGTGAAATTCTCAAAATCGAAACGATCCGCAACCTTCAAATTGAAGGCGCGTCCATAGAAATCAACTGAGCGGGCCTCATCCAACACCCTGATCATGCTGTGCACAAACTTCGCCATGCCATCCCTCTCCCTTACTCCCGCTGAAGACTATAAGGCGAAGAAAAGAAAGCAGGTATTATTCGGCTACTACCGGGTCAATTTTGCTAACCGCTATGAGGTTGGTAGAAAATCGTTCTTAGAAATGACGGCCTCGCGATGAAGCATGAGCGACGACGCTCCTGGTCGATCGTGCGGGGTTCATGTCCTCTTAGACCAAAACTCAGCTGGCCGAAGACTAGAAATACCCGGTTGGCAACTGAACGCGCCAACGAGCGCGTTCAGTTCACTGAGATTGCCGATCGCAGCAATCCATTGATGATCCCAGGTTGATGTCGTTAGAAATCAACCGACGTGGAGAACATCAGCGTGCGCGGTGCGCCTCCGGAGAGGAAGCCGCGAGCCGACGAGGCCCAATAGTTTTCGTTGAAAACGTTCGCGACATTCGCACGGAATTCGATCGGCTTGCCGTTTTCCCGTTCATAGACGTAACGGGCACCGAGATCGATGCGGGTCCAGTCATCGACCTTTTGCGTGTTGGCCCGGTCGTAATAGGTGCTGCCACCATAGACGACGCGGCCCGTCAGGGTCATGCCCTCGACAAAGGGCGTGTCATACTCGCCGTAAAGACTGATCGCCGTCTTCGGCACGCCGGGAACCTCATTGCCGTCGAACGTTCCGCCCGCCGTTTTCTTCAGTTGTGCGTCCATGAACGTCACGCCTCCCAAAAGGCGCACGCCGCTCACCGGCTCGCCGAAGACGGAAAGCTCGATGCCGCGGTTGACCTGCAAGCCATCGACGGAGAACACATTTGTGACGGGATTGGTAAAGCCGTTTTTCTGACGGATCTCGAACAGGGCAGCCGTGAGCATGAAGGAGCCGAGATCATACTTGATGCCGATCTCTTTCTGGTCGTGAACATAGGGTGCAAACACCTCGTTCGCGTTCACTGCCGTGGCTGGCGCGATCGGGCCTTCCGTCAGGGCCTCGACGTAATTGGCATAGACGGCCAGGTCGTCGGTGATGTTGACCACGGCGGCCACGGCCGGGCTGAAACGATCCTCCTCGTAGAGGTAGTTTCTGTCTCCCACCGGGAAGGCCGGATTGCCGGGACGCGTATTGAACCCTCTGGAACGGATATCCTGATAGCGGCCACCAACTGTTAGCAGAAACCGGTCGTCGAAGAAGGAGAGCGTGTCCGAGATGGCGACGCTGGTGGAGAGAAGATCGGCAAACAGGACGAGGTCGTTTGAGCGCGGGAAACCGCTCGTATCGACCGAGCCATCCGGCAGGTAGACGGGATCGTAGATGTTTGTGGGATAGGCAGGCGGCAGGCCGAGCGCGCCCGGGAGGAAGCTGCCGCGATAGTTTTCGTTGAGGCTTTTCGACACCGAAATCGCCAGCTGGTGGCCAACCGGCCCCGTGTCGAATTCCGAGCGCAGGCCGACTTCTCCTGAAAATCCCTGGATTTGCTGCGGCTGGATGGCAAGGCTCGCCGTCGCATCGCCGTTCGAATTGAGGATCGTATAGGACGACGTCAAAAAGTCCTCCCGGTAGCGGCTGGCACCGCCTGCGGCATAGATCGTCGTATTGTCGAGAATGTCGAACTCGACGCGGCCTGAAATCATGCGATGGGTGCTGTCATGATATTCGAACGGGCTGGCCGTATTGATCGCGCCGTCCGGTGCCTCTGGGATCTCGATGCCGGGAACCGCGCCGTTGAAAAGCGATGTCGGCGCGTTGATGTCCTGTTTCGAGGCAGTGACATCGAGCGAGGCGCGCACCCGGTCGCCCCGGTAATCCAGTCCAAGGGCTGCAACGCCCACTTCGGTTTCATTGTGATCAAGCCGCGTATCACCGCCGCGATAGGCGCCATTGAACCGCACCCCCCATTCACCTTCCGGCCCGTAGCGGCGACCAAAGTCGAGATGCGTGCCAAGCTGTGAATCCGACATATAGGTCGTCGTCACCCGTGTCAGCGGCTCGTCGGTTGCGCGCTTGGGAACGAGATTGATCGTGCCGCCCACACGGCCTAAACCACCATTGACGAACGCGGTCGGCCCTTTCAGGATCTCGACGCGCTCGATGCCTTCAAGGAAGCTGCGCCGCGGATTGGCGAGATACGGAAGGCCATCGTAGAATGTATCGAGATTGGTGACCGAGAAGCCGCGGATGAAGAACGAGTCGCGTTCGCTAAAGATCGGCGCGTCCTGGCGCACAGAGGGATCGTTCAGCGTCAAATCCGCAACGGTCTGCGCCTGCTGATCACGAATGAGCTTGGACGTCAGCGCGGTAACGCTGAACGGCGTCTCGCGAACCGGCCGGTTTCCCAGCATGCCAAGGCTTGCGCCCGTCGCCACCTCACCGCCCGCGTAAGGCGCTGGAGGCTGTCCCATCGTACTGGTGGACACCGCCTCTCCATTGCTGCGCCCGGTTACAACGATCTTTTCCAGCGCCGTCGCATTTCCATTCACGACATTCGCGTTTCTGCCCTGGCGGCCGGCCTGCCCATTTCGCTGTTCTTCCTGCGCGTTCGCAGACGCAGCCAATATCGCAACAAGCGAAACCCCCGCCAGCGCTACACGGCTCCATCGACGCGGTACCACACTCAAAATTCCCCTCGACACTCTCTCACCCCTTGATCTGCAATTGACGTCAATTTTTTGCTCGTTCGATCTCGATAGGGATCAAACAAACACACACGATCGTAAGACGATCGACGCCGGATGATTTTTCATGGAGTGAGGGTTTTTTGGCAGGCGGCTGTTAAAGGTGGTATCGAGTGGAGACAGGCGGCAGTGATCTACACGCGAGGATCGAATAAACTCATTGATGTAATAAGAGCAATGTGCGGTTAAATCGATAAAAATTATATAAACCGCACATTATAGAGATCGTGTGAAACGAACGATAATATCAAAACTTCTGTCCCACTGCCTATGTGAACTGACAGGATGAGTTCTCGGTGAGGAAGTGCCACGGTAACACGTCATGCCCCAGGCAGCATTCGTCAAAAAAAGCTTATTCGGAGCTGATGTGAAGGAGCGATCACAGGTATCCCGATTGACGACCATGCCCCGGAAATTTTGTTGCACTGAGTTTTGTGGGCAAAAACATACGGGGCGTCGGCTCGCCATTCATCCCCGCCCAAAACCATTTGATGATTGACGGACTGGTTTAACTGATCGCCGTCCATCACCTGCAGCGCCAATCCAGCGAACTTCTCGCCATGAAACCTGCCATTTCGTCCGCCGCCGTCGACCGTGCAATACCAACGTCTGTATAGCTTCGATCGGTGCATAACCGGCGCCTTTTGACGCTGGCTGGGAAATTTTCTGCCTGCATCAACACCCCTGCCCTATTGCGGTTACCTGCACCGTTCCCGAGGAAAAGCTAAAGCCGGGTTGGCATTCTCCCAGTTGCGGCCGCCTGTGATAAAACGACTTATATCGCGGACCCACGCGATGGCGGATACCGGCCTCCGTTGCGAAACCAGGTTCTTGCAGAACCAGCGAAGCGTCTGGTCCGAACACGCTGGAGCAACCATGAAAGGGCCGAAATCGCCGGCAGGCCGAGGAGTTTTTTTCTGACACTGCGCGAACGCGCCCAGGACCGCGTATCCCGCTCATAGCAGCAATTCAATCTGCGTAGACAGTTCCGGGATTGCTCTGCGAATTTTCGTCGCAACTACACTCACACCATCGTAGGTACCGGTGCCGAAAACTCAGTCTTGCTTCGGTCCGATAAGTCCTTTTTCGCCTGCCTCGATTCAGACAATTTCTCCTATGGGTGCCCGACAACCTTCACCGTAAGCCTCTACCGCCTAGCTGTCCCGCACAGCGTTAAAAGATCGAATCACGAAACATTAGATCAACTACATATCCACCAGCGAAACCGGTCATTTGGTGACTGTCAGCTGACGCAGGAGACCGGGCCTAGCATTTTTGATCCCCTCCCCGCTTCGACCTGTTCGGGCGACGGCCGACCATTCCAGCTCGTACAATTATCTGTCAGGCCACGCTTTACCGCCCATCCGCTACTGGCTGCTCATCGAACAGGCAATTGATCGTCATCACTCAAGTCGCCGAATTTGGACCTGATCGATTGGAGTGACTGGATGACAAAGGCAATTGCCCACCGCACCGAATGAAGTTTTTCAATCTGGCTTGATGAGGCGTATGCAATTGCAACAAAGGCCGATGATAACTGTGCGGTGTGCAATCCCATGTCGATATCGCCGGGACAACACTTTGCATCAGCCGCAGACCCGCATGGCGACGCTTTCATGGAGATGAACACTGGTTCTGCTGGTCTGATTGCCAATCATCTGAATGCCAAGATCCTTCGATCGGTTACTAGAAACGCATCAAGTATTTATCGGGACAGCTTTTTCAAGTGCGCGCAACTGCGGTTTTAAATGACCTCGGCCAGCTGCGCCTCCATGACTGTTATTTGAAACCGATGTCGCAAGGCGACGCTGGAGATTCAATAATCTAACAACAGCACTGCAGGGTTGCGTCATCGAGTTTTTAAAGTTTGCCGCGGCAAACTGCCACTCCAAGCGATGGTTGATGCGTGTCTGTGTCCAAAGTCGATCTTTCGCCAAATATGAAGTTGTGCGTATACATCCACTGATTCGACTAACGCGTCGCATCGAAGCGGGACCGCCTTTCCCATACCACGAGCCCAAGTCGCCAGCTCTGTTAACAACCGATCTGCGCGGTCCAGCACCGAGTATCCTTGCCTTCAAAAATTAATACCGCAAAGCGCGTGCTCAAAAAAAGCGTTCAGCTTGAGGTCAATGAAGCTGTCATGAAGCCGACGGTATCAGCTTTTCTGAGAAACATTTTAAGCGATACGTGGAAAGCACAGCACTCGTGAGTGCCCTGTTCGCGGTTGCCTCAAAACATGCTTACTTAGGCCGAGTGAGAAGTTTGCCGTGGCAAACTCCAGTGGCAAACTCCAATAGAAGCCAGCCATCAGCCCAATCGTTTATCCCCGTCACCTCCGTATCTCAGTAAAGCCATAACCATCGGCCCGAGCGAAAACTCGCCTCGTTCTGCTCGCCGGGTCAAATCTCGCAGATATCCACCGGCTGACTTGATCAAGCTGGCTCGTTCAAGGATAGCGGCCATTGCGACGGCAGCGTTCTCTTGACCCATTGCCATGCACGCATCTTGATAGGCTGCAGGACTTACCCCCAGAACGGATCGAACCACGACAGCCGCAGACATTAGGTCCCGCCAGTTGCCGATATCTCCACCCGGTCCATAGTCGAGGATCGCAGGGCAGGCCCTCAAGACCAATCCGAGTGGGAAATTCTTCATCGGTTTTGTGTGGAGTGGCACATTACTCGATTTTGGCGCCAGATCTGCTCGAGCGCTTGGTTCAAATTCAGTAGGATAATTGGTATGTGAATTCTGTATGTGCTGCTCAATATGACCATCATTGCTGCTCAGATTTCCTGATTTTTCATTGAAAGTCAGTCTCTTGAGAACCTCTTCCTGAAGTCTCCGCATTTTATCAAGTAGGTATGTGACAGTCTCCAGCGTTGGCGATGCCGGGAATTTTTCGACGAGGGTAATGTACATGGCCTCGATCGCCAGCCAATCGCCGTCAGCACTTTCAGCGAGGGCGGCGCTGATGAGTTTGCGGGTATCGCGGCGGCATATTGTCAGGTTTTCTCTTGCTGCCTTCAACGCGACCCTGTCGGCCACTACCTGTTGGGCTGAAATGGCCAGTTCTTCGGCGCGGGCGAGGAGAGGTGAGAGGTCGAAGCCGAAGGCCGTTTCAATGGTGCCTGAGCTGCCCTTGCGGGCGTAGCGTTTACCGTTTGCGCTGTCCTTGCGTGCGATCAAGCCGGCGTCCACCAACACGGCGAGGTGACGGCGGAGCGTTGCGCCGGCCATTCCATGGGCCCGGAGCGCCAGCTGAATGTTTGACGGGAAGACGATAAGATTGGCGCCTTCGCGCAGCTCGGTCTCCGGATGGAAGCTCAAGAGTGCGTCCAGCACCGCAAGGCTGTTGGATTGTATCCCGAGCATGCTCATCGACGCGGAGGCGTCTCGCAAGATTTTCCATTTGTCTGCTGTCTTGCCCGGCTTGATATCAGCCAATGCCACTTGCCGCCGCACATGCGCAAGCGTCATCGGCCGCCGCCCGAACGGCGTCGTCACACTTCCTAACTGCATTCTCTCTCACCTTTCAGAAGGCAAAAGAAATTCGCTCGCCAAAACGGCGCCAAAACACTTGACTGTGATTCGAGGAAATGCGATTCTCTAGCTGCTTAGACGAGAGAGGCTTCCACGACGGCAACGTTTAGGGGGCCTTTTTCTTTTCCCGGCTTACTCTCCGTTGGTCTGTTGATCTTTTGCGCGGGCTTTGGAGCGATGCTCCTCAAACAGCGCGGTTAAATGTTCAAGCACGAAGGCCGCAAATTCCGGGGCTTTTCGCGTGTCGATGGAAATGTCGAGCTTGGCATTGGCTTTCGTCACCTTTGCCAAAGGTACACCCGAACTGGTCTTCCAGATAAAAGGATCGGCCTTCTTCGCTTTTGGCTTCAAATAGCTGAGCAAGGCCTTGAACCGGTCATCTGAGGGCAGGCGGCGCATATCATCGGAAGAAACGAATTCCGTCGCTTCTCCGAAGCGATCGTTTTTTTCCAGGAAGTCCGCGAGGTCTGCCCAACTGCGGCGCCCTACTCCCGGCGCGGCCCCAATCGCGTCGATCAAGTCTCCGGTTAAGCGCGAAACCACGGAAAGCATGATCGACACATCGCCCTTGTGGAGCGACATGGCCGACATGATCACTTCTCGCGGAAACTGCGCCTTCAGCCGGTCTGCAAAGCGCGCCTTTTCAATATAGGTCAAATCCTGACGCTGGCTGTTTTCCTGGCCCTGCGCGACAACGAGTTGCTCGTCCGTCAAATCCCTAACGATTGCCTTTACGGACAGGCCGAGTTCCGTCACGGCGCGAAGGCGGCGGTGGCCGAATGCGACCTGGTAACGTCCAGGCAAAGACGGGTGAGGGCGCACGAGGATAGGCACTTGCTGGCCCTGCTCGCGAATAGAATCCATCAGGCCGTCGATTTCACCCGGCATGCGGTCCTGCAGAAAGGACGGATCGATATCCGCAGGGTTCATGTCCACCACGGACTGACCTTCTGCCAGGCGCCGCTCGATTTCATCGGCACGTCCGAGCCGGTCGTTCTGCTCACGCAAGGCGTTGCCAATATTGGCCGTCAGCTTGGTCGCGGGATCGCGTTCCTTGCGAGTGACGCCCAGAAGCGGCATGGCGCGGTTTTTTGGCGGGCCATCCTGCGCGACAGTCGGGACGTTTACGGAAACGCCGAGGAGATCCTTCCGGCTCATGCGGTTCTACCCCATGCTTTTTTGATCAGTGATTCAATTTCATCGTTCACAGCGTTCATCGCCTCCAAGGCGCGGTCATAGGTTGATCGCGTGAACTGACTGCGTTCGACTTCGAACAATGTCTGGTTGGTCAGGCCGGCATCCGAGACGGCTGTTGTCTTCAGCATCGGAAAGTTCAAAACATTCTCGCCGAAGATCGAGCGGAGATAGCCCACCATCTGGTTCTGCGGCCCATCGCTGGGCTCGAAGCGAGTGACCAGGTAGCGCATCCAGTTGAAGTTGAAGCGGGCTCCGGCATTTTCGATCTCGCGCAGCAAGTTCGACGTCATGGCCAAAAATTGGTTCATGGACATGACGTCCAGCATTTGCGGATGTACAGTCACCAGGATCGATGTAGCGGCTGTAAGCGCCGACAGCGTCAGATAACCCAACTGCGGCGGGCAATCGATGACGACGACGTCGTAATTATCAGCGATATCTTCGATGACCTGGCTGATCCTGCCGTAGAACAGGGTATCGCCTTCCTTGCGCTGCATGAGCGCGCGGGGCGTATCGTGCTCAAACTCCATCAGTTCGAGATTGCCGGGTATAAGGTGTAGGTCGGGAATATAGGTGCCACGAACCACCTCCTCAATCGGCCGCTGTTCGTCGTCGTAACGGATAGCGCCATAGAGCGTTTCGTTCGGGCCGACATCTGTTTCCGGCTGGCTGCCGAACAGGGCCGAAAGGCTTGCCTGCGGATCGAGATCGATAGCGAGAACGCGATATCCGCGCATGGCCAGATATTGCGCCAAATGGGCAGCCGTCGTGGTCTTTCCGGAGCCGCCCTTGAAGTTCATCACGGAAATGACTTGAAGCTGCTCGTCACCTCGGCGGTGCGGCAGATAGCGGCGGTTGCCGCGGCCGATCTGATCCAGATGTTTGCGGATGCCGTGGATGTCTTCAATCGAAAAGATCCGGCGCCCGCCTGGGCTGGTGCTGACATTGAGCTCCGGCATATCGCCGGCAATTTGCCGAAGATACGATTCGCCCACACCCAGCAGCTTGGCTGTTTCCGATGGCCCAAAGGTTCGGATTCCCTTTTGCGCGGTCGGCGGGAAGACCTTAAGGTGATGTGCCTGAAGCTGCGTAGACAGCGCTTCGGCATGCCGCTCCATCAAGGCTGTCAAACCTTCGGCTAAAGGGACTGTTTTTTCGGCGGTTTGCGGCAT